>CADAGX010000003.1 GCA_902787575.1 uncultured Bacteroidales bacterium | reverse complement strand
CTGAAACACGAAGCACATCTTCGGTGGATATCGCACCCACAGCACTTCCTTCCTCCTCAAAGACAACACAGATTTCCGAGTCGTCCGTCAACGAAGGTGTGGTGTACGAGCCGTCGGCTGCTATGCTGGCCGTAGCATCTGCTCCGTTGAATGTCATGCTGCTCACCTTCCATCCCTCCTCCGCGTGTATCTGGAAGGCATACGTGCTGCGCGTCTTGCACTTCAGAGCCACGCTGCCGCCATTAAAACCTTTCAGCGTCAGTAGACAATCCTTTGTACCGAAGTCCTTCTCTCGTATCTTCGCAAACTGCTTCCATCCCTCAGCCGTGCCGTATGCTTCTTCGCAGCCAATCGGCACATAGAGGAACGCCGTGCTATATACGCTAAACACAGACTCTGCCAAGGCGGGTGGCGTAGCGCTCAGCGCATTCACTGTCTTAATACCCTCGCAGCCACTGAACGCATACTGTCCGATGCTCGTCACACTCTCAGGGATGGTAATGGAGGTCAGGCCACTACATTCACGGAACACACTGCTTCCAATGCTTGTTACGCTGCTCGGAATGGTGACGGAGGTAAGGGCACTGCAACCATAGAACACACCGGATTCGATGGTCGTCACGCTCTCCGGTATGACAAGTTTGATTACTTCCTCTCCGTTTATATAAAGATGACGCGCATAAAATAAAGGATTGGAATACAAACCATAGAATTTTATACCACATAGCTGTTCAATGCTGGCAAACTCGGCTCTAGTCAGGCCCTTGCAGTTATAAAAAGCATCCATTCCGATGCTCGTCACACTTGAAAGGATGATGACGGAGGTCAACCTACTGCAACCACTGAACGCGTAGCCTCCGATGCTCGTCACACTCTCCGGAATGGTGACGGAGGTCAGGCCCGTACAGCCACTGAACGCATACTGTCCGATGCTCGACACGCTCGAAGGGATGGTGACGGAGGTCAGACGACGGCAATCTTGGAACGCATCTTCTCCGATGCTGGTCACACTCGAAGGGATGCTAACGGAAGTCAGCCCCGAGCAGCTACGGAACGCATGTTTTCCGATGCTATCTACACTCTCCGGTATGACAAGTTCGGTTACCTCTTCTCCGTTTATATATAGATGATGAGCATAATATAATGGATTGGAAACCGAACTAACGAAGTTTATACCACATAGCTGCTCAATGCTGGCAAACTCGGCTTTAGTCAGGCTTGTGCAGCTAGAGAACGCATATTCTCCAATGCTGGTCACACCCTCGGGGATGGAGACAGAAGTCAGGCCTGTGCAACCACTGAAGGCATACTGTCCGATGCTTGACACGCTCGAAGGGATGGTGACGGAGGTCAGGCCTGTGCAACCACTGAAGGCATACTGTCCGATGCTCGTCACGCCTTCGGGAATGGTGATGGAAGTCAGCCCCGTGCAACTACGGAACGCATATCCTCCGATACTCGTCACACTCTCGAGGATGGTGATGGAGGTTAGGCCACTGCAGCCTGAGAAAGCACCGCCTGCGATAGTTTCGATGCCGGAAGGTATGGTGTAATCACCTTGATAGGAAGTCGGGAGTTTGGCAAATATCTTTTTGTTATATACTGGTTCCGTTAGGCCCGTGCAACCAGAGAACGCAGAAGAACCGATGTTTGTCACACCCTCGGGGATGGTAATGGAGGTCAGACCACTGCAGCCTGAGAAAGCACCGTCTGCGATAGTTTCGATGCCGGAAGGTATGGTGTAATCACCTTGATAGGAAGTAGGAAGATAGGCAAATATCTTTTTGTTATATACTGGTTCCGTTAGGCCCGTGCAATCATAGAACGCATAAGAACCGATGCTTGTCACACTCTCTGGGATGGTAATGGAGGTCAGCCCCGAGCAGTTACGGAACGCATAAGAACCGATGCTTGTCACACTCTCTAGAATGGTGACAGAGGTCAGACCACTGCAGCCAGCGAACGCAGCAAAGCCTATACTTGTTACATTGTTTCCTACCGTGAGACTCTTGATATCATTAACGTATTTACCCCAAGGCGCAGAGGTTTTAGTGTTTCCACTCCAGCCATAATCTTTCATGTGCCCCGTACCATCAATGGAAAGCACGCCCGTTGCGGTATTCAGTTCCCATGTAAGATTATCGCCGCAGGTACCACTATATACCTCGGCATGGACATTCACTGCAGCCAGCATCGCTAACAGCGATGCTAAAAAATGTTTAAAGTTCATTGTTTTCATGCCGTTTAGATTTAAAAATCCTCTTTTATTTGTTTTATCGTGATTAACTTCGAAATATAGGCAAGTTTATCCTCTTCCTTTAGATTTTTAGATTTATATATGGTATTTATGAATGTCTTACGTATTAAGTCACTGGGAACGAAAATGTATTCAACATCATTTACAGTAAAATCCAGCCATTGGTTTCTTGTGTGTTCGCTCAATTCATTTTTTATTTTTTCCTCCTCCTTTTCCTTTAGATTTATAATCTCTAAGTGAACCTCTTCAGAAATCTGAGGTACATATCTCCACTCTCTTTCGTTATAGTATTTGTACTTCTTTTCTCTCTTCGCTTCTTCATCAACATTGCTATTACTTAGATTTAATTCAAAACTACTTTCTGTGGTACGCTTTGCATAATACAATAAACGTTGTTTCATACACATATCACTGGCATTTGTTGCAATGTCCTTCGAACTTAAACTTTTTGCATAATTCTTAATCTCACTATACATGAATTCGTTCTTATAGGATAAATACAATACTGGGGTTATCCCCTTCTTCATAGCCCAACTTTTAGACATTCCTATTCCATATCCCCCTGACTTACTGTACTTCTTGACATGGAGTGATATCTGAGATAGAGGAATATCACAGAAACAGACCATCGGGATGGCAAAATGCTTTTCACCCCAAAAATGCTCAATTGTGTACCTTGGCCAAAAACCTCTTTTCAATGTGTCCATCAGAAACTGCTCTTTAGGCAGAAAATGGAATAGTGTTTTTGAACTGATTGACATAATAACAGTTTTACTTTTTCCTACAGCCATCCCGACTCGGCGTTACACATTTATGTTTACGTCTGGATATAAAAAGGGCGTGGATAGCATTGTGTCTTTGTCTATCCCGCATACAGGCTCTGGAAAACGCCCCGCAAAAGAATAAACGACCAATCAGCCCACGCCGCGATGAGAATATACAAACATCTCTTCTGAGAGATGGGCATATAATCATCCACGTGAACGTCCCTCGGCGTGTTCTTCCTTTGCTCAAATTTGCGAGATTCGGATGTCGAAGATAACGTTCGTAAACGTCCTTTCACTCGGCCACAGGCACACGTGCCTCAGCCTCGTAATCCACTAAGATAGTTTGACCCGCCAGCCCTCGAAAAGGGCGATTGGTCAGTGCAAAGATAGGACAAACGGTCGAAACGTGCAAGAAATAATGAAATTCTTTTCCTATTGCGCCGCTCGACTATTTGCGGGAAAAGTGTTACCTTTGCAGGCAAAGAACGCAACGCATGAAGATTTTTGGAGTGGGAATGAACTATGCGGCACACAATAAAGAGCTGCATAATTCGTTATTAAAGACAGAGGAACCTGTGATTTTCACCAAGGCGGACTCGGCATTGCTGACGGGCGGGAAGCCGTTCTTCATCCCCGACTTCACGCAGCAGTGTGACTACGAGACGGAGTTGGTGGTGCGCATCAGTCACTTGGGACGCAGCATTCCCGAACGATTTGCACACCGCTACTATACGGAGGTGACGGTGGGCATAGACTTCACGGCACGCGACATGCAGCAGCGGCTGCGCGAGAAAGGGCTGCCGTGGGACTTGTGCAAGGGTTTCGATGGCAGTGCCGCCGTGGGCGAATGGGTACCGCTCGACGAACTCGGCGACGTGCAGGACTTGCACTTCCGCCTCGACATCAACGGGCAGACGGTGCAACAGGGACATACGGCCGACATGCTCTATCGGGTGGACGAACTGGTAAGTTTCGTGAGCCGGTATTTCATGCTGAAGACGGGCGACCTCATCTTCACCGGCACGCCGGCAGGCGTTGGCCCCGTGCACATCGACGACCATCTGGTTGGCTACCTCGAGGGACGGAAGGTGCTGGAGTTTAATGTCAAATGATATTTGAGGATTTGAGATTAGGGAATATAGAATGCGACGATTCCTTATATATATAATAGGTGTGCTGTTTGCGGTCTCGGCCTTCGCCGAAGGACGCAGCAGGTTCACTACGCTCGATTGGCAGGAATTGCACATCGATTCGATGCTTCCTGTCTATAGCGAGGTGGTGCCGCTGGAGACTGACTACCGCATCCACACGTATTCCGTCCTGCTTGAGTACCCCGAGTTTGCGCCACTTTCACGCGCTGAGGCTCAGGCGGCGGCCCGCTTCGACAGCCAGATTGGCGATACTTTGCGCGTAGAGTCGCATGTGGGCGTGCTGCGTCGGCAGGGCATGATGGATATTTCGTTCGTTCCCATCGTCCGCCGCAACGGTCGGTACGAGAAACTGCTCAGTGCCCGCATCACCATTGTGGCTACACCCAAGGCGCGTCCGGCGCGTGTGGCTTCGCGCAGCACGGGACGCTATGTCGACCACTCGGTGCTCGCCACGGGCCAGTGGGTGAAGATAAGCATCACGGAGGACGGCATGTACCGCCTTACGCGCTCGGCGCTGAAAAAGATGGGCTTCGGCCGTCCCGAGAACGTACACCTCTATGGCTACGGCGGCCACCGCCAGAACGCACTGCTGGATGCCGACCGCGACTTCGACGACCTTGAGGAAGTTCCGCTCTATTACAGCTCGTCGCTCGACGCATGGCTCTTCTGGGGTAACGGCCTGCTACACTGGAACGGCAATACGCGTGTAGTAAACAACTACGCCAACGCTGCCTGCTATTTCCTTACAGAGACCGACCAGCCCAGCCAGATACAGACCGTCACCTCCGACGCTACGCCGCAGGACGGCTACAACGACTTCACCGACCACGTGCTCTACGAGAAAGACGAATACGCGTGGTATCACGGCGGCCGCGAGTTGTACGAGAATGTCAGTTTCGCCAATTCTTCTACGCGTACCTACAAACTCAGCACGCAGGACTCGCAGGGGCAGGAGCAGCTGACCGTAGCATTCAGCAACGGCGCTGCCAGCCAGACCGTGCTGCAGCCCAATGTCAATGGTTCCAACCTTGCCGAAATATCGCTGTCCGCCACGGCCAAATACATCTATGCCACCGAGGCTACACGCACCTACGATGTGAGGTCGTACTCGCAGGGTGCAGATTGGACCGTGCGGCTCACCAGTACGGCCGGCAACGAGGCGCGGCTCAACTATTTGGCGCTCCATTACAGCCGGCAACTCACGCCTCGTCAGGGCTACGTCTGCTTCTCGCGCGAGGCACGTCCGGCTCAGTTCAATATCACTGGCGCGGGCCTGCAGGTGATGCGCATCGGCGAGCGTGGCGATGCGGCCTGCCTGATGACTGGCACGCAGGACGGCGATGTGCTACGTGTGACGGTGGACGATGCGTCGCGTCGCTACGTGGCATTCGACCCGTCGTATTCTTTCCCGCAACCCAACGTGGTGGGTGAAGTGGCGAATCAGGATCTCCACGGCTTGGACAGCCTCGACATGGTTATCCTTATTCCATCTAGCGGTAAGTTGCGTGCGCAGGCCGAACGGCTGGCCGATGCGCATCGGCAGTACGACCAACTGCGGGTGGCGGTGCTCACTGCCAACCAGGTGTACAACGAATTCTCGAGCGGCACGCCCGATGCCACGGCCTACCGCCGCTTCATGAAGATGCTCTACGACCGCGCTGCGTCGGGTGGCCTGTCGCCTCGCTATCTGTTGCTCTTCGGCGACTGTGCGTGGGACAATCGGATGATTAGTACTGCATGGCGGCGTACGAATCCCGACGACTACTTGCTCTGCTTCGAGAGCGACAACAGCGTCAGTGCCACGCGCTGCTTTGTGATGGAGGACTACTTCGGTCTGCTAGATGATGGCGAGGGCGGTAACCTGCTGAAGGACAAATGCGACCTTGGCGTGGGCCGCTTCCCTGTTGTCACAGCTTCGCAGGCCAAGGTGATGGTTGATAAGACAATCGCCTTCCTCAGCAATCAGAATGCCGGCAGCTGGCGCAATGTGGTTTGCATGATGGGCGACGACGGCGACGAGAACGAGCACATGCGCTATTCCGACGACGTGGCCGAGCGCATCCTGCAAGACAATCCCTCGATGGAGGTGCGCAAGGTGATGTGGGACGCATACACACGTGTCAGCACCACGCGCTGCAATACCTACCCCGAGGTGGTGAATCTGCTGAAGAAGCAGATGGACGAGGGCGCGCTGGTGATGAATTACTGCGGCCATGCCAATGCCACTTCGCTTAGCCACGAACTGGTGCTGATGCTCGAGGACTTCCAGGCATTCCGCGGCACGCGTCTTCCGCTTTGGCTGACGGCTGCCTGCGATGTGATGCCTTTTGACGGCGCTACGGACAATATTGGAGAGACTGCTGTGCTTAATGAGAACGGAGCAGCCCTGGCATTCTACGGCACCACGCGCACCGTGTATGCCACGCAGAATCTGGCCATGAACCGCTACTTCATGCACTATCTCTTTGCCTCTGATGCGGCAGGTCAACGCTATAGAGTGGGCGATGCGGTGTGTCTGGCCAAGAACGATATCATTACGGATGGCGGTTCCGACCTCAGCGCGCCGGAAAACAAGCTCCACTACGCGCTCCTTGGCGACCCCGCCCTCACGTTTGGAGCACCGCGTCAGCAGGTGACACTCGACAGCATCAACGGGCAGGCTGTTGATGGCTCGGAGATAGTAACCCTGAAGGCAGGCCAGCACGTTCGCTTCAGCGGTTCCGTGCGTCAGGCCGACGGCTCTCTGCTTCCGGCGTTCCGCGGCATCGTATCGGCGCGGCTCTTCGACAGCCTGCATAAGATTACGTGCAAGAACAATGCCGGAGCCACTACGTCCTTCTCGTTCTCCGACCGCGGAACGGCGCTCTACACTGCGCAGGACAGTGTGCGCGACGGCCACTTCTCGCTCTCCTTCATCGTGCCGCTCGATATTGCTAACGGTGTCACGGCGGCCCGCCTTCTCTTCTATGCACTCAGTGCAGATGCCACGGTGGAAGCCAGCGGTTACAGCGAGGACTTCGTGCTTGGCGACGTCAGCGACGAGCTTGGTGCCGACACCCTCGGCCCTACCGTCTATGCCTATCTGCGGAACGAAGATTTCCAGAATGGCGACGTCGTGAATGCCGAGCCATATTTTGTGGCACAACTCGAGGACGAGAGCGGTGTCAGCGTCAGCGGAAACGGAGTGGGGCACGACCTGCAGCTCTGCATCGACGGGCGTGCCGACCAGACCTACAATCTCAACGATTATTACGTGGGGCAGTTTGGCGACTTCACTCGTGGCACTGTCGCATTTAGCATTCCTCGTCTCGAGGCCGGCCCGCACAGCCTTACGTTCCGTGCATGGGATGTGCTCAACAATACCAGCCTGACGTCGCTCGACTTCGTGGTCAATCCGTCGTTGAAGCCCGACTTGCTGGCACTTACGGCCACGCAGAATCCTGCCATCACCAGCACCACTTTTGTGGTCAGCTACGACTTCCCCGGTGCCGACTGCACTTTCACGCTCGACGTCTTTGACTTCTCTGGCCGGTGCGTCTGGACGAAGACCGAAGTGGGTTCCAGTCCAACAGGTCAATACCGCATTCCGTGGAATCTCTCCACCGGAGCTGGCGGGCGTCTGGGCTCGGGCATCTATCTCTATCGTTGCACCATCCAGTGTGGCAGCAGTAAAAAAGTGTCAAAAACGCAAAAAATCGTTGTGCTAAACAATAAATAACGGCTCCGTGCGGTTATTATTTACGTATGAAAACGAGAACATTCCAACATAGGCTTTTGCTTCTTGTGGCGCTCGTGCTTGCCGTCGGCTCCTTGCGTGCGCAGGACAAGAAGAATATGTTCAACCCCGTCAATACCAGCGTTACATCGCTTTCAATCGCGCCTGACGCTCGTGGCGGTGCCATGGGCGATGTCGGTGCTGCCACCGAGGCCGACGTAAATTCGCAGTATTGGAATCCAGCCAAGTACCCTTTCAATATCGCTCGTGCAGGTGCCTCTGTCAGCTACACGCCGTGGTTGCGCAAGTTGGTGAATGACATCAATCTGGCCAACCTTGTAGGCTTCTATCGTATCGGCGATTACTCGGCAGTCCACGGCTCGCTGCGTTTCTTCTCGCTGGGCGAGGTGTATCTCTCCGACATGGAGGACATGACCATCAACCCCTACGAGTTTGCTTTCGACCTGGGCTACAGCCGCATGTTGAGCGAGTGTTTCTCGATGGCTGTAAACATGCGTTTCATCTATAGCGACATCAAGTACGACTACACGGCCGAGAGTAGTGCCGGCAAGGCTTTCGCTGCCGACATTGCCATGTATCGGCTTGGTTACTTTATGGCAGGCAACCGTGAGTGTAGCTTCGGATGGGGACTAAACATCAATAATATCGGCAGTAAGATATCTTACGGCGGTGATGACAACGCTGAGTTTATTCCCACCAACCTGCGTCTGGGACTCAACCTCACGATTCCCTTCAACGAATACAATAAGTTCAGTGTGGCCACAGACGTCAATAAGTTGCTTGTGCCCACTTATCCGAAACAAAAGGACGGCGAGGCCGACAACGACTACACCGATCGCGTACAGAAAGACTACTACGATATCTCGCCCATCTCGGGTATCTTCAAGAGTTTCCACGATGCGCCGAACGGATTCAAGGAGGAAATGCAGGAATTGCAATGGAGCATGGGTTGCGAGTACACCTACAACGACCGCTTTATGCTGCGTGGCGGCTACCATCACGAGGCTGCCAACAAGGGAAACCGCAAGTACTTTACGGTGGGTGCGGGCTTCCACATGAGCGTTTTCACGGTCGATGCGTCTTACGTCTTCAGTACGAGTCAGAGCAATCCGCTCGACCAGACCATGCGTTTCTCGCTGAGTTTCGACCTCGACGGAATGCGCGACCTCTTTGGCCGCAGACGATAACTGCCATCCCGGCCCGTGCGACAACGGAAAGGCGAGGCCGAAGATTTGTTTCCCCGAAACGTTGTGCGTTTCGGGGAAACTTCGTATCTTTGCCCAACGTTAAAGCTATAAAAGGAAAGATGAACAGACATTCTAACCTGCTTCTGCTTGCAACGTGCCTCTTGGCGTTGACCATTTTGCCCACGAGGGCCAAGGTCGTGCAGAAGCCTGTGTATATATTCGGTTACGCCATTTCGTTGCTTGATTCCGTCGTGTACCTCACCGATGTGCAGCGGTTGGACTCGGCTTTCGTGGACGAAAAGACACATTTCCTGATGGACCGAGTACTCTACGCCACGCAGTTGCAGTTTCATCTCGAGGAATATACGGGGAAGAAGAACCTGACGTGCACCGTGCTCTTCGACGAGAAGAAGGCGCGTGCGGAGAAGAAACTTTCAAAGATTCGGAAGAAGCAGCAGGCACTCTCTTTTGTGCGGCTGACGGCCATGCCCGATGCCGACTTCCGCTTCCACGCCGAGCAGTACATCGAGACGAAATCCGTGGCACCCGAGAAGAATAAGAAGCAGAAGGCCGACAAGGGAAAAAAGAAAAAGAAGTGAAGACGCTGCATTATATAGTGGGCGAGCATGCGCTGAGCATTTCGTTTGCCGACGAAGCCAACGACGAACGCTTGATTCCCTCGTTTTCGCGTTTTCGCGTGGATGCGTTGTCGCAGGCGCCTTTGTTCTGCGTGCTGGTGGACGATGCGTTCCGCTGGGAGACGCTTGGCCGCGAGATTGGTCAGTTTGACAGTGCTGGCAACAACTATGGCGTTTACAAGACGGCCGAGGGTGGCTATCAGTTTACCATCAGCGACCCGGACGGCGTGCTTTGCAGTCACGTGCAGACGAACACCGACTTCGGAGAAATCACCGTGGCGCTGAAGGGCGAGACGTGGCAACAGCGCAATTTCGGACTGAACAATGCAATCATGCTTGCTTACGCTTTCGCTGGGGCGGACAAAGGTACGCTGCTGATGCATGCATCCGTTATTCGCTGCGATGGCAAAGGCTACCTGATGACGGCACCGAGCGGCACGGGGAAGAGTACGCACACCAGACTCTGGTACGACAATATTCCCGGTTGCGACCTGATGAACGACGACAACCCTGTGGTGAGAATAAAGGACGGGCAGGCCATCGTCTATGGCAGCCCGTGGAGCGGCAAGACGCCGTGCTATCGCAACATACAGGCACCGGTGGGTGCCATCGTGCGCATCCAGCAGCGTCCGCAGAACACCATCCGCCGCTTGCGGCCCGTGGAAGCTTTTGGCGAGTTGCTCCCCGCGATGAGTAGCATGAAGTGGGACGAGCGTGTGTATCGCGGTGTGTGTGACAGCGTAGGCCAGCTTGTGAGTTTGTGCGGCATTTTCGAACTGGGTTGCCTGCCCGACGCGGCGGCTGCCCATCTGTGTCACGACACCGTAACGAGATGAAAGCACTGAAGAGAGTCATACGCATGCTGTTGCACACATTTTTGTGGCCATGGCGCAAGGCATACCGCCGCCGTAACGGGGTGGCGGTGCAGGAGGAGCGCCACGAACTGCCGAATGACGCATTTCTTGGGCTTGTGGGCGAGAAACTGGCCGAGGGACACACAGCTGTGATATGGGTGAAAGGCTACAGTATGCGTCCCTTCATTGAGTTTGGTCGCGACCGCGTGAAGTTGGCGCCGTTTGATGAGCTGAAAGTCGGTGATGCCGTGTTGGCGCAGATAGCCCCTGGCCATTACGTGCTACATCGCATCATTCAGCGCGACGGCGAGCGGCTGACACTGCAGGGCGATGGAAACGTCCGTGGCGTGGAACACTGTCTCTGCGGTGATGTCTGTGGCGTGGTGACGGAGTACATACGGCCCGGACGGACACTGCTGGCAAGCGATAAGCGTCTGCAACGGCGCATCCGCCTGTGGCGCTGGCTGCGTCCGATAAGGCGGTACTTGCTGTGGCTCTACAGAGAATGTATCTGAGAAAACGTGTGGGACGTAGTTCCCGAGGAAAATAAAACGGAGTTATGAAGATAAAGAAAGGTTTTGAGTTGCGCCAGATTTGCGGCGAAAATATCATCGTGGCGTACGGCGAGGCAAACATCGACTTCAGTCGGATTATCAGCCTGAATGAGTCGGCTGCTTTCTTGTGGAAAACTGTTTTGGACAAAGAATTCACTGAGCAGACGTTGGCCGATGCGCTGTGCGCGGAGTACGAGGTGGATGCTGCTACGGCGTTGCGCGATGCAACGGAAATAGCTGCCCGCTGGAAGGAAGTTGGACTGACGGAGTGACGCCGCAAACGTAAGGTATGCACGACTGGCTTTTGGATTTGCTGCAGGAGATGGGCGCCACGCTGCGGCTGCCCACGTCCTTTGTGGTGATAGAGTTCATCGGCACGTTTGCCTTCGCCATTAGCGGTGTCCGGCTCTCGTCTGCCAAACGCTACGATATCTTCGGAGCGTGGATTGTGGGAATGGCCACAGCCATCGGCGGCGGAACCATTCGCGACCTCCTGCTTGGTGTGGATGTATTCTGGATGACGAACGGCAGCTATTTTATCTGCTGCGCGCTGGCGGTGTTATGGGTCATGTGGTTCGGCAAATACTTGATTCGGCAAGATAACACCTGGTTTCTCTTCGACACCATTGGCTTGGCGCTTTTCAATGTCATCGGCATCGAAAAGACGCTGGCTCTGGGCTTCCCCTCATGGACGGCCATTGCCATGGGCTGCGTCACGGGTGCTGCGGGTGGCGTGATCCGTGACGTGCTTATCAACGAAGAGCCGATTATCTTCCGCAAGGAAATATACGCTTTGGCTTGCGTGACGGGCGGCATCATTTATGTGCTCGGCGATCATTTTGGGCTGACAGCGGAGGTGAATGCGTTGCTCAGTAGCTTTATGGTTGTACTGATGCGCATTTTGGCTGTCTGCTTCCACTGGCAGTTGCCAATCTTGAAAGGACGAGAGTGACGTTTCATAAATCGTTTGCTTTGTTTGATATGCAGAGATTCTTGGTAATTATTTTTTCTGTTTTGTGTCTTGCAAGTTTGCGCTTGCACGCTCAGCAACAGCGTATCCTTGACGAAAACGTCAGGACGCTGCAGGTCATTGTGGAGGGCGACCCCACGCTGCCGCCCATGCTGGCATATGGAAAACATAAACACCTCGAAATCTCGTGGGACGAGATGAGCCACGAATACAAACGCTATGTGTATCATATTCAGCATTGCGACGCCGACTGGCAACCGTCCGACGGAATCTTCCAAAGCGACTTTATGAGCGGTCTCAACGACCAGCTGATTGAGGACTACGAAGTAAGTTTCAATACGACGCAACTCTATACGCACTATCGCCTGCGGCTTCCCAATCCCGATGTGGCTTTCCTCTTGAGCGGCAACTACAGCGTAAAGATTTTCAATGAGGGCGACGATGTCGAAAACGACGAGCCGGTCCTCGAGGCGCAGTTCTGCATCTACGAGAATACGGCAGGCATCCATGCCGAGGTGAGCGGCAATACCGATATCGACTTCAATCGCGACCACCAGCAATTGACGCTCTCCGTCGGCTACGGGCCTTTGCGTGTGGTGGACCCTGCACGCGAACTGAAGACCATCGTCATGCAGAACCGCCGCCTGGACAATGCCGTACGTCTGCAGACGCCCGACATCCGCAAGCAGAACGGCATCGAGTTTACGCACAACCGCGATTTGATTTTCCCTGCCGGCAGCGAGTTTCACAAGTTCGAGATACTCGATGTCCACCGCACCTCGCTTGGTGTGGACCGCATGGAGTGGTACGAACCGTATTACCACGCCACGCTTTTTCCGCTTTCGGTCCAGCGTAATTATACGTACAGCGAGGATGCCAACGGCGCCTATGTGTTGCGCAGTGCCGATGACGAAGACGATGCAGTGACGGCTGAATACGTGATGACGCATTTCATCCTTTTGTCTCCACGTCTGCCGAACGATGTCTATGTATGCGGCGACTGGACGAACGGCGCGTTCGACCCGCAGTGTCGCATGGAATACGACGAGTTGCACGGCCAGTACGAGTGTGGCGTTCTCCTGAAGCAGGGCTACTACGGCCTCCAGTTCCGGCAGTCCGACGGCAGCACGGCACGTACGATGGGCGACTTCTACGAGACGGAGAACGAGTATTCTGTGCTGGTGTACTACCGCGGGCAGGGTAGCCGCTTCGACCGTCTTGTCGGATACACGCGGCTGCGTACGGGTGACCGTCGATAACCTCCATTTCCGAATATTGAACATAAGAATATGAAGCGCGAACAGAAAAATCCTTCCCTTTGGGTGCCCAGCCTCTACTTGGGCGAATCGCTGCCTTACGCAGCCGTGATGTTGATGAGTGTGGTGCTGTATCAAGAGATGGGGCTCTCCGATACGCAGATTGCCCTTTACACCAGCTGGCTCGGCCTGCCGTGGGTTATAAAGCCGCTGTGGAGCCCGTTCATCGACACGTTGCGTACCAAGCGTTGGTGGGTGCTGGCCATGCAACTTCTCATCGGAGCGGCACTGGGCATGGTGGCTCTGACGCTTCCCACTGCGATGTGGCTCAAGGCATCGCTGGCACTTTTCCTGTTGGTGGCCTTCAGCAGCGCCACACACGACATCTCGGCCGACGGATTCTACATCCTTGGCCTGACTAATCGGCAGCAGGAACTCTTTGTTGGCGTGCGCAACACCTTCTATCGCATCGGCATGGTTCTGGGACAAGGCGGTCTGGTGATGCTGGCCGGCGTGCTGCAGGAAGGCTTCTGCGGCATGGCGCCGATGGGAATACCCGTGGCGTGGTCCATTACCTTTGCAGTGGTTGGTGCGTTGATGCTGCTCTTGTTTGCCTACCATTCGCGTATGCTCCCCGTGGTGGAGAAGCCTGCAGCGAAAGTGGACGGCGATAAACATGGCGTGAGCTTCCACTTACACGAGTTTGCCAAAACGTGGGTCGTATTCTTCAGCAAACCTCACATCCTCACGGCGCTCTGCTTCATCCTGCTCTTCCGCTTGCCTGAGGGACTGCTTACGAAAATTATCCCGCTCTTCCTGAAACGTTCGATAGCTGAGGGCGGATTGGGACTGACGGACGTGAACTACGGACTTATCTACGGCACGCTGGGCGTCATCGGCCTTCTGGGCGGCGGCCTTCTGGGCGGCTGGCTAGTTTCGAAGTATGGCCTGCGGCGTATGCTCTGGCCGCTGGTGCTCTGCCTGACGTTGCCAGACGTCGTTTACGTGTATCTGAGCCTTGTGCAGGAGACAAATCTGTGGATTGTGGGCACGTGCGTCTTCGTCGAACAGGTGGGCTATGGCCTCGGCTTCACGGCCTACACGCTCTATCTGGTCAGCTTCTCGCACGGCGAGCGTAGCACTTCGGTTTTCTCGCTCTGCACGGCTTTCCAATACCTGGGCGGCGTGATGTTGCCCGGCATGGTTTCCGGCTGGATGTCCGACAGTCTTGGCTACAGCCAGTTCTTCCTCTGCATTATGGGCTTCTGTCTTGTCACGTTCGTTGTTACGGCACTTGTGAAACTTCCGGCAGAAGAAGCAGAACCGCAGGAATAAACTCTTCCTCTCAATGAAACGTCTGCTCGCGCTTGCCCTTGCATCGCTGATGCTTTGTTCCGTACGCGCTATTACCTACGAAAGGGAAGATAGTCTGCGTGTGGTGGCTCTACTGCGCGAGGGTGCCAAGCAGCCGGCCAACGTCAACCTGATGCTCTTCTATGCCCACCAACTGGAGGGCACGCCTTACGTAGCCGCCACGCTCGAGGTGAACAAGACCGAACAGCTGGTGGTGAACCTGCACCAACTGGATTGCACCACGCTGGTGGAGAACGTGGCAGCGCTCACACTCACCACGCGGCAGGGCAGTGCCCGCTGGCAGGATTTCTGCCACTGGCTCACCATGCTGCGTTACAGGCGTGGGCGTATGGATGGCTACCTCAGTCGCAACCACTACTTCAGCCAGTGGGTGCGCAGCGGAGTGGGGCAGGGCTTACTGCTTGAGCCCAAAGCCACGCCTGCCGGCAATTACTGGCCGTTCTGTGGCGTGCAGCAGACAAATTTGCACTTCATGTCGACTCATCCCGACGCCTATCCCATGCTCGGTCGCGACCCTCAAACACTCGAGCAACTGCGCGCGGCGGAACTGGAAACAGCGGGCGACAGTGTCCGGTACATCCCGTCGCATCTGCTCAATCGCAGCCGCGAGGCGCTGAAGTATGTGCAGGACGGCGACATTCTGGCGCTCGTCACCAGTCGCGATGGGCTCGATGTCTCACACCTTGGCCTTGCGCAGTGGCTAGACGGACGTCTCCATATGCTCCACGCCAGCAGTCAGCACGGGCGCGTCCTGCTTGACCCGCAGCCTCTCTTCGAGTATATGCAGAAGCGCACCTCGCTGCTTGGCATCCGTGTCGTGAGGGTGAAATAAGCGTGACGTGAGGCATAAAAATTGCGACGCGTCGTTTCGGCTGAAGCGACGCGTCGCATTTCGTTTTGTCACACGTCGCATGAAGACTTGCGACGCGTGGCATTTTTAGTAGGAACGTGCGATGAGTACACGGGCTACTGCGGGCTTGCCGCTGACCATGTCCGTGCCGGGCGTCTGCTCCACGCCGAAGGGAACGCAGCGAATGGTGGCCTGTGTCTCCTCCTTGATGCGAGCTTCGGTCTCGGGTGTGCCGTCCCAGTGGCAGAGGAAGAAGCCGCCGTCCTTGACGCGCTGCTTGAACTCCTCGTAGTCTTCGCACTCGTAGATGTGTGCGTCGCGGAAGGTCTTTGCCTTCTGGAAGATGTTCTGCTGTATGTCGCCGAGTAGGTCTTTCACACGTGCGGCAATGCCTTCCAGCCGTTGTGTTTCTTTCTCCAACGTGTCGCGGCGCATTACCTCTACGGTGCCGTTTTCCAAGTCGCGTGCTCCGAGTACGAGGCGCACGGGTACTCCCTTCAGTTCGTAGTCTGCAAACTTGAAGCCCGGACGCTTGTTGTCGGCATTGTCGTACTTCACGCTGATGCCCATCTGACGCAGTTCTGCGACGATGGGAGCCACTGCCTCGTCCACCTTCTGCAGCTGCTCGTCGTTCTTGTATATTGGGATGATGACCACCTGTGTGGGAGCCAGTGCAGGAGGCAATACGAGGCCGTTGTCGTCGGAGTGTGTCATGATGAGGGCGCCCATCAGTCGGGTGCTGACGCCCCAGCTGGTAGCCCATGCGTATTCAGGCTGGTTGTCGCGGTTGAGGAACTGCACTTCGAACGCCTTGCCGAAGTTCTGGCCCAGGAAGTGGCTCGTGCCGCTCTGCAGGGCCTTGCCGTCTTGCATCATGGCCTCGATGGTGTACGTGTCGAGTGCGCCAGCGAAGCGTTCCGTCTCGCTCTTCACGCCCTGCACCACTGGCACTGCCATGCAGTTCTCGGCAAAGTCGGCGTACACCTTGAGCATCATCTTGGCGCGCTCCTCGGCTTCCTCGCGTGTGGCATGAGCCGTGTGGCCTTCCTGCCACAGGAATTCGCTGGTGCGGAGGAAGAGTCTGGTGCGCATCTCCCAGCGCATGACGTTGCACCACTGGTTTACGAGCAGTGGGAGGTCGCGATACGAGTGTATCCAATTCTTGAAAGTATTCCAGATAATGGTCTCGCTCGTGGGTCGGATGATGAGTTCCTCCTCCAATTTAGCGGCCGGGTCTACGATGACGCCGTCGTGCGTCTCGTTCGTTTTCAGGCGGTAGTGCGTCACCACGGCGCATTCCTTGGCGAAGCCTTCCACGTGTTCCGCTTCGCGCGAGAGGAAACTCTTGGGGATAAGCAGCGGGAAATAGGCGTTCTGCACGCCTGTCTCCTTGAACTTATCGTCCAGTATGCGCTGCATCTTCTCCCAGATGGCGTAGCCGTAAGGTTTTATCACCATGCAGCCGCGCACGTCGGCTTGCTCAGCCAAGTCGGCTTTCACCACCAGTTCGTTGTACCACTTGCTGTAATCTTCGCTCCTCTTTGTCAGGAAATCCAGTTCTTTTGCCATTCTATTGTTGTGCTTTGCAGGGCCACTTCGCGCGCTCGTCTCGGCGCTGCTGCCGCCCTATATTTGTTAAAACGCTGCAAAATTACGAAAAAAAACGGGTTCCGACTGCCTCGGATGCAGAAAAAGTTATATCTTTGCGGCATAATCTGTGAAGTAAACATTACTAACATTAAAATTATCGAAGTATGAAAGCAAACAAATTAATGGTGGGAATCATGGCAGTGGCCTTGGTATTCTCTGGCTGTGGCACAATGAACAACAAGCAGAAGGGTGCCATCATCGGTACTACCGCAGGTGCTGCTGCCGGTACGGGTATCGGTGCACTGATTGGCAAGCTGACTGGTAATACCAAGCTTGGTGCCGGCATCGGTGCAGCTGCTGGTGCTGCTGTGGGCGCTACCGCCGGTACGCTCATCGGCAAGAAAATGGATAAGGCAAAGGCTGCTGCCGCTGCTGTGGCTAATGCCGAGGCTGAGTCCATCAAGGACGGCAAGGGTCTGGACGCAGTGAAGGTGACTTTCGACAATGGCATTCTCTTTGCTGTTGGCAAGTATGCACTCACTCCCACGGCACAGAGCTCGCTGAAGCAGTTCGCCAACAACGTGCTGAACGTCTATACCGACTGCGACGTGGCCATCTGCGGCTTCGCCAGCAGCGATGGCTCGGATGCCACGAACCTGACGCTGAGCCAGAACCGTGCCAGCGCCGTTTCGAACTTCCTGACCGGCAATTGCGGTGTGTCGAATGCTCAGATTAAGAGCAGCACGGGCTACGGCGAAGATCCCCAGTACCTGATTGTGGACGCCAACGGCAAGGAAGACGTGAAGGCCAGCCGCCGCGTGGAGGTTTATCTCTATGCCAGCGACGCTATGATTGCTGCTGCCAACGCAGGCACGCTGAAGTAATACTTGCGAAAACCAATTGCTGTGAATGTGTTGAAACGCATACAGCGAATCATCCAATGGATTGTGCTCCTGTTTTTCGGGAGCACAATCCTTTCTGTACTTATCTACCGCTGGTGTCCTGTGTACGTGACGCCCCTCATGTTTATCCGCTGCGGGCAGCAGATGATGCGTGGCGAGCAGATACGTCTCCGCCACCACTGGGTGCCGCTCGACTCCATGTCGAAGTACATGCCGGTGGCCGTCATTGCCAGCGAAGACCAGCGCTATCTCGAACACCACGGCTTCGACTTCAAGGCCATCCGCCTCGCCATGGCTGAGCGGGCCAACGGCGGCCGCCGACGCGGCGGAAGCACCATCAGCCAGCAGACGGCCAAGAACGTCTTTCTCGGTCCTTCGCAGACATGGGTGCGAAAGGCGCTGGAGGCTTATTTCACGGTGCTTATCGAAGTGATGTGGGGCAAGGAGCGCATCATGGAGGTGTATCTCAACTCCATCGAGATGGGCGACGGCATCTACGGCGCAGAGGCAGTGGCGCAACTCCACTTCGGACGGAGCGCGCTGGAACTCACACGCCCCAATTGTGCCCTTGTGGCTGCTACGCTGCCCAACCCGCTGAAATTTAGCAGCCAAAATCCGTCGGCCTACATGCTTCGACGTCAGACGGCCATCATGCAACAGATGCGCCACATCCCGCTCTTCACAGAAAAAAAATAGCTCAAAAGTTACTTTTTGCCAAGCAGAGTTTGCAAATTGGGCAGAAAAGCATTATCTTTGCGCCCGTAAATCGTTTGGTAGGGTATGTTAGAATCGTTCTTTCGGACTCATCAGTATTTGGTCGAGCACATGCAGCCCGGCGTGCGGCGTGCGCTAATGGATGAAATAGACTGGAAGGCCCGTCTGATTGGCATCAAAGGAAGTAGAGGAGTGGGCAAGACCACGTTCCTCCTGCAGTATGCGCGCGAACACTTCGGCGCAGAAGACCGCAGGTGCCTCTATATAAATATGAATAACTTCTACTTCCTGGGCAAGACGCTCCTGCAGTTTGCAACGGAGTTTCAGCAGGAAGGCGGACAGGTGCTCCTCATCGACCAAGTTTTCAAAGACCCCGACTGGAGTCGCGAACTGCGAGCCATCTACGAACGCTGCGGACGCCTGCGCGTGGTCTTCACGGGAAGTAGCGTGATGCGTCTGAAAGAAGAAAATCCCGAACTGAACGGACTGGTGGCCAGCTACAATCTGCGCGGCTTCTCGTTCCGCGAGTTCCTGAACTTGAAGACGGGACTCAACCTGCGTACTTACGGATTGCGCGAAATACAGAATCGCCACGAGCGCATCTCGAAGGAGATTCTTTCGCAGGTGAATCCGCTGGAGTATTTCCCTGCATACATCCATCATGGTTATTACCCGTTCTTTCTCGAGAAAACAAACTTCTCGGAAAATCTGTTGAAGGTGATGAACATGATGATAGAGGTGGACGTGCTGCTCATCAAACAGATAGAACTGAAATACCTGAGCCGCATCAAGAAGCTGCTCTATCTAGTGGCTTCGGAAGGTAAGGGCGCGCCTAACGTGAGCCAGTTGGCCACCGACACGCAGACCTCACGCGCCACCGTGATGAACTACATTAAATATCTCAGCGACGCTCGTCTGATAAATATGGTGTATCGCCCAGGCGAGGCTTTCCCCAAGAAACCAGCCCAGCTGCTGATGCACAATCCGAACCTGATGTTTGTGATGACACCAGGCCGCGTGGACGAGCAGACGATGTACGAGACGTTCTTTCAGAACGCCCTGTGGGGACGGCACGATGTACGCATGGGCGACCGCAGCAGCACGTTTGTGGTGGACAAGACGCAACGCTTCCGCATCTGCACCGAGCTGCCGCGCCGCAAGAATACCGATGTCATCTATGTGCTCTCGGGCATCAACGAGGGCCAAGGGCAGGAGATTCCGCTCTGGATGTACGGTTTCTTATATTAACTTAGAGAACAGGATAATCATATAATATTAAAAGGTAAGAGTTATGGCAAAAGAAAAGAAATTTATCACTTGTGATGGCAACGAGGCTGCAGCTCACGTGAGTTACATGTTCTCGGAGGTAGCTGCTATCTATCCCATCACTCCGTCTTCGCCCATGGCGGAGCATGTAGACGAGTGGGCCGCCCGTGGCCGCAAGAACCTGTGGGGCCAAACGGTGAGCGTGCAGGAGATGCAGTCCGAGGCCGGCGCAGCCGGTGCCGTTCACGGTTCGCTGCAGGCTGGTGCGCTGACCACCACATTCACCGCGTCGCAGGGCTTGCTGCTGATGATTCCCAATATGTACAAGATTGCAGGCGAACTGATTCCCTGCGTCTTCGATGTTTCGGCTCGCACGCTGGCCAGCCACGCACTTTGTATCTTCGGCGACCATCAGGATGTGATGGCTTGTCGCCAGACAGGCTTCGCCATGCTGTGCGAAGGCAGTGTGCAGGAGGTGATGGATATGACCGCCGCTGCTCACTTGGCTTCGTTGGAAACCTGTGTGCCATTCGTTAATTTCTTCGATGGCTTCCGCACTTCGCATGAGTATCACAAGATTGAGTTGCTCGACCAGGAGGACGTTCGTCCGCTGGTAAACGAGGAATACATCAAGCGTTTCCGCGACCGTGCCATGTCGCCCGAGCGTCCCATCACGCGTGGTACAGCCGAGAATCCCGAGACTTTCTTCACGCATCGCGAGGCTTGCAATCCCTACTACGATGCAGTGCCCGAAGTGGTGGAGAAATATCTGGGCCAGCTCTCGAAGATTACGGGTCGCGAGTATCACATCTTCTCGTACTACGGTGCAGAGGATGCCGACCGCATTATCATCCTCATGGGCAGTGCCACCGATGCCGCCCGCGAGGCCATCGATTATCTGAACGCCAACGGCCAAAAGGTGGGTATGATAAGTGTCCATCTCTATCGTCCCTTCTCGGTGAAGCACCTGCTGGCTGCCGTTCCCAAGAGCGTGAAGCGCATTGCTGTGCTCGACCGCACGAAGGAACCCGGTGCTAACGGCGAGCCTCTGTACCTCGACGTGAAGGATGCCTTCTTCGACGTGGAGAATCGTCCGCTCATCGTGGGCGGTCGCTACGGCCTCGGTTCGCACGACACCACTCCGGCGCAGATTATCAGCGTCTTCAACAATCTGGCAATGCCCGAACCCAAGAACCACTTCACGGTGGGAATCGTAGACGATGTCACCTTCACATCGCTGCCCGAGGTGCCCGAGATGCCGCTCGGTGGCGAAGGCATCTTCCAGGCTAAGTTCTACGGTCTCGGTGCTGATGGCACAGTGGGCGCCAACAAGAACTCCGTGAAGATTATCGGCGACAATACCGACAAGTATTGCCAGGCATACTTCTCTTACGACTCAAAGAAGTCGGGCGGTTTCACTTGCTCGCACCTGCGTTTCGGCGACACGCCCATCCGCTCCACTTATCTGGTTACGACGCCCAACTTCGTGGCTTGCCACGTTCAGGCCTACCTGCATATGTATGATGTGACGCGTGGCTTGCAGAAGAACGGAACGTTCCTGCTGAACACCATCTTCGAAGGCGAAGAACTGGTAAAGTTCATGCCCAACAAGGTGAAGCGTTACTTCGCACAGAACAACATCACAGTTTACACCATCAACGCTACAAAGATTGCACAGGAGATTGGGCTGGGCAACCGCACCAACACCATCCTGCAGTCGGCCTTCTTCCGCATTACGGGTGTCATCCCCGTGGAATTGGCTGTGGAGCAGATGAAGAAGTTTATTGTCAAGTCTTATGGCTCGAAGGGCGAAGATGTGGTGAACAAGAACTACGCAGCCGTTGACCGCGGTGACGAGTACAAGCCGTTTGTGGTGGATCCCGCATGGGCCAACTTGCCTGACGATGCCGAGAAACAGGACGACGCTCCTGCCTTCGTGAAGGAACTGGTGCGTCCTATCAACGCTCAAGCCGGCGACCTGCTGAAGGTTAGCGACTTTGTGAAGCACGGCACTGCCGACGGCTCTTGGGAAGTGGGCACTGCCGCTTACGAGAAGCGTGGCGTGGAAGCCTTCGTTCCTGCTTGGAACAAGGAGAACTGCATCCAGTGCAACCAGTGCGCTTACATCTGTCCTCACGCTGCCATCCGTCCATTCGTGTTGACCGACGATGAGTTGAAGGACTTCCAGATAGACACCATCGAGATGAAGGCGCCCGCCGCAATGAAGGGCATGCACTTCGTCATCGAACCCAGCGTGCTCGACTGTCTGGGCTGCGGCAACTGTGCCGACATTTGTCCGGGTAACCCGAAGTTGGGCAAGGCCCTCACGATGGTTCCGTTCAATCCCGATGCAGCCGATATGAAGAAGATGGCTGCCGACTGGGACAAGTTAGTGAAGGTGCCCTCGAAGCAGCATCTGGTAGATATCAAGCAGTCGGTCAAGAACTCTCAGTTCGCACAGCCGCTGTTCGAGTTCTCTGGTGCCTGCTCCGGTTGTGGCGAGACTCCATACGTCAAGCTCCTTTCTCAACTCTTTGGCGACCGTCAGATGATTGCCAATGCCACGGGTTGCTCCAGCATCTACTCCGCTTCCATCCCCTCTACGCCTTACACCAAGAACGAGAAGGGACAGGGCCCCGTCTTCAACAACTCTCTGTTCGAGGACTTCTGCGAGTTCGGTCTCGGTATGCAGCTTGGCCACAAGAAGATGCGCGGCATCTTGCGCGAGAAGGCCGAGGAACTGGTCAAGACCACCGCTTTCGACTGGATGCGCGAGGCCACTCAGAAGTGGCTCGACACCTACGAAGACTCTGCCGCTAACCGCAAGGCTACCGATGAATTTGTGGCAGCTCTCGAGAAGGCTATTCTGCCCATCGATGGAGCCATCGAGTTCTGGCAGGGTAAGGGCGTTGAGCTCTATGGTGCCGAAGTGGCTGCTCAGAAGCTGCAGGAAGCCAAGGATGCTAAGGCTGCAGGCAGCCCCATCTGCCCCTGCCGCGGATGCGCGCTGGAGAGCGAACTCCTTAAAGGCAAGGCTCATCTGGCCAAGCGCAGCCAGTGGATCATCGGTGGTGACGGTGCTTCCTATGATATCGGTTACGGCGGTCTCGACCATGTGATTGCTTCTGGCGAGGATGTCAATATTCTTGTGCTCGATACAGAGGTGTATTCCAACACTGGCGGCCAGGCTTCCAAGGCTACACCGCTTGGTGCCATCGCACAGTTCGCTGCTCAGGGCAAGCGCATCCGCAAGAAGGATCTTGGCATGATTGCCACCACTTACGGCTACGTCTATGTTGCACAGATTGCTATGGGCGCAGACCACGCTCAGACGCTGAAGGCTATCCGCGAGGCTGAGGCATGGCACGGTCCCAGCATCGTCATTGCCTACGCTCCGTGTATCAACCACGGCCTCAAGGCTAAGGGCGGCATGGGCAAGAGCCAGGCTGAGGAGAAGAAGGCCGTCGAGTGTGGCTATTGGCACCTCTGGCGCTTCAATCCCGCATTGGCCGAGGAAGGCAAGAATCCGTTCAGCCTCGACTCGAAGGAACCGAACTGGGAGAACTTCCACGACTTCCTCATGGGCGAGGTGCGCTATCTCTCTGTGAAGAAGGCTTATCCCAACGAGGCAGAAGAGCTCTTTGCTGAGGCACAGCGCATGGCGAAGCTCCGCTATCAGTCCTACGTTCGCAAGACGCAAGAAAATTGGGAGGAGTGAGTGCAGAGCCAAGCTTGCTTGGGCTTTGCTGAACGACGTCCAATTTCGACCGAAAGTCAAAACGAAGAGTAAGAAACGATAATTGTTCTATAGAAAGGCGGCACATCCATCGGATGCGCCGCCTTTTTTCTTCGATGATCTCGGAACTTCCAGACTATCCAGCGTCACTTCTTTTCTGCAATGCCGAAGGGCGGCACATCTATCTGATACTTTTTGCCGGCAATCTGAATACTCACCTTGGTTTGCTTTCCTACTCGCTCGTTTACGCGGAAGGTGAGTCCCTTTGATGTGTTGTCCATCATCGTGACTTCAACATCTGACGGTGAGATGTTGGCCATCGATGCGCGTGTGGGGATGTCGGCCGTTGGGCTTTGCGTGCTGGGCGTAATGAGACTGACATATGCGGGTTCTCTGAACTCTCGGAATCGTGCAGGGATGTGCGCTTCTTGCCAAGTCCTGCGGTATGGGTAGAGGACAACCTCGTGGTCGTACGTCCCATGGAAAGGCTCAGCATACCATGCAGGCTCATGGTGGACTTCTGTCGGAGTCTTGAAAGTGAGGCCCACATTGCGAATTGGTCCCGAAGTGGTGGACGCTCCCATATATAAGCGTATAATTCCGGCATTGCTGTCTACGCAGAAAGCCTGCTCACCCGTCTGGGGAGAGACAAGTAGTCCGCCCTCTGCATGTTGTAACCAGATAGAACTTAGCGGGCAGAAATATCCTGTTCCCAGCAGCTTGTGTTCGCTGATGCCGTAGGGGATGTCGTACCCCACGTAGCCCGCCTCTGCGGTATTGATGAGTAGGTCCAGTCCTTCCGGACTGAAGCTGTACCAATCCTTGCTTTCTGGTCCTCTCACCAGTGTGGGGTGAGGAAATATGAATTGCAGGTGTATTCTCACTCTGTCATTCTCGATGGTAAATGTCTCCTGCAGGTGAACGAGCCAGTCTGGTTGCATCTCAATCCTTAGCTGTGGCCACAAACCGTCTGTGCAAACCTGTATGCGTGGTGCTCCGTAAGGGGTGGCCGGACGCCATTTGTCGCCACCCTGTCCGTCGTCCATTTGTGCCAGCGCTTTCAGTTTGAAGGGGGCAAGGCTGATTGTATTTGTCTTTCCGCCTGCTCTCATTTCGACGTAATTCCCGTGGGCTGTCAGTGAGATGCCGTTTTGGCTGATGGATGTTCCCTCAGACCACTTTGCCCGGCTGGCTTTCTCTGTTCTTTTGGCGGCCAGCACCGTGTAGCCATACGAGGGTAGCTCGGCCAGCACGCAGATGTGATATTTCCCGCCTTCCAGCGTGCATCGGCTGGGTAGCTTCTTCCCGTTCGTGTAGTCGTATATCTCATACGGCGCATCGCTCTCGATAAATACTTCTTTGTTGCGTGCGGGTTCGGTGTTTAGCAACAGATAATATTGGTCGTAAGCAGCCAGACGCAGTCGGCTTCCCAGCATATTCATCCCTTTGCGAATGAGTGCTTGGCTTAGTGCACAGCTTCCCCGTAGCGAGTTCAGTCGTTCGCATCGTTTCTCGTAGAGTGGGTACCATCCCTTCGCATCGCTATTTACGGCCCATAGAAGCAGGTGTTCGGCTTTGCTGAGCAGTGTTACCTCTCCATCGCGTGCAAGATATCGGGTTTCGATGTCGGGGTAAAGGTCGGCACGCTCGATGTTCCATGTCAGGGGCGAGTGGGGGAGCGAGGCGTCGCTTGAGTCGAAGGCTTCGTCCAGTCTCACTCCGAACCCCTCTTGCACCAGTGCATTCACAATCTTCGCGGCCCTGAAGTCGCTCATGGCACGGTTCGTCTCGTTCTGTAGGATGATGTCAAGCGGGTCGGCCGTCCAGCGCGAGTAAGTGCCGTTTTCGGGGTTCTGCGCTTTGGCACTGTGGTCCACATATTTTTCCTCCTTCACTCCAAACTGCCGAATGTATTCTTTTACTGTGGTCCAGACAATCTCCACGTCTCGGCTCTCACGGTTGAAGTCTGCAACGCGCTGATATGTGGCAGTGAAACTATGCGGTATCTCGTAGTCCTCTTCGATGCAGATGAGGGCATTCTTGGGTGCAACGGAGGCCATCTCGGTCACCTTCCCCCGTTCGCGAGTTATGGGGACACACACACTGAGCGTCCCGTCCATACCCCGCAGGCGGAACGGGAACCACGATTCGTCGTTTGTGATAATGGGTGTCCAGCTGACACCGGCTTTCTTCAATATCCATGGCAACTGAGCGTGGTAGGCACGTTCCTGAAGGTAGAAGCCGTCTGTAGCTTCTCCTATGCAGTCCTCTATGATTTTGGTGCCGAGCCAGGCGCATCTGTAGTTCGTCTCTCCGTCCATGTTCACATTCACGGGCTCGCTGTAGAAGGTTCCTGTCAGGTTCAATTGCCCGCGGCGGTGTATCCTCAGGGCGTGCTCTATCACGTCCGGAGCAGCCTGACGGAGCGAGGCAAGCGTCTGCCCGCTGAATTGCAACTGCCCTTTGAAGTCGGGATGCTGGTCCATAAAGTCCAGCAGATTGTCGTAGATGACGGGAAACTCTTTCCAGATGGTGGGACGCACGTATCTGTCGTAGTTCATGTTGCCGTGCAGAATGTACGTGATGTACACCTTTTTCCTTGCCCCTTCCGCCATGCCGATTGCCATCAGCACGGCAAAGCACGCCATTGCCCATCTCCTCATGGCCGCGTAATGCAGTGTTTTCATAGTCTTTCCTTGAATAAAGGAATCCTCCTTTGGGACCTTCGTGCCATTGTCACTCATACCGCCGTTCCACCTCGTTCCAGTTCACTATCTGCCACAGGGCGGCGAGGTGAGCGGCGCGTCGGTTTTGGTAGTCCAGGTAGTAGGCGTGTTCCCACACGTCGAATGTCAGCAGTGGCTTCAGCCCTCGCCGGATGGGGTTGCCGGCGTTCGCCTCCTGCGTGATGTGCAATTTTCCTTCGCTGTCGGCCGCCAGCCACACCCAGCCCGAGCCAAACAGCGTCGTTCCCTTCTTCTCAAACTCTTCCTTGAAGGCATCAAACGATCCGAACTGTGTATCTATGGCTTTGCCTATTCTGCCCGTGGGCTTGTTCCCTTCACGGGGTGTTGCAAACTGTGTGAAGTAGAGGTTGTGGTTGAGTATCTGCCCGGCGTTGTTGAAAATCGCGCCGTCGCTCTGCGTCACAATTTCCTCGAGCGACATGTCCTCATAGGGCGTGTCTGGCAGCAGTGCGTTCAAGTTCTGCACGTACGTCTGCAAGTGCTTTCCGTGGTGGAAACCGATAGTCTCAGCGCTGATGGCGGGCTGCAACGCATCCTGTGCGTAAGGCAGCTGAATAAGTTCGAAGTTCATACGCATTTGTTTTTCTTGTTATTGTCTATCTTTAAGGTTCAGACGAAGAGGACTTCGCGGCCGTGGAACGAGAAGCCTCCGGCTACGAGGTACTCGCGGCAGTAGGTCGAGAACTGGTCTTCGACGGTGATGTGTTCGTGGCCGGCCAGGATGCAGCGCAGCAGCGGTTCTTCCTTGAGGTCGGCAATGAAGCGGCTCGTCACTTCGTCGTCCTGCTGTATCTTGTAGTCGCCGGTTGCCATGGGCAGTGCACCGTCCTGCAGCGGGCCTTTGTCTTTCCAGTAGC
Organism: uncultured Bacteroidales bacterium; assembly: GCA_902787575.1. Lineage (GTDB taxonomy): Bacteria > Bacteroidota > Bacteroidia > Bacteroidales > Bacteroidaceae > Physcousia. Next base: position 100,919 of record CADAGX010000003.1, on the reverse strand, counting down.
GCATGGTGGCACGCCAGATGTTGGGCGTGAAGAATGGTACGTGCATACAGAGAACGATGGGTAGACCTTTCTCCACTTCCTCGTGGAAGCGCTCCACTTGGTGCTCGGTGACGTAGCCGTAGACATCGTCGAGTGTGACGAAATTTACGCCATTAACCACCTGCGAGTGCAATTCGATGTCGAAGGGATAGATGCTCTGCAGGAGTTTTCGCGAGTTATCCTTGAATGCCTCGGTGTGCTCCTCCTTGGGGTCGCTCAGATACATGCTGGGGCTGTACTCGTGGTTGCCAAGTGAACCGATGAGGCCCTCGCCAAAGTATTTACGCACGAGGTCAAAGTTGGCTTCGCTCTGCCAGTCGATGATGTCGCCCGTATGCACCACGTAGTCCACGTGTTGCTTTGCCCATGTGAGCGCATCGGCCAGTGCTTCCTCCTGCCGGCCGCCAAAGGTGGTAGTGCGCCTTTCGTGGAGTTGCTGCTTCTGCTCGCTCTCGTGGGGATAGGCCGCGGTCAGGTGCGAGTCGGAAATGTGCAATACGGAGAAGGGCTTCTCGAGTCCAATCTCCACGGTGGCGTAGCTGAGCGACAGCCGCTCGAAGCGTCCGCGGTTGGGGAACACGCTGGGGTTGTCTTCGGCCAGTGTGGGCAGCTGCGAGGTGGCGATGAGCGCTCCCACGCCTGCCATGCGTTTCATGAAAGTTCGTCGGTCGGTCATGTGTTGTCGTTTTTTGTGATGCGTTAGGGTATCTGCATCGGCTGGCTCTCGTTGCCGTAGCGGTCTATGGCGGTGACGGCAAGGTGCAGCCCATAGAGCGTGCTGGTGAGCAGGTTGTAGGTGTACTCGGTCTGCCACGTCACGCAAACCAGATTGGCAGCCTGCTCCGTGTCGGCCGGTTCTTGCTTGCTGGCGTAGATGGCGTAGCGGCAGGGCACGCCCTGACTCTCTACGGCACTCCATTGCAGCCGCTCGTGAATGCCTTGCAGCCGTTCGCGGTGTACCAGTTTAGGTGCTTCCGGACGGACGTCGCTCTGCCACGTCATGGCGGGCAAGAGGGCAGGGTGGGGATAGAAGTTGTGTTGCAGATAGTCGTAGATGCCTTTGGTGTTGTCGGTGAGGAACTGGCTGCGGAAGTAAGCCTGTCCGCCGAGTCCTTGCTGGCGGAGGTAGCATAGTTGTCGCTGCACGACGCCCAGTTCCCAGTCGCGTTCCTTGGGGTGGAGGAAGTAGATGCCCAGTCCGGGTGCCACGGTGCGGCCGTAGGCGCGCTCCTGCCAGTCGGCGGCAAAGGGATAGAAATGGTCGCCTTGGAAGTACATCATCGGACAGAGCATGTCCATGATGCCCTCGCGCAGCCAGCCCTGTGCGTCCTGATGCACGGTGCTGAAGGCTGCCCATCCGCGCGCTGAGTAACGGCTCAGGTCGTCGAACTTGCCCACGGGCGAGCAGCTGATGCGCACCCACGGCTTCGTGGCCTTTACCTTATTATATATAGTACGTACGATGGACGTGATGTTGTTGCGTCGCCACTCGTCCTTCTTTTTTCCTTTGCCATATTTGCGGAAGGTCTGTCCGTCGGGGAAGGCCGGTGCGTTCTCGGGGTAACGTATGTAGTCGAAGTGCAGGCCGTCTATGTCGTAGCGGTTCACTATCTCCATGCATATCTGACTCAGGTAGTCGGCCGTGCCGGGCAGTCCTGGGTCGGCGTAGTACGTGTCGCCCAGCTTGCGTAGCAGTTCGGGGTGCGTCTTTGTCATGCACTTGCGTCCCATCTTCGAGGCATTAGCTACCTTGAAGCATGGGATGGTCACCACCCACGCGTGCAGTTCCATGCCTCGGCGGTGAGTCTCGTCGATGGCAAACTGCAACGGGTCGTAGCCTGGGTCTTTGTCGAACTGGCCCGTCAGGCAGACGTCCCACGGTTCAATGCGGCTGGGATAGATGACGCTGCCGCGTACGCGCGTCTGCAGCAGCACCGTGTTGATGCCGCATCGTTGCAACTGGTCGAGCAGTTTGCAGAGTTCGGCTTTCTGCGCCTCGCGTCCCTTTTGTGAAGTAGCCTTTGTCTTGGGCCAGTCGAGCCCGCTCAGCGTGGTTACCCACACGGCACGCACCTCGCGCTTGGGCGACGGCTCGGCGGGCGAAAAGATATCTTGTGCCCAAAGTGGCTGCCCCAGCAGCCAGAGGGCGAGGAAAAGACCAAGTAAACGTTTCATGCTGCAAAGTTACGAAAAGTCGAGCGCAGAACAAAGGAAAACTGCGTTTTCTTTTTTCTGCCGAGACGGAGTAACTTCGGCGCCAGCCAAAGTTGCGAGTAATCGGGAAAAGAACAAAGGAAAACTGCGTTTTCTTTTTCTGCCGAGACGGAGTAACTTCGGCGTCAGCCAAAGTTGCGAATAATCGGGAGAAGAACAAAGGAAAACTGCGTTTTCTTTTTCTGCCGAGACGGAGTAACTTCGGCGCCTTCATTGTAAAAATGAGAGGACGGAAAATAAATCGCGGATTCTCATTCCATAATTCATGCTTTTTCACTACCTTTGCGGTGAATTTGACAAAAGGAAAACAATAGCGTATGATAACATTCTGCATAGCGCTGGCCTGTCTGGTGCTTGGCTACTTTGCCTACGGCAGTTTCGTGGAGCGTGTTTTTGGCGTAGACCCGAACCGGAAGACGCCGTGCTACACGAAACCCGACGGTGCGGACTACATTCCGATGCCCACTTGGAAGGTCTATACCGTGCAGTTTCTCAATATCGCTGGCACGGGCCCCATCTTCGGTGCCATGATGGGCGTGCTCTACGGCCCGGCTGCATTCCTGTGGATTGTGTTGGGTTGCATCTTGGGCGGCGCCATGCACGACTACATGTCGGGCATGATAAGTATCCGGCGTGGCGGCATGGGACTGCCAGAGATTATAGGCGACGAGCTGGGCAGCGTGTGCCGCCTCGTGATGCGCGTGGTCACGCTGGTGCTGATGCTGTGCGTCGGCGCGTCGTTTGTACTGATTCCGGCCGGACTGATGGACCAACTGACGTTGCGCCTCTTCGATGTGGCGGATACCAATCTGATTTGGACCGTCGTCATCCTCGTCTTTTATCTGGCCGTCACCGTGTTCTCTATCAATAAGGTCATCGGCACCATCTATCCCGTCTTTGGCGCGGCTTTGCTGCTGATGGCAGTGCTCATCGGTGCCGGCATGTTCACGCACGACGGCAGCATCCCCAACCTTGCCGACTCCTTCACCGACCATTATCCCGTCGCTTATACGCCGCTCTTCCCCGGGCTGTTCATCACCATTGCCTGCGGAGCCGTGAGTGGCTTCCATGCCACGCAGAGCCCCATGATGGCACGCTGCATCAAGAACGAGAAGTACGGGCTGCGCTGCTTCTACGGTGCGATGGTCACCGAAGGCGTGGTGGCACTCATCTGGGCTGCCGCAGCCATGAAGTTTGTGGACGTGATGGACATCGCAGGCAGTACGCCGTATGAGCGGCTCTACAACGCACTGACGGCTTGCGGCACCGTGAAGATGAATCCCGGCTTGCTCGTCAATCAGATGTGCTACGATTGGCTGGGCAATGCCGGACTGGTGCTGGCGGTGCTGGGCATCGTGGCTGCTCCGATGAGTACGGGCGGCAGTGCCTTCCGTGCAGCCCGCATGATTGTGGCCGACTTCAGCCACTACGACCAGAAACCTTTGGCTAAGCGCCTGCTGCTTACCGCACCGCTCTTTGCCGTTGCCATTGCTATGCTGAACGTCAGCAGTTTCAAGGTGCTCTGGCTCTACGTGTCGTGGTTCAACCAAGTGCTGGCCACCTTCACCTTCTTCACCATTGCGCACTATCTGCGCCACCGCACCGACGGCCAAGGTCTCGCACCGCGCTGGTCGTGGCTCATTGCCTACTTCCCCGCCGTATTCATGTGCGCCGTGAGTGCCTGCTTCATCCTCATCGACCACGAGAACGGCTTCGGCATGGACACTTCGCTGGGCTACCTGCTGGGCGGCCTCTTCACGGCCATCGTTGCCGTCTGGTTTGTGATATACAATAGCAAGAAATCGTAAATCCGTAAATCATAAATCGTAAATATGCTGACCTTTAGCCTATCCCTTGTATGTCTGCTGCTGGGCTATCTGCTCTACGGATCCATTGTGGAGCGCGTGGTTCGTCCCAGCGACACGGCGGCTATGCCTTGCTACACGAAGCAGGACGGCGTGGACTTCCTGCCCATGCCCGCGTGGCGCGTCTTCCTCATCCAGTTTCTCAATATCGCTGGCACGGGTCCCATCTTCGGTGCCATCATGGGCATACTGTTCGGGCCGGCCGCCTACTTGTGGATAGTGCTTGGTTGCATCTTTGCCGGCGCCGTTCACGACTATCTCTGCGGCATGATTTGCATCCGTCAGGGCGGCGTGTCGCTGCCCGAGATTATCGGCAACGAACTGGGAGGCACCATGCGAGTGGTGATGCGTGTCGGTGCGTTGGTGCTGCTGGTGCTGGTCGGTGCGGTATTCGTTACCACGCCCGCCTCGTTGCTCGACAATATGGTGGCCGACCGCGGTTGGTTCTTCTCCAAAGGCTTTTGGCTCGTGCTCATCTACCTCTACTTCATTCTGGCCACGCTGCTCCCCATCGACAAGCTCATCGGCCGGGTATATCCCATCTTTGGCCTCGCCTTGCTGCTCATGGCTGTGGGCATTGGCTGGAATATCTTCACGCAAGACGGCTGGCTGCCCGAACTCTCGGACGCACCCTTCGTCTCGCATCATCCCAAGGGGCTGCCCATCTTCCCCATGCTCTGCATCACCATTGCCTGCGGAGCCATTAGCGGTTTCCACGGCACACAGAGTCCCCTCATGGCTCGCTGCATGACGAACGAGCGGCTCGGTCGCCCCATCTTCTACGGCGCCATGATAACCGAGGGCGTGGTGGCGCTCATCTGGGCCGCCGCAGCCATCAAGTTTGCCAGCACGCTCCCTGGTGCGGACGGTGCAACGGCCTACGAGAAGCTCTCTGCACTGGGCAACCCCGCCATCGTGGTGAAGGAGATCAGCATGGGCTGGATGGGCATGGTCGGTGCAGTGCTTGCCATACTCGGCGTCGTGGCTGCTCCCATTACCAGCGGCGACACGGCGTTCCGCAGCGCTCGACTCATCGCGGCCGACTTCCTTCGTCTGAGCCAGAAGCAGATTGGCAAGCGCTTGATTCTCTGCCTGCCGCTCTTCGCCATCACCACGGCCCTGTTCTTTATCGACTTCAATGCCCTGTGGCGCTATTTCGCGTGGACTAACCAGACGCTGGCCTGCATCATGCTGTGGGCTGCCACCATATGGCTGGCACGCACAGGGCGGTGTTACTGGATAGCTCTGCTGCCGGCGCTCTTCATGACCGTGGTATGCACCAGCTACATCCTTGTCGCACCTGAGGGCTTCAGCCTGCCCCTGCGCGTAGGCGTGCTGTGCGGCGCCGCACTGATGGTGCTGCTCGCTGGCCTCTTTGCATGGAAGAAGAAATCGCTCACACCCGAAGAATGAAATAATTATTAACCCTAAAAGTAATACAATTATGAAGAAAAGTTTCTTGGCACTGCTCTTCGCAGTCGTTTCTCTGAGTGCTTCTGCACAGTTCGAACGCTACACCTCGTACCTCAACACGTCGCTCACCGGACTCGACCTCTCGTACAGCAAAGACCAGAAGGTGACCTTCGGTCTGCAAGCCACGGGCGGTTACTTCTTCGAGGATAGCTGGATGGTGTACGGACGTCTGGGCTACCAGCATCAGTACAAGGGCATCGACAACGTGAAGATTGGTGCCGGTGCTCGCTATTACATCGTGCAGAACGGACTCTACCTGAACATGGGTCTGCAGTTCGAGCACCGCGAGCCGAAGTTCAACTACGTGCAGCTGACACCCGAGGTGGGCTATTGCTTCTATCTCAACCACTTCGTCAGCATCGAGCCCGCCGTTTACTACGACCTCTGCCTCAACAAATTCTCCGACGGCAGCACCGTAGGTCTGAAAGTCGGCTTCGGCTTCTACTTCTGAGAAGCGACACCCACTACGTCCGAGGGACGCATTCCGTTGCGAATGCGTCCCTCTTTTTCTATCCTTCTCGACACCGATTTTCGTCCCTGCCGTCGCGTCTCGAAATGCGACGTGTAGTTTTGCTCACAGCGACGCGTCGCGTGAGCGCACGCGACGTGTGGCGTGAACGAATGCGACGTGTGGCGTGAACGCATGCCGAATTTGCTTGTCAAATTCCGCCCCTTAGCTCAAACATGATGCCACAAAATTCTTAACGCAATTTTATTTATAATCCTGCAACGACCGGGCGCCCGACGTGCCGCGCGGTCTTTGCTTGTCAAATTCCGCTTCTGCAAAGGTTCCAATCTTTCTGTCGCCCCTTCGGGACTATCTGTTGGATGCAATTAAGCAGGGACGAGAGTCCCTGCTACTGGTCCGTACATCCGACAGAGCGCCGAAGGTGCGACAGAGCGCAATCATTCTGCCGCCCTTTCAGTGCTGCCATGCGGGGCAACCTCTTGCAGGGGTAAAGCCCCTGCAATGGAGTCGAAACGCAGAGAGAGTTCCGAAGGTGCGACAGACACGTGTTCCGTCCCCCTTGTTGCGTTTCGACTGGCCGCACGACAAAAAAAAGCCCCTCTCCGCGGAGAGGGGCTTGGGGTGAGGCTCTTTATTTCATCACCTTCTTGCCATTCACAATGTAAATGCCCTTCGTGGCCTTTGTCACGCGACGACCTGCGAGGTCGTAAATCTCACTATGGACTATGGACTGTGGACTATGGACTGCAGTTGTGCCGTCGGAGAGCAGGATGTTCAGCGTCTTCACGCTGCCGCCACCTGCTGCGATGTAGCTGCGGAACGGCTTAATCACAGCGGCACCACTGTCATCTGTCAGACCAAAGTACGTGCCGTCTCCCGAAAGCTTGTAAACACCCTCGGCACCAGCACCTGTTATCTCGGTGAACGTACCTTTTAGGCTCGTACCATTCGTCACGCCACTCTTCATTGGCACGTTCTTCAAATCCAAGGTGTTGAAGTTGAAGTCGCTCGTCACGGATGCGAAGCAAGGTGTGCCTGCTGCAACTTCGTCCACTTCATTCAGCGTCACAGCGTTAGTACCCACTGCGCTCAGCGTAAACAGTTTGCTGCCGCTGCCCAGCATCGCTTTCGTCACAGCAAACGGCAGGCACAGGCTGTGGTAGCCACCTGCTGCCAGCGTGCGGTTGTATGTCAGGCTCGTGGCCGTGAAGGGAGCATCCGCTGCATAGTTGGCAGCGTCGGTCAGCGTCATCAAAGGTACTACGGGGACAGCCTCGTTATTTACGAAATATTGATTCTCTCCGCTCGTTGCAAACTGATAAACCTTGTCACCGGTGCTGATGGGTAGGGGAGCTGGCTGTGTACCCAATGTCTGCGTCCATGTGCCGTCGCTTCTCTCGCCGTTCAGCATCCAAGCCAGTTCGCCGCGAGCAGCCTTTTCAGCGGTAATCTTTGTGGATGTACCAGTCGTGCCATCGGGCAAGGCTTTAGTTACCACAGAAGGCAGGCCGAGGTCTGTCCAGTAACAATCGGTCAGTCCGATTGCTGCTGTCTGATCCTTCGTACGAGAGGCAATAAGGGCATTGCAGTTGGTCAGTGTACGACCTGAAGCTAGTTCTATCGTTCCGGCGGAGATACAGTTCTTCATGTGGTCCATTTTCGTCGAGTTCAGGTAACCAATCATGCCGCCGAAGTTGGTGGCCTTCGTGTCAGTGCCGTTGGCTACGAGCTTGCCGTAGAAGACGCAGTTGTCTATGTTCAGGTTGTTGTATCCGCCACCGATTATACCTCCTGCGCTCTGCGTAAAGGATGTCGGTAGTGTAATGGTGCCGCCGTATGTGCAATTTGTGATGGTTGTAGTGGTTCCGTTGGCATAGCCTACAATGCCGCCAAGGCGGTCGCTGGCAGAGCCGGATGCTGTGATGTCTACAGTGGAATGGATGCCGCTGAAGGTGCAGGCGCTGCTTGTCTGGCCAATAATGCCACCGGCATACCCTCCACTAAGATTCATCGTACCGTCGATGCTGAAGTTCTTTACCGTGCAGCCATAGACGTAACTGAAGAGACCTGCATAGTTCTCGGAGCTCGTCAACGAGAAGTTGTGGATGGCATAGCCCTGTCCGTCGAATGTTCCCGAATAGTAGTTGCCACCCGAGCCGATCATGGGCAATGGTAGTGTGAGTTCAGCTAAGTCGATGTCGGCGGTTAGTTTGGCGTTGCTGTTATATTTTCCGGCTTCTACGCCATAGGCGAAGTGGCGGAACTGATCAGCAGTGCTGATAGTATATTCGTTGGCGTTAGCTTCTGTCTGACCGCACTGCGTGCAGACGCCTGCGCTGTAGTTGTGTGCACAGGAGGTAGCACCAGTCATGCCAGCGGTCGCCTCGTTAGCATAGCCAATCGTGCCTTCAGTGGGAGTGGCGCCGTCGCAATCGAGATTATACTTGGCGAAAACGATACCATGTGTGTTGTTGAGCGTGGGAACGGCATCTACATCGATTGTCTGATGCCATTCGGGCGATGTGGTGTTTCCTTTGTTGAGCAGGAAGCAGAGGCGGCCGCTGGCCACGTCGTTTGCAGTAACACCTGTGACATTGGCCTGTAAACCTCTTGTACAATAGCTATAGCAGTTGTCGAAGTTGAGCGTAGCTCCACGGCGCGCCCATGTAAATCCTGAAGTCCAGTGGTCGAGTGTGGCAATGCTCCAGCAGTTTTCAAAATTTACTGTTCCTTGATTCGCCCATCCGATAAATTGAGCGCTTTTGTCTTGGTTAGTGCCAGAAGGTTTAATGGCGCCGACGGTCCAGCACGAGTTGATGGTCACAGTTCCTGGGTTGCCGCACCAGCATCCGCCAATCAGACCTCCTGTATTTTCACCAGTGCTACTAATCGTGGCTGCAGAGCCAATCTTGATAAACTGGGCGTTCTTGCCGGTGTGATTACCGACGATACCCGTCTGTGATTTTCCTGTGATAGAGCAGGTCTTGTCGACGAAAAAGTCGCGTAGAACAACGTCGGCACCCGTGTTGAAGAGACCTGTGTCGTTGGCATCCCGCGTAATGATTAGGTTGCTGATGGTGTGACCTTGTCCGTCGAACGTTCCAACGTAGCGTTTGGATGACGTTCCGATGCCAGTGATGGTAACATCTTTCATGTCAATGTCAGCTGTCAAGACAGCGTTGGCTCCTGTTGTGCCACCGTTTACCAGTGCTGCAAAGTCGGCCAAGTCCTGTGCCGTGCCAATCTGGTATATGTTTCCAATTTGTGTCAGTTCTGCCCATGCCTGTGCTGAGAGCATAAGACATGCCAGAAGGAGAGAAGTGTATTTACGTTTCATTGTTTTCTTCTTTAAGGTTTGTAAATGATTCGTTTTGTCGTTCTTGCTTTTGCGCATCACCATTGTTCGTCCCAGAGGTTGCGTCCTTTTGTGCGACGCGAGGTGTTGATGTCGTTCTGCTGTTCGGGAGTTAAACTCTGATTGATGGGGATGTTGCTTTCTGCCAGCAAGCATGTGCTGCAGACGCGCACGGCTTCGAGCCGCGGCTTGAGATAAACCTGTTTCATAGCTTATGTTGTTTAAGTTAATAAATGTGTTGTTCGTAACTGGTTTAAACGGGCGTGCGCTCACGCGCGTTCTTTACAATATACGGCGCAAAGTTAGTAATAATAGAGCACCTCGCCGCACCCCCCCCCGTTAAATTTTGTTAAAAAGTCCGGTTCGTTTGCCATTTTTTTGCAAAGAGAGCGACGATGGGACACGAAAAACGTGATTTCTGACGTGTGGGAGCGTGAAAAGTGCGTGCTAAAAATTCAAAATAGCGTGTGGCGCGTTTTTTCTTACTTGCTCGCGTAAGGCTGCTGCGTAATGCTACCCCAAAGTTTTTTTCTCGAAAAAACCTACAAACCTACACCTTTTGGTTGTAACTGGCTGACGCACTGCGCGGTGCGGTGGTGTAGGTTCGCGTGTAGGTTAGGCCATGTGGTGTAGGAAAACCTACACCAATACTGCGTGCCTACACCGAAACCTACACCCGCGAAACGTGTTGTCTCACAGCGCGATAGGTGGCTGGAGTGTAGGCGTGTAGGTTTTTTGCGAGAAAAAATTTATGGGGGAGTGGCGGCGTCCCGACGCGGAAGACGAGTGGGACGTATCTACTGGCGGTCTCTCAGTCGCAACTGCTCGAGCCAGCGCGAGAGTTCGGCCGTCCACTGGTACTTGTACGGAAACCACTCGTGGAACGACCAGCCGTGTCCGCCTGTGGGATAGACGTGCAGGCTCTGGAAGACGCCTTTGTCGGAGAGGGCCTGGCAGTACTGCAGACTGTTGCGCAGCGGCACCACGTTGTCGTCCGAGCTGTGCATCACGAAGGCGGGTGGTGTCTGGGCCGTGACATTCTTCTCGAGGCAGTAGTGGTCCACCATCTGTTGCGTGGGATTGGGGCCAAGTAGCGCCTGCAGTGAGCCTTTGTGGGTGGCGGCCACGTCGAGCGTGATGACGGGGTAGAAAAGTATCTGGAAGTCGGGACGATGCTGCGGCGTGTCGAAGTGTACGGCAGCTGTGGCGGCCAGATGTCCGCCGGCCGAAGCACCCTGGATGCCGAGTTTCGTGAAGCCCCATTCGGCTGCGTGTTCGTGCATGATGTCCATGGCACGCCATACATCGTGAAGCGGCACCTCGGGATGGCCGTTGGGCAGCCGGTATTTGAGCACGGCGTAGGTGATGCCCTGATGGAGGTACCAGTGGGCCAGCGGCGTGCCCTCGGTGCCGTGCCACACGCCGGTGTAACCGCCACCCGGGCAGGCGAGTACGGCTTGGCCGTTGGGATTGGGCGCGACGTAGACAGTCAGGGTGGGGACGGTGACGAAGCGTGCGCATCCGCCTTTGTCTTCCTCGGGCTGCGTGATGCCGTTGTCGGTCGGCGGCTGTGCGTCCCAGAGTTTATAGACGGCTGTCGGTTCTTGAGCCATGGCCTGTGCGGCGAAGACGATGAGAAGGAGGAGGAAGTGCTTCATTTCCGTGTGAGTGTTATTTTAAGGTTCAGTTTCAGGTAGTAGGCTCCGTTCTCGCGCTCGAGCAGACCGTACTTGTCTCCCTCGGGCGAGCCTTTCTCGAGTCGGGTGTGCGTGAAAAGCCAGTCGGCGAATGCCTGTTCGTTGGTGCGGCCGTAGAGTTGCAGGCCGCCTTGCCGGTCGGTCAGAATCCAGCCGTCCACGGCACCAGCGCGTCCGTTCCATGTTACGGTGGGGCGCATGCCGTAGGCTGCGGCCAAGAGCAGTTGGCGCAGTTTGTGACGGTAGAAGCCGTGCTTCGTCACCAATTCGTCCTTCAGCTTCAGTGGGTTCTTCTCCTCCACCAAGGTTGTCAGTTCGTCCACGCGTGCCGTGCCGTCGAGGTGGAGTGCCATGAGCATGGTGGCCAGCACGCGCGGCAGGTTGGTGTCCACGAGCAGCAGATTGCTCTTGAAGACCTTGTCTGCCACGTCTGCATATCGGAACTGCGCACCGAGCCCTTGCATGTAGAGGATGCGGCGTGCCACCTCGGCCACGTTCTCGGGGTCGTCAGACCAGTTTATCTTGTGTATGGCCGGTGCGCTGAAGCGGATGCCCGTCTGCTCGAACTTCAGGTTGGCCGCACGGCCGCCGTCGATGAGCGGGAAGCCGCCCTGCCGGCTCTGAATGCGCAGTCCCATGAGCGGTGCGTCGGTGCTCCAGAGGGCGAGGTGCAGGTCGGTGCGGTCGTTGGTCTGCGCTTCCATGTCGTAAATGCAGAGCGCGTCGAGGAAACCCTCCAGCTCGGAGATGTCGAATTCGGGCTCCGAACTGCTGTTGGCAGTCTGTAGCAGCCACTCGGCAGCGGCACGGAAGTCCTCGCGTGGGAATCGTCGTGTGCCGTCGGTACCTTCGATGCGCACCTCGTCGCCCTCCAGAATGTAGCGGCGCGGGCCGTTGTGCTCCTGTCTGACAACCATTGCCACGGGAAACTCCGCGGCGTTTTCTCCCTCAGCATTGCCCGCAGGCAGCGTGCCGTGTCCCAGAAGTGAGAACAGCACATACAGTTCGTTGGCTTCTCGCCGTGTGGCTTCGAGCATAATATTGCGTCTTTTTGGTGCAAAAATACGAATTATTCGCCGAAATACCTTACCTTTGCAAGCGGAAAATCACACTTCAATACGCGAAATATGGCAGAAGAAACAACAAACAAGTACATCACCGTGGCATATAAGCTCTTCGTGACAGGTGCAGACGGCATCTCGGAAATGGTGGAAGAGGCCACCACCGAGCGTCCTTTTGAATTCGTTTCCGGCATGGGATTGGCGCTCGACGCCTTCGAGGCCAAAGTGACGCCGCTCGGGAAGGGCGAGACCTTCGACTTCGTGCTGAGCATCGATGAGGGATACGGCCCGTATGTGGAGGAAGGCGTGCAACGCCTGCCGCGTTCGGTCTTCGAGATAGACGGCCGCATAGACTCGCGCTACATCTTCGAGGGCGCCATTGTGCCCTTGATGAATGCCGACGGTGAGCGCTTCAATGCCACCATCACCCGGATTACTCCCGAGGAGATAACTGTAGACCTCAACCACCCGTGGGCCGGCAAGACGCTACGCTTTGTGGGCGGTGTGACGGAGAATCGCGAGGCTACGGCTGCCGAGATGCAGAAGGTGGTGGAAGGACTCTCGGGTTGCTGTGGCGACTGCTCGAGCGGCAACTGCGGAGGTGGTTGTGGCGGCTGCGGCGGTTGCGGCAGCAAGTAGGCGGACAAAGAACGTAAAAAACAGAATAGAACGATGAACACTTTTGGCACCCTCTTCCGCCTTACCACTTTCGGCGAGAGCCACGGACCGGCACTGGGCGGCGTGGTGGATGGAATGCCGGCCGGCATAGAGGTGGACACCGACTATGTGCAGCAGCAGCTCGACCGCCGTCGTCCCGGACAAAGCCGCCTCACCACGGCGCGCGCCGAGGCAGACCGTGTGGAGTTCTTGAGCGGCATCTTCGAGGGGCGCACCACGGGCTGTCCCATTGGCTTCATTATCCGCAATACCAATGCGCATAGCTCTGACTACGAAGAGATGCGCCTCGCCTACCGACCCAGTCACGCCGACTTTACGTATCAGCGGAAGTACGGCATTCGCGACTATCGAGGCGGCGGACGCAGTTCCGCACGTGAGACAGCGTGCCGTGTGGTGGCCGGTGCGTTGGCACAGTTGGCACTTAGGCAGGTGGGCATTCGGGTGGCGGCATACGTCAGCCAGGTAGGCGACATCCGTCTCGACGGTACGTACAAGGATTACAATCTGGCCGACGCCGAGCTGAACGAGGTGCGCTGTCCCGAAGCAGCCACGGCCGCACGCATGGCCGACCTGATTCTGAAGGTGAAGGGAGAGGGCGACACCGTGGGTGGCATCGTCTCGTGTGTGGCCACAGGTTGTCCTGTGGGCCTTGGCGAACCGATTTTCGGCAAGCTGCAAGCCTCGTTGGCAGCTGCGATGATGAGCATCAACGCGGCTAAGGGCTTCGACTACGGCGCTGGGTTCGAAGGTCTGACGCAACGTGGCAGCGAGCAGAACGACCTCTTTGTGCCCGATGGACAAGGCGGCATTACGACGCAGACAAACCGCAGCGGCGGCATCCAGGGTGGCATCAGCAACGGACAGGACATCTACTTCCGTGTCGCGTTTAAGCCCGTGGCAACGTTGCTGCGCGAGCAGGCTACCGTCGGCACAGACGGACAGGCCACGACATTGCGTGCCCGTGGTCGGCACGACGCTTGTGTGCTGCCGCGTGCCGTGCCAGTGGTGGAGGCGATGGCCGCCATCGTGCTGCTGGATGCCTTGCTGCTGTCGAAAACGACGCGTATTTAGAACCGAAATATGGGCAAGGAAATTTTTTCCCGCACGCAGTTATTGTTGGGAGCGCAGGCCGCAGATTCGCTGACGGCCTGCCGTGTCATTCTCTTTGGCGTGGGCGGCGTGGGTTCGTGGTGCGCCGAAAGCCTCGTGCGCAGTGGAGTGGGACACCTTACGATAGTGGACCATGACACGGTCTGCCCGTCGAACATCAACCGCCAGCTGCCGGCCACGACAAAGACCGTGGGGCGGCCTAAGGTGGAGGTGTTGCGCGAACGTTTGCTCGAGATAAATCCCGACGCCGACATCTGCGCGCGGCAAGAGACATTCTCGGCCGACACAGCCGAGCGTTTCGCGCTGGGAGAATACGACTACATAGTGGATGCCATAGACTCGCTGGCCGACAAGTGTCACCTTATTGTGAGCGCATGTCAGCAGCGTGGCACGCTGTTCTCCTCGATGGGCGCAGCGCTGAAGATGGATCCAACGGCCATCCGTGTGGCAGAGTTCTGGCGCGTGCAGGGCTGTCCGCTGGCGCGTGCCATCCGTAATCGGTTCAAACGAGAGAAAGTGTTCCCCCAGAAGAAGTTCCGCTGCGTCTATAGTCCCGAACTCTTACCCAACAAGGGAGAGCAGGAGGCTGATGCAGGCAGCGGCACACGGCGTGCCAACGGCACCATCTGCCACGCCACGGCCATTTTCGGCTTTACGCTGGCAGGACTTGTCATTCAGGATTATTATTCGCGAGTCTCAAACGCAGCGGCAGGTGGTCGCTGACGCCTCCGCGGTAAATGGGACCTTGGTAGGTGCGGAACGGAAAGCCGTTCTCGTCTAACAGCATCGGCAGACGGACGGGCTCGGCCCTACCGCCCACCACCATGCCGCTGAGCGATGGGCTGACCAGCATGTGGTCCAGAAAACTCCATTGCCGCTGAAATACGTAGGTGCCTACGGCTCGTCGCAAATCGCGCCGTCGCTGCGGCATCAGGCTTACAAGCGGCGGGCAGAGGCGGCGAAAGAGGGCGTCGCGCGGGCCGCTGTTGAAGTCACCCATCACCAGAATCTTGCTTGCACCCAACGAATCCACTACGTGACGCAGCACTCTCACGGCCTCGCGTCGGTAACGTGTGCTTGCCGATGCACCGCCGGCCCGGCTGGGAAGGTGGACGACGAGGAGGTGCAGTGTGTCGCGTCCGTCGAGAATGCCAGTGACGCACAGAATATCGCGCGTGGGGCGGAAACGGCCGTGCGTGTCTATGCGATGGGCCGTGGTGTGGAGCAGACGGAAGCGCAGCGGCTGATAGAGTAGGGCACAGTCAATGCCGCGCTCGTCGGGCCCTTCTGAGTGAACATATTCGTAGCCGGCCATCCGCAGCGGGCTGCGTCGGCATAAATCGCGAAGCACCGAGTCGTTTTCCACCTCTGCCATCCCCACTGCCACCGGCCAACCTCCGTCCTCTTCGGCCACGGCAGCGAGCGTTCGCGAGAGGGCGTCCAACTTGCGCCAGTAGCGCCAGGGCGTCCAGTGGTGACTGCCGTCGGGCAGAAACTCGTAGTCGCGGCGTAGCGTGTCGTGGCTGCAATCGAAGAGATTCTCTACGTTCCAAAAGAGGAACGTGGCATCGTGGGCTGTGCATCCGATGCGGGCTGACACGAGAAGAAGCAAGAGCAGTGAGACGTGCAGGTGGCGCATAGGCGGTCAGGGAAAGAGGGTGGAAAGTGAGAACTGCTTCAACTGACGGCGCAACGATTCGTGCCTGCCGCCGACTGCCTCGTCGAGCAAAGCATAGAAACGCGGTCCGTGGTTCATCTCTACAAGGTGCGTCAGTTCGTGCTGCATGATGTAGTCCTGCAGCGCCGTGGGAAGCAGCATCAGAAAGAGGCTCAGGTTGATGTTGCCTCGCGCCGTGCAGCTGCCCCACCGACTGCGCGAGGCGTGGATGCGCAGTGTGTTGTACCTGAGGCAGCGAGCCTCGGCTAACTGGCGCAAACGCGGCGGGAAGAGAACCTGGGCATGGTGGCGCAGACTCTCTGTGACGGCGCGACGGAGCCATGCCTGCACGTGTGGCGGCGTGAAGTCGAAGCCCTCGGGATAATAGCAGGTGAGAAGGCCGCGACGTTCCTCGGTGCGTAACTGCGAGACGCGCGCACATTGGAGGCTGAATGTGAAGCACTCAGCATCGATGCGAAACGTGGCGTCTATGAGTGCAGGCTTCTGCGCTGCAGCCCGCTCAAGCATCCGTATCAGGCGGGGTCGCAGTGTCTCGATGGCACGCAGCAATTCGGCGTGCGAAGCGCGCCATGGAGTGGTCGCCCACAACTGCCCGTCGCGGACACGGAAAACGAAACGACGAGCCTGCGCGTTGCGCCGCACACCGATGACGCCCAGCTCAGCGTCTACCACACTCTCCATCTCCTTCGTAGCCATGATATGATGTGCAAAGATAGGAAAAAAAGAGAAAAACGCAAAGAATGCCGCCTGTTCTTAAATAAAATGTCGTAACTTTGCAGGCAAAATCATAAATACTATTTGACATGGCAGACTTGAAAATACTGGAGCTGAGCGAACAGGAGATAGTGCGCCGCAGCAACTTGCAGCAACTGCGCGATTTGGGCATCGACCCGTACCCAGCCGCAGAGTACCCCACGAATGCTTTCTCCACGGAGATAAAAGAGAACTTTGTGGACCTTCCCACCACGACAAACGAGGCAGGCGAGGAAGTTCCCACGCAGGCTACAATGGAAAACAGCCGGCAGGTATGCATCGCCGGACGTATCATGAGCAAGCGCATCATGGGCAAGGCATCGTTTGCCGAGCTGCTGGACTCGAAGGGACGCATTCAGGTTTACCTGACGCGTGACGACCTGAGCGAGGGCGAGGATACAACGCTCTACAATACGGTGTGGAAGAAATGTCTCGACTTGGGCGACTTCATCGGTGTGAAGGGTTTCGTCTTCCGTACTCAGACGGGCGAAATAAGCGTGCACGCCAAGGAACTGACGGTTCTCTCCAAGAGTCTTCGCCCGCTGCCCATTGTGAAGACAGATGCAGAGGGGAATGTGTACGATTCGTTCGACGACCCCGAACTGCGCTACCGCCAGCGTTACGTAGACCTCATCGTAAATCCCGATGTGAAGGACACGTTCCTGAAACGGGCCACCATTCTGCGCACGCTTCGTAACATCTTGGACGAAGCCGGATACACGGAAGTGGAGACTCCGACCCTGCAGAGCATTCCGGGCGGCGCGTCGGCGCGTCCGTTTATCACGCACTTCAATGCATTGAACATAGATATGTACATGCGCATCGCCACGGAACTTTACCTGAAACGTCTCATCGTAGGCGGTTTCGAGGGCGTGTACGAGATTGGCAAGAACTTCCGCAACGAGGGCATGGACCGCACGCATAACCCCGAGTTCACCTGCATGGAACTCTACGTGCAGTATAAGGACTACAACTGGATGATGTCTTTCACCGAGCAGATGTTGGAGAAGATTTGTATTGCGGTAAACGGTTCGACGGAAAGTGTGGTGGACGGAAAGACGATCTCATTCAAGGCGCCTTACCGCCGTTTGCCCATTCTCGACGCCATCAAGGAGAAAACAGGCTACGACTTGAACGGAAAGAGCGAGGATGAGATTCGCGACGTGGCCAAGAAACTGGGTATCGAAGTGGACGACACAATGGGTAAAGGTAAGCTGATAGACGAAATCTTCGGCGAGACGTGCGAAGGCACGTTCATCCAGCCGACATTCATCACCGACTATCCCGTAGAGATGTCGCCGCTGACGAAAATGCACCGCTCGAAACCGGGACTGACGGAGCGCTTCGAACTAATGGTGAACGGCAAGGAACTGGCCAATGCGTACAGCGAGTTGAACGACCCGATTGACCAGGAAGAACGTTTCGTGGACCAGATGCGATTGGCCGACAAGGGCGACGACGAAGCCATGATAATCGATCAGGACTTCCTGCGTGCACTGCAATACGGCATGCCGCCAACCAGCGGCATCGGCATTGGCATCGACCGCCTGGCCATGCTGATGACAGGACAGACGGCCATTGGCGAAGTGATGTTCTTCCCGCAGATGAAACCTGAGGTGAAAGCACCGCGCGACAAGGACGAAGCCTTCCTGGCACTCGGCGTTCCGGCCGACATTATTCCCATCCTGCGTAAGGCCGGCTATAATCTTGTGGCCACGTTGCACGAAGTGCAGCCCGCTAAGTTGCAGCAACAAATCATCGAGATAATAAAGAAGTACAAGCTCGAGATGGAACGTCCGTCGATGCAGGAAATCGAGGTGTTCTTGCAGAAGGCATAACTTCAGACATTCTCCATTATATGCAAGCGGGGCAAGCCATGTGGCCTGCCCCGCTTACTTATTGCACTGCTTGGATTATTCTTCCACTTCGTCTTCGTCCGAGCCGAAGATATCCCAGTTGTTTTCTTTACCCAGCGCGTCGCCGCCGCTCACTGTGCCCTTGCCGATAGGCAGGCTGGCTGCCAGCATCGATACGGACGATACGCTAACTACGCTAACTAAAGGCTTAATGTATCTCATAATCTATTAGCCTCCTCCCCGCTCCCCCTGCAGGGGGAGTGCCATTAGCACTTCCTCTGCAAGGGATGGTTCGGAGGATTTCTTTTTTAATTGTTAATACTCATTATATTCCTTTCTCCCCTCTCCTCGGAGAGGGGCCGGGGGTGAGGCTGCCCTATTTCAGCACCTTTTTACCATTGATAATGTACAGACCCTTTGTGGCTTTCTCCACGCGGCGGCCGCTCAAGTCATAAATGACAGTAGCCTCTTCCTTTTCCCCGAGGGGAGAAGCGATGCTTGTGGCAGTGCCGAAGGTGAAGCCCTTCACGCCACCGCCAGCATACAGGATGTAAGCCTTGCCGGCGGCGATGGTGCCGCTGGTAGCCTGATAGAAGCCTACCACATCATCCTTCTTGGCCAGCACGTACTGCGTGCCGTCGGCTGTGAGGTCGGTGGCAGCGCCCTTCAGGTCGTTCTCGGGCATCTCAGCAGGAGTGGCTTTCACCACCTTATTATAATAAGTGCCCTCGAGGATTACGGGCGTGCCGGCGTTGGCCTGAGTAACTTCGGTCAGCTTCAGCACCGATCCGTCTATCTTGCCCGTGTAAGCTTTCAAGCCATTGAAAGCGTAGGCGTTTTCTGTGTCGAAGAAGGTTGCCCAGCCTGCGTCGTTTGTCTTGAAGACTTTCTCGCGCGAGCTGATGGGCAGAGGAGCAGCGTCCGTGCCAATGGTCTGACGCCAAGTTCCTTCGCTGCTGTTGCCGTTCAGTGTGTAAGTGAGTTCACCGCTGGTTGCTTGCTCCACGGTAACCTTTGTGGCGCTGCCTACCTTCGTATCGTCGGGCGTGGCTTTTGTTACCACAGAAGGCTGATTCATGTCGGTCCAGTAGCATCCTGTTATAACAGAATAGATGTCGCGCGACTGGCTTGCCAAATGAGAAGCAATGAGTGCACCGCAACTGGTCAGCGTGCGACCTTCGTCCAGTTCAATCGTTCCGGCGGAGATGCAGTTCTTCATGTGGTCCATGTTCGTCGAGTTCATGTAGCCAATCATACCGCCGAAGTTGGTGCCCTTTGCGTCAACTCCTTTGGCAACGAGCTTGCCGTAGAAGACACAGTTGTCGATGTTCAGGTTGTTGTATCCGCCGCCGATGATGCCACCTACGCTGTTTTTTAAATTCTCACCAACGGTAATGGTGCCGCCGTAAGTGCAGTCTGTTATGGTTGTCTTGCTTCCGTTGGCATAGCCAATGATGCCGCCCAGACGGTCGTCAGCAGGGCCTGAAGTTGTGAAGTCTACGGTGGAGTGGATGCCGCTGATGGTGCAGACGCTGTTGGACTGACCGATGACTCCGCCCGGATATTTTCCGCTAAGATTCATCGTACCGTCGATGCTGAAGTTCTTTACCGTGCCGCCATAGAGATAACTGATGAGGCCTGCATAGTTCGCATCGCTCGTCAGCGAGAAGTTGTGGATGGCATAGCCCTGTCCGTCGAAAGTACCCGAATAGTAGTTGCCGTTCGTGCCAATCATAGGCAGCGGCATTGTGAGTTCGGACAAGTCGATGTCGCTGGCCAGCGTGGCGTTTATCTTGCGGTTTCCAGCCTCTACGCCATGAGCGAAGTGGCGGAACTGTTCGGCCGTGCTGATAGTATAGACGTTTGCGTTAGCCTCTGTCTGTCCGCACTGCGTGCAGACGCCTGCGCTGTAGTTGTGCGCACGGGAGGTAGCACCAGTCATGCCAGCGGTCGCCTCGTTGGCGTAGCCAATCGAACCCTCTGTGGGAGTGGCGCCGTCGCAGTCGAGATTATACTTGGCGTAAACGATACCATGTGTGTTGTTGAGCGTGGGAACGGCATCAACACCGATTGTCTGATACCATTCGGGCGATGTGGTGTTTCCTTTGTTGAGCAGGAAGCAGAGGCGACCGCTTGCCACATCGCTGGTGGTAATACCCTGCACTTGTGTTCCCGTTACGGTGTAGCAGTTGTCGAAATTCAGCTTGGCGCCGTAGCGAATCAGAAACTTGTCGTAATTCTCCCAGTGGTTCATCGAACCAATAGTCCAGCAGTTCGTCAGGTTTATTGTGCCTTGGTTTGACCATCCGATGAACAAGCCGTTGTTGTTCTGGTTCGTGCCGGAAGAAGATACCGAGCCTATGGTCCAGCATGAGTTGATGGTTACAGTTCCGGGGTTGCCGCACCAGCAGCCACCGATGAGGCCACCCACATTGCCACCGCCGGTGCTCACAATCTTGGCTGCGGAGCCAATTTTGATGAACTGGGCATCCTTGCCATTGTGATTACCAACGATACCAGTCTGTGCTTTTCCCGTGATGGTGCACTTGCTGTCGAGGAAAAAGTCGCGCAGAACTACGTTGGCGCCCGTGTTGAAGAGGCCGGTGTCGTTCGCATCCCGCGTAATGACTAAGTTGCTGATGGTGTGACCTTGTCCGTCGAATGTTCCTACGAAACGTTTGGACGACGTTCCGATGCCTGTGATGATAACATCTTTCATGTCAATGTCAGCCGTCAAGACAGCTTTGGCTCCTGTCTCGCCACCGTTTACCAGTGCTGCGAAGTCGGCCAAATCCTGTGCCGTGCCAATCTGATACACGTCATCGACCTGAGAAAGTGCCCAAGCCTGTGTCCCCAGCATGAAACATGCCAGAAGCAAATAAGTAAGTTTTCTTTTCATTGTTTGTTGATTAGTTTTAAAATAATAAAGAATGATAATGTTTACGCTTAATTTCTGTGGCCGTTCGATTGCCTTTGTGCCCTAATAGGCTCGCTAAATGTTTTACCATTGGCAAAGTTACGTAAAAAATTGTTTGTTGTCGCGCCTGACTCGTTAAAATTCGTTAATCATTGTGTTCGGGTTCGTTTTCCTGTATGTCGTGCGATGGCTTTCGGTTGCGCATGCAAAGATATGCTTCGTGCTGAACGCTCTTACGCGCGTACCTTATTATATTATATAGGACACTACAGATTTTGATGATAGGCACATTCTTTCGGAACGGGAAAAAGTTCTGCGTCGGAAATGCCGCTATGTCGCAAAAATGATGTACTTTTGCATCCGAAATAGCGAAACCCAATAAAATATCTGATAAGACAATGATTAAACTCGACATCAAGAAGGCACTTGTGAGTGCAGAGGAAGTGGCGGCCATAGAAAGTGAAGTGGCTGCAGCGCAGAGGGCTTTGGAAGAAGGCAATTGTGCCGGTAATGATTTCTTGGGATGGATGCATCTGCCCAGCAGCATCACGGCAGAATTCATGACCCAGGTGCAGGAGTGTGCTCAGGTGCTGCGCGAGAACTGCGACACCGTGGTGGTGGCCGGCATCGGCGGCTCGTATCTGGGAGCACGTGCCGTTATTGAAGCTTTGGGCAACAGCTTCCAGTGGCTTACGAACAAAGGCGAGAATCCTAACATACTATTTGCCGGCAACAACATCGGCGAGGACTATCTCTACGAACTGACGGAGTATCTCCGCGACAAGAAGTTCGGCGTTATCAATATCAGCAAGAGTGGCACTACGACGGAGACGGCTCTGGCTTTCCGCCTGCTGAAGAAGCAGTGTGAGGACCAGCGCGGCAAGGACATGGCCCGCCGTGTCATTGTTGCCATTACAGACGCCAAGCGCGGTGCAGCACGCACTACGGCCGACAAGGAAGGATACACCAGTTTTGTGATTCCCGACAATGTGGGCGGTCGATTCAGCGTGCTCACACCTGTGGGTCTGTTGCCCATAGCTGTGGCCGGATTTGACATTGCCAAGCTGATTCAGGGTGCTGCCGACATGGAGAAGGCCACGTCCCCCGAGGTGCCGTATGCCGAGAATCCCTGTGCTCAGTATGCTGCTGTGCGCAACATCCTGTACCGCCGCGGCAAGAAGATAGAGATTATGGTGAATTTCCAGCCCAAGCTGCACTATATGAACGAATGGTGGAAGCAGTTGTACGGCGAAAGCGAAGGTAAGGACGGAAAGGGTATCTTCACGGCAGCAGTGGACTTCTCTACCGACCTTCACAGCATGGGCCAGTGGATTCAGGAGGGCGAACGCAGCATCTTCGAGACGGTTGTCAGCATCGAGGAACCGGAGCACAAGTTGCTCGTGCCGAGCGACGAGGAGAATCTGGACGGCCTGAACTTCTTGGCTGGCAAACGCGTGGACGAAGTGAATAAGATGGCAGAGTTGGGAACTCAGCTGGCTCATGTAGACGGTGGCGTGCCCAACATGCGCCTTGTGGTGCCTCGCCTGAACGAATATTATCTCGGTCAGATGATTTATTTCTTCGAGAAGGCTTGCGGCATCAGCGGCCTTGTGCTGCAGGTAAACCCGTTCAACCAGCCTGGCGTGGAGGCTTACAAGAAAAATATGTTTGCTCTGCTCGGTAAGCCCGGCTACGAGAAGGAAAGCGAGGCCATTAAGGCAAGACTATGATGGCTCCCTTCCGTCTCTCCGGAGGGAGAGGTTTGCTGGATGGGGCTGTTCGCGCAGTTCTTTTTGACATGGATGGCGTACTCTTCGACAGTATGCCGAATCATGCTTACGCGTGGAGCCATGCGATGACGCAGTTCGGGCTGGCGATGACAGCCGAAGAGGCGTATATGAACGAAGGACGCACGGGCAGCGGTACGATAGACATCTTGGCGCAGCGGTTCTGGGGACGCAATGCCACCGAGGAGGAGAAGCAGCGCATCTATGCGGCCAAAAGCGCGCTCTTCAACACTTTGCCCGAGGCAAAGCCTATGCAGGGAGCGCGTGAGGCGCTGGAGGCAGCTCGCGAAATCGGAGCCAAAATTGTGCTCGTGACGGGCAGCGCGCAGCTCTCGCTGATAGAGCATTTGGAACTGCACTATCCGGGCTTCTTTCGCAAGGAACTGATGGTGACGGCCTTTGATGTGAAGCGCGGTAAGCCCAATCCCGAACCGTACTTGATGGGACTTGAGAAGGCTGGCGTGCGAGCCGATGAGGCTGTGGTAGTGGAGAATGCGCCGTTGGGTGTCGAGGCCGGTCGTGCTGCCGGCATCTTCACGATAGCGGCCAACACAGGGCCGCTGCCAGATGAGGTGCTGAAGGAGTCGGGTGCCGACATTGTGGTGGCTGGCATGCACGAAGTGGCGCAGCTGCTGCGACAATAAAAATGCAACGTGCCGGCGGCACGCTGCATCCTTGTGGAAAATCTTTTGTGACAGCAAGAAAAACGATTAGCGCAGGCGTTAAACCTGCGCTTTTTCTTTCTCATACGCCCTCGTCTTCGCCCATGTCGCCCATATCGAGCGCATTGTCGGCTTCGATGGTGTAACTTCCGTCTGGACCGATGGCCAGCACGAAGGGTGTCGTCATGTCGCTTTCTGGATAGCTAACGCAGACGCTGAAGAAGAGTTTGCCGTCCTGCGAGTTCCTGAAGCGGAAGCCGTCGAGTATTCCGTTGCGGCGGAAGTCGGCGTTCAGCAGCGAGGCGAAGTCCTTCTTCGTGAAACGGCGGTCGAAGAAGGTTGCTTCGTCACGAAGAATCGTCAGCCGGTAGAAGTTGTCCACGTAGCGCTCTCCGTTCTCGTCCTCTACGATTCCCAGCGAGTCTTTGGCTTCGCGGTGTAGCGTGGCGAGATAGACACGGCTGCCCACTCGCAATGTGTCGGTGACGTGGTAGTCGCTCATTCGGTGCAGGGTGGGTGCGGCCGTCTGTGTCTGCAGAATCTGCACATCCTTTCGTCCGTCTCTGCCGCAGGCTGCCAGCAGTGTTGCTGCCAGCAGTAAGATGAGTAGCTGCTTCATAGTCTGATTTTTTTCTTCACGCCTTTCGATTCGTTCTGCAGGCGGTCGAGCGACGTCACTACGTAAGTCCATTTCGTGGTGCCGCCCTGATAGCCCAGCGGCAACATTGTGCCTTCTGTGATGCAGAGAATGTGGCTCGGGTCGTCGAGGTTAATCTTTTCGCCGCTGAAGAAGCGGTACACCACGTATCGGGTGGCCACATCCATCTCTGTGCGTGCCTTTGGTGCAGTCCAGCAAAGGACGGGGCCGTCGGACGTCCAGATGATTGCCGTCTTGCGCGGCTTGCCGGGTGCCTTCTTGTCGATCCAAGGCATCAGCGGCTGCAAGGCTGGCGTGTTGTGCAGCTGTTGGCGCAGCACTGTGCCGTAGTTGCCGGGGTTCTCCACCACTGCGGCTGCATACCACTGGCAGCTGCCGTAGATGCCGGGCAGCGAGCGCTGGAGCTGGTACTTGCGATACATCTGGTGAATCTGCGGATTCTCGGGGTCGGTGAACTTGACGGTGCGGTTGACGTCTTGTCCGATATAGAGCGGACGCTCTCCGGCATGCTCGCTCCACCAGCGGATAAGTATCTCGTAGTCGGCTGCCTTGTTGCCTATCTCCCAATAGATTTGCGGAATGTTGTAGTCCACCCATCCCTGTCTTACCCACTCCAGCACATCTGCGTAGAGGTCGTCGTAGTTTTGCAGTCCGTTGGTGATGCTGCCGTTCGGGTCGTTCTTCTGGTTGCGATAGATGCCGAAGGGGCTAACGCCGAACTTCACCCAGGGCTTTACCTGCCGCAGGCATTCGTGCATCTCCTTCATGAAGAGGTTTACGTTCTGTCTCCGCCAGTCGGCGCGGCTCAGTCCCTGTCCGTACTGCGCGTAGGTAACATCGTCGGGGATGGGCACTCCGGCCACGGGGTAGGGGTAGAAGTAGTCGTCTATGTGCAGGCCGTCTATGTCGTAGCGCCGTGCAATGTCGCAGGCCACTCGGCAAATCCACTCGCGGTTCTCGGGTCGTCCGGGGTCGAAGACGTAGAGTCCGTCGTAGTTGAGGAAGAGTCCCGGATTGCGCATATAGGGATGATTGCTTGCCAGTGCTGCCGTTCCTTTCGTCTTGGCGCGGTACGGGTTAATCCATGCGTGCAGTTCCATGCCGCGTGCGTGGCATTGTTCTATCATCCACTGCAGCGGGTCCCAATAGGGGTTTGGCGGCAGTCCCTGCTGGCCGGTCAGATAGCGGCTCCAGGGTTCCAGTTCGCTGGGGTAGAGAGCATCTCCCTCTGCTCGCACCTGAAAGAAGATGGCGTTGATGCCGTCTTTCTTCAGCTCGTCGAGTTGGTAGGAGAGTGTCTGCTGCATCTTGTCGCGCGGCACGCCTTGGAATTGTCCGTTCACACACTGAATCCATGCGCCTCGGAACTCTCGTTTCGGATTTTGGGCGCACATGATTGCTGCCAGCATCAGCAGCCAAAGGGTTAGTCTGCTTCTCATATTCTTCATTTGGGTTGAATGCGATTTATTTGGCGTCGCGTTCGAGCCAGCCGATGGGCTGTCCCTTGAGCACTTTCTGTCCTTGTCCCACGGTGATGTCCACCAGTTTTCCGCCCAGCGCGGCCGGCACGGGCACCAACTGTCCCCAAGCCGTCTGCAGGTAGCAGAAGGTGTCGCCCTCCTTGTACTGTGTACCGATGGCTGGGTCTATGCAGCGTGTCACGCCTGCGTCGCCAGTCACCTCGAAGAGCACTTGCCCGTTCTCGGGTGCCTGCACTGCGTCTGCCTTGGCGTGCTTGAAGGCCGAGAGTTCCTCGAGCGAGAGTTTCGGGCCGGCAGCAGCCTGCAACTTGGCGTCCTTGGCTTTCTGCAGGTCGGCAAGGAAGTTGCGCTTGGCCTGACCGCTCTTGTAGTTGCGATACTGCTCGGGGTGCATGGCCAGTTCGTAGAGTTCTTCGTCGTCCTGTCCGCGGTCCCAGCCGTTCTCTTCCATTTCTTTGATGAAGGATGGCAGTGCGTTCTCGAGCAGAGTGTGCGGGTCGGCGTCTGTGAACTCCTTGCCTTTCTGCTTGGCCAGCTCCACGAGTTCGGGTGCAATCGTGCCGGGAATCTTTCCGCTCTTGCCGAGTATCATTCCCCACATGGCATCGTCCATCATCACGAAGCGTCCCTTGCCCTGTGCCATGGTAAGCAGGTTCATCAGGGCGATGTTCTTGACGTACTGCGAGAAGGGCGTCACCAATGGAGGATATCCCACGCGCGGCCATACGTAAGCCACTTCGTCGAAAAGCTTGACCAGAATCTCGTCGGTGGAGAGCTCGGGCTCGCCCTTGGCTTTCAGCGTGCTGTTAATCACGCCGTGAATGCCGGCCAAGTCGGCCATCATGCTGCCCATCATGCCGCCCGGCAGTCCGCAGCCCAGCAGGAGCGAGGACATGTGCTTGTTGCCGGGATTGATGAAGTAGCCCAGCCAGTCGTCTATGAATTCCTGCGTCAGCGAGCGCGCCTGCATGTAGGCTTTCATGTTAATCTCCTTCACCTCGAAGCCTTCGTTCTTAAGCATCGATTGCACGCTGATGATGTCGGGGTGTACCTTGCCCCACGACAGTGGCTCGATGGCCGTGTCTATGACGTCTGCACCGTTGTTGCAGACCTCCAGAATGGATGCCATTGAGAGGCCGGGGCCCGAATGTCCGTGGTATTGGATGATTACGTCGGGGTGCTTCGTCTTGATGGACTTGGTCAGGGCACCCAGCAGCGCGGGCTGGCCTATGCCGGCCATGTCCTTCAGACAGATTTCCTCGGCACCGGCCTCGATCACTTGGTCGGCAATCTCGGAGTAGTATTCCACCGTGTGGATGGGAGACGTGGTGATGCAGAGCGTGGCCTGCGGCGTCATGCCAGCGGCCTTGGCCCACTTGACGGACGGAATGATGTTGCGCACATCGTTCAGTCCGCAGAAGATGCGCGGAATGTCCACTCCCTGTGCGTGCTTCACCTTGTATTGCAGCTGTCGCACATCGTCTGGCACGGGATACATGCGCAGTGCGTTCAGTCCGCGGTCCAGCATGTGCGTCTTGATGCCCGCTTCGTTGAAGGGCTTGCAGAAGGCCCTCACGGCGGCATTGGGGTTCTCGCCTGCCAGTAGGTTCACTTGTTCGAAGGCGCCGCCGTTGGTCTCCACACGGTCGAAGACGCCCATATCTATTATCACTGGTGCAATGCGCTCCAGCTGGTCTTTGCGAGGCTGGAACTTGCCCGAGCTCTGCCACATATCGCGGTAGACGAGGCTGAATTGTATTCTCTTCTTCATAGTCTTAGCGTGAGTTTATTGCTATTTCCACGCAAAGATAATAAAAAAAGCAGATGTGAGCGCCTTTTTCTGTGATTTTTCTTTCAAATATTGCTGAAGCAGAAGCGAAGAGTAACCTCCGAAGCCCAGTCATTCCCCATATCATACAGTTATTGCAAACTGAGTGCTATCGGTGTAGCACCTTGCGTCCCCCCACTACGTAAACGCCCGTTGGCAGCTGTTTCGTGGCGTTCTGCTCCGGCCATTTCTGTCCGCCCAGCGTGTAGATGTCCTCTGCGGCGCCTGCTGCCTGCGGTGCACTGGCGCTCGTCCCGTTTTTCTCGCCGGGGAAGACCTGCAGCTCGCTGATGTTCCAGTAGTAGGCGCTCTGCTCTGCGCCCTTCACTATCATGCGCAGGTAGCGGCTCGGCGTCTTCAGTTCTATGCAGGGCGAAAGGTACTCTCCGCCGGCCACCACGCCCGGGAAACCGCTGGTCAGCTCAGCCACCTGCTGCCACGACGCCTCGTCGGTGGGCGTATTGCTGGCCGCAATGATGATGTGGTTGGGCGTGTTTATCATCGACAGGGAGGGGTTGGTGACCACGCCGATGGGCTGCAGGTTGCGTCCGGCGAAGTAAATCTGCACTGCTTCCTGCGGCTCGAGCAAGTCCATCTGTATGTACTGGTTCAGTTGCGAGAGCGGTGTGGTGTTGGTGGCGTTGGAATGGAAATGCGTGGCCTTGCTGCCGTCGAGCAGGTTCTTCACGCTCATGTCCATGGCGCTGTATTGCCACTGGCAGTTGTCGCTCAGCTGGCTGGCGGAGCGCAGTAGTCCGTCTGTGCGGTGTACGGTGGTGCTGTCGGGGACGATGGCCGTCACCTCCTCTTCCATCCAGTTTTTCAGTTCCTGATGGAAAATCACGTAATCCTCGAATCTCGTCTGGTGTCCGAAGCCGTGGTATCCGTCGGGCCACACGTGCAGGCTCACCGGCACCTGTGCGTTGATGAGCGCCTGAGCGTACTGCAGGCTGTTGTAGACGGGCACCAGCTTGTCGGCGGCCGACACGGCGATGAATGCCTTTGGCACCGAGGCTGTGACGTTCTTCTCGCTGCTGAATTGGCGCACCAGTTCGGCGCTGGGGCTGGAGCCCAGCAGGCTGCTGCGGGTGCCGGCGTGTGTG
Source organism: uncultured Bacteroidales bacterium (assembly GCA_902787575.1). Classification (GTDB taxonomy): domain Bacteria; phylum Bacteroidota; class Bacteroidia; order Bacteroidales; family Bacteroidaceae; genus Physcousia. The sequence goes on along the minus strand of CADAGX010000003.1, from coordinate 72,235 downwards.
TAGGCGGCATCCATGGTGATGACCGGATAGAGCAGGATTTGGAAGTCGGGGCGTGTGAGCGCAGAGGTGTATTGCGTGGCCAGCGTAGATGCCAGATGTCCGCCAGCCGAGCTGCCCATGATGCCGATGGCCTCCGGGTCGATGCGCCACTCGATGGCGTGCTCGCGTACAATCGTTATGGCACGCTCGGCGTCGGCCAGCGGCACGTTGCTCCTGCCTGCCGGCATTCTGTACTTCAGCACGAAGGCTGTGACGCCAAACTGATTGAACCACTTTGCAAAGTCCGTGCCCTCGTAGTCCATCGAGAGGCTCTGGTAGCCGCCGCCCGGGCAGATGATGACAGCCTTGCCGTTGGGCGTCTTGGGCATGTAGCCGTAGAGGATGGCCGAGAGGCGGTCGCTGTCTTTGTTGTCGGTCTTCAGCCAGATGGTGGTCTGCGTGGTGTGATCCGTCTGAGCCAGTGTCTGGGACGAGGGGCACAGCAGCGAGAGCGACAGCAATGCGGAGAAGAAGAATTTGCGTTTCATTGTCTGTAAGATTATTTCGTTTTGCCGGAAGTCGGATAATTCGTTGCGAAGATACACTTTATTTCTTATTCGGCAAAGCAAAAAGGTTATTTTTGTATTCCTAAATAGGGAGAGGAATGCATTTGGGCCCGAGTGCTGTGCTCGAAGGTGTGGGCTTGTCAAATTCTGAAACGCGCAGATACGCCGTGCCATGCGGTCTTTGACAAGCAAAGATCCTACAGCGTGACGCGACAATGCTGAGTGCGCTCGTGGAAAGAAAGCCCGAAGATGGGCAAGGTAAGGGGGTGGGGCTCTAAAAAACCTTGTTTTTTCTTCGCTTTTCCGCTCATTTGCACTATCTTTGCACGGAAAATGAGGAAACGTAGATGGAAAGCATAACACGGAAGCCTCGCATCCTGCTCATCTATACGGGCGGAACCATCGGGATGGTGCGTAATGCGGAGACGGGAGCACTGGAGAACTTCAACTTCGGACGCTTGCTGGAGCAGGTGCCGGAGCTGAGGCGCTTCGACTTCGAGATTCGTACCCACACCTTCGAGCCGCCAATCGATTCGTCCGACATGGACCTGACACACTGGGCGCGGCTGGTTCGCATCATTTCCGAGGGTTACGAGGATTACGACGGCTTTGTGGTGCTGCATGGCACGGATACGATGGCCTATACCGCCTCGGCGTTGAGCTTCATGCTGGAGAACGTGGGCAAGCCTGTCATCCTCACCGGCAGCCAGTTGCCCATTGGGCAGTTGCGAACCGACGGCAAGGAGAACCTCATCTCGGCCATCGAAATAGCGGCGGCACGCCGACCCGACGGCACGCCCATGGTGCCCGAGGTGTGTATCTACTTCAAGGAGAAACTGATGCGGGGCAATCGCACCACGAAAATCAACTCCGAGCAGTTCAACGCCTTCCGCTCGTTCAACTATCCCTGTCTGGCCACAGCCGGCATAGAGATACGTTACAATCAGGCCGCCATACGCCGACCGAACAACGACAAACCGATGATTCCGCACTACGAGGTGGATCCTAACGTGGTGGTGCTCTCGCTCTTCCCGGGCATCCAGCGCAGCCTCGTTCATGCGGTGCTCAACATCCCCGGGCTGAAGGCTGTGGTACTGCGAACCTTCGGAGCCGGCAATGCGCCGCAGTTGAGATGGTTCAAGGAGGAACTGAAGGCCGCCTCAGAGCAGGGAATCCTCATCGTGAACATTACGCAGTGCCAGTCGGGCTCCGTACACATGGGACTCTACGAAACCAGCCTGCCGCTGCTCGATGTGGGAGTGGTGAGCGGTTACGACAGCACGCCCGAGTGCGCCATTGCCAAACTGATGTTCCTGCTCGGACAACACTTGCCGCCCGAGCAACTGCGCGAAATGATGAACTCCAATCTGGCGGGAGAAATAACGATATAGTGCATAGTTCATAGTCCATAGTGCATAGTTAGAGTTAATGGGTGAAGACATTATACTGAAGGGTGTCAGAGTAAACAATCTGAAGAACATTTCGCTGACTATTCCGCGCGGCAAGCTGGTGGTCATCACCGGTCTGAGCGGCAGCGGCAAGAGCAGTCTGGCTTTCGACACGCTGTATGCCGAGGGCCAGCGGCGGTATGTGGAGAGCCTGAGCTCGTATGCCCGCCAGTTCTTGGGACGCATGAACAAGCCCGAGTGCGACTTCATCCGGGGCATCCCGCCAGCCATCGCCATAGAGCAGAAAGTAACGAGCCGCAACCCGCGCAGCACCGTGGGTACTAGCACCGAGATATACGAGTATCTGCGTCTTCTGTTTGCCCGAGTGGGCCGCACTTACTCGCCCGTGAGCGGTCAGGAAGTGAAACGCCACACCACGGAAGACGTCCTCTCGCAGGCACTTTCGCAGCCGGTGGGCCAGAAGTTCATGGTGCTCAGTCCTGTCCACCTGCCGGATGGCCGCAGCCTGCAGCAGCAGTTGGAGATGTACTTGAAAAGCGGCTTCAGCAGAGTGGCGCGACTGACCTTGCCCGCCTCCAAGACGAAACGAAAGGGAGGAAATGCCACGGCCGAAGTGGTGAGAATCGAGGACTGTTTGGGGGCAATGCAAACATCGAAATCCGCGACCGGCGAGGCTGCAGACTGGTATCTCGTCATAGACCGCATGTCCGTATCAGCCGAACGCGATGTGGTGAGCCGACTTACCGACTCCGTAGAGACGGCGTTCTACGAGGGACAAGGCGAGTGCGTGCTCTACTTCGTGGAGGGCGGCGAGACGTTCCGCTTCAGCACCCGCTTCGAGGCCGACGGAATGACCTTCGAGGAGCCGTCGGACAACCTTTTCGCCTTCAATTCTCCCATTGGCGCCTGTCCCGAATGCGAGGGCTTTGGCCGAATCATTGGCATCGACGAACATCTGGTAGTGCCCAACAGCGCACTGAGCGTTTACGACGGGGCAGTGATGTGCTGGCGAGGCGAGAAAATGAGCGAATGGAAGAACTGGTTCATCCGCCTCAACTCAGAGCGCGGCTTTCCGGTCTTCAAACCCTATTTCGAGTTGACGCAAGAGGAGAAAGACTGGCTGTGGCACGGCACGTTCCCTGCCTCGCTGCCCGAGAGTGCACGTTGCCCGAAACCCGAAGAGCGCGAATGGGGACCGATAAGCATAGATGCTTTCTTCGATTACTTGCGCGAAGGACAATACAAGATACAGAACCGAGTGATGCTAGCACGCTATCGCGGCAAGACCGTCTGCCCGCGCTGCCACGGAACTCGCCTGCGCCCCGAGGCCGAATACGTGAAGATTGTCGGCTCCACCATTACCGAACTGGTGGAACGACCCATCTCCGAACTCATTCGTTGGGACGTCTTGCAGAAGCCCGAGGCCGTGCTTACTCAACACGAGTGCGAAGTCTCGCGCCGTATCCTGACGGAAATCCGCAACCGGCTGGGCTTCCTCATGGATGTGGGCTTGGGATATCTGACACTCAACCGCCTCAGCAGTACGCTTTCAGGCGGAGAAAGTCAGCGCATCAACTTGGCCACAAGTCTGGGCAGTAGCCTTGTGGGCAGTCTCTACATTCTCGACGAGCCAAGCATCGGGCTGCATAGCCGCGACACGGAGCGACTAATCGGCGTACTGAAGCGGCTGCGCGACTTGGGCAACACGGTAATCGTGGTGGAGCACGACGAAGAAATCATGCGAGCAGCCGATTGGCTTATAGACATCGGTCCCGAAGCCGGACGCCTCGGCGGCGAGATTGTCTATCAGGGGCCGCCACCTGTCGGCAAGGTGCCGGACTCTTCGCCCTCCGGCTCGCAACAGCTTTCCCACACGCTTGCTTATCTCCGCGGAGAGGAGAAAATCGCGGTGCCGACCACGCGCCGCCCGTGGAATAACTATATAGAGGTGAAGGGCGCACGTGCCAACAACCTGAAGGGCATCAACGTTCGTTTCCCGCTGAACGTGATGACCTGCGTGACGGGCGTCAGCGGTAGCGGCAAGAGCAGTCTGGTGCGTGACATCCTCTTTAATGCCCTGAAGCGACAACTCGACGAAGTGGCCGACCGTCCGGGCGAATTCCTTGCTCTCGAAGGCGATGTCTCGATGGTGCGAGCCGTGGATTTTGTAGACCAGAACCCCATCGGAAAGAGTACGCGCTCGAATCCTGTGACCTACGTCAAGGCGTGGGACGAAATCCGAAAGCTCTTTGCCCTGCAGCCACTCGCCAAGCAGATGGGTTACACGGCTGGCTTCTTCAGTTTCAACACCGAGGGCGGACGCTGCGAAGAGTGCAAGGGCGAGGGAACGGTGACCGTGGAGATGCAATTCATGGCCGACCTTGTGCTTCCGTGCGAGAGTTGTCACGGCAAACGCTTCAAGGCCGACATTCTCGAAGTGCAGTTCGAGGGAAAGAACGTGAATGATGTGCTCGACATGACCGTGAACCAAGCCATTGAGTTCTTTGGCGAGCACCGGCAGAAGCGCATCGTCCAGCTCCTTAAGCCGTTGCAAGACGTCGGACTCGGGTACATAAAACTCGGACAAAGCAGCAGTACGCTTTCCGGCGGCGAGAACCAGCGCGTAAAGTTGGCCTACTACCTCGGCACGGAGCGGCAGCAACCCACACTTTTCATCTTCGACGAGCCAACCACCGGCCTGCACTTCCACGACATCCACAAGCTGATGGAGAGTTTCGCCTCGCTAATAGGCAAAGGGCACACGGTGCTCATCATCGAGCATAACTTGGAAATCATCAAGTGTGCCGACTATGTCATCGACCTCGGCCCCGAGGGTGGCGACTGCGGCGGCCAACTTGTTGCCTGCGGAACGCCGGAGGAAGTGGCACGATGCAAGGAGAGTTACACCGGTGGCTTCCTGGCTCGCAGTCTCGGCGTGCAAAAAAGAAAATAACAATTAAACCGTTTGCCAGTCAGACGGGTCAAAAAGACAGATTGTACAGGATAATGACATCAAGGTTTCGTATGTTTGCAGCCGATAGCACGTTTGCTTTCGGACGAAAGCACAGCCGCCTCCGTCTGCAGCGGAGCTGGTTGTGGCTTTTCTGTGCCCTTGCGTCTCTTGCTGCGTCGCTTCAGGCTCAGGATGCCATGCCGAAGCTGAGCCGCAAGCACGGCCTCTACGATGCGCGCTTTGCGCTCGTCATCAGTCCTTCTGTGGCTGGTCGCCGCATTCACTACACGACAGACGGCAGCACTCCGACCACGGAAAGTCCAGTTTACACGGGCATGATTTTCATCGAGGGCACCACCATTGTCCGCGCAGCTGAGGTGGTAGGCGACACGGCGCTCTCTCGCGTTGCCACTGCCACGTATATCTTCCCCAAAGACATCCTCATGCAGGCCAATTCGTCGGGCGGCGAACCGATTATCCCCGACGGTTATCCCGCCACTTGGGGCTCGTTTATTGCCATCAGCGGCACGGCGCCTGCTTATTATGCGATGGACAGCCACATCGTTTCCGAGTCGAAAAGCGAGATACAGCAAGGTTTTGCCGACCTTCCCATAGTCTCCGTCAGTACGGACCGCAGCAATCTGTTTGGTACGGAAAGCGACGAGCTGACCGGTGGCATTTACATCTACACCGGCGCGCCGATTGGCACCGGCATAGGCCGCGGCTGGGAACGTCCCATCAGCCTCGAAGTTTTTGGCGGGGCAGAAGCTCACGATCTGACCATCGACTGCGGCCTTCGTATTCATGGTGGGCACAGCCGCGTGCCGGAGAAGACGCCCAAGCACGCATTCCGCCTGAAGTTTCGCACCGACTATGGCTCAGGCAAACTCTTCTATCCCATTTTTGGGCCGCAGGGCGTGGCAAAGTTCGACGACCTAGTGCTGCGCACATTCTTCGGAAATTCGTGGACACACTGGGACGAATCAGGGCGACAGAAGGCACAGTACACGCGCGACCTCTGGGCACGCTCGGTGCAGGAGCGGCTTGGCTGGCCGCACAGCAAAGGCCAGACCGTGCACCTCTTTCTGAACGGACTTTACTGGGGCATCTATAATTTGTGCGAACGCATCACGGCCGAGCACTGCGCCGCTCACTACGGCGGCAAGAAAACCGACTACGATGTGGTGAAGGTGGAGGAGACCGAAGGCGAGAAAGTGGTGGCCTCAGACGGCACACTGACCATGTGGACGCAGATGATGCAGGCTGCCGAGCGTGTCAATGCGGCAAACACGGCCCAGTACTACTTGCTTCAAGGGCTCGACGAGGAGGGACGACGCGACGAATCGCTGCCCGTGATGCTCGATATGGACAATTTCATCGACTACATGCTCATCAACTTCTACGCCGGAAATACAGATTGGGACACACACAACTGGCTTGCCATTCGTCGGAATACGGCAGACAGCGAGGGATTCCGGTTTATCTGTTGGGACACGGAGATGATTTTTGTCAATGTCAACGAAAATGTGACGGGCAAGAACAATGGCGGCAAGCCTACGCATCTGCTTCAGTGCCTCATGCGTTCGCCGCTCTTCAAGGCTCGTTTCAATCATCGCGCCCATCTCTTACTCACTGGCGACGGCTTGCTTACGGAGACGGGAGCCGTGGCCGTGTGGGATAGCCTGTATCACCAGATAGAAAACGCGGTCTACGACGAATGCGCCCGCTGGGGAGATTATCGACGCGACATTCACCCATACAGCTCCGCTGGGCATCGCTATCGCATTCGCACGTATTATATGAACGAGCGCAACCGCCTGCTCACCAGTTACTTCCCGCAGCGGACACAGAAAGTCTTGAACCAACTGAAGACTCGCGGATGGTATGACGAGACGGACGTGCTGGACGGCATCCAGACACCGCAGCTGGCCACGCGCTCTGACGTGTTCGACCTGCAAGGTCGCTGTGTGGGCTCGCTTACGGCCGATGGTTCGCTGCCGTCCCACCTGCCTCGCGGCATCTACGTGGTGGGCGGCCGGAAAGTGCTGAAGTGAGGCGTGCCCCTGCTGCAGTCAGTTTCGTAAATTCTACACGTAGTTTTACGGAAAACGGCACGTGGTATTTTGTGATACTACGTGCCGTTTTTATTTTTTCATTCGTGGCGAATCAGTTGAGCGCCGCCTCGAGGATGTAGTCCGTCATGTCTGTAGTGGGGCGTGCTGGGATGAAAATGCGGGTGCCGCCTGCTTCGTGGCGGAACGTGAGGGCATCACCGGTAGCCAGCCGCTTGACAGATTTCACAGAGTACTTGCCTTTGGGCAGCAACAGCGAGAGGTGGCCCTCGATTCGCTCGAGGCCTTCGTTGCTGATGCGGCCGTCCTTTTCGTTGTTGAGTATGTGGATGTAGAGTGTCTTACCCCGCTGTGTAGTTACGCCCCACGGTTGTGGCGGCACACACCCGCCGCGCGTAGAATAAATGGTCTTGCCATACCGCTGCATGAAGCGTCCCACGTCTTCCAGCACCTTCACTGCCTCATCGGGCAACTGGCCGTCGGGGCGCGGACCAATGTTGAGTAAGAAGTTGGCATTCATGCCGGCTGCACGCACGAGGCGCCGAATGATTTCCTCCGACGACTTGTAGGCCTTGTCCGTAATGCTGTAGCCCCAAGTGTTGTTCATCGTTTGGCAGCTCTCCAGCGGTAGGGTGCTCACTGTCTGCCCACCCGAGAATCCTGCGGTGTTCTGTCCAGGCAGGTCTTGCTCGAAGAGTTGGAAATCCTCGCCGTCGTGGGGCGTCGAGTGGTGGTTGTTGCCAATCATGCAGCGAGGCTGCAGACGGTGTATGAGCTGATATTGCTCGTCGAGCCCCCAGTCGAAACTTTCTTCCTTGTGGTCCCACATGCCGTCGAACCAAATGGCACCTATCGGCCCGTAGCCGGTAAGCAACTCTGTGAGCTGTCGGTTCATAAAAGCGTAGTACGCAGGCCAGTTTGCCACGCTTGCATCATGTGGAACGTTCTTGCACGAGCCCGTCGGGTACTCGGGGCGGTACCAGTCCATGTGCGAGTAATAGAGATGCAGCGCGATGCCTTCTTGTGCGCACGCCGAGGAAAGTTCCTTCAGCACGTCGCGGCCGAAGGGCGTCGCCTTCATTACGTTGTAGTCGCTGGCGGCGGTGTTCCACATCGAAAAGCCGTCGTGGTGGCGGCTGGTGAAAGTGACATACTGTGCGCCAGCCTCCTTGAAGTGGAGCACCCATTCGCGGGCGCTGAAGAGTGACGGGCAGAATCCGTCGGCCAGATGAGCGTATTCCTCGGGGCTGATTTTCTTGTTGTGCATGACCCATTCGCCGTCTCCCAGCATGGAGTAGATACCCCAATGGATGAAGATGCCGAATTTCTTGTCCTGAAATTCGTTGCGCACCTTTCGCATCTGGTCGGTTGGCACCGTTTCGGCTCGAGTGATGCCCGTGGCGGCGGTGAGCATAAGGGTTATTAGCATGCCTGTGACAAGGCGCAGGCGAGGTGTGATTCTTTGATTTAGGTGTTTCATTTTCTTTTTATCGGAATCGTAGCTTTGTTGTCTTTATTTTGCGTAGCCCACGGGATTGTTCATAATGGGCTGCTGGTTTTCCGAGAGCTTGAGCAGTTTACGAATGCCCTCGCGGTCCATGCTGGCGCGTGGTACCGTAGCCAATCCGAAGGCCGCGCAGGCCAGACAGATGTTCTGCGTGCAGATTCCCACGTCCACGGCTGTCATCTCACGCGCGCGTTCATCATATTTCTGAGGCTTGTCGAGGTCATTCACCAGTACGATGCATATGGGTGCCTCGGCTGCCCATTCCTGTGCGCCGGCCACCAACTTGCGATGGTCGCCGCGAGCCACCTGCTGCAGGCTGTGTGCCTGCGGGTCGTAAAGGCTCACACCACGGTTGTCGAAGACATAGAGACGGATTTCCTGCCAGTTGCGGCATGTGGGCGTCGTGAGTTTTCCATCTTCTCGGTTTTTGCCCTGCGCACACCATAGCAAGTCGCTCAGTGTTTGGCGGTCGATGTTTCGGTTCGAGAAGCTGCGATCGCTCTTCCGTTGCGCGAAAGTCTGCATCACGCTGGGCGTGCGCCGATTCATGTTGGGCTTGGGAAGCGTGGTGGTTTGTGCGGCAGTTGGGATGGCACTGAATGCCAGGTACAATACTGCAGCAAAGAAGAGATTCTTCATGTTTTGTGTCGTTAATGTGAAATTTGCCGTGCAAAGTTACATATTTTCTGCCAAAATTTTCCTAACTTTGCGCAAGAATATTAATATGCTACGGAATATGAAGAACAGCTTCCTTCGTGTGCTTGCCCTTTTGGCTTTTATTTTTGTTCCTTTTACTTTTTTTGCGCAGAGCTACGAGACTCCCTTCTGGGACTCTTCACTTCCGGCACAAGTGCGTGCCGAGGATTTGTGCCGACGCCTCATGCTGGAGGAAAAGGTGGGTCTGCTGGAGCACGAGTCGAAGCCCGTCTCGCGACTTGGCATTCCGGAATTCAACTGGTGGAGCGAGGCACTGCACGGTGTGGGCCGTAACGGTCAGGCCACCGTCTTTCCCATTCCGATGGCGTTGGCTGCCACGTGGGACGACGCACTGGTGCATCAGTGTTTCGACATGGTGAGCACCGAGGCGCGGGCCAAGAACAACATAGCCCGACACGAGGGACATTCGAAAATCTACGAGGGCGTCTCGTTTTGGACACCTAACATCAACATTTTCCGCGACCCGCGCTGGGGACGCGGCCAGGAAACTTACGGCGAAGACCCTTATCTGACTTCGCGCATGGGCTTGGCAGTCGTGCGCGGACTGCAGGGACCGAGGTACGAGAAGTATAAAAAGTTGTTGGCCTGCGCCAAGCATTTTGCTGTTCACAGCGGGCCGGAGTGGAGCCGACACAGCATGAACATCGATTCGTTGCCTTTGCGCGATCTCTGGGAAACGTACCTTCCGGCTTTTAAAACGCTGGTGCAGAACGGCCATGTGGCACAGGTGATGTGCGCCTACCAACGTTTGGACGGCGAGCCCTGTTGCGGCAATACACGTCTGCTTCAGCAGATTTTGCGCGACGAGTGGAAATTCGACGGCGTGGTGGTGAGCGACTGCTGGGCTGTGGATGATTTTTGGCGTCCGGGCCGTCACGGCTTCTCCGACAGCAAGACCGCGGCCATTTCCCACGCTTTGCGCTCGGGTACTGACGTGGAGTGCGGTGTCTCGTTCCGTTCGTTGGTAGAGGCGGTAAAGGAGGGAAAAGTTAAAGAAGAGGATATCGACCGCAGTCTCGTGCGTCTGCTGCGTGCCCGCTTTGAGGTGGGTGACTTTGACCCCGAGTGGGAAGTGGAGTGGAAGCGTATTGGACCTGAGGTCATTCAGTGTCGTGCCCACCATTTGATGGCGCTCGAGGCAGCCCGCCGCAGCATCGTGCTCCTGCAGAACCGTGGAGGAATCTTGCCGCTGAAGGGCAACGAACGGATACTTGTCTTAGGCCAGAACGCGGCAGACGCAGAAATGCAGTGGGGCAACTACAACGGCACGCCCTCGCACACTGTTACTGTGCTTGAGGGCCTTCAGCAGAAATTTAAGAACGTGCAGTTCGTGGGCAACTTCCCACTCGTTCTCGAGGACAGCGTCTCGATGGAGCCATTCCTACAGCGAGCAGATTCGGTGGCGCGCCTTGCATCCGATGTTATCGTCTTCGTGGGTGGGATTTCTCCACGTCTCGAGGGCGAGGAGATGAAGGTAACTTATCCCGGCTTCAAGGGCGGCGACCGCACGGACATTGAACTTCCGACCGTGCAACGTGAGGTACTCCGGCGTCTGCATGCGGCAGGCAAGAAAATCATCTTCGTCAACTGCTCCGGCAGCGCCATTGCACTGGAGCCCGAAACGCAGTCGTGCGACGCCATCCTGCAGGCGTGGTATGGCGGACAGGACGCAGGCACCGCTTTGGCTGAGATCTTGCTGGGACAGGCCAATCCCAGTGCCAAACTGCCCGTTACTTTCTATCGTAGCACGGCGCAGTTGCCCGATTACGAAGACTACAAAATGGCCGGCCGCACGTACCGTTACATGCGCGAACAGCCACTTTGGCCCTTCGGGTTCGGTCTCAGCTACAGTTCCTTCCGTATTAGTAACCTGCGCTTCAAGGACGATGTGCTCTCAGTAAAGGTGGAAAATACCAGCGGACGTGACGGAGCCGAAGTTGTGCAAGTCTATGTCCGACGTCTCGACGACCCGAACGGCCCCATTCGCACCCTGCGTGCTTTCCGTCGCATTGATGTAGCTGCGCGGGAAAACGTGCAAATCAACATTCCGTTTGGTGACAAAGCTTTTGAGTGGTGGAATCCTGCCACGAATACGGTTTGCAATTACCCTGGCGAGTATGAGATTCAAGTGGGCAACAGCAGCCGTTCGAGCGACCTTCAGACCATCCGTGTAACGAGACATTAAGAAATGAAGCGGGAGTCAGTTTGCCTGACTCCCGCTTCATTTTAAAAATATTTTCCGGAGGTTATTTCATTGTCCATTTCACGGCGAGCGTGGGATTCCAGAAGAACGTGCGGTCGCTGCCGCGAGTGGGGAAAATGAAGTTGTTCGAGATTTCCCACTCGGTGCCGATGCTTAGGTTCGTCTTTCTCGCATTTTTGATGCTATTAAGGTTGAACCACAATTGCGGCTCGGCAAGCAGAGTGATGTTGTATCCTCCGGTTACTTTGCGGTGGCGCCAGAAATCGCAGAAACCGCTGAACGTAAACATATCACGCTGTGCGAAAGTCAGGTTCCAGACACCTGTCAGCTGGAAACCCGCGTAGGCTGAGGCGCCGTGCGTGCCGTGGAAATATTGCTTGTACATGGCTTGCAGACTCCACGTCCTGCGGAAATCTTTGTTATGCCAGTTGTAAGCTGGACCTACCAGCAGTGCGTGCTGGAATTGGCTGCTCCATGCCGCTTCGTGCCCCGTGGTAACGCCGCCATTGTACTCGCCGTGCAGTGCAAACCCTTTGTGACCGAGGTTAAACTCACGGCTAAATTCGACGTAGGCACCTTTCATGCCCTTGGAATAGAAGTCAAAATCGATAAAATAAAAGATGTTACCCAAACGGTCTGGCCGGAATTGTTCCACTGTCGCCGTGATGTTTTGTCGGTCGGCTTCCGAGTTGGGATTCGTCTTGCGGCCCAAATCGTAGTGCATCTGCACATCCACCTGAGCACTTGCATCCAGTGTTGCAAGGAGCAGCGCGGTAAAAAGCAATTTTCTCATGTAATATTTGTTTTGGTTCGGGCTGCAAAAGTAGTTATTTTATTTTAGATTTCACGATTCTCAAGCATTTTTCTTCTTTCCCAAGGCAAGATGTGTGCGGTTTTCGACGTGGCAAACCTCGCCTTCGCGCCCGTGCGCGTAAAAAATATATAAGGTTAGAGCCGCAGAAGTGCAAAAAACTTCGTATCTTTGCCGACAAAATAAAAAAGGAGAAAATGTTACGAATCGCAGTACAGTCGAAAGGTCGGCTTTTTGAGGATACAATGTCCCTGCTTGCTGAGGCGGGCATCAAAGTGAGCAGCAGCAAGCGTACGCTGCTCGTGCAAAGCAGCAATTTCCCCATCGAAGTGCTCTATCTGCGCGACGATGACATCCCGCAGAGTGTGGCAACGGGCGTGGCTGATTTGGGAATTGTGGGACAGAACGAGTTCGAAGAGCGGCAGGAGGAGGCAGACGTGGTGCGTCCTTTGGGTTTCAGTCGCTGCAGGCTATCGCTGGCCATTCCCAAAGCCATCGAGTATACGGGCCTCAAGTGGTTTGAGGGACGCAAGATTGCAACTTCGTATCCCAACATCTTGCGACGATTCATGCAGGCCAATCATATTGCGGCTGACATACATGTTATCACAGGTTCGGTGGAGATTAGCCCGGGAATCGGGCTGGCGGACGCCATTTTCGATATTGTGTCCAGCGGCAGCACACTCGTGAGCAATAATCTGCGTGAGGTGGAAGTGGTGATGCAGAGCGAGGCTGTGCTCATTGCCAACCGCGACCTCTCGGCCGAGAAGCGTGCCGTGCTGAACGAACTACTCTTCCGCATTGAGGCGGTAAAGGCGGCCGAGGAGAAAAAGTACGTGCTTATGAACGTGCCGACTGACAAAGTGGCCGATGTGGTGGCCGTGCTTCCTGGTGCCAAGAGTCCCACTGTGATGCCGCTCGCTACGGAGGGTTGGAGTAGCGTGCACACGGTTATCGACGAGAAGCGCTTTTGGGAAATCATCCGTCAGCTGAAAGAACTCGGAGCGCAGGGCATCCTCGTGCTACCTATCGAGAAAATGATTCTCTGAGAGAGAAACAGAAATATTGAGAAGGAAATCAGCCCTGTGGCTTGCGGCTTTTTAGGCGCTGGGCGGTGGCGGCACCACAAGGTAAGCATCCTAATATAAAAGAAAGACGTGTTTATGAAATACTATAAGTTTCCCACCGAGGAGGAACTCGGCGAGTTGTTGAAGCGCCCTGTGCGTGATGCGGAAGATCTGAACGCCACGGTGCGCTCGGTACTCTGCGACGTCCGTCAGCGCGGCGATGAGGCCGTTCGCGAATACGAGGAGCGTTTCGACCACGTGCGGCTCGATACTTTTTCCGTCACGGAGCAGGAGATGGTCGAGGCTGAGGCGCTGGTCAGCGATGAGCTGAAAGATGCGCTGCGACTGGCACATCGCAACATTGAGACCTTTCATACGGCACAGCGCTTCCGCCAGGAACCACTGCAGGTAACCGAGGGCGTGGCTTGTTGGCAGAAGGCAGTGGCCATACAGAAGGTGGGACTCTACGTGCCGGGTGGCACAGCGCCGCTCTTCAGCACAGTACTTATGTTGGCAACGCCTGCCCGCATTGCTGGCTGCGAGGAGATTGTGCTCTGCACGCCGCCGGGCCGCGACGGCCACGTGCATCCTGCCATTCTGGTGGCTGCCCGCATTGCAGGCGTGAGCCGTATCTTCAAGATTGGCGGCGTGCAAGCTATTGGAGCAATGGCCTACGGAACCGAGAGCGTGCCCAAGGTATTTAAAATTTTTGGCCCGGGGAATCAGTTTGTCATGTGCGCTAAGCAGCAAGTCTCGCTCCACGATGTGGCCATCGACATGCCGGCCGGACCGAGCGAAGTTGAGGTCCTGGCCGACGAGACGAGCAATCCTGCTTTTGTGGCAGCCGACCTGTTGAGTCAGGCCGAGCACGGAGTGGACAGCCAAGTGTTGCTTGTCACTCGCAGCGAGGCACTGGTGGATAAAGTGCAGGCCGAGGTGGAGGCTCAGCTCACTCAGTTGCCGCGCCGCGACATTGCGGAGCAGGCACTTTCGCACAGCAAAATCATTCTTGTTGGCTCGGACGAGGAAATGCTCCGCATTACGAATCTCTATGCGCCAGAGCACTTAATCATCGAAACGCAGAATTATATGCAACTTTCCGAAGGCGTGCGCAATGCTGGCAGCGTCTTCCTTGGAAGCCTAACGCCTGAGAGCGCCGGAGATTACGCCAGTGGCACGAACCATACCTTGCCGACGAATGGTTACGCGGTGGCTTACAGCGGTGTGAATCTCGACAGTTTCGTCCGCAAAATAACGTTCCAGCACATCATGCCCGAAGGCATACGTCGCATCGGACCGGCTGTTGAACGAATGGCCGAGGCCGAGCAACTTTGTGGCCACCAACGTGCCATGACGTTGCGTCTGCGCGAGGTGGGAGAGTAGCATGCGTGAAACTCATTAAACTACACAGAAGAAGAGATGATTCAACCTGATACAAACGCAATCCCTCAGCCCGCAACGTCCCGGGCGGCCGTGGACTTCGACCTGCAACGTATCGTCCGGCCCAACATCTGGGCGCTGGAGCCGTACAGCTGCGCGCGGGACGAGTTCAAGGGCATGGCGGCACATGTGTTTCTCGATGCCAACGAGAACCCATATCACAGCCCGCTGAATCGTTACCCCGACCCGCTTCAGGAGAAACTGAAGGCAGCGTTGGCGCCGCTGAAAGGCGTCCGTCCCACTCAGACCTTCCTCGGCAACGGAAGCGACGAGGCCATCGACCTCGTTTATCGCATCTTCTGCCGTCCGGCGCAGGACAATGTGGTGGCCATCGCTCCCACTTATGGCATGTATAAGGTGTGTGCCGATGTGAATGATGTGGAGTATCGCCCGGTGTTGCTCGACGAGAATTTCCAGATGGATGCCCACAAGTTGCTTGCCCGCTGCGACGCCAATACCCGGGTCGTGTGGATTTGCTCGCCCAATAACCCCACGGGCAATAATATGCAGCGCGCTGAGGTGGAAACCGTGCTTCGGAACTTCAGAAGCGGCGTGGTGGTGGTGGACGAGGCGTACTCCGATTTCTCTGCTGCCGAACCCTTGCGCTTGCAACTCGACCGCTATCCGAATCTCATCGTACTGAACACGCTCAGCAAGGCATGGGCGTCGGCCGCCATTCGACTGGGCATGGCCTTCGCCAGCGAAGCCATCATCTCGCTTTTCAACAAGACAAAATATCCCTACAACGTGAACGCGCTGACGCAGGAGCAGGCACTGAGCATACTCTCCGAGCGCGATAAAGTGGAACAATGGGTTAGCCAAATTAAGAACGAACGCGAGCGACTCCTGCCGGCGCTCTACGAATTGCCCATTTGCCGCCGTCTCTATCCGACGGATGCGAACTTCGTTTTGATAAAAGTAACCGACGCAGATGCCATTTATCGCTATCTTGTGGAGCGTGGCATCGTGGTTCGCAACCGCAACCGCGTGCAACTTTGCGAGAACGGCCTGCGCATAACCATTGGCACGCCGCAGGAAAACACAGAACTTCTCAGCGCGCTGAGACAATACAAGTGAGATGCAGAAAAAAATACTCTTCATAGACCGCGACGGCACCATTCTGCGCGAACCCGCCGACGAGCAGATAGACAGCTTCCAGAAGTTTGAATTCATGCCCGGCGCCATTGGCGCGCTCAGTTTCCTGCGCCGACACACAGATTATCTGTTCGTGCTGGTGAGCAATCAGGACGGACTTGGCACTGCTTCCTACCCCGAGGCCGACTTCTGGCCCACGCAGAATCTCATGCTCGACGTGCTGGCCAGCGAGGGCGTGCGCTTCGATGCCATACATATCGACCGCAGTTTCCCGCAGGACAACCTGCCGACACGCAAGCCCGGCACCGCCATGCTGACCGAATATATGCAGGGCGATTACGACCTGACGCATAGCTGGGTCATAGGCGACCGCCCGACGGACCGCCAACTGGCCGAGAATCTTGGCTGTCAGAGTATCCTTCTTTCCGATACCACCGATTGGCAGCGCATTTGCGAAGTGGTGTTTGCCGGCGAACGTACTGCAGAAGTAACGCGTACCACCAGCGAGACAGATATTTCCGTACGTCTCAATCTGGATGGTGACGGCAAGGCGGATATCCAAACAGGGCTGGGCTTCTTCGATCACATGCTCGAGCAGATTGCACGTCACGGCATGATTGACCTTTATGTCCGCTGCCGCGGCGATTTGCATGTGGACGAGCACCACACCATAGAGGACGTGGGCATCGCACTGGGCGAGTGCCTTGCCAAGGCCTTGGCCGACAAGCGCGGTATCGAGCGTTATGGCTTCTCGCTGCCGATGGACGACTGCCTCTGCCAAGTGTCGCTCGATTTCGGTGGCCGCCCGTGGCTCGTTTGGGACGCCGAGTTTCACCGCGAACGTGTGGGCGACGTGCCGACCGAGATGTTCCGCCATTTCTTTAAGAGCCTTTCGGACAGCGCGCGCATCAATCTGAATGTAAAGGCCGAAGGCGAGAACGAGCACCACAAGGCCGAGGGAATCTTCAAGGCTTTTGCCCGCAGCGTGCGTATGGCCGTTCGCCGCGATGTTTATCATTTCCAGTTGCCCTCCAGCAAGGGCGTGTTGTAATGCCGCTGATGAATAGTTTACCCTCATCTCTGCTGGAGCGCGCTGTGGACGAAGTGAGCCGCTTGCCGGGCATCGGACGAAAGACGGCTCTGCGATTGGTGCTTCATTTGTTGCGACAGGACGAATGTCAGACCGAGGCGTTGGCCGAAAGTCTGGTGAACCTGCGAAGCGGAATACACTACTGCAGCGTCTGTCACAACTTGTGCGACACCGAGATGTGCGACGTGTGCGCGAATCCAAAGCGCGACCATTCCACAGTCTGCGTCGTGGAGAACGTGCAGGATGTCATGGCCATAGAAAATACGCAGCAGTATCATGGCGTCTATCACGTCCTGGGCGGAATTATTTCTCCCATGGAGGGAGTAGGGCCCTCGGACCTCGAAATTGCAAGTCTCGTGGAGCGCGTTCAGGCCGGCGGCGTTGGCGAAGTTATTTTGGCGCTCAGTCCCACGATGGAAGGCGATACTACGAATTTTTATATCTACCGCAAGTTGCAAGACACAGGCGTGCGCATCACAGCCATAGCCCGTGGCGTAGCGCACAACGACGAGTTGCAGTACGCCGACGAGATAACGCTCGGACGCGCCCTGCTTGGACGTG
Organism: uncultured Bacteroidales bacterium; assembly: GCA_902787575.1. Lineage (GTDB taxonomy): Bacteria > Bacteroidota > Bacteroidia > Bacteroidales > Bacteroidaceae > Physcousia. The sequence goes on along the minus strand of CADAGX010000003.1, from coordinate 54,765 downwards.
TGCCATTTAGTGCCTGATGCCAACTTGTAGCAAAAGAAGAATAGAAAAATGAGCAAAAAACAATTTTATTTCTGTTTCGTAGCCGAATATGTGAGCCTCATTCTGACGGCTGTTTGCCTGTGGTATTTTACGCGCCACGCGGAGACCCAGATCGAGCTGCCCGTGGCAGATGCCACATTTGCCTATGCTTTCGGCGCAGCCTGCGCGCTGCTGACCATTCTCTGCTCGTTCTTGGCGCTCCGCCAGTCGCAGTGGAACCCTTTGCTGCGGCTCGCTATGTTGGTCACGCCGGCTTGCATGGTAATTATCGACTATTATTTGCTTGCCGACAGCAATATGCTTTATTGCTTGCCGGTGCTCGCAGTGGTATCTTTCATGCTGCTCTATAAAGTAATGCAAAGCTGATGACGAACCAGATGCAGATGAAACTTAGTGTTATCATAGTCAGTTACAACGTAAAGTACCTTCTCGAGCAGTGCCTTCGCTCGGTGTTGCGTGCCTGCGACGGGCTGGAATCCGAGGTTTGGGTGGTAGATAATGCCAGTTCAGACGGCAGTTATGCGTATCTCCACGAGCGCTTTCAGCAGGTTCATTTCGTGCAAAACGAGGAGAACGTGGGCTTCTCGCGCGCCAACAACCTTGCCATTCGTAAGTCCAGCGGCCAGTATGTACTCCTGCTGAACCCCGATACGCTGGTTGCGGAGGATACTTTGCGCCGTTGCATCGCTTACCTCGACGAGCATCCCGATGTGGGAGCCGCCGGCGTGAAGATGCTCAACCCCGATGGCTCGTTTGCTCCCGAGAGCCGCCGCGGCCTGCCCACTCCCATGACGAGCTTCTACAAGATGGTGGGGTTGGCCCGCCTCTTTCCCACGAGCCGCACTTTCGGCAAGTACTATATGCGCTATCTCAGCACCGACGCTCCGGCCGAGATAGAAGTCATCTCCGGTGCCTTCTTTATGGCGCGCCGTGCTGCGCTCGACGCAGCAGGTTTGCTCGACGAGACCTTCTTCATGTACGGCGAGGACATCGACCTCAGCTACCGCCTGCTGCAGCACGGCTGGAAGAACGTGTACTTGCCCGAGAGGATACTCCACTATAAGGGCGAAAGCACGGTCAAGAGCAGTTATCGCTACGTGAGCGTGTTCTACAACGCCATGCTGATATTCTTCAACAAGCACTACCGCCGCCGCTATCGTGTGCTCGGCTTCTTCATTAAGCTGGCCGTCTTGCTGCGCGCCTTCGTAGATATGTGCGAAAGCTCGTTGCAAAGAATTCTTGTGGCGCTTCATCTCGTATCCCCGAAGCGTCGGCCGTCTCGTTGCCTGCGCTTCGACTTCGATGCGACGCCTGTCTCGCAGATGCTCGACGCGCTGGAGTCGCAGACCGAGCGGCCTCGCGCTGTGTTAGAGACTGTCTCTGCGCAGGCTGGCACGCTCATCCGCCCGGGTGAGTCCATGCCGTTGTCGGAATCCGTTGCGCAGCCCGTTAGTGTCTGACCGCCAGTACCAGTTATTCATGCATCCCTTAACCGAAAGCTCATGCTGAAGACCCAACGAATCATGCTCCGCGCCGTCGAGCCCGAAGACCTAGACCTGATTTATCTCGTGGAGAACGACACTCGGCTGTGGGCGTTTGGCAGCACGAATGTGCCACTTTCGCGTCATGCCGTGCGCAGTTTTCTGGCTACGACGCAGAACGACCTTTACAAGGACGGACAGTTGCGCCTCTGCATCGAGGGCGTGGACGGTATCGTCAAGGGTTTTCTCGACCTGCAGAACTTCGCACCGGCGCATCTGCGTGCCGAAGTAGGCATCGTGCTCTTGCCCGAGTGGCAGCGACAGGGACTGGCCAGCGAGGCGTTGGGTCTCCTTTGCGATTATGCACGTAGCCTCCGCCTCCACCAGCTGTACGCTGTGGTGGATGCAGCCAACGCACCGGCCGTCTCGCTCTTCACACGGCAAAAATTTGAGCCATCCGGCCGGTTGGCCGAGTGGCTCAAGAATGATTCGGGCTTCAGCGACGCCCTTGTTCTGCAGAAGAAATTATAATTCGTCAGTTCGCGCTCACAAATTCGTCGAGGAAGCGCGTGTCGTTCTCTGAGAACATACGCAAGTCTTTCACCTGATATTTCAGATTTGTGATGCGTTCTATTCCCATTCCGAACGCGTAGCCCGTATAGACGGAACTGTCTATTCCGTTAGCTTCCAACACGGCGGGGTCCACCATGCCACAGCCCAGAATCTCCAGCCAGCCTGCGCCTTTGCACAGCGAGCAGCCTTTTCCGCCGCAAAGCGTGCAACTTACGTCCATTTCGGCGCTTGGTTCTGTAAATGGGAAGTAGCTCGGGCGCAGACGTATCTTGGTGTCAGGTCCGAACATCTCCTGTGCGAAAAGCAGCAACACCTGTTTCAGGTCGGTGAAGCTCACGTTCTTGTCCACATAGAGACCTTCCACCTGATGGAAAAAGCAGTGTGCTCTGGCGCTTACGGCCTCGTTGCGATACACGCGGCCCGGGCAGATGACGCGGATGGGAGGCTGTGTTTTCTCCATCACGCGTGCCTGCACGCTACTTGTGTGGCTTCGCAGGATGATATCGGGGTGTGCCTCCACGAAAAACGTGTCTTGCATGTCGCGTGCGGGATGGTCGTCGGCAAAGTTCATGCTGCTGTAAACGTGCCAGTCGTCCTCCACTTCCGGACCTTCTGCCAGCGTAAAACCGAGACGGCTGAAGATGTCCACGATTTCGTTCTTCACGATAGTCAGCGGATGACGTGTGCCAAGCTGTATGGGGTAGGGCGTCCGTGTCAGATCCTCGGCTGTATCTGCGGCTTTCTGCACGGCGGCTGCTTCCTTCAGCGCGTTAATTTTCTCTTGTGCAGCGTTCTTCAGCTCGTTAATGCGCATGCCGACTTCTTTTTTCAGCTCTGCGGGAACGTTGCGGAAGTCGGCCATCAGCGCCGTTATCTCGCCTTTCTTGCTCAGATACTTAATGCGCAGTGCTTCGGCTTCTTCTGCCGTTTGTGCATGAAGGTCGGCCACTTCGGCCAGCATCTTCTGTATTTTCTCTATCATGCCTTTCTCTTTTCGTTGTCTTTCAGTGTGCAAAGATACGACATTTAATCAAGAAAACACCTTGCAGCGCTTCATTTTTTTCGTGGCTCGGGCAAACTTCTTATTTGTTGCCCTTTATCCTGTTGTGCACCTTGCATAGCATCTGGCAATTGCTCAGGTCCGTACTGCCGCCGTTGCTCCACGCAGTCACGTGGTCGGCCTCCATTTCCTCCAGTCGCCAGATGCGTTTGGCGTTCTTGTCGTGGCCGATGGCGCAGAAAGGGCAGTTGCTTGTGCCGCGCAGGCGTGCCAAATCTGTCTGGTCTTGGTATGCCTTGCGAGCCGTCTGCTTGTCGAAGAGGCGGATGTGTAGCAGCGTAGTGTCGGTGCAACCGCCCAATACGTACTCGAAGACGCCGCGCCGGTTCGTTACAGCGTCGTCCGTCAGCAGTTCTGCCACGCGAGCGGAGATTTCTGTGTGGTTGTAAGCCTGGGCGTGGAAGCGCTCGTAGAGCATGCCCCAGTCCAGACCTTTCATTTCGGGGTACGTATCGTCGAAGATGGCGTCTGCCCAGTCGATTACGGTATGGAAGTAAGTGCGAATCTCGCTGATGTCCGTGTCGCGACGATGTGCACTCATGTATGCGCCCACCTTATCTTCGTCGTGCACCGACAGACTGCGGCTTACCCACTTCAGTGCGGTGGCTAGAAATTGTTGGCGGTTGGCCGGACCTTTGACGTATGTCTCCCAGCGTTGTATGCTGGGGTTTCGCGAGTTGCTGAATTCGGCCTTGCAGAGGCTGACGAACGGGCCGCTGAATACGGCGTTCAGTTCCTCCTGTTCGTTGAGTGGAATGCCTGCAATGTTGATGGTCTTGAACCAGTCCTTTATCTCCTTTTCGGCATTCTCGCCTTCGCCCTCACAGATATAGACCAGCAGTTGCGTGTCCAGCACCTTACGGCGCAGTCCTTCGTTCAGTCCGTCGCAGTTATACGGTATGCCGTCCACCTCCACAGCAAACTTGTTTCTCAGGAATCTTCCCAGCGAGGTGATGCGTTGCTGCCCGTCAAGCACTTCCAGCCGCCCGTCGTCCTTTCGGTTGAAATACAGCAATCCCAGCGGGTAGCCTTTCAGCACCGATTCTATGACAGCCACATCCTTCTTTCCGTCCTCGTAGATATAGTTTCTCTGATACTCGGGCTGAATAGTGAGGCGGCCCGCCATTCCAAATAGTCCCTTCTGTTCCAGCTCATTGTACTCGAATCCGTCGCAAATCTCGGCTACGGAATATTTTTCCAGCGTTGTCTTCATGTTATTTCTTTCGTATTAAAATTCTCGCGTACTTTCTTTCTTTATTTATGAAAGGGTAGCCAAAATTATATTCATCTATATTAGTGTTAGCCATCTGCCCTAATATTTCAAATTGCTCGGGGCAATATTTTTCCAGAAACGAGATGGGCACGCCCATTACACCCTCGTAATCTGAAGGAATGGCGTCCGTGTATGGAACTTCTATCGCGTCGTAATTGTCGTAGCGCACGAATGCTTTCTTTTCTCGTAGGTCTTTATGTTTGCTATGCTTTAAGACATCTTTCATTGTCATTAGTCGCAATGGGTCGTGCCGCCTGCCATGTTCGAGATTGGTAAACCATACAACTCCAGAAACACGTATCATTCCTTCTATATGGTCGTTCGCCGTTGCATAATCCGTGTAGTAAGAATGGAAATGCGTCGCGCCGCCTTTGAATCCTTTGCCTAACCAAATCTTATTTGCCTTTATGAGTGGAAATATTTCTTTGTAGGTAATCGCATTCTGATGGCCGATGATAATGAATTTCTTGTCTGCTATCCATGCCACGAACTCTCGGAAGAGGGAGAACGGCGGGTTGGTGACAATAATGTCGGCTTCGTCGCGGAGTTTCCGGATTTCGCTGCTGCGGAAGTCGCCGTCTCCCTCGAGGTACTGCCATTGCAAATCGTTGATGTCGATGCGTTGGTCGCCCGATACGTCGTGCTCCAGCACGAATATCTTGCCGTGGGTCTGCGTCTTCTGTGCGTCGAACTGCGGCGACTCGCTCTCGAAAAGTGTCAGTTGATAGCCGCCCTTGAACTTTTTGCTCTCTGGCGCGTAGCTGGTTGATATGAGCTTTTTCAGCCCCAGCAGTTCGAAATTCTGGGCGAAGAACTTCGTAAAGTTGCTCCACTCGGGGTCGTCGCACGGCAAGAGCACGGTCTTTCCGCGAAAAACATGTGGGTCGTAGTCGAGATATGCGTTTATCTCCGTCTGAATGTCGGTGTACTGGGTGTAAAACTCGTCGTTCTTTGCCGACTTGGCGCTCGCCAGATTTGTGTTTGCCATACGCGTTGATAGTCTTTTGGGCGCATCTGACTATCAATCGCCACCGCACAAAAAAGGCATGATGCCGTTCTTATGCGTTAAGCTGGGGCATGCCCAGGAAAGGAACCCCATCCAGTCTATAAGAATGCACCACGCCATAGGGCGCGGATGCATTGCCATTTTCGACTGGATATGCTGGGGTACAAAATCCTGTACCCGCCATCTCTATTACTTCTGAGCGTTTCTTATTCCAAACTGTTTCCTGGGCATTTTGGCTTAACGCGAAATAATAGCAAATGCTTCGTTATGCGGAATCGGTATTTCTCCTCCGATCCGAGGGCAAAGATAGGCGATTTCCGCGAAACGGCCAAGCGTTTCTGTGGGAAATACGTGTAGCGGCATCGGAAACTACGTGTGGTAAGTGAAAATGCGACGCGTCGCATTCCGTCTTGCCACACGTGGCATTTCGACTTGCGACGCGTCGCAAAAACGACGGCACGGTCGGCCGCGAGAATGCAGCATGAGACGCGTATAAAACGAGTGACAGGAAGGTGCTTCGCAGCAGCTTCCTGTCTATTTTTGGTATTAGCTTTGTTTAAGGTAAAAAGATTGTTTTCAGGATAACGATGCAAAGATAGGTGTTTTTTAGTTTCCTTGCAACTTTTTTTGCGTGCTCTTTGACATATTTCTGCACTTCTGAGCAAAAAAAGCATAATGATAAGTATGGGATGGCAAAATAAAGAAATGTCGGGTGCGGCTTGACGTATGTCAAGTTGCCACGAGGCGGTCAGACGGCTGCTTCGTGAAGTGTGGAATGGTATTGTGCGATGGCGTGGAGCGGCTTCTGCACGATTCGACCCATGCGGAGGCCCTGCTCCTCGATGGCGGCCTGCAGTTCCTCTCTGTAGATGGCTGCTATGCTGCCTACGAAGTGGAGCGGCAGCTCGGGATGGCCGTAGGGTAGGATGTTGCGCACCACGAAGTCGGTGAATGCCTCGTGCAGCATCCGACGAATCTGCGGGTGGCTGCGGTGCTCCGTAATGAAGGGAACGAGCGAGGCAAGGAAGACGTTGGCCTGCGGCTGCTTGTAAACGCGGTCGAGGATGCTGGCGGGTGTGAGATTGTAACGGGTCATAAGCTCGTCTTTCATCTGCTGCGGCAGTGCTCCCTTGAGGAGGCGGTTTAGCAAAGTGCGGCCTAGCGTGGCGCCGCTGCCTTCGTCGCCCAGAATGTAACCCAGCGGCGGTGTGTGGAGCGCAATGTGCGAACCATCGAAATAACAGGTGTTGGATCCTGTGCCAAGTATGCAAGCGATGCCTGGCTGATGGCCGCAGAGTGCGCGGGCGGCTCCCAGCAAATCGGATTCGACGGCTGCCGTGGCCTCGGGGAAGTGTCGGCCGAGAGCTTCTCGCACTGAATCGGAGAACGGCTCCACGCAGCCCGAACCATAGAAGAAGATGCTACCGACGGAAGCAACGTGTGGCATGAGCTGCGGCATCAGTTGCTCCGAGAGGATACGAAAAATGACATCTTGGGAGTCACGCACAGGATTGATGCCTGCGGTGTGTACTTCCAAGATGTCATGCGCCTGACTGGTGAGCAACCAGTCGGTCTTTGTGGAGCCGCTATCTGCTATAAGTATGCAGTTCACAGTTCGCAACTCAGTTTTTACGGTCTGAGGACCGAGTTCTGATTACTCTGCTGCTGGCTCGGCGGGCGCATCTGCTGCGGGAGCGGGCTGCGTGATGCCGGGCAGCGTGTTCGGATTGGTGGCTTTCTGCTCGGTGGCCTGATTCTCCATCACGGAGTTGCTGGCACCCTGCTTGGGCAAGAAGGCCACGCTTAAGACGCTGAGAACTATCATTAGAGCAGCCAGCGTCCATGTTGCTTTCTCTATGAAACTTGTTGTCTTCGGCGCGCCCAGAATCTGGTTGTTGTTTGTGTAGTCGGCTGCGAGGCCGCCACCCTTTGATTCCTGAACAAGCACGATGAGGCACATCAGAATTGATGCGATGACAACGAGAATAACGATTGAAGTGTACATTTTTTATATTATTTGTTATTGTTATTTATGACGAGTTTCTCCAAAAATCTGATTTGGTCTGCAAAGTAACGATTTTTTTTTGGATATTTCAAGGATAAGCGCCGGATAATTTCGATTGCCTTCTCAAATTTCCCTTGTTTGATGTATATATGAGCCAATCTTTCGGTCAGAACTTCGTTTTCTGCGTCGCGTTGTGTGTATTCCTCGGGTTGTTCCTCCGGTTTCTCCTCGTCGGAGGCGGAAAGTTTGATGCGGGGCGTCTCCTGGTCGAGGAACTTGTCGATGATGCCGGCTTCGTCAACGGGCGGAAGTGCGGGTTGCAACTCGTCTTCCCCGGCGCTTTGCATGAGGTAGCCTATGTAGTCTTGTGTGGCATCGACGGCATGCGGCTGACGTCCCTCGGCCGTCTGTGGCAGCGAGGCAAGGAAGTCGTCGATGAGTCCGGCCGTGCGGTCTTCGTCGTGAGGCATGTCTTCTTCGGCATCGAAGCGGTGGCGGTTGGGCTCGGCCACGTAGTTTTTCTCTTCGATGAGGTGGAAGATGGCTTTGCGGTCTGGCAGGAGCAGTGCACTGCGGCGCAGTTCTTCGTCGAACGTCTTGTCGTGTTGGCGATACAGCGCGTGGAGCAGCAGGATGCGGGCCGAGTGGAAATAGGGATAGGCTTCGACAAGGCTGCGCAGGTGGGCCGTTGCTTCCGTGTCGAGCGTGTCGGGTTTCCTTATGTATTCGGTCAGTCTCTTTACCATATGCCGTTGGTTTCTGTCGTAGTGTGCGCGAGAAGTGTTTACCAGTTGGCCACCGTGGCGTTGAATATCTGATCGGTGATATCCTTCACCATCTGTGTGACAAGTTCCTCCTGTACGCTGGTAAGCTGCTGTGTCGCGTCGTATTCCGTGGTGGCGGAGAATTGTTTTTCGAAGTCCTCCGTGTGGTTTTTCGTGTTTGTGAATCTCACGTTCACGGTCATCTTCAGCTGCACCTGGCTGCTGTATCCGTTGCTCGATATGCCCTTGTTGAACTGGTCGAAGCCTGTAATCTCACCTGCGAGCTGCAGGTCGCCGTTCTTCTTCACTTGGCGAAGTTTGGTCTGACGTGCGAAGATGTCCGTCAGCCGGTTCTGGAAGATACTTTGCATGGGTGCCCACACGTATGCGCTACGGATGGGGAAATTATCTATCTGTATGGTTTTTGTTAGCTCGTAGTCGATGCTGGCACCGTTGAACTTGTAACTTGGCAGATAGCACCCTGCGAGCGTAAGGCAGGCGAGCAGCATCAGGCAAAACAGCGTGTGGTTACTCCTCGATGCCATAATCTTTTATTTTTCGGTAAAGTGTGCGCTCGCTGATTCCCAGTTCTTCGGCAGCAGCCTTGCGGCGGTAATGATTGCGCTGAAGCGCCAGAATAATGTTGCGCTTCTCCATGTCGAAGAGATTCAGCGTTTCGTCCTCGACAATTTCCTCTGCCGTCTGTATTTCTTCGTCTATTGGGTGCGGATGCGATTCCACGGGTTGCATGGTGTGACCGCTCACCGATATGGGGGCAGACGCAGTCGCTGCTGGTTTGATGGCTGGCGCGATGCCCGTGGACAGCGCAGCCGGCTCGTGGCTCAGGTGCGACTTCAGTTCGTTCACCTCGTTGCGCAGTTCTATCACTGCGTGAGCGAGCCATTTGATTTCGTTTTCGTAGTCGTGGGGCGAGCTGCTGGTCTTGCCATTCAGCGCCACGATGCCCGTCTCTGTGTCCGAGTTGGGAACAACGCCGTGGCGTGCCAGCATGTCGGGCGTGATGCTGCGTTCCTGCGAGAGGATGCTCAGTTGCTCGGTGATGTTTCGCAGTTGGCGAACGTTGCCGGGCCACTTGTATCTGTTCACCACCTCCTCTGCCTCGGGCGTCAGCCGGATTGGGTCGGGGATGTTGTATTTGGCTGCCGTGTCGAGGGCGAACTTCTTGAAGAGCAAAACTGCGTCGCCGTGACGTTCGCGCAGCGGTGGCATCTTGATGTTTATGGTGCAGAGGCGGTAGTAGAGGTCCTCGCGGAAGCGGCCTTCGCGAATGGCGTGCGGAATATCCACATTGGTGGCTGCCACGATTCGTGCATCACTGCGCCGCGGCTCGTTGCTGCCCACGCGGATATATTCGCCCGTCTCGAGCACGCGTAGCAGTCGCGCTTGCGTACTCAGCGGCAACTCGCCAACTTCGTCCAAGAACAGTGTGCCGCCGTCGGCCGCGCCGAAGTATCCTTCGTGCTCGCCTATCGCGCTTGTGAAAGCACCCTTCTCGTGACCGAATAGCTCGCTGTCTATCGTTCCTTCGGGTATGCTGCCGCAGTTGATTGCAATGTAGCGTTTGTTTTTCCGAAGGCTGAAGTCATGGATGATGCGCGGAATAACTTCCTTGCCGACACCGCTCTCGCCCTGTATGAGCACGGAGAGGTCGGTGCGCGCCACTTGCACAGCGGTGCGCAACGCGTCGTCCAATGCCTCGTCGCGGCCCACAATGCCGTAACGTAGCTTCAGTTGCTGCAAATCGATGTTACTCTTCATTCGTCCTGCAAAGGTAGTGCAATTGCGCGTAACGAGCAAAAGTTTTTCTTTCTTTTCGTAATATTATGTAAGGAACGCGCGCGTGCGTGGAGCACACATCGCAATTCCCGTTTGGCATCTTACTCGGGATTGGCGGCCGGTCGTCTATTGTCTTCGCGCTTGTCGTGGAAAAGTTTTGGCAGCGGGTCTTGTCGCGCTTCGTCGTATGAAACTCGGCTGCGGCAAACGTCGATTGCAGCATATAGCGCGTTGCAAAACGGCGTAATATCTGCCACGCCCTGGCCTGCGATGCTGAACTGCGCATCCTGCAACGGGGCAGTGGCCACAGTTTCGCAGCCGGCCTGCAGGTAAATGTTGTAGCCGCATAGCATTTTCATGGGCGTGAGTCCCTGTTCGTAGTGCATGGCCAGGATTCCGTCGTAGTGGCGATAGTCCGTTCCACCGAAGAACTGGTCGGAACTGAACGGGCCAAATGCGCTGATGCGTTCCGCCTCTGCATTCTGCAGGCTCGGAGCAATGGCCTCGGCCTCCTCTTTCCCTGCTTCGGGATTCAGTTGCAGCACTGCGATGCGTGGCCGGGTGAGTCCGAAGTCGCGCTTCAGGCAGCTGTCGAATGCCTTTATCTTCGCTGTGACATTCTCTGCCGTGATGGCTCGCGCCACGTCGCTCAGCGGCTGGCGGTTCGTAGCCACAGCCACACACATGTTTTCGCCGAGCAGGAGCGTGAGCCCGTCGTTTGCCGGCAGTGTGTCGCCGGGCGCGTAAACCAGTGCGTCGATTTTTCCTTCCTTGAGGTCTTTCTCGGCTGCTGCGCGACTAAGGTCTGCAGCCTGCTGCGCTTCATCTGTCGGCTGTCCGAGGTCGATTTTCACCTCCTCTGTGATGCATTCCAAGACGTTGAGATGCTCCTGCTGCGCTTCCTCTGCGTGCTGAATCGTGTAGAAGTTGGTGGTGGCGCCAATGGCCTTGCGATGGTAGGTCGCCACTTTTGGGCTACCATAGATGACGGGTGTGCAAAGTTCCAGTGTTGTCGGGTCTTCGAACGTCTTCAGTATCACCTCGTATCCCACTCCGTTCGTATTTCCTTGTGTGATGCCTATTTTCAGTCTTTCCATAATGAGATATTTGTTGTTTGGCAGTTCAGCGTTTGGCGGCTGGCTTTTCTGCTGCGTCGGCCGTCGGCTTTTTCTCTTCTTCCACTCCTGTATTTATTTCCATGTTGTACTGTTCGCTTGGCAGCTGCAGTGTGTAGAGCGAACCCTCGAGCCGCCGTATGAGTCCACGCTTCATTTTTTCCGGCGCATACACAAATCCTTCCACCACAATGACGCGCCCCGTCTCCATATCGACGCGGCTGTGGCTGACGAACGGGCCGCCCATCATGTAATTCTTCATGTACCACAATCCGCGTGTCTCCATTGCGTAGCCGTTGTGTACGACTATCGGTTTGACGTCTGTGTAGAGACTGTCTGTCTGCACGTACATGCCGGGCTGCTCGCCGGGCAGGTTTTTCTTCATCACGGAATCTCGTTTCTGCAGGATGTATTCCTTGCAGAACGTTTCGGGGCCCTCGTATGGGTAGCTGTACATGCAGATATTAACCATGCCCGTGGCTGTGTTGTTGCTTGCCCAGAAGAAATCTTTCGCTTTTTTGTAGCTTTTCAGCTCGTCGGGTGCGAAAAGTTTGCAGGCAAACATTTGCCAAGCCAAGTCGTAAGCCACCTTCGAGTGCTTCTTTTCGAGCAGTTTCACCAGTCGGTTCATCTCGCTTCGAGTGAGGAAATCCACAATGTCTTGCCTGTATGTCTCGCAGAACTCCTTTAGTCCGTTCTCGCTTGGCGCGTTGATGGTCAGCACTATTTGGTCGGTGGCATATTTGTCGCGCATGAATTTCATGCGGGTTTGCGAGAATTGCTTCGGATCGATGTTCACCTGAATGATGTTTCGGAAGATGCGCATCGTCTGGCTGAAGTGGTTTGGGTCGGTCTGAGAGATTCTGAACGAGCGTTCTGCCTGCGGCAGTCCCGGCACGTCCGTGTCGAGTACGGCAAAGAGCGCGCGGCCTGCAGGCGCTTCCCACATGGCAGTGGGCATGACCACCAACACTTCGTAGGGACGACCGCTGGCCGTCGGGTAAATCATTCCCTTCTTGCAGCCTGTGAGCAGGCAGGCAAGCAGGACTGGCAGCAGCCACGAGCCGATGAGGCTCTGCATATTCTTGTGTGACATAGGCTTTCTGTTTTTCTGCGTTTTGATGTCTTATCCGTTTCTCTCTGTGTTGAGCAGGCCGCAGGCGGCAGCGATATCCTGTCCGCGGCTAGCTCGTATGGTGCACGTGACGCCGTGCTTCGTCAGGTAATCTCTCAGCCACACCATCTTCTCTTCGCTTGCTGTGTGGAATGGCGAGTCGGGAATGTCGTGAAAGCGGATGAGGTTTACGCGGCATTCCAGCGGTGCGAGCAGTCGCACGAGTTCGCGGGCATGGGCTGGCGAGTCGTTCTGGCCTGCAAAGACGATGTATTCGAAGCTCAGCCGCCGCTGATGGCTCCAGTCGCGCTCTCGCAGCAGCGGCAGGAAGTCGTTCAGCCCGAATGCCCTTTCGGCCGGCATCATCTCGTTTCGCTCCTCGGGGAACGGGTCGTGGAGGCTGACCGCCATGTGGCACTCGCTCTCGTCGAGGAAGCGCAGCATGTTTTTGCTGCCCACAGTGGAGACGGTGATGCGCCGCGGGCTCCATGCGTAGCCATATTCCGCAGTCAGCAAGTGACACGCGCGCAGCACGGCATCCAGATTGTCCATCGGCTCGCCCTGTCCCATGAAGACGATGTTTGTCAACTGCTCGGCCTCGGGCAGCGAGTATATCTGATTCAGGATGTCTGTGACGGTGAGATTCCCGTGAAAGCCCTGGCGGCCCGTCATGCAGAAGCGGCAGCCCATGCGACAGCCCACCTGACAGCTTACGCACAGCGTGCCACGTTCGCTTTCGGGGATGAATACCGTCTCCACCGCTTGGCCGTCTGCCGTGGGGAAAAGGTACTTCACCGTTCCGTCCGTACTGCGCTGGGCGTCCAGCGGCGCATGTGCGCCCACCTCGTAGCGTGCCTGCAGTCGCTGGCGGTGCACCTTCGAGATGTCGGTCATCTCCTCGATGCTTCGCACGTGCCGCACGTAAATCCATCGCGCCAACTGCTTGGCGGCAAACCGCGGCATGCCGTTTTCGGCGGCCACGGCAGCCAGTTCGTCCAGCGTCTTGCCCAAAAGAGGAATTTTCGTCTCGCTCACAATAGCGTGTTTTGCCTACAAAATTACATTTTTCTTGCTTAACTTTCGGCCCGTCGGCCTAAAAGTTCCGTGCTTTTTAAGGTTTATTCACACTCTTTTGCCTCGCATTCTCCCCGCTTTGTCATACCTTTGCATAGGAAACTACGCTTTAAACACAGATTAAACAATGAAACAGCAATTCAGATTCCTCTTTCTAAGTCTCTTCTTGACAGCAGCCACGGCCGGAAACGTCATGTCGCAAAGTCTGAGCCAGAGCACCAATTGGCATTGGGACAAGGGCACCATCCTCATCGACACCCCGTCGCGTCCCGAGGGGCAACAGCACGCAGTGGGACTTACTGCGCCTCGTCTGTCCACTGTCCGCGTGGGCTTTGTCGGATTAGGAATGCGGGGACCCGGCGCGGTGAACCGGTGGACGCACATCCCGGGCGTACAGATTGTGGCGCTCTGCGATTACGAGGAGGAGCGCGCCGAGGCGTGCCAGCGATACCTCCGCAAGGCGGGACTGCCGCCAGCCGTCATCTATAGCGGTGCCACGGGTTACGAAGAATTGTGCCAGCGCGCGGACATTGACCTGGTGTACGTGGCAACCGACTGGGAGCACCACTTCCCCGTGGCCAAGTGTGCGCTGCAGAACGGAAAGCACGTGGCAGTCGAAGTACCGAGCGCCATGAATCTGGAGCAGTGCTGGGAACTGATAAATCTCTCGGAGAGCACGCGCAAACACTGCATGATACTCGAGAATTGCTGCTACGACTGGTACGAGATGAACGCGCTCAACATGGCCCAGCAGGGCGTGTTCGGCGAAATAATCCGCGCCGAGGGAGCCTACATCCACAACCTCACGCCCTATTGGGACGAGTATTGGAAAAATCCCGACGGCAGCGACCCCGACAGTTTGGGCTGGCGCCTGAAGTATAACATGGAGAACCGCGGCGACGTCTACGCTACGCACGGCCTCGGCCCCGTGGCGCAGGCACTGAATATACACCGCGGCGACCGGTTTACTACACTTGTGGCCATGGATACCAAGAGCCTCGTTGGGCGGCAGAACGTGGAGACACGCACCGGCCGTCAGTGCACCGAGTTCCGCAACGGCGACCACACCACCACGCTCATGCGCACGGCACAGGGAAAGGTGGTGGAAATCCAGCACGACGTCATGACGTATCTGCCTTACAACAGGCTATACAAACTTTTCGGCTCGAAGGGATATTGCACCAAGTACCCCGAACAGAAATTTGCACTGCAGGGCGACGCCGTCAAGAGCACCGGCATCCCGCAAATTGACAAGCTCGATACGCACGACTTTATGAGCGAAGACCAGCAGAAGGCGCTGGAGGAGAAATACCAGCACCCGATACTTGCCAAGTTCGGTGAGAAAGCCAAGAAAGTGGGCGGCCACGGCGGAATGGACTTCATCATGGACATGCGCCTCGTCTATTGCCTGCAGAACGGCCTGCCGCTGGACATGGACGTTTACGACCTGGCCGAGTGGTGCTCGCTTGCCGAACTGGGCGCGCTGAGCATGGACAACGGATTTGCATCCGTGGCTTTCCCCGATTTCACACGTGGCTACTGGAATTTGCAGCAGGGCTTCCGCCACGCCTACGCCTCGCCCGAGGAGGAAGCAGCCGCCGAAGCTGCAGCCTTGGCCAGCACCGAGGCGCAGAAGGCGCTGACGACGAAGAAGAAACTGTGGGAGAAATACGACAAGGCCAAAGCCAAGAAAAAGAAGAAATAGACGCACTCTGACACATAGCCCCTCTCGGACAGAGAGGGGCTTCTTTTTGCCCTTTTTCATGCCACGCGTCGCGTGACGAAAAACTACGTGTGGCGTGAGCTCATGCGACGCGTCGCGTGAAGCAAAACTACACGTCGCATTTTTCGGTGCCACGTGTGGCGTCTGCGCCACCCATTCGTGGGGCGTCTATTCGTGGTAGCTCATGCGGCAGATTTCCTCCTCTGCCTCCACACGCTGCAGCACGTCGTAGTGCTCCCACAGCATGGGGTTGTCGCCCGCCTTCTTGATGGCAGCCACCATGTTATTGTCGATGATTTGTCCTGCTCCCTCTCGCTTGTCCACATAAAAGGCGCGGGCGTAGAAGTGCAGCGCGCTGTTTTCGCCTTCGAGGAAGTAGCTTTTCACTTCGGTGAAGCCCTTCTGGTGGTCGTAGAGCGCGTGGATGTTCAGTATGGTGGGCTTGCGCGTGTCCGCCACGAATAGTCCGCTCATAAATATGCCCAGCACCTCGCCGTCGAAGCGCAGCAACTGTTCTGTCTCAGCATCCACGTAGAGTGTGCCCTGCACCACTGTGCGGTGCCGGCCGCGCGAAGGCTGCTTGCCGTTGTGGCGCAGCTCGATGCGATAGATGCGACGCTCGTCCTCGTCGAACATCACCGTGGCCTCGTACGTGTAATACTTCTGCAACTGCTTGAAGCTATTCAGCGGGATGATGCTCGTTTCCCAGAATTTAGAGTAGCAGACGTAGGGCCCCAGCTCCAGCAGACGGTGCATGTTGGTGCGGTGGGTGTAGAAATAGCGGTCGTCGTCCTTCCCTGTGTCGTAGCGTTTGCCGGCTACGACAGCCATCGTGTTCAGATTGACGGCCGAATTGATGTGCATGAAGCCTTCCATCATCTCGCTCCTGCGCTGGCGTATGATTGTGGTGCGGAAGAAATAGCGTCCCTCGGCCGTGGCGAACTTCTGCGACTCGTGGCGCAACTGCTTGGCCAGCCTCCGCAGGATGTCCTCCGTCTCGATGGGTGTGATGGTGACCTCGCGAAGTTCCTGCGATAGGGGTTGCATCCTCACTGTGGCGGCTCCGCTCCTTAGCTGCAGCGTCTTGTATCCGATGCACGAGAACTTGGCCGTCTCGTCGGCGCCTATGTTCAGCGTGAAGCGGCCTTCCTCGTTGCTCATCGTGCCGCGTCCCTGCGCCACATAGATGCTTACATACGGCAGCGGCTCGCCACTCTCGGCGTCCACCACGCGTGCGCTCCACTTCTCCTGCGCTACGAGGGTGAGCGGTGCGAGGAGGAAAAAAAGAAGCAGCGTCCTCATAGTATCTGGCTGATTTGTGAGAGGTGTTCGACCGTATGGTCGGCAATTCCCTGGGGCGGCGTGAATTCGTCTGGGTAGCGGTTGAGGAAGATGGTGCGAAGGCCCACAGCGTGTGCGCCACGTATGTCGGTCTCGAAGTTGTCGCCTATCATCAAGGTGTCCTGCGGTTGGCAACCGGCGGTGCGGAACGCGTAGTCGAAGAAGGCAGCGCTCGGCTTGTTGGCTCCCGCGTCCTCCGACAGGATTACCGACTCGAAGTATTGCTCCAGCCGCGAGGCGCGCAGCTTGCTGTATTGCACCTCGTGGAAACCGTTGCTGCACAGATGCAGGCGGTAGCCCTTTGCTTTCAGGTCGTCCATCAGCGCGTGCGCTCCCTCCACCGTGCCGGGCTTGACGGCGCAGAGCGCGAGAAAACGGTCGCTGACCTCGAGGCAGAACTTGTCTGAGGGGTTCAGTCCCTTGCCAAGCGAGAGCGGGCGGCGGAAGCGTTCGAGAATCAGCACGTCGCGTGTCACCTCTCCGTGTGCGTACTGCGTCCACAGCTCGATGTTCGTCTGCCAATACGGCACGGTGAACGCCTCGAGCGACGGGAAAAAGCGCTCCAGCCGAAATTCGGCGAAGAGTTCCTCGAGCGCTATCTCTGCGTTTCCGCGTGTGTCGTAGAGCGTGTCGTCGAAATCGATGAAGAGATTCTTTATCATGTGCCTTAGGTTTTATGGATGAGGGATTGAGGCTGAGAGATTCGGGCTGTTGTTTGTTGGCCCTTAATCCTCTATTCTCTAATCCTGAAGCCTCGACTTAAGCCCGAGGGCTTCAGATTTTCCCCAGTATGCGGTCCATTACCCAGTTTACGCTGGTGGCGCTCACGCTGTCGGCTGTGCAATTGCCGATGCCCTGCAGGTGTTGCACTACGCTCTCGATGAGCGGCATCTGCACGAAGGGCGGATTCTGGATTGCTATTTCCTGTCGTCCCTCGCTGTTGTGCAGTACGATGGGCTGGTAGGTGTAAACCGAGAAATGCATCGAGCCCTTGTCGCCAATTATCTCGATGCTGTCTATGCGCGCGCTGTCGTGGCTCACAAAACACCACGAGCCGCTGCCCGGCAGGTCGTTGTGGAACTGGAAGCACGCGCTCACGCTGTCTTCTGTCTCATACAGTCCGCCCATGTTTGTGCTGAATCCTTTTGCCCGCACAATGGGGCCGAAGAGTTCTTGCAGCAAGTCTATCTGGTGCGGCGCGAGGTCGTAGAAATACCCGCCGCCGGCAATGTCGCGCTGCACGCGCCACGGCAGGCTCTTGCTGTTGTAGTCGAGGTCGCGAGGTGGCACAGCGAAGCGCACTTGCACGTTTATCACCTTGCCAATGGCGCCCGTGGAGAGCAACTCCTTCACCTTGCGGAAGTAGGGCAGCTGGCGGCGGTAGTACGCCACGAAGCAGGGCACGTGCGTCTGCTCGCTGATGCGGTTGATGCGCTGGCAATCCAGATAACTGCTGGCGAGCGGCTTCTCGACATACACCGGCTTGCCGGCTTTCATGGCCATGATGGCGTAAGTGGCGTGCGACGAAGGCGGTGTGGCGATGTAGACGGCGTTCACCTCCGTGTCGTCTATCAACTGCTGCGCATCGGTGTACCAGCGGGCGATGCCGCGACTGCGGGCGTAGGCCTCGGCCTTCTCCTTGCTGCGGCTCATTACGGCCACCACACTGGAGCCCGCTATCTGCTCGAAGGCCGGACCGCTCTTTTTCTCGGTAGCTTCGCCGCAACCGATGAAGCCCCACCGGATTTCTTTCAGGTTGGAAGTGGGTTGCATAAACACGAATTTTCTGCAAAGTTACGAATTACCGCGCAATTTGAGGCATAAAAAAGTGAAGAAACGTATGCTCAGTGGAAAAAATGACGTACCTTTGCAAGAAAGTAAACGCAGACAGGAAGATGAATATGGAATCGGAAATGCAGAAAGCGGCTCCCGCTGTGGTGGCGGAACGTTCGTATGTGGCAGCGTTGGCCGAGGGATGGCGCGTGGCCATGAATCATATAGAACAGATGGCTCGTTATCTCTGGCCGTCGGCACTGCTGACTCTGGTGCTGCCGCCTGTCGGCGGTGTGTTTCTGGCAGGTCAGACAGACGCAGTGTTGAAGCGGTGGGCAGACGAAGGGGCTGTGCCGGTGGCGGATCGGAAGGCCATGAAGAGGGAAATTCTGTGTCGGACGAAGCGCAATGTGCTGTCGTTCTTCCTCCTCCTGCTAGTGGCTGCGCTGATGGGTGCCGCACTTGTGCTGCCTGACGTGTTTGGCGTGAACCGGCTCTACGGCTTGGGTGTCGCGTGCGTGCTGCTGGTGCTGCTGGTGCCGCTCGATGTTTGTCTGATGAACATCTCTTATACTTCGCAACCCTTGGTGTGGTGCCTGAAAAGTTACGCGTCGGGCTGGCGTCACTGGGGCATGCTGTTTGCTTACGACCTGGTGATACTTTTGGTGGCGGGTTTAGCCGTGCTGATTGGCGCCTTACCTCTGCTGGTGCTGGCCTTCGTTTCTGGCGAAGCCTCGGTGGCGCGGCTGGCTGGTGACACGGTGCACCTGCCGATGCTTTACCCCGCCTTGCTGGCGCTGGCCTACGTGCTCTGCATGGTGGTGGTCCTCACCGTCTGTGTGATATGCAACTTCTGTCGCTGCCTGCTGTGGGGCGCGCTGAAAGCTAAGGCCGAGCGCGAAGCGGCTGCGGCAGCTGTGGCTGAGGCAAACGTACTTTAATCGTTTACTACCTTTTTGGTTTTTCCTTGCCCGTGGTGCAGATAGACACCGCGGGGCAGTTTCGTCTTGTGCTCTTTGCTGAACTTGCGGCCCGCTGTGTCGAATAGGACATTTGGCGTTTGGGCTTGCGAAATGCGGACGCAGCCAATCTGTGTATGACCTTCGAGGGCATCGATGGCGGCCTGCAGCGCTGCGAGGTGTGCTGTGTAGTTGCCCGAAAGTGTGTTCATGGCTGACTCTGCCTCAGCACGGATGACGCGAAACTGCGAGACAAGTTCCGTCGCATACTCGCCGCCCTCGGTCGTGCTGGGGTATTTGCGCTCGGGGTTGGCGTCGCAGAGCAGAAAAAGGCGGTTCAGCGTGTCGTTCTGCACGTATGGATTTTCCTCGGGCGCCTGTGTGGGGATGAATTTCCACAGCGAGAGTCCGTTGGGCTGGGGTTCGGCACCATAGATGCGATAGGTCTTGCCAGTGGTTGTGTACGTGTTGGTGGTCCGATACTTCGGGTAGAAACATTTCTGGTTCGTCTCGGTGGCGAGGAACATGCGTACGTTTCCTTCCTCGGCTGGCTCCAGTTTGAGCCGTGCGAGACTTTTTTCTGCCACCATCGACAGCTGGGAACTCGACCAACGACCTGCGTATCGGTTCAGTGAGGGGCTGAAGAGCGAGTAAGACTGCGTGTCGGCCTCGAATTGCAGGCGGAAGATGCACAGCGGCTGAGGTGTGGTGGCAGAGAGTTTGCCCTTGACGAAATCGTTGCAGTTCATGTAGTTTGTGCTGGCACAGAGTGCCTTGGTGGTGAAGTCGTCCCACAGCGCCGCATTTGTGATGTAGTAGTAGCCGTCGGGCATCGGCACGTAGCCCAGCGTCTGCACGCGGTAGATGGCGTCTTGCAGTGCGGTAAGAGCGCCTAGAAGTGTGTCCGCGAAAATGTCGCTCTCTGTTTCAAGCATTTGCGAAGCGTTGTCGCGAGCTTGTTGAAAGGCCGCAACGTACTCGGGAAGGTAAGAACCGAATGTTTCGCCCTGTGGAAAGTAGTCGCGCGGGAAGGCATCGAGCAGGCTGTCGAGCTTGGCACGGTAAGAAAGGTGCTGCGCATCGGAGAGAATCCACGTGGAGAGTCCCAAGACGTCATCGAGCCAGGCTGTCACGCCCGCGGGCTGCGGTGCACTGCCGGCACTTGTATTGTGCCCGTTTACGTGCAGACTCTGGTTGGCCTTGCCGTGCGCTGTGCAGATGCCACCTTCGTGAATGAAAAAGGCGCCGTTTGGCGCCATCTCAAAGTTCAGTTCGGAAGGCACGGAACTCAAGGTCACAGCCGAGCCGCAACCGTCTCCGTTGAGTGCTGGCTGCTGCAGGGGACCGATGAACGTGCGTGTGGCAATGTTCTGAGCGCTGTACGTTCCATTGGCGTTCGACGTGAGTCGCCACAGGAAGGAGAGTGTCTCTTCCTGCGTTCCCCACGTGAGTTGGCCGTCTGCGGCACACAGCGATTTCACCGTTGCGTCTTGCCAAGGCGAAAAGGCGCTCTGCAGAAAATAAACTCCGTCCAATTTCTGGGTTACGAGCCGTGAGCCCTTGTAGCGGTAATTGAAGCGACCGTTGGGTGCGACGTCTCCTTTTGAGATAAAGTCCAGCACGTCTGTGGAGGTCCGCTCGATGTCGTCTATCCATTTGAAGTCGAAATCCGTGTCTGCCTGCATGCCAATTTGTTTGCGGTTCAGGCTGAGCATCATCTCGCGGCCTTCCACTTTGTGGCAGACAGCGCCCAACTCGGTCCATGCGTCAGCGTATTGGTAGATTTTCAGCTGCTCGCCGTCGTTGCTCACCATGAGGTCGTAGCCGTACCAGCCGTTGGAGTAGTCGAGGTCGCGGTTGATGTAGAGTGTCATCCAGCGCACTTTCTTGTTGTTCGTAGCCAGCGCGGAAATATTTGCCTGCGTGGCAACGTAGAAGTAGAGGCTGTCAGCATCCTTGGTGACCTTGAGCGTGACGAAATCGTTGGGCTTCCGCAGACGCTCGTAGCTCGACTGTGCGGTGGTTGACGTGTAGTATGCGTCGCCGGGTTCGTCGAGAAATGTCTGTGTGACAGCCTCCCACTGCGAGAACGAGCCGTCGGACTGGATGCTAACGGC
Source organism: uncultured Bacteroidales bacterium (assembly GCA_902787575.1). Lineage (GTDB taxonomy): Bacteria > Bacteroidota > Bacteroidia > Bacteroidales > Bacteroidaceae > Physcousia. The sequence continues at coordinate 33,551 of CADAGX010000003.1, read as the reverse complement.
TTCTGTGGGCACAGGTATGGGCCGCACACCGCGATATTTCCGCACGTTGGAAACCATCTGCAGATAGTAATTGTCGCGGATGAGTGGCTCGCTGCTGGGCTCTATGTCGCGGTTGAATTCCTGATTGTACACGTCGACAAAGTAGCTTTCGCCTATCTTGGCTGTAGCTCCCGGGCGCACGAGCGAGAACTGCGACGTGCTCTCGATGGGGAAACGCTGTGCCATCCATTCGTTCCACTGCGTTATCATCACCACGGGCGGGTGTAGTTTGTGTGCCTGCTGCCACTGCTCGGCAAAGAAGAGACCTTCGGGCGTCTCCTTGCAGAGCCCGTATTTGTCGTATGCGGGCTGCTTGCCGCCGTGATAGCTCTTGCCGATTTTGGAGGAAGGATGCATGGCAGTGCTCACCGACACCTGTTCGGGCGTTCCGTTCAACGTGCCAGGCTTCTGAGGATAATAGGCCAACCACGACCATTTCTTCTCTCCCGTATCCCATGCCCAGCTGTAGCGGAAGGTGAAACGAGCCTTCACATCGTCGGAAAGGTTGGCCTCCGTGCCGTTTTCCACGAGCATCAGCGGTTTTCCTTCCCATAGGAACCAATACTTGTCGTAGGCGGAATTTTTGTAGAAGCTATTGTAGAGATTCGTTACGGTGGTTGCCGACGACGAGTGCGTCATGAAGGCTAGTTTGGGCGACCTGAGGCCGAGTGCGGTGCGGCGGTCTATTTCCTTCATTACCACCTTGACGTTTTCGACATACGTGTAGGCGTTTGTGACATCGAAGAAGTAGAAATCGATGCCTGCGTCCACCAGCATTTGCATGTGCCGCGCTACGATGAACGCCGTTCCGCCTGTGTAATAACCCAGTGCAGGCTTTCCTCCCCAGTGAAACGTCTGCCATTCGCCGAAGGCGGGATTCTCGGGATTGGCCTCAAGCAGGCGTGTGATGTCTTTTGTCTCCGTGCCGTGTTGGCCGTGCCACACGTAGTAGAACATGCCAACGAGCGCCTTCTCGTCGATTTCGCAGGTTGCTCCGTCGTCGCTCGACGCCACGTTGCGGCCAAGTTCATCTACGCAAACCCACGTGTCGCTCTGCGGGTCGAAAGTCTGTGCCTTGGCTGGCAGCGAAAGCAAGAGCAGGAGTATGGCGGTTGACGTGTGGAAAAATATTTTCTGCATGTGGTTTTAAGATTTATGACGTGTCGTTTTAAGGTTTTCTGCGTGTCGTTTTTTCGCTGCTTCGTCAGTTGAAGAAATTCCAACTCAGACCGAAGTGAATGGTGAACGGGTTGATGGGATAGTGCGGCGCCCAGAAGGAATGTCCGTTGCCCTCGTTCACATGATTTACTGAAGCATAAAGCCGGCAATGCTTCAGGTGTAAATTGGCATACACATTGATGATAGGATAATTCCCTATCTTCATGCGTGCAAACGTGGCGTCCTGCGTGGCGAACTGCCCAATGCTGGGTGCATAATCCGGCGCGTAGTAAGATGTAAAGTAGCGCATGTCGCCTCCAATCTGCACACGCAGCACGCGGGCAATGCGGAACAATAGGTAGAGATTCGTGTAGAGCGTAACCTGCGGCAACGGGAGAACTTTCTCGTCTGACGACTTTTGGTAAGTCGCTTGGCTGTCCCAATGCACGGGACCGAACTTGAAGTCCTGCGCCAGCGTGGCACTGAAGACCTGAATGCTGCCGTTGTGTTGACGGACTGCAACCGCGTGGGTGTAGTCGGTAGGCAGTGTGCTGGTGGCAACGGCGTTCGCCTTGAGCGAATTCTGAATGCCGAAGTAGGTATAATTGGTCACATTTTCTGCGCCAACGGTGAGTCGCGTCTTTGTGCGCTGCAGCGAGAGTGTGCCCATAATGCGTGTGCGAAGTTCGCGATCGAGGTTCGTATTGTCCCACCACGTGGCTTGGCTGTGGTAGTGACGCAGGTAGAAACCAGGTTTCTGATGGTGGATGTATGCGTTCAGCACCACTTGCATGGTGTCGAGTTTGCCGAGGTTTAGGTCGAGATTGGCGTCGCCGTCTACAGTGAAGTCGCCCACATTCTCGCCTGCGAGCCACAGTTCGCTGTCTACGTTGTAGTGGATAAGTTTTCCCTGCGTGCGATTAATCACTCCGCCCACAGTGAAATCATTTTCGATGTACTTCTTTTCCCAAAGCACAGAGTCGGTAACCTGCGGAAGAGTGTATGTGCGCAACAGGTGTGACGCGTAAAGCGAAATGCCCATCTGCGCCCATTTGTTGAATCCCTCGCGCAGCGCCACGCCTATCGTATTGCGAAGGCTCATTGCCCGCGTGTCGTCGTGAACATCGCTCCACGAGCCATAATAATGATTGGTGTAGAAATCGTCGGGTGTGCCGCGCGAAAGATAGTTGTGGTTCATGCGGCGGAGGTCGAAAGTATGTATGAAACTGCTCACTGGCACGAACTCCATGGGTGGAATCTGCTGGCTCTGCCAGTCATTTCGCAGCGAATCGAGCACCAGGGCACGTGCCGTGCTGTCGGCTGCGAGCACTGTCCGCACGCTGTCCTTCAGTTGCATGAGAAATTCTTGGTCTTGGGGCATCTTGGGCTTGAGCGAGTCGGGCACTTCTATCTCGCGCTCGAATCCTACGTTGTAACGATGTGTCAGGTAGAAGTTCTGCTCGTGTGTGCGGTTCCACGTTTCGGTAAGATTCACAGGGATGTCCTTAGACGAATATCTCTGCTGGAAACTTTGTGGGTCTTCGATGTACCTGTCGTCCTCTATGCCGCCGTTTTCGGCCATGTAAAGGTGGTTGATGTTCACGTAGGCGTGCAAATTGTAGCGCTCGCCCCGATAATACCCGTAAACCGTGCCTCCAAACTGACTGTTTGCCGAGCTGTTGTAGTAGCCTCGCCCGTAGAGATAGTCGAGTTTGAATCCCAGACCGGATATGCGATTGATATTGGTTGCAAAGTAGGCTCGCACGCGGTCTTCGCCGTTCTCGCTGTTTCCGCATTTGTGGTAGGCGAGATTTGTGATGGGGCTCAGCGTATTCGTGAATCGGAAGTTCTTTAGCCCATCTCGGAAGAAGCTGAGCGGCTGAATGAAAAGGAAGTTCTCTGCGGGTTCGCGGTTCAGGAAAATGCGATTAAGGCGTGGAGAGCCCACGTTGCCCAAGAAACTGTATTGTCCGTCGTAGCCTTCCGTCAGATTGTAACTTTGGAAATTGTGAACCACCGTGTCGTTATTCTCCGCATCGACCACTGTTCCCAGTCGTGGCTCCACGACCCACTGGAACTGCCCAATAGGGATATCCTTTTCCGTCGTGTCGCGCTCTGCCGAGAAACGGTCGCCGCCGCGTTTCTGCTTCTCGGAGCCCCGACTGTTCCTGCTGTTGGAATTCGAGTTGTCGGCCATGCGCAGATTGGCTTGCGCCGTAGCCGAGAGGCAGACGCAGAGCATGATGCACAGTGCCATGAGGCGTTGCTGGCACGAGGCGAGTATGGAGCGTGGTTCAGGCACGTTGGAGATTTTCGATGATTTGCATTCCTTTCTCTATGGCTTCGATGTTGGCCGGAATCAGTGCATGATGCCGTTCGGGCAACGTTTTAGTGAGTGCGCGACGTACGCTGTCGAGCGAGACGAGGGGTTGCACTTTCAGCAGGCCGCCCAGCACCACCATATTGAAGGCCTTCGGATTCTGCATCTCGGCTGCCGCGTCCATTGCGTTGATGCGCCAGATGTTGATGTCGGTGCGAGTGGGTGGCTGGCAAATGCCGTATTCGTCGTAGATGAGCGTGCCGCCCGGACGGATGGCCTTCTCGAATCGTTCGAGCGAAGGCTGGTTGAGGATGATGGCCGTGTCGAAGCTGCTAAGTATGGGGCTCGAAATGCGGCGGTCACTTACAATCACAGTCACATTGGCTGTACCGCCTCGCTGTTCGGGACCGTACGCCGGCATCCACGTGACTTCGTGCCCCTCCATGAGTGCGCTGTATGCAAGGATTTTGCCCATCGACAGGATGCCCTGTCCGCCAAAACCTGCTATGATGACTTCTTGTTTCATGTCTTGTCTTTTTCTGTTTTGCCCATTGGGCGCAGAGGATTTTGCTTACTTCGTGTTGTCTTTCAGGTCGCCAAGTGGATAGAATGGGAACATGTGCTCCTCCATCCATTGGTTTGCTTCGACGGGAGTCGTCTTCCAACCGCTGCTGCACGTGCTGACGACCTCTACCAACGAGGCGCCTCGATGTTCCATGCTATTCTGGAACGCCTTGCGGATGGCACGCTTCGTCTTGTTGATGGCTGACACGTTGTGAACCGATTGGCGCGTCACGTAGCATGTACCTTCGAGTTGTGCTACGATTTCCGTTAGCTTGAGTGGAAATCCGTGCAGGTCGGCTTGCCGGCCATAAGGGCAGGTGGAAGTTTTCATGCCCATCAGTGTGGTGGGCGCCATCTGACCGCCAGTCATTCCGTAGATGGCGTTGTTAATGAAGATGACTGCAATGTCGTCGCCGCGGTTCAGCGTATGGATAGTCTCAGCCGTACCGATGCAAGCCAGGTCGCCATCGCCCTGATAGGTGAAAACCAAGTGGTCGGGGTGGAGGCGCTTGGCTGCGCAGGCTACGGCTGGCGCACGGCCGTGAGCGGCCTCAATCCAGTCGATATCTATGTAGTTGTATGCAAAAACGGCGCAGCCCACCGGACTGATGCCGATGGCGCGTTCCGTCAGTCCCATCTCCTCGATTATCTCGGCAATGAGCTTGTGCACAACGCCGTGACTGCAGCCCGGGCAGTAATGCATGGGCGTGTCGTTCAGAAGCGTGGGCTTCTTATAGACGAGGGGTGCTGTCTTTATAAATTCTTCGCGTGTCATTTTACTGATTCTTTCCTGTGTTATTTCATCCCATGAAGCGGATGAAGAATTCTATCACCTTCAGCAGCATGCCCAGAGCCACTACGCCCAAAGCCCACAGGCGGTTGCTGTCGGAGGTGTAGTACCAGACAAGTCCGACGGCGGCCAGTAGCATGAAGGCGGCGTTGAGCACCTTTCGCAGTTTCGTGTAGTCGCGCGGCGAACGCTTGCGGCGTATCTGCTCCACCTGCTCTTCGAGTGTAAGTTCTTCGCGGTTGCTCATATCTTTTCGGAAGGTGTAATAATACGATGATTCTCTACGAACAATATTTTGTGATGACCTGTACCAATTCTTCGGGCGTGGGGACCATGCCTCCCATGCGCCCGTAGTGGTTTACTGGGCAGCGGCCTTCTACGCTGAGGCGGATGTCCTCGACCATCTGTCCGGCGTTTATTTCGATGCATAGTATGCTCTTCACTTTCTCTGAGTACTGGCGGATGGCATCGGTGGGGAAGGGCCAAAGTGTCAGCGGTCGCAGCATGCCAACGCGAATGTCACGCTCGCGGCACGTCTCGATGGCGTTCTCCGCAATGCGGGCCGCACTGCCGAATGCCACGATAAGATGCTCAGCGTCCTCGGTCAGTGTCTCCTCGTATCGAACTTCGCACTCGCGAATCTTCCGATATTTCTCTTGTAGATGAAGGTTGTGATTCTCCATCCATTGCGGGTCTAGACTCAGCGACGTGAGGATGTTGTTGCGGCGGTTCTTGCGACCTGTAGCAGCCCATGGGCACTCGCGTGCAATCTCCTCGTCGGTGCGCCGGGGTTTGAACAGCGGAAGGACTACTTTCTCCATCATTTGCCCGATGACGCCGTCAGAAAGTATGATGGCGGGCATACGATAGCGGAAAGCTAAAGTGAAAGCCCAGTCCATAAAGTCTGCCATCTCCTGTGCACTGGCTGGCGCCAGCACAAAGACGTAATAGTCCCCGTTGCCGCCTCCACGCGTACATTGGAAGTAATCTCCCTGGCTGGCCTGTATTGTGCCCAAACCCGGGCCGCCGCGTTGCACATTTACGATGACACCGGGAATCTCTGCACCAGCCATGTATGTAATTCCTTCCTGCATGAGTGCCACGCCCGGACTGCTGGAGGACGTCATTACACGCTTGCCTGTGGCGCCTCCGCCATATACCATGTTAATGCTAGCCAGCTCGCTTTCTGCCTGTACTACCACCATGCCGGTGGTTTCCCACGGCTTTTCGAGTGCCAGCGTCTCGAGTATCTCGCTTTGTGGCGTGATGGGATAACCGAAATAACCATCGCATCCGCAGCGAATAGCTGCCAGTGCGATGGCCTCGTTCCCCTTAAGTAGACGTATTTCTTGTTCTTCCATTTCTTTTCCGTTATGCTTCTCGGGTACGATACACGCTGATGCAGCCGTCGGGACACACAATGGCGCACGATGTGCAGCCGTTACATGCTTCCCACGACTCTTGCGTCACGTAGGAGTAGCCTTTCATATTTACAGACTTGTCTGCGATGTGCAATAAATGCAGAGGGCAGGCGACCACACACAGGCCGCATCCTTTACAGCGCTCGGTATCTACAGAGATTGCACCTCTCATCTTTCCCATTTTACTCTTAGTTTCTTGTGTTTCTTGCATCCGTCCCTTTAAGGATTCAGCAGTGCTTTGCATCGGTAGTTAAGGATGGAAAGCAGCATTTCCCTTGCGTGAAGGGCCGGACTATGCGGATTAAGTTCGATGGCTTCGGCGTAACATTCCAGCGCCCGCTTCCAGTTTTGAACTTTCCGGAAGGCGTTGCCCTGTTGATAGAGTTCCTCGTCACGCGTCATGCTCAGTATTTATTCAATTACAGCCTTGCGCACCTTCTTCTGCGGCACAGCGCTTTCTTTGGCTTCGAAGGCGTCCATCGCACCCTCGAAGATGGCCTCCACACGGTCGACCGTCTTAATGCGGAACTTGCCGCTGTAAGGATAAAGCTTGTTGCCCTTCTTCGTAAGCGCGTTCTCGTCCGTTATCCATTCTTCAGCCTTGTAGGGCGTTCCGTTCTCACCTTTTTGGTCCTCGTTGTAATAGTAGGAAATCTGGTTCAGGATGAGCTCCACTTTGTTACCGTTCACAGTGGCCGAAATCTGATAGCGAAAACGTGTACGGTCATAGTTCAGCGCTTTCTTCTTGAAAACCATAAACTCCTCGACACGTGCCACAATCTGACGCTCGGCCTGTTCGTCTGAAATAATGCGTGTGCGAAGGCCAGGGACCGCTTTCTCTACTACCTCCTGACGTACGTATTGCGAAATGGTACGGTAGATGTCTTCCGAACTTTTTCCCGGAACGGAGAATGACTTGCGGAAGGTTACGATTCCGTTCTCTGTCGGAACGGCGCCTGCCAAGTATTTCGCATCCACTGGACCTTTGGCAAAGGCAAGCAGCGGCAGGCAGGTGAGCAGGACAACTAAGAATTTTTTCATAGTTCTGTATCTTTTTGTTTTATTACATTATTTATTCGTAGCGCAATGCCTCTATGGGGTCCATGCGGGCAGCTTTACGTGCCGGCACGTATCCGAAGAAGATGCCTATGAAAGCGCAGATGCAGAAGCTGAGGCCTACGCTCCAGAAGGGCACGCTGCTGGGCATCATCAGTACGTCTCGTGCCAGCCAACTGCCGCCGTAACCGAGGGCCACACCAAGCAGGGCACCGGTGAGACTTATCATTATACTTTCGATAAGGAACTGGCTCATAATATCTATGCCTCGTGCTCCCACCGACATACGAAGGCCGATTTCCTTCGTGCGTTCGGTGACACTCACAAGCATGATGTTCATAATGCCGATGCCAGCCACCAGCAGCGAGAAAGCAGCGGCCACAACGAGGATGATGGTTATGGTGTCCATCGTGCTGCTCATCGTCTCCATCCATTCTTGCTGCGAGCGGATGGTGAAGTCGCTTTCGGCTTCTTCTTTCAGTTTGTGGTTGCGTCGCAGAATGGTGGTCACCTCTTCGGTTGCCTCGTCGCTGAGTTCTTCGCTCAGGGCGCTCATGACGATGCTACTGAAGAAGGTTTGTGCAGCGATGCGCTTCATCACGGTGGTGTATGGCGCAATCATCACGTTGTCTTGGTCCATACCCCAGTTGTTGTAGCCTTTGGCTTTGAGGATGCCCACAATGCGGAACGGAATGCTCTTGAAACGAATGGTCTTGCCTACGGCATCGTAATTCTTGTCGCCGAAGAGCTCTTGCACAATCGTCTTGCCGACAACGCAGACCTTTGCACTCTTCTTAACGTCCTCCTCAGTGAAGCAATCTCCATTCTCGATGGTCCAAAGTTTGATGTCGAGGTATTCGGGACTCTCGCCGTACACAGACGTTGTGGTGTTCTTGGAGCCATATATCACTTGGCCGCTGCTCGTCACTTCGGGGCTTACGTGTGTGATGAGTGTCGCCTCGGTTAGGATGCTCTCGTAGTCGGCCATCTTCAGCGTCTGCATCTCGCTTGGGTCGCGGCGGACGCCTCCGCGCATGTCGGCTCCGGGTCGTATGGTGAGCAGGTTCGTGCCCATCTTGCTCAAGTCCTCGCGCACGCTTTGCTTGGACCCTTGTCCGATGGCCATCATAATGATGACGGCAGCCACGCCAATGATGATGCCAAGCATGCTCAGGAAGGAGCGGAACTTGTTGCTCATGATGGCTGTGATGGCGACTTTCAGAAGGTTCTTTATACTCATTTTCTATTGTTGTCAAAAAGGGGATACTGTGTACAGTTTCTTATATTATTCGTCTTGTGCCTTGGGAAGGGCAGCCAGTGCTTCGGCTGCGTTGAGGATGTTGGTGTTTATTGTGTCCTCGCGTATTTTTCCGTCGCGCAGTACGATGTTGCGGCTGCTGTATTGTGCAATCTCGGGGTTGTGCGTCACGAAGATGATGGTGCGGCCTTGACGATGCAGCTCTTGGAAGAGGCAGAGAATCTCGAAGCTCGTGCGAGTATCCAAGTTTCCCGTAGCTTCGTCGGCCAGTATGACGGCCGGGTCGTTCACCAGTGCGCGAGCGATGGCTACGCGTTGCATCTGTCCGCCGGACATCTGGTTGCTTTTGTGGTCGAGGCGGTCGCCCAGTCCCACTGCTTCGAGTGCTGCTACGGCTGCGCGTCGGCGTTCCTTTGCGCTGTATTTCTTGTTATACATCAGCGGAAGCTCCACGTTTTCCACGGCTGTTGTCTTTGCCAGCAGGTTGTAATTCTGAAAGATGAACCCAATCTTGCGGTTGCGCAGGATAGCACGTTCGCTGCGTTTCATCTGTCGCACGGGAGTGCCGTCGAGATAAAACTCTCCGCTGGTGGGCGTGTCGAGGCAGCCCAACTGGTTCAGCAGTGTACTCTTGCCCGAGCCAGACTTGCCCATGATGGTGACAAACTCGCCTTCGTAAATCTTGAAGCTTACGCCACGCAGGGCTTTTACCTTCTCGTTGCCTACAACGAATTCGCGCCTTACGTCTTGCAGTTCTATGACGACTTTTCTGTTCTCCATGTCTCTGTCTTCACTTTTCTTCTTGCCGCTTATTTCTTTTTGTTGTTGCGGTTACGCGGTCCGGGCATGAAGGGGTTCTTGTTTTGTTGCTCTTGTCCGGCCAAGTCGGGCATGCCGTTCTGCACTTCGGTGATTATCTTTGTGCCTTCCTTCAGGCCTTTGGTAATCTCTGTGAGTGTGCCGTTGGTGGTGCCTGTCTCTACTGCGATGGCCTTCAGTTCGGGGCCTTCTTTTTTCCACACTTTCGTGCGGCTTTCCACGTTGGTAATCGTCTCGCCCGGATTGAGCATAGCTTCGTTGGGATTAAAGCGCAGGGCTTTGTTGGGTACTGCCAGTACGTCTTTCAGTTCCAGCGTGTAGATGGTGACGTTGGCTGTGAGTCCGGGCTTCAGCTTCAGGTCTCCGTTGGGCGCGCTGATAACCACTTCGTAGGTCACAACGTTGCTTTCTGTCGTTGCCTGCTGGCGCACTTGTGTCACGCTGCCTTGGAATACGTCTTCGGGGTAGGCATCTACGGTGAACGAGACGCGCTGTCCTTCCTTCACATCGCCTATGTCGGCTTCGTCCACGTCAGCAATAACGCGCATGTCAGTAAGGTCCTTGGCGATTGTGAAAAGGGTAGGAGTGTTGAAGCTCGAGGCCACCGTCTGACCTTCTTCCACTTCCTTGCTCAACACCACGCCGTCGATAGGGCTCGTAATGGTGGCGTATCCGAGATTCGTCTCGGCCTTCTTGACGTTCTCTTTCTGCGTGTTCACAGTTTGCTGTGCGCGTATGTAGGAGAGCCGCGCCTGCTCGTATTCGTTGGCGCTGATGAGGCCTTTGTCGAACAGCGTCTTGTAACGGTCGTGGTTCGTCTTTTGGTAATCCAGTTCGCTCTGTGCACTTGTCAAGTTGGCGCGTGCGCTTTTCAGTTCGCTCGTCAGGTTTGTGCGGTCGAGTTCGGCAATGACGTCTCCGGCCTTGACGATGCTGTTGTAATCCACGTAGAGTCGGCTCACGATGCCGCTCACCTGGGTTCCTACGGCTACGCTGGTGACGGGCTCGATGGTGCCGGTCGCTGTCACGCTGGTGATGATGTCTTGGCGCGTAACCTCTACTTCGTTGTAGGTGAACTGCGTCTTCTTTTCGCAACTGGTTGCAAGCGCGCCTCCCACGAGGACTGCAACCATGCTGATTGTGTGCTTTATTTTCATTTGTTCTTTCGGGTTATGGGCTTAGCCGATGGGTTATTATAGATTTATTTGTTCGCCGGTGTAGAATTTCAGCAGCTGCATGTTGAGCAGTGTCATATATTTGCTTTGCAGCATTGCTTGCTCTGCAGAGAGCAGGTTGTCGCGTCCCTGCAGCACGTCCACCACGTTCTTCAGTCCGTTCTGGAACTGCTCGTTCAGCAGGTCGTAGCTTTCTTTCTGGCTTTTCACGCGTGCTTGTGCAGCAATGAAGTTCTGCTGCTGTGTGCTGGCCGTTATCCAGTATTGCTCTATGGTGTTGCTCAGTGCGTTCTTCTCGTCTTGGAGCGACAGCTGGCTCGTGGCTCGCTGCAGTTTGGCCTGTTTCACGTTGGCTCGATTGCGCCGGTTGTCGAAGATTGGTACGCTCACCGTCACACCGGCGCTGGCGTTCAGATTGGTCTTCATCTGCTGTCTCGTGCTTTTCTGGCTGGCGCTGTAGTGGCTGTCTCCCACACCTGCGCTCATACCAACCGTTGGCAGGAAACCGCGCTTGGCAATATCCAAGTTCAGTTCTGCTGCATCTACTCCCAGTTCGGCGCTACGTATCTCGGGACGGCTGACGAGTGCCTTCTCGTAGGCTTCCTCGGCGTTGGGGATGGGTGCGAGTACCTTTTCGTCGGCCGGGGCCTCGCCACTGACGTCGAATGGTGTGTTAAGGTCGAGTTCCAGCAAGGCTTTCAGTTGCCGCTTGTAGTTGGCTATCTGTGCGTCGGCACTTACTACGTCGTATGCTGCGCTGCTTGCCTGCGCTTCCAGTTGTGTAACATCGGCGCGTGCCATCTGTCCCTGCTGCAGCATCTCGCGTCCGCGCTCCAGCTGGCTTTTGGCTGTCTCCAGCAGTTGCTCGTTCACGCGCTTGCCCTCTTTCGTGTACATAATCTGCACGTAGAGTTGTGCTATCTGCTCTTGGATGCTGAGTTCGCTCTCCTGCGTTGCAAGTTCGCTGATTTCGTTTTGCAGCTTTTGCACCTCGATGTTCTTGCGGTTGATGCCTCCGTTCCAAATGGTCCAATTGGCATTCAGTCCGTACGAGCCCTGATAAGTGGTTTTGTTCGTGGTTGTGGTTACCTGTCCGTTCTGCACCAGCGCCGTGCTTTCTTCGAAGGGTCGGTAGCCCATCGTCTGGCTGGTGCTGAAACTAAGGCTTGGGAACAGCGCACCGCGGTCTTGCCACAGGCTTACTTCGCCCTGTTCCTCGGCAATGCGACTTTTCTGAACTTGTATGTTGTTTTGCAGTGCGTACTCAATGCAATCCTGCAAACTCCAAGTCCCTTGTGCGCTTAGTCTCAGAATGCCGGCTATTAGGCAGCAGGGGAGGAGGAAGAGTCTCTTGTTCATCTTTTTCTTATCTTGCGTGTTTATATCCGTGCAAAGTTACGGCTTTTCTGCGAGGTGACAACATCTTGTGCCCGATTATTAACATTTTTTATGTGTACGTGTGCGCGTGTGTATGTATAGTCGGCTGTTTTGTCTGCCACGTGTGGCTGTAAAATATCTACGTGTCGCATCGCTTCACGCGACGTGTAGTTTTCTTTCATGCGACGTGTCGCATTTTTCGTCCCATTGCCGATGCCGATTCGAGATTCTTGCCGAAAGTGTTTCGCCATTTCGAAATAAATGCCTATTTTTGTGGCAGAAACCAACTAAAATACGTAAGAATATGTTTTCTGGAATTGTGGAATCAACGGCTCGCGTGGTAAACATTGAGCGGGAGCAGGACAATGTCCACCTGACGCTGGCTTGCGACTTTGCAGGCGAGCTGTCGATAGACCAAAGTGTGGCGCACAACGGGGTGTGTCTGACTGTCGTCCGCTTGGATGCAGGCACCTACACCGTGACAGCCATGCGCGAGACCTTGGAGTGTACGAATCTGGGGCTCTTGCAGGTGGGAGATGAGGTGAACGTGGAACGTTCGATGCTCATGAACGGCAGACTGGACGGCCACATCGTGCAAGGACACGTTGATACCACTGCCACGTGCATTGCGGTCGAGGACCAGAAGGGAAGTTTTCAGTTTACCTTCTCGTACAAATCATCGGCCGACATGGTGCGGCACGGATACTTTACGGTCGATAAGGGAAGCGTGACAGTAAATGGAGTGAGCCTAACCGTCTGCCGTCCGACGTCCGACACGTTCCAGGTGTGTATTATTCCTTACACTTTCGAACATACAAATTTCCATAATATCAGCGTGGGAACGGTGGTGAATCTCGAGTTCGACATCATTGGTAAGTACCTCGCCAGAATGAACGCATTGCTATGAGACGCCTTATTTCACTTTTCGTGCTTGCTGCCCTGTGGCAGCTTCTCGCGCCGCAGACGGCGTGTGGTAAGAAATACACGGTGTTTGCCGACGGCCGGTCGGAATATGTCATTGTGCTGGCGTCAGACGCCGTAGAGAACGAACGGCTGGCTGCTGTCGAACTGCAGCGATGGCTATTCGAAGTCAGTGGTGTGCAACTGCCCATTGTGGCGCCAAACGAAGGCCAGCGCGGCCGGCGGCTGATAGTGGGCTTCAATGCGGCAACCGAGCAGCTCCTCAAGGGCGAAGTAAAGCCCGAGGCTGGCAACGATTCCTTCACTTATCGCAACGTGGGCGGCGACATTTTGCTTTGGGGTGGGGCAGACCGAGGGACGCTCTATGCCGTCTATTCGCTGCTCGAACGCGAACTGGGATGCCGCTGGTACACGAGCGACGTCTCGCTTGCTCCGCGTCGCACGGAGTGGACCTTCGCCCGGCTCTTCAACCACGAGAAGCCGGCCTTGCGGATGCGCGATGACAACTATCGCGATGCAATGGAACCGCGTTTCGCAGCCCGACTGCGCAACAATACGATACCTCTGCCCACCGTGGACGGTCGAGGTTTGATACCCGGCAGTGCCATCCGGTATTGGAGCTGTCACACCTTCGGACAGTTTGTGCCGGTGAATAAATATTTTGACACTCACCCCGAATATTTCAGCTTGATAGACGGCAAGCGACTGCGCGACCGTTCGCAACTGTGCCTCACAAATCCCGATGTACTGCGCCTCTGTACACAAGGCATCCTCGAGCGGATGCGTACGTTGCCCGACTTCCTTGTCTACTCGCTCTCGCAAAACGACTGGTACAACCCCTGTCAATGCAGCAAGTGTCAAGCCATTGTCGATAAGTATGGCGGGCAGCAGTCGGGCATCATGCTCTGGTTCGTCAATCAAGTGGCCGACGCTGTTAAGCAAGAGTTCCCCAACAAATTCGTCGGCACCTTTGCTTATCAGTACACGCGCACGCCGCCAACCGGCATACGGCCTCGACAGAACGTGGTGGTGCGTCTCTGTAGCATAGAGACCTGCCTGCTGCACGAGTACGATGACTGCGAACAGAACAAACGATTCCTCGACGACCTGCGCCAGTGGTCGTCCATTGCACCAAATCTCTACGTGTGGGACTACGTCTGCGCCTTCTCCGACTACCTGTTGCCGCTGCCCAACTTCAAGACATTGGCCTCTCATCTGCGTGACATCCGCGACCATCATGCCATCGGTGTCATGGAGGAGGGTGACTATCAGAACCGTGGCGCTGAGCTCGACGAGCTGCGAGTCTATGTGTTGGCCAAGCTACTTTGGAATCCCGACGCAGATACAGATTCCATTATCTACGATTTCACGGAAGGCTTCTATGGGCCGGCTGGCAAATACATCCGCCAGTATCTCGAATACGAGCACCAGACACTCCGCCGCGAAGGAATTCATCAGAACTGTTACCCAAGACCTCACTTCGCCATGTATAGTGATGAATTCGTTACAGAAAGCCGCCGCATCCTGCAGCAGGCACTCGATGCAGTGGCGTACAATTCAGAGTTGCAGAAGCGAGTGGACCGCGCCATGCTTCCGCTCGACTACCTCTGGCTCTGCCGTAAGCCCGACGAGGCCATCGCAGCCGGCGCCCTCAGTCACTTCAAACGTGTGATGAACCAAAACAACTTCACCCGTATCCGTGAGTGGGGCAAAGAGCAAGTGGCCGAATTCATTCAGCGGCTGGAGGAGAAGAAGTAAAAAGAATAAGATCATTTGGCGCATCAAACGCATTAAACAAAAAAAGAATCCCGCATAGCTGATAGAGCTGTGCGGGATTCCTATTGTCTGTCTTTGTCTTACTTCACCTCCTCAAAGTCAGCATCTTGGATGTCGGGGCCTTGCTGGCCGCTCTGCTGATTTTGTGGGCCTGCTTGCTGGCCGCCTTGGAAGTCGGGGCCGGGCTGAGGACCTGCCTGCTGCTGGGCCTGGTACATCTTGCCGGCAGCGGTCTGCAGTTCGTTCATGGCGGCGTCAATGGCTGCGATGTCTTGTGCCTTGTGCGCCGTCTTCAGTTTCTCTACTGCGGCTTCCACTTCGCTCTTTACGTCGGCGGGCAGTTTGTCGCCACTTTCTTTCAGCATGTTTTCGGTCTGGAATATCATGCTATCGGCCTGATTGAGTTTGTCCACCTTTTCGCGCTCCTTCTTGTCGGCTTCTGCGTTGGCTTCTGCCTCGGCTTTCATGCGCTCGATTTCCTCTTTGCTGAGGCCGCTGCTGGCTTCGATGCGGATGGTCTGTTCCTTGCCGGTGGCTTTGTCTTTGGCGCTCACCTTGAGGATGCCATTGGCGTCAATGTCGAAGCTGACTTCAATCTGAGGTACGCCGCGACGTGCGGGCGCGATGCCTTCGAGGTTGAACTGTCCTACGCTCTTGTTTTGGCTGGCCATTGGGCGCTCGCCTTGCAGCACGTGGATGGTGACGGCTGTCTGGTTATCGGCTGCCGTGGAGAATATTTCGCTCTTGTGGCAGGGGATGGTGGTGTTGGCGTCGATGAGTCGTGTCATTACGCCGCCCATTGTCTCGATGCCCATCGACAGGGGTGTGACGTCGAGCAGCACGATGTCGCTCTTGTCGCCTGTCAGCACTGCGCCCTGTATGCTGGCACCTACGGCCACCACTTCGTCGGGGTTCACGCCCTTGCTAGGTTCTTTGCCGAAGAAGTCGGCCACGAGTTTCTGCACTGCAGGGATACGGCTGGAGCCGCCAACGAGGATTACCTCGTCAATGTCGCTGTTGCTTAGTCCTGCGTCTTGCATTGCTTTCTGGCAGGGCACCTTGCAGGCTTGGATGAGGCTGTCGGCCAACTGCTCAAACTTGGCGCGTGTGAGAGTCTTCACTAGGTGTTTGGGCACACCGCCCACGGCTGTGATGTAGGGCAGGTTGATTTCGGTGGTGGTGGAGCTTGAGAGCTCTATCTTTGCCTTCTCGGCTGCCTCCTTGAGTCGCTGCAGTGCCATGGGGTCTTGCTTCAGGTCGATGCCTTCCTCGCTCTTGAACTCGCTTGCCATCCAGTCGATGATTACTTGGTCGAAGTCGTCGCCGCCCAAGTGTGTGTCGCCATTGGTGGAGAGTACTTCGAAGACGCCGCCGCCGAACTCCAGTATGGAGATATCGAACGTACCGCCGCCCAAGTCGAATACGGCAATCTTCATGTCCTTGTTGGCCTTGTCCACACCGTAAGCCAGTGCGGCTGCGGTGGGCTCATTGACGATACGCTTAACGTCCAGTCCGGCAATCTGACCTGCCTCCTTGGTTGCCTGACGCTGAGAGTCAGAGAAGTAAGCAGGAACGGTGATAACAGCCTCCGTCACCTCCTGTCCAAGGTAGTCCTCGGCCGTCTTCTTCATCTTCTGCAGTATCATGGCCGAGATTTCCTGCGGCGTGTACATGCGTCCGTCGATGTCCACTCTGGGTGTGTTGTTCTCGCCACGCACCACAGAATAAGGTACGCGTGCGATTTCCTTCTGCACCTGATCGTACGTTTCGCCCATGAAGCGCTTAATCGAGAAGATGGTCTTCTTCGGGTTCGTGATGGCCTGACGCTTAGCCGGATCGCCGACTTTGCGCTCGCCGCCTTCTACAAATGCCACGATGGAGGGTGTGGTGCGCTTTCCCTCGCTGTTGGCAATCACCACGGGCTCGTTGCCCTCGAACACGGATACGCAACTGTTTGTCGTACCCAAGTCAATTCCAATAATCTTTCCCATAATCTTATTTTTTTATTTGTTTGTTCGCTTTTATTATTTGAAGTCTCACTCATCCTCAAACAAAGGCCGTGCCAAACATTGCCGTCCTCTGCAAAACCTGACATGGCGGCTGACACTCTGTCAGTCACCTGTCTGATATTTCAGCCTGCGAAACTTGCTTCGCATTGCTTTTATTCCTACATTTGCAGCAGCTTAACAGAGATAATTACACAAATGAAACGATACGTCATTGGCCTCGGAGAGGCACTCTGGGACCTCCTTCCTTCAGGGCGGCAGCTGGGAGGAGCACCTGCCAACTTTGCTTTTCATGCTGGCCAGTTCTTGGGTATGGAACGGGTGATGGCCCTCAGTGCGTTGGGACAGGACGCCTTGGCCGACGAGACAGAGGCAGCCTTGGCAACCCGTCGTCTGCCGTTCTACATGCCACGCGTCGGATTCCCCACTGGCACCGTGCAGGTGACACTCGACGCAGAGGGCATTCCCTCGTATGACATCTGCCAACGGGTGGCGTGGGACAACATTCCCTTTGATGCCCGCACCGAGCAACTTGCTACCCAATGTCAGGCCCTCTGTTTCGGCTCGCTGGCACAGCGTAGCCCTGTCTCGAGGCAGACCATACGTCGCTTCATCCAGTCCACACCGCCGGACTGCCTGCGCATCTTCGACATCAATCTGCGCCAGAACTACTTCGACCGCCCGCTCCTTGAGCAGTGTTTCCGTCTCTGCGACATACTGAAGATAAACGACGAAGAACTCCTCGTTGTAGGGCACCTGTTTGGCTTCGGAGAGGCGGACCCCTCGTCGCTTTGCCGCCGTCTGCTCTCCGATTTCGGTCTCCGCATGGTGGTGCTCACCTGTGGGACCGATGGTTCCTACGTGTTCTGCAGCGACGAACAATCCTTCCGCCCTACGCCCCGTGTACAGGTGGCCGACACAGTGGGAGCCGGCGACTCCTTCACAGGTGCCTTCTGTGCCGCCCTCCTGCAAGGCATGTCGGTGGCCGAGGCCCACACACTGGCCGTTCGCGTCTCCGCCTATGTCTGCACCCAGCACGGTGCCATGCCCCTCCTGCCTGACGAAGTAAAGGAAGTCTGAGCTGCACGATACGAGACACCCTCTCTGAAAAAAATACGGTATGCGGCACATTATTTTATAAATATTGTGTAATTTTGCGGCCAAAAGAGAGACGCTGGAATGGTATCGGTAGAGAACTTGAGCGTGGAGTTCGGTGTGCGGCCTTTGTTTTCCGAAGTGGGCTTTGTCATCAACGAGCACGACCGCATTGCACTGGTGGGCAAGAACGGGGCAGGGAAGAGCACCCTGCTGCGCGTGCTGGCTGGTCAGCAGCAGCCTACGAGTGGCGCGGTGAGTGTGCAGCGCGACACGTGCATCGGCTACCTGCCACAGGTGATGGAACTCTCCGATACGCGAACCGTGCGACAAGAGACGGAGCAGGCCTTCGCTCATTTGCACGAACTGGAGCATCGCGTCGGAGAACTAAACAACCAGCTGGCTGAACGGACGGACTACGAGAGCGACGAATACTTGCAGCTGGTGGAACGCTTCGCACACGAGAGCGAGCGATTTCAGATGCTGGGTGGCATGAACTATCAGGCCGAGTTGGAGCGTGTGCTCGTGGGACTGGGCTTCCGGCGTGAGGAATTCGACCGCCCCACCAGCGAACTTAGCGGCGGTTGGCGTATGCGCATAGAACTGGCAAAGTTGCTGCTTCAACAGCCCGACGTGTTGCTCCTCGACGAGCCGACGAACCACTTGGACATCGGCAGCATTCAATGGCTGGAGGGCTACTTGCAGACACGTGCCAACGCCGTGGTGCTGGTGAGCCACGACCGTGCCTTTATAAATAATGTAACAAACCGCACGCTGGAGATTTCATGCGGACGAGTTTATGACTACCGAGTGAAGTATGACGAGTACGTGCAACTCCGAGCCGAGCGGCGCGAACAGCAGCTGCGAGCCTATGAGAACCAGCAGAAGGAGATTGCAGACACGAAGGCCTTCATCGACCGCTTTCGATATCAGGCCACCAAGGCCATACAGGTACAGAGCCGCATCAAGCAACTGGAACGTATGGTGCCCATAGAGGTGGACGAAGTGGATACGTCGGCGCTGCACCTGAAGTTCGTCTGCAGCCAGCGCAGTGGCGACTTCCCGGTCTCGTGCGACGGAGTGGGAAAGGCCTACGGAAGCCACCAAGTGTTCTCGGACGTGAATCTGATGATACGACGCGGCGAGAAGGTGGCCTTCGTGGGACGGAACGGCGAGGGAAAGTCCACACTGGTAAAATGCATTCTGGGCGAGATACCGTTTGATGGGCAACTGAAGGTTGGACACAACGTGCAGATAGGCTACTTCGCGCAGAACCAGGCACAGCTGCTGGACGGTGAGCTGACGGTCTTTGACACCATAGACCGCGTGGCGCGAGGCGACATTCGCACCCGCATTCGCGACATACTGGGCGCTTTCATGTTCGGCGGCGAGGCCAGCGACAGGAAAGTGAAGTTCCTCTCGGGGGGCGAACGCACCCGATTGGCCATGATAAAGCTGCTGTTGGAGCCCGTGAACCTGCTGGTACTGGACGAACCGACCAACCACTTAGACATGCGGAGCAAGGACGTGCTGAAGGAAGCCATTCGAGACTTCGATGGTACGGTCATCGTTGTGAGTCATGACCGCGAGTTCCTAGACGGGTTGGTGTCGAAAGTCTACGAGTTTGCCGACGGCCGCGTGCGCGAACATCTGGGCGGCATCTACGACTGGCTGGAGAAACAGAAAAACCTCACCAGCCTTACTCCTAGCCCAGCCTCACCTCCGACTCCTCTCCGAGGAGATGGGAACCACCGTGGAGCTGGGCTCTATGCCGAGCAGAAGGCAGCGGCCCGACTGCGAAGGAAACTGGAGAATGCAGTGAGCGAGGCCGAGGAGCATGTGACCCAGCTGGAAGCCGCAGTGAAGATAGTAGAGGCGCAACTTGCCACGCCCGAAGGCGCCACCGACATGTCGCTCTACGAGAAGTACGACCGACTGAAACGCCAGCTCTCCGATGCCGAAGCAGAATGGGAAAAGGCAATGGCAGAGATGGAGGAGGGGGCATAGTGAAAGAAACAATTTGATATAACGTAATACCGAAATAATAAAAAGATGAAACTGACGAAACTTATGTCTACACTGACATTGGCCGCCGCATTGACGGCCTGCAACCCGAACGGCAAGCAGCTTGGCTCGGGCATCGACTTGGCAAACCTCGACTCTACGTATCTGCCGGGCACGGACTTCTACATGTTCGCCACGGGTGGATGGCAGAAGGCGCACCCGCTGACGGCTGAATACAGCCGCTACGGCTCGTTCGACATCCTGCAGGAGAACAACAACAAGCAGCTGCGCTCGCTCATAGACAGCGTGGCCAGCTTGGACAACGAACCCGGCAGCATCGCACAGAAGATTGCAAGTATGTTTAACTGCGTGATGGATAGCGACCGGCTGAACAGCGACGGCACACGCCCCATACAGGACGACATTCAGCGCATCCAGCAGGCTGCCAGCAAGGCTGAACTGCAGACCATTTGCAATGACTTGCAGCTGCACGGCGTGCCTGGGTGGTTTGGCTTCTACATCAACGCCGACATCAAGGACAGCAAGAACAACCTGCTGACCCTCTTCCAGGACGGACTGACGCTGGGCCAGAAGGACTACTACGTGGAGAACGACGAGGTGACGCAAAACATCCGCCGCGAGTATAAGCGACTGATTGTAGACCTCTTCAACCATTGCGGCATAGCAGCCGTGGAGGCTGACGCCGACAATATCCTCAGCATGGAGACACGTCTGGCACAGAAGAGCAAGAGCAACGTGGAGCTGCGCGACGACGAGAAGAACTATCACAAGATGAGCTACGACTCGCTGAAGGCTGAGTTCCCTGGCATCGGCTGGGACGACTTCTTTGCTGCGATGGGCGTGACGGACCTCCGAGATGTGAACGTGGGTCAGCCGGAGCAGCTGCACGAAGTGGAGGCCATTCTGGCTGGCGAGTCGCTCGAGAACCTGAAGCGCATCACGCTCTGGCGCCTGATAAACGCAGCCTCCAGCTATCTGGATGACGAGATGAGCCTCCGCGCCTTCCAGTTCTACGGAACCGTGATGAGCGGACGACAGGAGCAGCGCCCGCGCTGGAAACGTGCTGTCAGCGCTGTGGAAGGCAGCCTGGGCGAGGCGCTCGGACAGCTTTACGTGGAGAAATACTTCCCCGCCGAGGCTAAAACACGCATGCAGAAACTGGTGGCAAACCTGCAGAAGGCACTGGGCGAACGTATCGCCGTGCAAGACTGGATGACAGACAGCACAAAGCAGGTGGCACAGGAGAAGTTGGACGCCTTCTATGTGAAGATTGGATACCCCGACAAGTGGAAAGACTACAGCACACTGGAGGTGGGTGACTGCTGGTGGGACAACCAGAAGGCCTGTGTCGCATGGGAAGTGGCAGACATGATAAGCCGCAAGCTCAATAAACCCGTGGATCGCGACGAGTGGTACATGACACCCCAGACGGTGAATGCTTACTACAACCCCACCACAAACGAAATCTGCTTCCCCGCAGGCATCCTGCAGCCGCCCTTCTTCGACATGGAGGCTGACGACGCCTTCAACTACGGTGCAATAGGTGTGGTAATCGGACACGAGATGACACACGGATTCGACGACCAAGGCTCTAAGTTCGACAAGAACGGCAACCTTGTGCAGTGGTGGACGGACGCTGACCGCACAGCCTTCGAGGAGCGCATACAGGTGATGCGCCAGTTCCACGACAGCATCGAAGTGCTGCCTGGACTGCACGCCAACGGCTCGCTCACACTGGGCGAGAATATGGCCGACCACGGCGGACTGATGGTGGCCTTCCAAGCCTTCAAGAACGCCACGGCTGCTAAGCCGCTGGCCGACATAGACGGCTTCACGCCCGAACAGCGCTTCTTCCTTGCCTACGCCAATGTCTGGGGACAGAACATACGCGACGAGGAGATTCGCAAGCGCGTGAAGAGCGACCCGCACGAGCTGGGCAAGTGGCGCGTGGATGGACAGCTGCCGCACATCGATGCCTGGTACGAGGCATTTGGCATTACAGAGGCCGACCCCATGTTCGTACCCAAGGCGGAACGCGTAACCATCTGGTAAACTCACACACAGTCCCGACACGTAACACACTCCAGCTATGCCACTGAGACTTCCGGATAGATTGCCTGCCATCGAGTTTCTGAAGGACGAGAATATTTTCGTCCTCGGAAACTCGCGGGCCGACAGCCAGGACATCCGACCGCTGCGCATCGTCATACTGAACTTGATGCCGCTCAAGATTACCACCGAGACCGACCTTATCCGTCTCCTCTCGAACAGCCCGCTGCAGATAGAGGTACATCTGATGAAGGTGAAGGCGCACACGAGCAAGAATACGCCCATCGAGCACATGAAGGCTTTCTACCGCGACTTCGAACTCATGCGCAACGAGAAGTTCGACGGCATGATAATCACCGGAGCGCCAGTGGAGCATCTCGACTTCGAGGAGGTGACGTACTGGGACGAGATAACCGACATCTTCCGCTGGGCGCGCACGCACGTCACGAGCACTATGTACATCTGCTGGGCTGCACAGGCCGGACTCTTCTACCACTACGGCGTGCCCAAGTACCCGCTCGCCGAGAAGATGTTTGGCATCTTCCCACAGCGACCGCTTGACGCGCGGTTGCCCATCTTCCGAGGCTTCGATGATGTCTTCTACATGCCTCACAGCCGCCACACCGAACTGCGGCGCGAGGACATCCTGCGTGTGCCCGAACTGACGCTGATAGCCGAAAGCGAGATGAGCGGCGTATCGATGGTGATGGCACGAGGCGGACGCGAAATCTTTGTTACAGGGCACTCGGAGTACAGCCCCATGACACTCGACACAGAGTACCGCCGCGACTTGGCAAAAGGACTGCCCATACGGAAACCCTACAACTACTACGAGAACGACGACCCGCAGCGGCCGCCGCTCGTCACATGGCGCGCGCATGGCAACCTGCTCTTCACCAACTGGCTGAACTACTACGTCTATCAGGAGACACCATATAACCTCGACGAAATCCACTGACCGCGGGATGAAACACGTGGAGTTGCTTGCTCCGGCGCGAAACTTGGAGTGTGGCAAGGCGGCCATCGACCACGGAGCCGATGCCGTCTATATCGGGGCGGCCCGCTTCGGTGCACGTGCAGCGGCAGGCAACAGCGTGCAAGACATCGCCTCGCTCTGCCAGTATGCACGGCCCTTTGGCGTGAAGGTTTATGTGACGGTGAACACACTGCTCTACGACGACGAATTGGCCGAGACGGAGCGTCTCATCTGGCAACTCTACGAGGCCGGCGTCGATGCGCTGATAGTGCAGGATTTGGCTTTGCTGGGCATGCATCTGCCGCCTATACCGCTCCACGCCAGCACGCAGATGGACAACCGCAGCGCTGAGAAAACCGCTTGGCTGGCCGCGCAAGGGTTTGAGCAGGTGGTGCTGGCCCGCGAACTGGGCATCGACGAAATCCGTTCCATCCACCTGCAGGTACCCAACGTGGCGCTCGAAGTCTTTGTCCACGGTGCGCTGTGCGTTAGCCTGAGCGGCCGATGTAACGCCTCACAGTTCTGTTTTGGACGTAGCGCCAATCGTGGTGAATGTGCACAGTTCTGCCGCCTGCCCTTCGATTTGCAAGACGGACGTGGTCAGACGCTGGTGCGCGAAAAATACTTACTCTCGTTGCGCGACATGAACCGCAGTCGCCACCTCGAGGAACTGCTCGATGCTGGGGTCAGTAGCTTGAAGATAGAAGGTCGGCTCAAGGACGTTGCTTACGTAAAGAATGTTACTGCGTTCTATCGCCAGAGGCTCGATGAAATCATGCGTCGCAGACCCGAGTTCTGCCGCTCGTCGTACGGCAGAGAACGCTTCTCGTTTGAGCCCGACCCGCAGCGCAGCTTTACACGTGGCTTTACGGATTATTTCTTACATGGTCGCACGGCTGACTTGGCCTCCACCGACACACCGAAGAGCCGTGGTATGCTCGTTGGCACGGTGAAGGAGGTGCGGCGCGACCACCTTGTTGTCTCCTCGACGGCCTTTTTTGCAGCGGGCGACGGCTTCTGCTTTTTCGACGACAAACATCGCCTGCAGGGCTTTCGCGTAAACCGCGTCGAGGGCAATCATCTCTATCCCGCCACGATGCCCGACGTGTTGCCTCATACCGCACTGTATCGCAACTTCGATCAGCAGTGGGAACGCCTCCTCGCACGTCCTACCGCCGAGCGGCGTGTGTCCCTCGACTGGGTGCTCGACGAGACGACACGCGGTTTTCGCCTTACGGCTGTTTGTGCCGACGGACGGCGGGCCGAGGAGAACTTCGAGTACGAGAAGCAACTGGCACGGACCGACCAGACACAAGCCGTCTTCGAGACGCTGAGCCGAATGGGCGACACGTCCTTCGAGGCTCGCAACGTGGAAATCCGATGCTCTCAGTCGTGGTTCCTGCCGCGCAGTATCTTGGCCGACTGGCGGCGATGCGTGCTGGCGCAGTTCGCAGTTCCTCAGCGCGCTGTCAGGGCCAGCGCTTCATTTTTGCCGCAGCCTTTCAGCCCGCAGCCGTTTGCTGCCGGGCAGCTCTGTTCCAACCGCTTGGCACGCAGGTTCTGCGACGAGCAGGGCATCGCAGCTGAGACAGCGCTGGAGGTGGCACCGCAGCAGGGCGGCGGACAGGTGCTCATGACGTGCCGCTACTGCATTCGCTTCCAGATGGGCTGGTGTGCCAAGGCCGGCAACCCTCAACTACCAGCACCCGAAGCACTCTACCTCGTTTCTCAGGACGGACGACGCTTCCGCCTGCAGTTCGATTGTCACCGCTGCTTCATGCAGGTGCTCAGCACGTAGTCCATACAGCCACGCGTCGCAATCGTTCATGCCACGCGTCGCAATCGTTCACGCCACACGTCGCAATCGCTCACGCCACGCGTCGCATTTCGCCACGCCACACGTCGCATTCCGGAGAGCAAAAAAGTTAAAATTTCTGCATTCCCTTGGTGGTCTCGTCTCTTTGCACTATCTTTGCAAAGAAAATACGTCGAACTATAACATCATTGCCAATATGAAAATATTTCTTTCGCGTGTGGTTCTTTTCATCGGGGCTGTGCTGATGGCCTCCGTAGCGTATGGTTTCGAGAATGGTCAGACGGTGCGTCTCGAGTGCGGCGGACGGTCGTTGATGGTGGAGAACTCCACGCTGGACGCATCGAAGGCCGCCGTGCTGTGGACCGAGACGGGCACCAACTCGCAGCGTTGGGTGCTTGAGGACAATGGCCGAGGTCTCTTCTACCTTCGCAACGTTTATTCGGGTTATTACCTGGGTGGGATGACGGCCACTTCGGCCGGTTCGCAGGTGGGTGTCATCGAACAGTCGGCTGCGCAGACACGTGGTACGTGGGTGCTGGAGCCTGTGGAAGGCGAGGCAGACACGTACATTATTTATTTCAGCACGCTGAAGCGCTACGCAGTGGCTTCGCTCGCGGATGTGACAGAGGGTTCCACCGTGAGCCTGCAAGCCGCTTCCACCACCGATGCGGCACGCATCAAGTGGAAGGTGACTGTCTGTGATCCGAGACCCAACTACCTGACGCCCGAGGTGCGCGACGACATGATGGACCGCTGGCGCGACCACTATTACCACAAGGATAAGTCGGTGGGCTACGTCATTGGCAACGGAGGCTGGTGGGGCGACGCCGAGATGTTCGAGGTGGTGCTCGACGCACTGGAAACGACAGGCGAGGCACAGTATGCCGAGATGTTTGACCAACTTTACAAGAACTTCTGCAACCGAAATAAGACGGACTGGAGTTACAACGAGTTCAACGACGATATTGCTTGGATGTGCATTGCCTGCGTGAGGGCCTACCTGTTGACAGGCAACACGGAGTACAGAACGCGCGCCAAGGATAACTTCGACAAGATGTACTCGCGTGCGAACGCTTTCGGCAACGGAGCGCTCAGATGGAAGGAAGGCGGCGGCGGCACCACCTCGTGTATCAACGGTCCCGCGGCCGTCTGCGCCTGCTATCTCGGTATAGCCTTCAACAGCGAGGCCTACTTCCGGAAAGCTGCCAAGATCTATGCGGCCGAGCGCTCGCTGCTTTTCAATATCAATTCGTCGGGCGTCTTCAACGGGCAGGTCTATGATTCCTACAGTACGTCCACCGGCAGTGTGGGTACGTGGTCATCTACTTACAATCAGGGCACGAACATGGGCGCCGCCATTATGCTCTACAACCACTATGGCACGGCTCAGTACAAGTCCGACGCCGACGCCATGATGACGTGGACGGCTAAGAATCTGGCCAACAGCTGGGGTGTGATAAAAGCTTGCCAGACCGTGACCGGCGACCTGTGCGGCTTCAAGGGTATCCTGATGCGCTACGTTCGCCGCTATGCCTCAGACTTGGAACATCCCGAATACTACGACTGGCTGGCCAAGAACGCCTTCCACGCGTGGAACAATCGCAACTCTGTGGGCGTCTGCATGTCGGCGTGGCTGCGCAAGACGACGGAAGACTTCTACTATAGCGACGGCGGCAGCTTCAACACTTCTGGCGAAGGTTCCTTCACGGCCGTCTCCGCTGCCTTCAACGCCCATCTGGGCGCGGTGGACAGGCGAAACGCCTACGAGCGCATGCAGGCCGAGCAGTTCAACCGCATCTTCGGTGTCACGCTCTCCGATGGCGGCGACGAGGACGGCACGCAGGCCATGGGCCCTGTGCAGCACACACAGTACGTGGGTTATCGGCGCGTGGACTTCGGTACACGCATTGCTTCACATTGCGTCATGCGACTGAAGTACCTTCGTGCTTCGGGTCGCATCCGCGTCTATGCCGACGACCCTACTCGCGGCACGCTACTCTGCACTTTTAATGCTGCCGACTCGGAGAATACCAACAATTGGGAGACCGTGACGATGGAACTCGATGTTCCCATCGGCGGCGAACACGATATCTATCTCGTGGGCAACGGCATAGCGAAGGTCGACCTTGCCGAGATTAACTGGTTCAACTTCGAGGCCAATTACACAATGTTTGCCGACCTAACAAACAATGGCGGCCAACTCACATGTTCCGAATCGCTGGTGAGCACCAATCAGGACAACCTCATCGACGACTCGCCCGAGACCGAGATGCTGGGCGTCATGCAGGGCGACGCAGAACGCTGGGTGGAATACCGCTCGCCGGCACCCATCCTGCTGCAGGGCTATTCGCTCTTCTCGGGCATCACTGCCAACACAGACCCCACTGCATGGCGACTCGAAGCCAGCAACGACGGCAACGAATGGACACAGTTAGACGTTCGCAGCGAACAGACGTTCAGTGTGCGTGGCCAGAAAAAGCAGTTCGATGTAAGCACCGGCGGGCAGGCCTACACACGCTTCCGCCTTGTGTTCACAGCCACCACTTCCGACGTGCGCCTCAGCCTGGGCGAATGGCAGCTGCTGGGTAGGGCGGTGGACCTTGCCGATGTGACTGCCGACGGAGGTATTGTCTCTGAGGGAGGCGATTTATTGACCGACCACAGCGCCGAGACATCTGCCACACTGACGCTGCCTGCCGATGTGACGTACCAGAGCAACGGCAACTACCAGCTCTTGGCCTATAGCATCACCATCAGCGAGAAGGCCTCTGCACCCACTGCATGGACACTCTACGGTTCCAACAACGGCAAGACGTGGGCCGAACTGGATCGTCAGGAGGCTGCTGTTTTCCCATACGACGCCTGCACCAACGTATGCCGCCTGCAGGACGCTGCGCCATACATCTATTATAAGCTCACACTCGAAGGCGAAGGCGAAGCCTGCGTCTGCGAAGTGCAGCTGATAGGACGCCTCGACTACGGTACGTTCTATACCGATATGGCACAGAGTGCAGCTGTTACAGACACCAACGGGCAGGCTGTTACGGCGTTGATAGACAACGACGGCACCACAGCAGCCACACTCACTGGCGAGAACATGTCGTGGGGCTTCGACTTCCCTGTGCCCATTCGCGTGGTGGGTTATTCGGTCGTCTGCGCCGATCGTGCAGATCTCGACCCACAGAATATCGTACTTTCTGGCACGCAGGACGATGTGGCCACCACACTCTCCTCGCGCACCCTATCGTTTGCTGCACGTGGCAGCCGTGCCACCATTTCCGTCTCCTCTACAAAGACGTTTGAGCATCTCGACTTCACCGTTCGTACCACCACTGGCGGCACTGAGCAAGCCAAGCTGGCAGAACTGGAGATCTATGGCACAGCCATTGCCGACGCTGGCAGCATTGTCTTCCCAACGCCCGAGACGTTCACCGCCTCGGCCGAAGGCGCTTCCTCGTCCGAAGGTATCGAGAAAGCAAACGACCAGGTGCGCACCACCAAGTATCACACAGCCTTCTCCAAGCCTGTATCCATCGACATCACGTATGCCGAGCAGCAGGAAGTGGACGCCTATGGCATCACGGCTGCAAAGGACGAAGCCACGCGCGACCCGCGTGCTTGGACGCTCTATGGATCGGCTGATGGCGCCACGTGGGACGAACTGGACGCACGTACCGACGAAGCATTCTCGCATCGCTACGCCACACAAATCTACGCTGTGGCCGAGCCGAAGGCATACACCCATTTCCGTCTGACCATCAGCGAAGTCTCTGGCAGCGACCAATTGCAACTTGGACAATTGCAACTGCTCACCACGCGCAACAAGACCGCCGTAGGTGGCATCCAGAGCGAGATGGCTTCGCTGACGCTGTGCTGCGGCGCGCTCCAAGTCCGGACACCGCAGGCCACCACCCTTCGCATCTACGACTCGCAAGGTCGCATGGTGGCTGCCACACCCGTGGCAGCTGGCACACACGTGGAGCCACTGCAGACCCTGTCCGCCGGCCTATACGTAGCCGCAATGCAAGTGGGTGGCAAGAACCTCGTCCGCAAGTTTGTGAAGTAAGTTGTCCGGCTTACACATTGATGTTACCTACTAAAAAAAGAAGCAGCCCACTGATTGGCGGGCTGCTTCTTTTCGTAGTCTTAGGTGTTGTCGGATTTCTCCCAAAGGTAAAGTTAGTGTCTTAGGTAGAGAAGGAAAGCGATGCTACCCTCCGGTGCGGTCGGCGGCGGGAGTGATGCCGTAAGTCTCTTTGTAGAGCCGTATGAAGTGGGAGTGGTCGTAACAACCCACGGGCCGAGAACGCCTTGCTCTATGCTGACGACAAGCTCAGCACCGCGCTCCATCCCATTGTCTATTTCAAGGAAGACAAAGACCATATCTGGGACAAGATTGCCACCGACCGAGAGACGTACGGCGACCTTCAGATAGAGTCGCTGACACATGCGGAGTAATCGCTCTTGCAATCATTGAGGCCGCGGGCCGTGTTCGTCACAGCGTAGGGATTCTGAAAAACATATTCCCTAGAGTCGTCCCGTTTCTTGACATTAGAGGCATGGGCTTGCCTTACACGTGAAAACAACAATGTGTCCGCTGTTTTCACGCCACACGTCGCATCGGCTCACGCGACGTGTCGCGTGGCTTCATGCGACGCGTCGCTGTGAAGCAAACTACACGTCGCATTTTTGCGTGTGAAGGTACGCCGTTCGGAACGCTAAATGATACCGTGTTCGAGGGCAAAGCGTACCATCTCTACGGAGGACGAGATGCCCAGTTTGTTGAAGATGTTGGTCTTGTGGCTGTTCACGGCACGGAGCGAGATGTGGAACTTCTCGGAAATCTCCTTGCCCAGCAGCCCGTCGCAGCAGGCTTCGATGATTTCCAGTTCGCGTTTGGTAAGTTGGGCAGCGGGTTTCTTGTTGGGCTGCGCATCCACGATGTCGCGCACCAGCACCGCCAAGTCGCGCCCGTAGAAGGGCACGCCTTCGGCCACCGAGTCGATGGCCAGCTTCACTTCCTCCAGCGGACCGTTTTTGCTGATGAATCCGTCTATGCCGATTTGCATTAGACGCGTGATGACATACTCCTTCGTATCCACCGAGAGGACGATAATCTTGATGTCGGGATACTCCGTTCGCATGCGGCGGGCCACCTCGAAGCCGTTGGTGCCGGGCATCAGAATGTCCAATAGCAGCAGGTCGCATGTCGTGCCGCCTTCGAGTGCCGAGAACAGGTCTTCGGCACAGGCCGCACTGATGGTAACAGTGTGCGGCGAGTCGTGCAGCACACTGGCCACACCGACACGTATGAGTTCGTGGTCGTCGAGAATAGCTATTTTCATAAAATTAGAGCCCCCTCCTCAAGCCCTCCCCGAGGGGAGAACGCAATTACATTATCTGATTTACCAATTTACTATTTACTCCCTCTCCTCGGAGAGGGGCCGGGGTGAGGCTGTCACTCTGGCAACTCCACCTCCACGGTCACTCCCTCGTTCGGAGCAGACAGGATCTGCATCGTGCCGCGGTTGAGGGCAATCAGCTCGCGGCAGAGAAGCAGGCCCACGCCCGTGCCGCTCTCGCCATTGGTGCCTATGTGGCTGGTGACATGTGTCTTGGCGTGCATGATTTCGTCTATCTGTTCCTGCGGGATATGCTCGCCGTCGTTGTGAACGTAGAAGCTGCTCGGCGCCTTCGTTCCCACCTCCACCTCGCCGCCTTTGGGCGTGAACTTAATGGCATTGCTGAGGATGTTACGCAGAATCGTTCGCAGTGCCTCGCGGTCGGCTGTCACAAAGGTGCGTTCCACCTTGAGGCTAATCGTCACGTCCTTCAGTTCGGCGGTACTACGCATGATCCGGGCGATGTCTGTGATGAGAGCACTGAGATTCAACCGTGTGGGCTGCATCGTTCGTTTGCCTTGCTCCAGCTGAGCTATCTCGCCGAGGTTACGCAGCAGTGCCAACTGGCTGTCGCTGCCGGCCAGCAGCTGCCCCGTGAGGGTGCGCACCTGCTCGGGTGTATGGAGCGAGAAGTCGCGGTAGAGCATCCGCAGCACTTGCTGCTGTGCCACCATCGGGTTCGTCAGGTCGTGCGTGAGAATGGTGTATTGTCGTTGCTTGTAGGCCGCAGCTTCCTCAATCATGCGTTTGCGGCGGCGCGACTGCACCAACAGCAGTATGAGCAGCAGGACAATGATGAAGGAGAGCAGAGATACCACAAATAACACCCGTGCGCGCAATCGTTCCTCCTGTATGGTGCGTTGCTGAGCCTCGAGCTGCTGCTCCTTGCGAAACGAGTCGTATCGCACCTGAGCGATTGTCAGCTGCCGCTGCGTCTCCTCGCTTTGCAGTTGCTCATGCAGCACCCGAGTTCTCTCGAGCCAAGTCAGAGCTTCGGCACTACGGCCTGCTGCTTGGGCTTGCCGGTAGAGGCGGTCGCAAGCTTCATATTCCTGCTTTCGCATCCCCAGTTCGTGTGCCAGTTCGATGGCCTGCTCCAGTTGTCCGTCCTGCAGCAGGATTATCAGTTCGGACGCGCGGTTGCCCGTCTCGCGGGCAAGGGCGAGCGCCTGTTGGTTGCACTCCTTGGCTCGCGCCTCCTGCCCCAATGCGTCGTAGATGTTGGCCAGCTGTGCCAGCCGGATGCCCTCTTGTGTGCGGCGTCCCAGCTGTCGCTCTATCTGCAGCGCCTCGTCTGTGAGGCGCAGTGCCTCGGCCAGCATCGTCACTCCGTCTGCATCCATTCCTCCGTCGGTGCCTTTCTTTGCATCCGTCGGGTGGGAGAGCGTCTCCTTCGCCTTGGCCACCAGCACCTCGCCGAGCATCGCCTTGCGGATGGCCAGCGAGGCAGCCGTATGCGTGGAGTCGGAGGCTATGAGCGCCTGCTCTATGTCGATGCTGCGACGCAGATACTCGATGGCCACATCCTGCTTGCCTGCCGAGGAATACACACCTGCCAGATTACCCAGCGAGGCACTGAGGTCTGCCTGCGTGCCGTGCTGCTCGTCGTAGAGCAGACACAGTTCGCCGTAGTGGAGCGCCTGTTCGTAGTCGCCCAGACGGTGGTAGCAGTAGAGCAGACACGAGTAGAACTCACAGCGCAGGGCAGCCGAGTCCTCGGGCACCGTCTCCAGTGCTTCGTAGCCCAGTGCCACTGCTTCCTGCAGGTGTCCCGACATGGCCAGCGAGTAGGCGCTGTCCACGCATTCCATCGGTGGCGGCAGCACATTCTTCCCCTGCACCGGCACGGCCAGCGCAAGGGAGAATGTGAGTGCTATGAGGCTGTTGCGTCTTATCTTCATGGAGCAAAAATACTATGTTCCGTCCACTTTTCCAAATTTTTTAATGGCCCAGTTGCGACTTGTTCACCTCGTATCCGTCTGCGCTGAACACCTTGCCGTAGCGTAGGATGTAGAGTTTGCCGTTGCGGATAACCTTCACGGCTGCCTTGTCGGCTGAGTCTGTCGGGTCGTTGATGCCGTCTGGCTTATTTGTAAAGACGGCCTTCAGCGTCAGGTCTGAAGTCATCGTGATGTTGCGCTTGTCCTTCGTCACGCCGTCGGACCACTGAACGAACCTCCAGCCTTCGTCGGCTTTGGCAATGAGTATGAACTGCGAACCTTCGGGCACCATATATTCACTCTCCGTAGCCTCTGCCTCCTGCAGCTCGCCAAAGGCGTTGTACATGCCGAAGAAGAGTTTGCCGCTTCCTTCCACCTCCAGCTTCAGGCTGTAGGTCTTCACGTTGCTTTCGTAAACGGCTGTGTACGAGATGTCGGCCACCACTGCGGCTGCGTTCACCTGTTCCGGACTGAGCACTTCATCGTTTGGTGCCATCCAGCCCACAAAGTCGAAGCCTTCCACATACGGAGCCGAAGGAGCAGTAACATTTCCGCCGTAGGGAACTTGCTGCGTTACGAGGAACACGCCGCCCTGGCCGTAGAACGTAACGGTCAGTTTCTCCAGCTCGTACTGAGCTGTCACGGTCAGGTCTGTGGCCACGAACGTGAAGTCCTTATCCCAGCCCATGAATGTGTAGTGCTCCACTGTCGGCACTTCGGGTGCCGTGGCTGCGGCGCCGTATTCCACCGTCTCGCGCTTGAGTTCCACATTGTCGAAGCCGAGGAATATGACTGTGTAGGTATTCTTCTCGAACTGTGCCGTGACGGTCATGTCGGACGTCACGTTGCTGAAGTCCTTGTCCCAGCCTGTAAACGTGTAGCCTTCTATCTCGGGCACCTCGGGAGCCGTGGCAGCCTGTCCCTCATAGACGTAGTCGTAGCCAAGCACCGCCTCGTTCATGCCCACGAAGGTAACGGTGTACTTGTTCATGTCCGTGAAGATGGCCTTCAGCGTGTAGTCGTCGTCCACAGTCAGCAGGCGCGGGTTGTCTGTCACGTCGTCGCTCCAGCGCACGAACTTGAATGCTTCGTTGGCCGTGGCAGTCAACGTTACCTGCTGTCCGTCTTCATACCAGCCGCCGCCTGTGACGCTGCCGTGTGTCTCTTCGTCAACAGCAACATCCACCTTGAAGAGCAGCGGGTCCTGACACTCGAACTCCATCAGACCATCCTGGTTCACCTCGCCGTAAGTCTTGTTGGCATGTTTCAGTACGAGTCCTCCGTCATCGGCCGCGTTCCACGAGAGCCAGGCGGGTGCGCCGCCATAGCCACATAGGGTAAGGTTAGCTGCATTCACGCAGAGACTGTCGGTCTGAAGGGCGAACTCACCGCCCCACGGGGATATCTCTACGTTGCAACGCTTCACTTCCATGCGGTATTGCTCGGTCTGGTCGCACTGCACACCGTTTGAACCGCTCACGTAGAGCTTGTCGTCCTTCTGATTTTTGCCGAAGATGACGAAGTCGCCGCCCTGAACCTCGACCGACGAGCGTCCGCTTATTGAAGTG
>CADAGX010000002.1 GCA_902787575.1 uncultured Bacteroidales bacterium | reverse complement strand
GCCTTGCCACCATTTACACCTCACTCCATCCTGGCTCGACAGCCATCGTGAAGATAGGGGAAAAGGCA
The DNA here is from genome assembly GCA_902787575.1 of uncultured Bacteroidales bacterium. GTDB lineage: Bacteria > Bacteroidota > Bacteroidia > Bacteroidales > Bacteroidaceae > Physcousia. The sequence continues at coordinate 283,740 of CADAGX010000002.1, read as the reverse complement.
ATAAAAGTCATGGTCAAGTAGTAGCCTTACGGCCTCAAAACCTCACCCCTATCCAACTCTGGAGAAGGGGAAGCCCTCACCCCAAACCCCTCTCCGAGGAGAGGGGAAGCCCTCACCCCAAACCCCTCTCCGAGGAGAGGGGCTTTTTGTGTTACTGGGTGGTGGGATTCTTCATCCGCTTCGCTCCCTCAGAATGACAATGGTGGGCAAGGTGTGGTGTGTCCCATGTCGCGCGGAATTTGACAAGCCCCGCCTTCGGGCTGCGCCCTCACCAATCGCTTGAACGCATAACGCGCGATTGCCCTACAACGAGCCAGATGCTTTGTGAAGAGTAAACATCACGGGTAGGGTCTTTGCTTGTCAAAGACCGCATGGCAAGTGTTCGCGTTTCGGAATTTGACAAGCAAATTCCCTACAGAGAGCCAAGATTAGAATGACAAGGGGGGTGCGCATCACACCACGCTTCGCGCAGAAAATTCCGTTTCTTTTCTTGCGCATTCCGCTCGTTTGCGCTATCTTTGCAGACAAATACGAGGATTGGGGAAGAGGGATTTGAGACGAGGAGGACTCAACGACTCACGAACTAATTCATTCACAAACTAAAAGATAGAACGAGATGTCCTACCTGATTATCTTCAAACTTCTGGGGTCGCTGGCACTCTTGATGTTCGGTATGAAAGCCATGAGCGAAGCGCTGCAGAAGATGGCGGGCCCGCAGTTGCGCCACGTACTGGGTGCCATGACCACCAACCGATTTATGGGTGTGCTGACGGGCACCTTCATCACGGCAGCCGTGCAGTCTTCCACTGCCACCACGCTGATGACTGTCTCCTTTGTGAACGCGGGACTGCTGACGCTGGCACAGGCCATCTCGGTCATCATGGGCGCCCACATCGGCACGACGGTGACAGCATGGATTATGTCGCTGGGATTTGCAGGAAACGTAGTAAACTTCGTCTATCCGGCTTTCTTCCTGGGCATCATCCTTATCTATATGAAGAAGCGCCGCATCGTGGGTGACTTCCTCTTTGGTGTAGCATTTCTCTTTCTTGGTCTTGCCACGCTGAAGGCCACCGGCTTTGCACTGGTGGACGACCCGGCAACGAATGCTGCCATCAGCACTTTCTTCGAGCACTTCAACGAGCCGAACCTCTGGAACTCGCTCCTCTTCCTGCTGATAGGCACGGTGCTGACACTCTGCGTGCAGTCGTCGGCAGCCATCATGGCCATCACCATGACGCTCTGCGCCACCGGAGTGCTGCACATAGACCAAGGCATCATGCTGGTGCTGGGCGAGAACGTCGGCACCACCATTACGGCCAACATCGTTGCCACTGGTGCCACGATACATGCGCGCCGAGCTGCCTTTGCTCACCTGAGCATCAACGTGGTGGGAGCCGCTTGGGCGCTGGTGCTGCTGAAGCCGCTGGTGAACCTCGTTTGCTCGCTCGTGGGATTCGACCGCAGCATGGAGCCGAGCGATGCCGGCTACGCAGACAACCTGGCCAAGGCCGCCTTCGTGCTGGCAGCGTTCCACACCACGTTCAACACGGCCAACACGCTGCTGCAAATATGGTTTGTGCCGCAGATAGAAAAGTTCGTGTGCCGTATCATCAAGCCGAAGCGCGTCAAAGAGGAGGAAGACTTCCGCCTGCATTTCATCACCTCGGGTATCATGAAGACGCCCGAACTATCGGTACTGGAGGCGCAGAAGGAGATACAAGCATTCAGCGAGAGGATTCAGAGCATGTTCGACATGGTGCGCGAGTTGCTGACGGAGAAAGACAAACAGCAGTTTGCAAAACTCTTCAGCCGCATCGAGAAGTACGAGAACATCTCTGACAATCTGGAAATCAGCATTGCCAAATATCTGGACCAAGTGAGCGACGCGCACCTGAGCGACGAGACGAAAGCAAAGATTCGCGCCATGCTACGCGAGATTTCGGAGATAGAAAGTATCGGCGACTCGTGCTACAACATGGCTCGCACCATCAACCGCAAAGTGCTCGGCAACAAGGACCACTTTACGCAGAAGCAGTATTCGCGCATCCTAGAGATGATGGCGCTGACAGACCAGGCGCTGACACAGATGAATCAGCTCATTGGCGGACGGAAGGAAGGCTTCGACATAAATCGCACGTACAACATAGAGAACGAGATAAACAACTACCGCAACCAGCTGAAGTCGCAAAACATCAGCGACATCAACAAGCATGAGTATTCGTATGCGGTAGGTACCATTTACATGGACCTCATCAACGAATGCGAGAAGCTGGGCGACTATGTGGTGAACGTGGTGGAGGCCCGACTGGGAACGAGAATAAAGATTTAGTCCATAGTTCACAGTCCATAGTTGGGGCTGTCTGTAACACACTAAACTAATCACATATGCACTTTAGATTTATCTTAGCGTTGCTGGCCCTTGCCGCATCGCTGTGCGTGGGAGCCAAGGAACGTACGAACATCATTTTCGAAACCGACATGGGCAACGATGTGGACGACGCGCTGGCCATCGACATGCTGTACAAGTGGCATCGCGAAGGACGTATCCGACTGATGGCTGTGATGCTCAACAAGGAGGGACTGGCGCCCGTGCAGTTCATCGACTTGCTCAATACGTGGTATGGCTGCCGCCACATTCCCATCGGCACCACGAGCCGCCGCGAGCAAAGCCGTGTGGCAGGGAAGAACTACACGCAAGTGGTTTGCGAAGAAAAGGATGCAAAAGGCCGTACGCTCTACAAACGAAGCATCAAGGACTACGCGTCGCTGCCAACGGCTGTGTCGCTGCATCGCAGACTCTTGGCAGCCGCAGCGGATAAGTCGGTAACCATCGTCTCGGTGGGCTTCAGCACCAATCTAGCCGAGCTGCTGGCCAGCGCGCCCGACGAATTCTCGCCCTTGGGCGGACGCGAACTGGTGGCACAGAAGGTGGCTCGACTCGTGGTCATGGCCGGCCACATGCGGGACCCGAAATACAAGGAGTACAACGTAGTAAACGACATTCCCGCCTGCCAGAAAGTGTACAACCAGTGGCCTACAGACATTGTGACGTCGCCCTTCGAGCTGGGCTTGCAAATCCGCTATCCGGCCAGCAGCATACTGAACGATTTCGGTTGGACAGAGCACCACCCCATCGTGGACGCCTACAAGGCATACCTGCCGAAAATGGAAGACCGCCCCACGTGGGACCTCACCGCAGCGCTCTATGCCGTAGATCCGCAGCAGTTCTTCAACATCTCGCCTGCCGGACGCATAGACGTGACGGACGAGGGTTGCACCCACTTCACCGAGGATGCCAACGGCCGCCACTACTATATCTACGTGACGCCTCAGCAGGCAACGGCCATCAAACGTTATTTTGTAGAAACCATCACGCGGAAACCCTGACGCCCTACGGCCGTACAGCAATTATCCGCACGCGGGAGTCGCGCAGCATCCGCTGACCCCGCGGCGACATTCGTAGCCAGAAGAGAGATGTGTCGGGGCGGCGGACGACGTACTCCACGCCGCTCTCGCGATACAGGCCGCGCATGATGCCATACCAACATGCAGGGATGCAGATGGCACGCGCGCAACCACTCTCTGCCACACGGCTCATGCGGACGACCACGCTGTCGATTTGTGTCTGCGTCAGCGAGGACGGACAGGCAGCATCCATCGTATATACCGTATAGATGTGCTGTTTGTTGAACCAGTTCAGCACGTCCAGCTGCGTGCCTTCCATGACCAGCTGACTGCGGTCGGCCTGCATGCGAGCCATGCGCGTGCCGAGCGTATCGACATACGCATCGAAATCCTCGTCGGCAAGCGTGCCGATGTGGAACCACACACGTGCCTGCGGCCGTCCCTCGAGGAAGGAGAGACAACCGTCCATGCCCGCCTCTGTGGCCACGCCTCGCCATCGCTTGGCATCCACACTCTGCACATCGTCCGTCAGCAGCCAAACCTTGGCATTCACATCCTCGGCAGGCGTCGAAAAGACGTATGCCACCCAGCCCGCCAGCAGCAGGCCCACTGCGGCCAGCACTGCCAAAAATATCTTTCTTGCTTTCATCTTTCTCCTTCTTCGTTCTGTTTCTCGGCCTCCTCCCTTTGCCCCTGCAAAGATAGCATTTTCCGCCCGATTTCTTCCGCATATCGGAAAGATTCTTTATATTTGCAGAAAATATTAAACTGCCTTGAAGCAACTTCACATCATCACGCCCGTAAAGGATGCCATCGACTCCACACTGGAGACGGTGCGTGCCGTGCTGGGCTCGGAGCTGAGTGTTCCGCATACTTACACCGTGTACAACGACTTCAGCACGCCCGAGAATACAGCCCGCCTGCAGGCCGCGTCCGAGCACGACGACTTCCGGCTGGTGAACCTCAGCGAGCTCACAACGCATCCGTCGCCCAACTATCTGCTGGTTCTCAAGCGTGAACGCGAAGCCTGCCTCGCCGAGGATGCCGGACTGCTCATCGTGGAAAGCGACGTAACGGTGCGCCCCGACACACTGCAAGGCCTTTGGGACGGAGCACTCGCACGCCCCGACACGGGCATTGCAGCCTCCCCCACCGTTGATACCGAAGGGCAGACAAACTATCCCTACCAGTTCGTGGCTGGCCAGACGGGTGTCCTGAACACGCGTCACCACTGCTCCTTCTGCTGCTCGCTGCTGACGCCCGAACTGCTGCGGCGCGTGGATTTCGCAGAACTCGACGAGACAAAGAACTGGTTCGACGTCACCATCTCGCATCGCTCGGTGGAAGCCGGATTGCACAACTACGTGTTCACGTCGCTGCCAGTGGTGCACCGGCCTCACAGCAGCCGTCCGTGGAAACAATTGAAGTATAAGAATCCGCTGAAGTACTACTGGTTGAAGTGGACCAAAGGGTTCGATAAGATATGACTTGCCGCCTGATTCCCGAATACGAAGGGTTGAAAGATTTCATGCTCTCGCTGCCTCGCCGTTTTGGCAAGGGAGAAGGCACGCTCATACACAACGGGCGCAACCAGCTCAGGCGCTTCGAGGTGGATGGCACCTCGGTGGTGGTGAAGTCCTTCGGCCGCCCCAACTTCATCAATCGTTTCGTCTATGGCATACTGCGGCCGTCGAAGGCCAAGCGCGCGTTTCGCAATGCGCAACGCCTCCAGCAGGTGGGTGTAGGCACACCTGCGCCCGTCGGCTATCTGAACGTGCGTCGCCACGGGCTCTTCTTTCGCAGCTATCTGGTGACGCTGACATCGCCCTGCCACCAAGACTTCGGCGTCATCATGCAGGCGCCCGACGAGTACGACGATGTGCTTCGCGCCGTAGCCCACACCACGGCACGACTGCACGAAGCAGGCATCAGACACCTCGACTACGGCCGTGGTAACATCCTCTTCGAAAGGGCGGCCGACGGCAGCGTACTGGTGGACCTGATAGACCTCAACCGCATGGCCTTCGGAAAGGTCAGCCTGCAGCAAGGATGCAAGAACTTCGAACGACTGCCTGCCACACCCCATATGCACCGCATCATGGCCGAGACTTACGCCCGCGAGCGCGGCTTCGACCCCGAACAATGCTTCGCACTGATGGTGGCGGCACGCAGGAAATCTAAAAACCGCGAGCAGTATTGATGAATACCACAGGTAATAATTTGCGCGCCACGGCCGTCGTGGTGACTCACGACAGGTTGCAACTGCTGAAGCGTTGCGTGGACTGCCTTCGGGCAAACGCACCGGCGCGGATTGTGGTGGTCGACAATGCCAGCACCGACGGCACGGCCGAATGGCTCGACACGCAGCCCGACCTCTGCGTCATCCATCAGGAAAACTGCGGCGGAGCCGGAGGTTTCCATACGGGCATTCAGAAAGCCTACGACATGGGCGCAGAATGGATTTGGTGTATGGACGACGACGTCTTCCCACGGCCCGGCTGCCTGCACAGCCTGCTGCGCCATGCCGACAGCGAAGGCACGGGCATACTGGCACCACGCCGCATCATGGGCGACGCTGTGTACTCCAACGATTTTCTGGCCTTCGACCTCACCCATCCACTGCGCAGCCTCCACCGCGGACGCCACGCCACACGCCATGTCTCGCAGCCCACATACATCGCCGGCACGGCCTTCGAGGGGCTGTGCGTCAGCCGCGACGTGGTAAGCCGAGTGGGACTGCCCAACAAGGCGCTCTTCATCTTCTGCGACGACACAGACTACTGCCTGCGCGCCCAGCTGGCAGGATTCAGGATTCTGTACGTGCCGACTGCCGAAATGGACAAGCACCAATTCTTCTGTGCAAGCAACTGGACCGAACGCCAGCAGCAGAAGAAGTGGAAACGATACTACATGATTCGCAATTCCACCTATCTGAACCATCACTACGGCCGCAACTGGGCAGTTCGCCACCTGCGCGGCCTGCTGAATCTGACGGGTCTCGTGCTCACAGCCCTGCTGACGGCACCCTTCACGCAGGCCTACGAAATGAAGGATATCCCAGCCTTCTGCCGCGCTTGGCGTGCGGGAATCCGCGAACAATTGGGCGCAATAACTACCTGACATGCATAAGATACTCTCCGCGCTGACCGACATTCTTCGCCCCGACCGCTCAGGCGGCCGGCTGGTGATGACGTTGCTGGTGAAGAACGAAGAGGAAACACTGGAGGCCTGCCTGCGCTTCCACCACCAAATGGGTGTGGATGCCTTCGTGGTGACGGACAACAACTCCACCGACTCCACGCCGCAAATCATCGAACGGTACCGCCGCAGCGGATGGATTGAAGCCGTCATCCACGAGCCCGGCACCGACTATCAGCAGAAACAATGGGTGGACCGCATGATACGGCTCGCCAAGAAACGACTCGGCGCCGCCTGGGTCATCAATGCCGACGCCGACGAATTCTGGTTCAGTCCATCGGGCAACCTGCGCACCGAGCTCGAAGCCTGCGGAGGCAACGTGGCACACTGCCAGATTCGCAGCATGTACCCAGAGCCGACACACTTCACGCAGTGGACGCGACGCGTGGAGTTCGCACCCACCGAGGCCTACGACCTCTCGCCCTACAGCATATTCCAGCCGCAACGCGGCAAGGTGGCCCATCGCACGCGCACGTATATACAAATAGGTATGGGCAACCACAAAGTGACGATGCTCTGCCCCCGCAAAAGGGAATGCGACATCCGCATCTATCACTACAACATAAGGAGCTTTGCGGAGTTCGAGAAGAAGATAATCAACGGCGGAAAGCAGTTGGAACTGCACGTGCAAAAGAATCACGGCCGCCATTGGCGCTACTTCTACGACCTCTACAAAGCTGGCCGACTGGCCGAAGAATACGAACGCGTGGTGGGCACCGCCTCGCTGGACCGCCTCACACAGGACGGACGCCTCGTGACGGACACAACGATGCGCGATTGCTTTACTCTTTTAAACACTCAACAGGAATCATGCGACTCATAAAAATGACCGGCGGACTGGGCAACCAGATGTTCATCTACGCGCTCTACCTGCGCATGAAAAGCCGCTACCCGAAAACGTGGATAGACCTTTCGGACATGGTGCACTACAAAGTCCACCACGGCTACGAGATGAACCGCGTCTTCCGCCTGCCGCACACAGAAATCTGCCTGCCGCAGTGGCTGAAGAAGGCGCTCGAATTCCTGTTCTTCCGCACCATCCTCGAGCGGCACGAGCATGGTTCGCTCCGTCACTACGACGGGAAAATCCTCTGGCCGCTGGTCTATTACAAGGGTTTCTACCAGAATCTGGCCTACCTCGAAGGCCACGAAGAAGAAATCCGCAGGGCGTTCACGTTCAACATGGAGCTGGCAAGCCAGCAAAACAAAGCCCTCGCCGCACAGATAGACGCCGAGGCGAACTCCGTCTCGCTGCACATCCGGCGCGGCGACTACCTGAAACCCGAGCACTACAAGGCCGTGGGATGCGTCTGCCAGCTGCCCTACTACCAAAAGGCACTCCGCCGGATGGAAGAGCTCGTGCCAAATCCACACTACTACGTCTTCTGCGAAGACATGGAGTGGGTGCGCGAGAATCTGCCGCTGGCCAACGCCACGTATATCAACTGGAACCGAGGCGAAGACAGCTGGCAGGATATGATGCTGATGACGCACTGCCACCACCATATCATCTGCAACAGCACATTTTCGTGGTGGGGCGTTTGGCTCAGCAGCAAGAGCCAGACCGTCATTTGTCCCGACCATTGGAACGCGGGAGACGGCGGACGGATGCCCATCTACCTCGACAACTGGATTCGCATAGAGGCCGACGCATAAAATGATGCTTGATATTAAGAAGGAACAAAGCGTAGAACTGAAGGGCATCGCCATCCTGATGATGCTCTTTCTGCATCTTTTCAACACGCTGACACGCGTCGAAGAGTGCACCACCTTTGTCAACTTCATCAACGGCAAGCCGTTGGTTTACGCCCTGGCCAGGGTGGCAGGCCTCTGCGTCCCCATCTATCTCTTTGTCTCGGGCTACGGACTGGCCAAGACGGCCGACACGGCTACGGGCAAACGCATCCTCCGTCTCTACAAGCGCTACTGGTATGTCTTCCTTGCCTTCATCCCGCTGGCTTGCTGGCTTCGTCCCGACCAATACCCCGGCAGCGCGCAAACGTTGCTGCTGAACTTTCTGGCGCTCTCATGCTCGTACAACGGAGAATGGTGGTTCGTCTTCCCCTATGTGGTGCTTCTTCTCCTGTCGCGCCACATTATCGACTTCACCCGACGACACACGCTACGCACCAACGCCACCCTCTTCGTCATCGTCTTCCTCGTGAGCCTGCTTCACAAAATGCTCGGCCCGTGGAGCAGCATTATAGCCGTCAAGCTTCTGAAGAACACGTTGTTTGTCTTGCCGCCATTCTACGCAGGATGTATCTGCGCGCTCCATCCTTCGCTGCCCTTGCCTCGCGGCGGGAGGTTTACGCTCGTGTGGATAGTCTTGCTCTGCCTTGTGCGCATGATGATCGGGGCCAGCGACTTCAACGTCTTCTTCTGCCTGCTATTCGTTTTCCTGTACATGCAGCTGAAAGTATCTGCCCCCATGCAGAAAGTGCTCGTCTTCTTCGGTCGCTACTCGCTCTATATGTGGCTCACCCACACGTTCTATGCCTACTATCTCTTCCACGAGGAAATATACGGCCTGCGCTATCCCCTGCTCATGTACGTCGTACTCGTGGCCGTCTCGTTGGCCACAGCCATGTTGCTCGAGGGTATCTGGCGTTTCGTCACGACGACAGGACGGGCCACACGTGCAGAACAATAAAAAACACCCAGCAGAAAACATACAACTCACAGCATGACCACAACCATCGGCTTTGTATTTGGCGGACAGTTCCCTTGCGGAGGCGCAGAGAAAGTGACGCTCGACGTGGGGCAAGCCTTGGCACGAGAAGGCTATCGCGTGATTGTTTTCTGCCGCGAGGTCGTGCCCTCGCTTCTGCCCGTCGACTGTGCGCTCGACATCATCGAGTACCGACAGAAACTGAAGGACAAAGCATCGGCCGACGAGCTTGCCAGCCACATCCGCGAACACGGCATTCGGATTCTCACCTATGTGTGCACAGAGCCGTACTTCGCGTCACAGATACGCCTACAGACGGGCGTCAGAATCGTGCACGCGAGCCACACCCTGCCGTTCTGGGAGACGCTCCACAAGAAGGCAAGGAAAGAACGCCTGAAGGATGGCAACCTGTGGCAGCGCCTGCAATGGTACTGCTACTACAATGTGCGCTTCAACCGCCTGCACGTCTATGAGAGGAAATACGCAGCCCGCTACGCCCGCACCCTGCGCAGCGTGGACGCCTTCACGGTGCTCTGCCCCGAATACAAGGCGCTGTTGCAACAGACACTGCAGCTTTCGGCTCAGGAGGCACAGAAGATACACGTCACGCCCAACTATCTGCTGCCCGTCCGTCAGCCACGCACAGAGAAGGAGAAGGCGGTCATCTTCGTGGGCCGTCTGTCATACACAGACAAACGCGTGGACCGCTTGCTGCGGATATGGGCCGCCGTGGAGCCGCAATGCCCCGACTGGCAACTGCTCATCATCGGCGACGGGCCCGAGGAAGGCAACTTGCGCGCCCTCGCAGCACGCCTGCAACTGCAGCACGTCTCATTCGAGGGCCGACATGCCGACACCCGCCCGTACTACGAGCGTGCTGCCATACTCTGCCTCACTTCGTCCTACGAGGGCTGGCCGCTGGTTATCATGGAAGCACAGGCCAACGGCGTGGTGCCCGTGGCCTTCAACTGCTGCGCTGGAGTGGAGAACCTGCTGACGAACGGTGGCGAGAATGGTGTGCTGGTGACGCCGTTCGACCTCGACGAGTTTGCACGCCAGCTCACGCACCTGATAAAAGACGAGGACGCGCGCCACGAGATGCAGCGCCACGTGCTGAGTCTGAAATACCCGCTGGAGGAAACCTGCAAGGCGCACGTCGCGCTTTACGAATCATTGCTCGACACGGAATGAAACGACACGCATACCTCATCATGGCGCACAACGAACCGGAGATACTGGAGGCGCTGCTGCGAATGCTGGACGACGAGCGAAACGACATCTTTCTGCACATCGACCGCAAGGCACGTGCCATGCGGCAACGATTTGCAGCAAAGCGACTCTCCCACGCCCGCCTGTTCGTGGATATGCAGCCGCTGAGCGTCTATTGGGCGCATACTTCTGTGATGGAAGCCGAGCTGAAATGCCTGCGGACGGCAGCAGCTCACGGCCCATACGAGCGCTACCACCTGCTCTCGGGCGTGGACTTGCCACTCAAGACGCAAGACGAGATTCACCACTTCTTCGCCGAACACGAAACGAGCGAGATGGTGGGATTCTGGAACGCGCCCAAACAGTTGGCCGACGCCACACGCCGGACGCGATACTACTACGTGCTCAACCGCACCAAAGGAAGGGGAAATCCGGTGGCTCACGCCCTGACGGCGCCCGTACGCAACCTGCTGCTGGCAGCGCAGAAAGTGCTGGGGATAAGGAGAAAACACGGAGACTGGGAGATACGCAAGGGGCCGCAATGGTTCAGCATCACGCAGGCGTGCTGCGAATATGTGCTCCGTCAGGAGAAAAAACTCTGGCAGACTTTCCGCTTTACGCTGTGCCCCGACGAACTCTTCATGCAGACGGCACTATGGAACTCGCCCTTCCGCGACAAAGTCTTCGACGCGTCTGATGCCGAACGAAGCAGCGTGCGAGCCATCGACTGGACGCGTGGCAACCCGTACGTGTGGCAGGACGCGGACGTGCCGCAACTGTTGGCAAGTCCGTATCTGTTTGCCCGCAAATTTTCTTCTACACATATGGAGGCAGTGCGTCACATCGAAGAAACACTTTCGCGCACTGCCACAGAGAAAGCCTAAACGCTGGCTTCGCGCTCCCACAGTTCCATTGCGCGCGCTATGGTGGGCGCCATGTCGTAATACCTGTACTCGGCCAGCCGGCCGGCGAAGATGACATTCTTCTCGGCGGCCGCCAGTTGTTGGTACTGAGCCAGCAGCTGCGAGTTGCGCGCATCGTTGATGGGATAGTACGGCTCCATGCCGGGCTGCCACTCCGTGCTGTACTCGCGGCTGATGACGGTGTGCGGATTCTGGTACACGTCGTCGCCGAACGACTCGAAGTGCTTGTGCTCGATGATGCGCGTCCAAGGTGTCTCGCTGTCGGTATAATTCACCACCGCGTTGCCTTGGAAATTGGATGTGGAGAGCGTCTCGGTTTCGAAGCGCACGGTCCGATACTCGAGATGCCCAAGGCGGAAGTCGAAGAAGGCATCCAGCGGACCGGTGAAGACCACGCGTCGCGCCTGCTCCTGCCAAGCGCGATTCTGCAGGAAGTCCACGTCGGTACGCACCTCTATGCCCTTCAGCAAGGCGTCCGTCAGCACGTTGTATCCGCCCTCGGGCACGCCCTGATAGCGGTCGTTGAAGTAGTTGTTGTCATAGACGAAGCGCAGCGGCAGGCGTTTGATGATGAAGGACGGCAGCTGCGAGCAGGGGCGGCCCCACTGCTTCTCGGTGTATCCTTTGATGAGCCGCTCGTAGATGTCGCGGCCCACGAGGCGGATGGCGTGCGACTCGAGCGAGTCGTCGGCCGCAGGCTCGGCAGTCGTCTGCTGCTGTATGATGGCGCGAGCCTCGTCGGGCGTCACCACGCCCCACATCTGGTGGAACGTGTTCATGTTGAACGGCAGGTTGTAGAGCGTGCCGCGATAGTTGGCCAGCGGCGAGTTGGTGTAGCGGTTCATGCGCACGAACTGCCCTACGAAGTCCCACACTTTCGCATCGTTGGTGTGCAGGATGTGGGCGCCATACTGATGGACGTGGATTCCCTCCACGTCGAGACAATGCACATTGCCGCCCGTATGCGGCCGCTTCTCCAGCACAAGGCAACGTTTTCCGGCGCGGTGTGCCAGGTGAGCAAACGTGGCGCCCATCAGGCCTGAGCCAACTATGAGGTAATCCAGCATATCTTTTCTTCTTTAATGTCTGTCAGTCTTTTTCTTCGCTGCGGGACTTAGCGTCCGAGGCTTTGCGTCGGCGCTCCCACTCCTCGCGGGTACGTTTCCAGCGGTCGTGCGTCCAAAGCCACAGGGCGGGTTCCTCGCGTATCTGCTGCTCCAGCAGCGCGGCATACTGGTCGGTCAGCGCGTAATCTGGCACAGCTGTCGTGTCGAAGCACGTATGCTCGACCCGGCACTCGTAATATCCGCGCCGAGGCCGCGACACATGCAAATAGAAAGCAACGGCATCGAGCCGCTTCGCCAGGTGCTCCGCGCCGATGAAGAAGGAAGTCTCGTGGTGGAGGAAGTTTGTCCAGTGGTGCATGGCTTCCCACTTCGGACTCTGGTCGGCAATGCAGCCCACCATGAGGCCGCGTCCCGAAGCACGCAACGAAAGGATGCGCCGCAGCGTATCCTTCATGGGGATATTGGCACCTCCGCAACGCGCACGCAAACGCAGGAAGAACTCGTCGGCCTGCTTGTTGCGCAGCGGATGATAAATCTGCGCGGCCTGCATGTCGTCTTCGAGCCAGAGCGCGAAAGACGACAGCCACTCCCAGTTGCCGTAGTGGCCGAGATAGGCAAAAACCACACTCTTACCGCGGCGACGCATCTCGTCCTGCAGCGTATCGAAGCCTTCGAAGCGGACGCGCCGCTTCAGCTCGGCAATCGGAATGGTTTGCAGCTTCAGGATTTCCACCACGTAGTCGCAGAGATTGTGGTAAAACTGGCGCTCGATGCGCCGACGCTCCTCCGCCGTTTTCTCCGGCAGGCTATCTGCCAACTGACGCTGCACGAGCCGACGGCGATAGCGCACCACATGGAAAACCACTGGGAAGAGACAGTCGGAGAGCACGTAGAGCACCCTCAAAGGCAAGCGCGAGAGACCACGCAGCACACTCAGTAGCAACCATTCTGTCCACTTCATACTGCAAAGGTAGCGTAAAATAAGCGGAAAGAAAAAGAAAAATGCTTTTTTCTTGCCCTTTGGCAAATAGAGCCGCCGAAGGCGCTGTCGGAAAAGGGAAAATGAGGAACCCAGAAATGCTACGCGTCGCGTGAAAAAAACTACACGTCGCATGAGCTCACGCCACACGTCGCAAGAGCTCACGCGACGCGTCGCGTGAAAGCATGCCACGCGTGGCATTCCGAGAAGCAAAATTGAGCGGTCGAATCAGTCCACCAAGTTGGCAAAAACTCGGATGCGAGTGAACTGATTTGGCCCGTTGTAGAAGATGGTGATGAGGTTGGTCGAGACACCGCGGTCGTCCAAATCCTTGGAATGAAACGTCACCTTGATGCGTGTCGACTTGCCCGGCTTCAGCGGCTTGCGAGGCAACTTCACGTCGGCACACGGGCAACTCGTCTCCACATGGTCGAAGATGAGCGGCTGTGTGCCCGTGTTCTTGCACTCGAACACCACCTTGCGGCTCTCAGCCTTGCCCACGCTCAGCGTGCCTGCGTCGGCCATCAGTTCGCGAAACGTAAGCCGCGGCTGTGCCACAGCCTGAAGGCTGCAGCACAGCAAAAGAAATATCACATTTCGGAATCTTTTCATTCCACATTCAAGCTAATACAATTTATCACTCCTACTCCTTAATCTCTCATTTACTCCCTCCCCTCGCGGGAGGGCTGGGGAGGGGGCTTCTCATTTACTCCCTCCCCTCGCGGGAGGGCTGGGGAGGGGGCTTCTCATTTGCTCCCTCCCCTCGTGGCAAGGATGGGGACGGGGCTTCTATTCCTTATTTAATAGATATGTTCTGCTCGTTGCCATGGGATGTATCCGTTTCCCAGTCGTCCATGTCATCGGTCAGGCGGAGAATCTCCTTGTTAACGTCAAGCATGTGGATGAAGTGGATTTCATCCTTCTTGTCGATGTAATACACGAGGGCTGTTACCTCTATGTCCTCGTCGCCAGGCGTCTCCATCTTGTAGCTCAGGAGAATGTTTTTCTTCGTAACCAGCCTTCTCACAGGGAAGCGCTTGCGCTCGAGCAACGTCTCGCGATAATCTCCTTTCTTGTAGCCACCGTAAGATTCGCGGTAATAGCCCTTCACCTCCAATTCTACGCCCCACTCCTTCCAGTTCACTTGTTTCTCGAGGTTGTTCATGAGGACGCGCAGTCTCACGCCGTAATTCTCATAGTCATCTTCTGTCTTCTCGAAACTGATCTGATAGAATTTCTGGAATGAGAGTACGGGGTATTCGGAGTCATCTCCCTCTAATTTACATATCACATCACTATTTTCGTCTCCGACTATATCGCCGGTCTTCTTATACCTCACAAACGGGCGGACTGTATAATAGCATCCAGCTTTGTAATCGGCATCCTCGATATTGAAAGTATATGACGTTTTATAATTCGAGGAAAGCGCCTGCGGAAGTGCATCACCCACCATTTCGGATTCCTTTCCTTTCTCCTCGCGGAAGAGGCGGGCAGTTACCTCATAATCGGCCAAATTTACGTATTTTAAAGCGTTCAGATCAGCGATGCGGAAACTGGCCTTGACCACGGCAGAAGGATCTCCACCTACTTCATTCAACGTAAAACTACCCTTCGGTTGGTCGAACGTGGGACTCATAGGCACCGTCACCGGTCCCAACAGATTAATCTCAGCTGGAACTCCAGGAATACTGAAATCCATCTCGGCCCATGGCTTTCCTCCTGGCGACTGGGCAAAGGCCTTTATCTTCGGCTTTAGATACACGCTGAAAGAGCCTCCGTCTTGTGGCTGAATGGGCAAATGAAGCCCTATCGTGTACTTCATGCCAACCTCCGCACCGATGCCCAACCCGAAGTTGCCACCCGTCGTGGCAAAACCGACCAAGGCTTCCACGTGTGCATCTATACAGAAGGAGCCATATAAGTCGAACTTGGTAACCTTGAAACTGTTGTTTGATTCTTTTGCTGGCTTATATATTTTCTTTATCAGTTTACCATCCTGATACTCTACCTCCTTGTGTATCTTAGTAAGTTGTTTGGTTACCTGCAATTCGCCAACCAATTCTACGGTGACATCCACCTTCGGTTCGATACGAATGAAGAACTCCACTGCAGTGATGACTGGGAGCGGAATATGAATCATGAAGTTCGAACAGGAGAGCGCCTTCTTGTTCTTCTTGACTCTCTCGTACCAACCGTCATTTATCTTGTCGTAGATTTTATTATAGGCACCCTTGAGCGTCTTTGTCTCGTTGGAGTTCCATAGTGTATTCTCCCAACCAAGGTTGAGAGTGGCCGAAATGCTGGCCGACTCGTCATAGCTGTCGTAGAGATAGTCCTGTCCGTTCGATACTTTCTGAATATGGTGTACAGTGGTCTCTTCGTGATAGTTTACTTCCAGACTTCCCTTCCAGTCTCCAGCTCGTTTGAAGTCGAAGAGCTCTACCATGCGCTTCGTCGTAATCTTGAAGATTCTGACGTCCTTCGTTTTCTTATCTGTCTTATCGATATCCGAGGGCTTATAGTCCTTGTCACCTTGGTCGCCTTCCTCCACCTCCTCATCATCTCCAAAAAAGCTCCATCGCGTCATGGCCGACTCGCCATAGCGGGCGCGGATGCGACGGCGCACCTCGGCCTCCTTGCGCTCCACGATGTCCTGTCCCAGCAGCGACCAGTCGGTGAAGATGCTGTCCGTGTCGCCACGCTCATTAATCATGCCCTGTTCCTCGAGGTACTCCTGGGTATCGAAGTCCATTCCCTGGACATAATTAAAATTGATATCCACATCCAGCTGCTTGAATACATTACTGTTGGGCCGACGCGAAGTCACCATGCGGTACATGCCATTCTCCTTCGTCAGAGAGACCACCTGCGAGCAGAGACCGCGGCGCAGGTGCTCGTTACATCCCATAGACACGTACTGCCCCTCGGGAACAAGCAGGTCGCGAGGAATGTTGTCGGTGAAATAGAGCACGCTGTCATCCTCCACCTTTACCAAGTACTTCATGGCTTCCTGATGCAACACACGGGTGCTGTCACCGTATTGGAAGGTAACATCGCCATACTCGGTCTTTTGGGTATAAGGCTCGTCGAAGCCGACTTCCTCGAGGTTGACCTGTTCTGCTTCTTCGGTGTCAACGTTCTCCATCATGAGGGTACAGCTTCCCAACAGGAGGGAAAGCAGTATGGAGAGGTAAGCAAGGCGTTTCATATGATAGTTCATAGTTTATAGTTCATCGTTCATATTTGGGAGTCACTGGGAGAAAAGGGGACGGCATCACTCGAAGCGCAGCTCGATGGGCTTGCTGGGAGTGCCGTGGCTCTCGCCGTCGAAGGGGATGCTGAAGGGCGTCATCGTCTCCTGCACCTGCAGGGTGCGTGGGTTATAGGCACGGAAGGTGATCTCCTCGCCGGGGCGGCCTTGCGAGACATAGAAATCGTCGCTCCACACACGGAACCGATAGAGCGTGCGCTCCTCGTTCATCGGCTCAGCCAAGCCGCGAGGCTCGCCATCGCTGAAGGCACCGAAGAGCATCTTGCCGGCCGGTGCCATACCACCCGAGAGGATGTGAGCATAGACCACCATATCGTTGATATACTGATGTTCGTTCACATCATCCCACCGAGGCATGACGACCACCACGCAGCTATCTGAGATCGCATGGCTCACGGAGACGGCCACCACCAATGTCTCTCCCTCGTCGGCAGCATAGATAGTGTCGTTCTGCACGCCCACCACCTGCTCGTTCGTGCTGTACAAGTACAGCGTGGTATTGCTCACCGTGTCGGGATAAATGTAGGGCGCCAAGAAGAAGGTGTCGCCTTTCATCACATAGACCGTGTCATAATTGAACTGCATGCTCACGATTTGTTGCGTTTCGGGGTCGAACTCCATGTCGATAAGTCCGCAACTGGCCATCATGCCCACGAGGCAGAAGCAGATTAGCTTGGAAAGTCGATATTTCATATCCGCGTCGTTTGTATCAATTCGTAATCCTTGTTATTTGCTATTCATTGTCAGAGCCGGAGGTCAGTTGCCCGTCGCAGCTGCGGGCCTTTCCACCCGCACCTCGTTCGACATGCGGCTCTCGCGGCCGTCTTCGAATCTCAGTTTGACGTAGTACTGCTCTGCCTGTCCGGGTGTCAGTATCGAGGAGCGTCTCTCCTTCGTGTCGGCTGGCACGGAGATGTGGAACACGTAGTTCTCGTCGCGCGGTCCCTTGCGGTAGATGCAGATGTACCAGTCACCCTCCACAGGCTTGCCGTTGTTGATGTTCCACGTGAGCTGCGTCTCGTTGCTCTCGGTCAGATAGGCTCCCTTCAGCTCGATGGGAATCTGCTGAATGCGAGGTCCTTCGTAGCTGATGGAGAATATCAGGCTGAGACCGCTGGAGATGTTGAAGCACGAGAACGATTCCACGCAATACTGATAGTCCTGCTTGCGGTTGTAGCCGGGACTGTCGGTATAATGGAGCACGTTCTCTGCTGCACGTATGGAGTCGGCCGAGAAGACAGCCAACGTATCCCACTTCTCTTCGCCTCTGAGTCGGCGCATCAGCACGTGGCGGTCCATAATCTGTTCGTTGCTGCACGCCCACTGCATGTGGATGCCCAGCGAGTCGGCACGCGAGTCGAGTAGATGGGCCACCTGCGGTTTCAGACGTGTGGGGCGCAGCACCTGAAGTTGGACGTCCTTGCTCTGGTTGGTCGAGAAGTCCACCGCGCGCACCCTATAATATATGTACTTTTGGTTCACGTCCATTGCCACAGTATCCACGTATCGCGGCTCCTTCAGCTTGCCCTCGTTGAGCTGGATGAAAGAGTGGGTGGTGTCGTTGGCAAAGAGCACTTCGTAGTACTCGATATCGTCGTCCAACGTATCGGGCTCCCATGTCAGTGTGATGGTGCCGTCCTCGATGCTGGCTTCAGCCTTGAAGTTACGCATCGGTGCAGGCGCCTTAACGTCCTTTATCTGCACCATGCGCGGCAGGGAGTAAGACACGTTCTGCGCCGTATCGAAGGCGGCCACGAGCACCATGCCAGTGCTGAAGCCCGTCATGTCGCAGGTGAAGAGCGAGTCGCTCGGCGGCAGCAGTTCCTTGTTCAGCTTCTTCCATTCGTGGCCCGTATGGCGCTCGTTGTAGTAGAGCACATTGAAGCCCGTGAAGTCTTCCTCCAGCGTGTCCTTCTCGAAGTGGAAGGTAGCCATCACCTGCTTCGAGAGGTCTGTGCTGTCCTGACGGTCAATCTCCACCAGCACCAGTTCGGGAGCACGCGGCGCCTCCATGTCGGGCACACGCACCTTGAGAATCGGAGACGACTTTGTGAGGTCGCCAAAGGGGTCGTGACCGAAGATGCGGTATTCGTAGTTGCCGGGCTCGGGCACCACATCGCCATAGAAGCAGTCGAGCGAGTCGGGCAATTCCACTCCGTCCGTCACCGGTTGCATGTTCCAATAAGGAAGATTATTGACGCGTGTCCATTCTGTCTCTCCCTCACGGCGACGGTCAATCTCGTAGCTCGAGATGCCGCGGTCCTCCCACCAGAGACGCACCTGACAATGAGAGATAATACTGTCTCCCATCTTGATGTCGAAGTCAGGACGCAGATAACGTTTATTTACGACTCTCAGGATAGCCGGAGCAATGATGAGCTGCAACGTGCTATCGTATTTCACGGGACGAACGATGTATTCATACTCGTGTCCGGGCCGCACGTTCTTGTCCACCCAACGCATGGCCATATGTTCGGCCAAGTCGCGACGCCATTCGGCCACCAACATACGGAAGGCTTGGTTGGTCTGCTGGTCTTGATGAATTTCGAGCAGAGAACCGAAGCTACCGGGTGTTGCCTTCGTCTGGTCGGGGCGCAGTCCGCTTTTGCTGAACATTACGCCCATGGCCATGCGCGCGATGCTGTCGTCCTGGGCATACGTTTCCTCGAATTGCTGCTGTGTCCAAGGCTTCAGGCCTATGACCAGTGTATCGCAGAAGGGGTCGTCGCCCTCGGGATCGTAATCGTAGCGTACCACCATCACACCATCCTCGTCCAGCGTGCGCTGAGTCACATAGTCCTCTGCGCCCCAACGGAGCACAACGCTGTCGCCGTATGAACGAGCCAGCAAATAGATGCCAGCCTGAATGAGGCCGTACTGCTTAGGCTGAGAGTCTGAGACTTCCTGCGCTGCCGGAGGATTGTCATCCGGCCAGACGTGCATGCCATATCCCATGCCCCGTGAGGGAACGAAGAGGAGTAACAGACTCAGAGAAAAGATGGTGGCCAAAGCCTTATTGATTCGTTTCATATCTTCGTATTATTTTAGAGACTTATCTTCTAACTGCCGATGATCCCACGTTACGATTCAACGATGTCGCTTTTTCTTTTGTTTGCTCAGCCTCCTTTAGATACGTTGCCGTATTCTGCGCACGCGTCACGAATGTCGGCCTCTTGGAGGAAAGAGAACTCACTATACTCTTCATCGAAGTATAAGAGCGATTTGCCGTAGAGAAAGCCGATGGATCTACCGTTCGAATATCGCCGATATAATTCATCTCGAATGTTGCATCATCAAAGGACGACATCTCTGCGTCTATCAGCTTCATTGCTTTATCGCAATTTACCACTATCAGCGGCGCGAGCTTTATCATCATATCGGCTTGGGCAATACAGTTCTGGAGTGCGGTTCTCAACACTGCGGCAGATGCAAAAATTTTCTTCTTATTCAGATATTCTTGCATGTAAGAATTCATCCTATTGCGCGCAGTCATGAAGCTCTCGTAGTCAGTCTGGCTCGTCCTGTAAATCGAATTAACCTGTGTTAAAGATGTGGATGCCTGGCTTGCACGCGTCTTGATGTCTTCGGCAAAGGGCTTTATCACGACCTCAGGAATAAGCTGAGGCTTGTGATACAGCTCAATGTACTTAATCGCTTGCTGGGCCTTCACCTTCAACGGATAAACCTCACTATTGTAATTGTCTTTCAGTGTCTTCTCAAAAACCTTTTTCGCTCCCGCGTCCGCATTATCCAGTCTCGTGCAGCAATCCACGATATCTCTAAATATCCGGCCTGCTTCTGCATACTTCTGTCGGGCATTCGACACCGAAGGATTATCAACCGGAATCGACTTGAAATACTCTTCCGCCTCAGCTTTCAGTTGTTTACTACGTTTGATGTGTGGGAGATAGTCGCTATTGTATTTTTCCTTCATCGTGCCTATCACGCTCGCTGCTTTCTCACAATTGATGACACATTGTTTGGGAGCTGCAGTGTAGTTGGCTTCGGTAAGATGAAGATGGCAAATCGCAGCTTCGTAGTCTTTCCAATTTGTCCGAGCCTTAGACAAGTGGCCATTAAATTCATTGTTCATATCCCTACTCAAGTACGTAAGCTTTATAACATAAGTATCAAATTGACTTGCCTCGTACTTTAAAGAAGTCAGTTTGCTTACTACATAATGACCAACCTTCGACAGCAACTCGTTGCTCGGATTCTCCAAATCACTTTGAGCCTTCCGAAGCATGTCGGGTACGTGCAATGGATCGCCAGGAGCATTCAATACCTCCAATTCCCTATACCACGCTGTCACCTCTTTCAGGTAGTTCAGGGCGTTGGCACGCTCGTTTTCAGACTCCCATAGCTGCCTTGCACGCTTCACGACATCGTGATTGTCATCGTATCCAGCTTCATGGAATGCGTCCCATACGGGGTCGTCGGCAGAGTCAATGAAAGGCGGAATGTCTCTGAGTTCCTCGAAATACGCTTTATACTTGGCAAAATCGTCGACGAATTGCTTGCATTTATCAATACATTCATTAATGCTGAGGAGGTCGCCACTTTGATATACCTTGTAAGCAGTTTTTGCATTCCTATAAGTCTCCATCAAACTATTGTATCCATTGATGCGGAGTTCATGCGACTCAAACTTGCTCAGCTTCTTCTGCACGACGGCCAGAAGTGAGTCGATGCGACCCATCAGGCGATCGGCCGTCAGTGTATCCCGACCCGAAGCCTGATCGAGTTTACGTTTGGCTGCTTCCAAGTTACGCTTTATTTCGCTCAGCGAAGGCAGTTTGGCCCTTGCCTGTACGAGCTTCAGCGTATCGCCCACCATACGTTCTTCGGACGACTTCATACTATTGTACCACGACAGGGTGGTCTTGTAATGAGTGCACTGGTCGTTGAATGTATCCTTTATTGTCTTCAGATGTCCGCCTGTGCCGTCGGTGCCGCCTACCTTTTCTATATTCTGGGCTGCCTCAGACAAGCGCTGACGCATGGTCGTGATAGATTTATCCATCTGGTCGTAGTCGGCAAGCACAGCATTCATGTCATTGATATAACTTGTCATTTCCGACACTGTGGCTTGCCGCTCTGCCTGCGCTTTTGCATTCTCTGCAGCCAATACGGCTAACTCTTTCGCCCGAGCAAGTTCTTGCTCAGCTGCTATGCTCTTCGGGACACCAGCCCTCGAAGCTCTGGCAAGAGGCTCTGCAACGGCCTCTGCTGCCTGCTTCTTTGCTGAAGCAACCTTACCAGAAACAGTACCTTGACTCAGTGTAGTCTTCTTTCCAGAAGAGGAAGCTTTACCCAGTGAAATCGCAGAACCACTCTGAGAAACGCCTGCAAGCGCTTTATTCGCTATCTTTATGTTTGATGATGAGCTGGTCTTCTTTTTGGCATCTGCCAGAGCCTCGTTAGCCTTGGCCAAAGCATTGTCAAAATTCATTCGGATATATCCTTTTTCTTCCACCACTCCATTCTTCAATACATAAGCCTTGCTGTAAGCATCACCAACGGTCGATACATTCTGGCTCGTCATCTTCTTTATTTCCTTCTCAGCCCAGTCGGCCTGGTTGATGGCTTGCCTGCAGTAACCATCATTATTACGATACGATGCGTACCCTTCGTCGTACCACTCCTGCAGTTTCGTCAGCCAAGAGTTAGCCTCGTCCTGCATGCTGCGGTAACGCTTGTACTGCGCGTCGTTCGGGTCGCTCTGCGGCGTGATATACCTATCCATATAGACGGACAGATGAGTGGCTATTTCCCTCAGCGAGCGCTTGAAGTATCCATAAGATTTAGTTACGGGACTTTGCAGATAGGCCCTTGCCTTCATATCGGGTGTGAGCCAGTTGTAATCGACATTCACAGAGTCGCGCCATTTACGAGCATCCTTAACATATTGCGTCACATTCGACTTTTGATTGTTATATGTAGTCTCAAATCTGGCGGTGTTTCCACTGGAGTTCGCGTAGAACGTTACTGCATCTATAGCCGCTTTTTCTGCTTTTTGGGCGGCCTTGGCAAGTTTCTCGGCACACGACTTATAGCGCGGCCAATACTTTGCGCAAAAATCATAGATTACCTGACACGAGTCGTGCATCTCCTTTACCTTTTGCAGATAACCTTCCAACTGGGATGAGGTGAGCGTAGATGTGTAAACCTTCGTATCCACTGGCACATAACCACCGCCCGTGGACGTGCCATTAGACTTGCCCGTTGTATTGCCTATGTTCGCACCTACTACTGCGCCTGAATGATCACTGGTCAATGGATTTGTACACTCAATATCGAATCTGTTGTATCCGTTCAGCAAGCCTCCGATTGGATAGTAATGGCCGTTTGTAATGTCGTATGCATTCACGCGATAGGCTATAGCACGTGCCTTCTTAAAGAGTTTCTTTGCGCCTTCAAGGTCAAATTTCTTCCATGTTTCTGCAGGCTTCTCTTTGTAGGTCCAGCGATACTTTGCATTCGCCGTAATCCATGTTTTATAGCCTTCATACCAGGTCATGCCGGTCAGTTTACTCCATGTGGGACCCTCATTTTGGGCGCGGTCGTTGTCGTTGGACATACCTTTGTAAGCACCACTGATGTTTTCTGCCGCACAGATACTCCAAATGACGGGGAACTGATAGGCCGGAACGAAGAATGAGCACGAGTTATCCACTGCATGTACATATGAGCCATACTCTGTCCTATAAGTTCCTCTGTGATTGGCATACCAGTCTTTTAACTCATCCTTCTTGTGGGATAGTGCGTCAGCGCGGCTCTTCTCTGAGTCCTTAGTAGGATACCAATTCCGTTGTTTATTTTCTACACCGACCGCAGCAGAGTGAATGGAATTATTCATATAGTCTACTCGGTGATATGCCTCAATTATTGGATCAAAGATTGCGCGAGCAAACCAGTCTGTATTTACTGCAGTAGACGGAGAATAAGGTGCAATGCGGTCATCAACATTGTGTACGTAATCCCAATCGCCATACCCATTCTCATGCCAGTACTTACTTAGCGGATACTGAACTGGTACATAATAATGCTTCTTTTTTTGATTATCAGTATATGTAGTCGAAGGTATGGTATAAACCATGGTGTTCTTTACATCGGCAAAAGCATTGTGCGTCCGATATGTTTGTTTTTCTTGGTACCTGCCTTCGTATTTTCCTCCACCGCCGGGATCTTGGAACAGCATGGACTCGGAGGTGGTGACTTCAATATTGAAGAAACCTCGTTCCGTAATCTCCCATCCTGCAGGGAAGACGAAGTTGCTCATATAGCTGATGAAGGTAAATGGACACTTGGTGTAATAATAGCCCTTCATTATATCGGCATCAGTCTTACTGCCCGAATAGGGCCTGTCGATTGTTACACTGGTCAGCTTCACAGCAATAAAGGGTTGGTCATAGATACAACTCAAATTACCTTTTCCTATACCCCTGCGCCAATCGCGGTCGGAGGGAAGAGTCTGCACGTAGAGCTTCACGAGCGTGGTATCCATCGTCTGCCATTTCTTGTCATTCGGATTGAATTCGTCGTCTGACACATTCTCGTACGTATAGTAGTCGAGCTGCAAGATGTACTTCTCGCCAGCCTGGGCATTCAACTTGCGTTTGGGTTCCATGTTCACCATCTCGGTGCCGGACACACCCTCAAAATTAGTGGTCTTTACCCACGCATTCTCTACGATGTCGAGCTGCTTACCCATAGGATTGAGCAGACGCCAATAAAGTTTACCATTCTTGAACGCCTTGGTACTGAGGTCTTCTGTAAGGGCAATGGTGGGTGCCTGCACATCGTTCAGATAAGCATCGATATGCTTCACGGTGCCTTTGGCTTTGTCGATATCCGACTCTGGCGAACGCAGCTGGTTGTAGTGGCTGGGATAGGCAATGGCCACATAGTCCTGCAACGGTGCCTTGTCGTTTACAATGTTCTCCGGCTCGGTCTGGAAGTAGTACTCGGTACTCTTCACCCAAGCGATATTACCCTTATTTTTACCTTGGTTGTAATAGGTGTATGGATTTGCCTCGACACCCTTCTGTATTTCCTTTGCATAACCGGCAGCCACCAGACGGTAGAACTTACCAGCCTTCAGATTCTTGCGCAATTCGCCCAAATCGAGATATCGGCGACTCTTGCCACCACCTTGCTGCAATGGGATGATGTACATTTTCTTGGCTCCACACCATTCCTGTGCAAGCTTCTTCTTTAGGTCGAACGACGCATTCTCGGCAACAGGGGTATGCGACGTGTAAGACGACGGATCGTCGTATTCATAGAGCCACACTTCGCCAAAATCTCTGAAGACGAAGGTACGCTTGGCCTGCATCTTGCTCTTCTCCCATTCTTCGGAGCCCTCGCCAAACTGACCAGCGATGCGCTCCAACTCGTTCTCGTCGAGCAGACGGAAGTGCTCACCAATAGGTGCCTTGGTGTTGGCATATTGCGGTGTGGAGACGTTCACCTTCACCTTGGGCTGCATGTCGGCCGTGTTGGCCACCTTGTTCTTATCAACCTTGGTCCAGCCCTTGCCTTGGATGGTGTCGCCCAGCGTACAGTCGTCGAAGAGAATGAAGTTGTCGAGCGGATTGCCCTTGAAGAGCTGGCAGTACTCACCGCACTCGAACTCGAAGCTCTTGTCGAACTTGAAGAGTCCGCCCAAGAGGGAAATCTTGGCACGAGCCTTACCCTGGAAGTAGTTGGGTTTGGGGCCGCCCATCTTGAGCACACCACCAATCTCGGCACTGGCAAGGTCGAAGTCGTAATCGATGAAACCAAGATTGAAGTGCAGCGAGATAAGCAGGTAGAGGTAAGCGTAAAGCTGTCCCTTGCCATACCAGCCTCTGTAGCCAGGCACCTTTCCGAGGTTTACACAGTAGCCATTATTGTAGTGCACCACAGATACGTCGAAGCCGAGGATGGCCTCCAATGTTCCCTTGATGAGACCAAGATTGATGGTGATATCGCCGTAGCCCATGGCACCGAGCATCACTCCACCAGAAATGTCACCATTGAAGCCCTGAAGAGCCAGCTGGCGGGCGGCTTGTGCCTGCGAAGCATTGTCGCTCTGGAAATCGCCATGCTTGGAACCATCCAAGAACTTGGCAATCTTGGCGGGCAACGGTGGCAGTTCGCCGTTGTTGGGAAGCTCGTTACCGACACAGATGTAGGCATTAGCACCAACATGGCAATCTACGATGCCCGAGTCGAAGTCGATAAGTGTAAGCGTGCATCGCTTATCTTCGGCCGGCTCGCCCAAATAGACGTGCCACTTGGGTTTCTTATATTCTGTGCCACCCGCACGCCACGTAATCTTTACGTCGAGCGAGATCTTGGCGCCCATCTTGGGCAACCCACCCTGTTTCGACGTCTTGGAGTTTTTTGTCACAGTGGCGGGGTCTTCCTCAGCCGCTGTACTCGGTTCCTCATTTTCCATGCTGCCCTCGGGATCCTTGGCTTTGGCTCCAATCTTGCCGCTCAGTCCCTGCTTGCAGTCTGTGATGACATCCTTGAACTTGTCACCTGCCAACTGCTGCATCTGGTCCTTGATGGTACCGAGGTTGGCTCCGAAGGAATCGAGTGCTCCGGCCATTGACTCGGCACTGAGCGAAGCATCGGCCGTAATGTTGATTTGCAGGTAGCGGTCTTTCTCGCTGTTCTCATAGACGAGTGTCATGTTGGCATTGATGATGCCACCCACAGCCTTGACGTTACCCGTCATGTTGAAGCTGGAGAGGCATTTACGCTTGCGGTTATAGACCACATTGAGTGTAAGGTCTCCCCTGATGGTCACTCCGTCGGGCGAGGCCATGCCAAGCTCCATGAAGATACCTACGAGGCCTGCCACTCTGGTGGGCTTCTTGTCGTCGCCTGCCGAGTTGCGCGAGCAGTTGAAATAGAAGCCGCCGCCCAACTTGGTGATGGCACACGGTCCGAGTTCTATCTTACCGCCTATGGCCAGGTGTACCCATCCCCATGAATACTGCCCGTCGTCGCCATCATAGTCGAAGTATCCGCCATCGCCATGAACAGAGAAGAGGTCGCCAGGCAAGGTGATGTCGAGCGAAGCAGCAAAGCCCTTGCCTACATCCTTATTATCGCCATCCTTAACAAACTCTACAGAACCTGCAATCCCAATACCACAGAAGGAGGCATTCACGCCCATCCGCTGGAGATTAACGTCTTCGAACTCACAACCTATCTTTGAAAGGTCGATGCCAACGTTTGTTATCTTTCCAAGAATGGACAGCGTGACGTCGGCCGAGATGTCGATACCCTTTACGAGAGCCACCTTACCCGTTACCTCAAGCCCAAGGTTGAGGGTTTTGCCATCCATCTTCTTGTTAATCTTATAGTCCTCGAGGCTGAACTCGAACGGGCCAAGTTGCTTCTTGTAGGAAGCCAAGGACCAAGAACCGGTGTGGAAGAAGAAGGTGGCATCGCTGCCGTCGGTCTTCGAGCCATTATGGAACTCCTTGCCTTCTAAGTAGAGACCGCCAAGTGCGCTTTTCTTCTGCTCGGCGCGTTCCTTCTCGATGTCGGCCTGGATGTCCACATACTTAGACTTCCACGGCTTGCAATTGGCTATGCGCATGCCCACGAAATGGATGTCGGGCAGGCTAAGCTTGAAGCCCAAATCCTTCTTGAGCCAATCCTCGATGACCTCCTTGCCACCAATCTCTATCTTTCCGCCCAAGAGCAGTTCGCACTTCGTCTTAAGTTCGCTCTGGCCCAGTTTGTTCTTCTGGGGTTCGGCTTCGACGAGGAAGTAGGTGAGTTTGTCGTCGAGCACCAGCTTGGCCAAGAAGAGGTCGAGCATGTAGTCGCCATTCAGGCTCTTGGTGTTGAAAACATAGACAAACTCTTCGCCCTTCTTTCCCTTGTCGTCAATCTGCTTGCGAATCTGGCAATTGAGCCCGATCTCTGCCGGGTCGCCCTTTTCTCCCTTCAGGAGAGGCAGGGTAAGCTTACCGTCTATATGGCAGTTGTCGAAGTCATTCTGTATGAAGGACAGGCCAACGCGGTTGATTTCGAACGAGAAGTCACCAACTTTGGCACCGATGAGCTCCTCGAGGTCGGCATCGAGCGTGACACCACTGCGGTCGAAGAGCATGTTCTTGCCCGCAATCTTCAGGCGGCCGTCTGTGCCGGAAATGCCCTTAGGCATTGCCACGGAAATCTCGCCAATGTAGAGACCTTCCCATCCGTCGAGACCGTGTTCCTGATAAATGGCTTCGCCCACGCCTTCAATCTTGTCGTAGCCTTCGGGGAACTTGAAACTCGACATTGCCGTACAGTTCTTATAGAGGGAGTGGTCGTAAGCGATTTTGCTGGCTGTGAACGTGAAGCCCGGCAGGTCTTCTGCCTCGAAGGGATCCATCGTCACTTCGTCGATATTGAAGTCGTCCCAGCTGGAAATGAAGCCTTTCAGCTTGAGGTTGGGCAACTCGTTGGTGATTGTGTCGAGTTTCTCGTCGTACTTCTTCAGGCCGGGAATCTTCATATCGACATCCACGCCCAAGATCTCGAACTTGTAGTCCTTCCATGCCACATAGCAGCCGTCGGTTGGCTCCAAGAGGTCGGACGGTGCATTGAACGTGCACGTATAGTCTGTATTTGGATCTTTGACCGTAAACTTATCGAGCAGCGCCAGCGTGCCAGCCTCGGGAATGATGTGGTCTGGCGAGATACAGAGACGCGGTGCTCCGAAGACGAGCAAATCAGAGGCCAGACACTTGCTGTCGGGCATGGTGAACTCGCCAAGGAGGTCCATCGTGGCCCAAGTGGGGGCAAACTTCATGGTGGTGATCTGAATGTCCACAGGCGAGGAGTTGAGCTGACTCACCTTGTCCTTGGGCAGGCAGATGGGCATGTAGATATCGGCCGTACCGCCCGTGAGGATATCATAGATACCACTGGCACTCTTCACCAGCGAATAATAGTTGGCCAGTCCGTCTATCTTGTCAGAGATGGTCTTCTTGGCTGCGCCCTGCAGACTCTCGGCATAGGGCACACCGGCCTTGACCAACATGTCTTCGAGACCAAGGTCGGTGAAGATATTCTCCACGGCCTCGTAGTTCGACATCTTGGGCTCGGCATAGCTGGATGCCAGACCACCAATGGCGACATCTTCGGTATTGATGCGCAGGGTGTCGAACTTCACATGTACCATGGCTGTGCCGATGGGAAGTTCCCACTTCACACGACCGCGTCCAGTGAAGCCCTTTTCGGCATTGCCACCTTCAATCTTGTCGATAGTCAACTGATATTCACCCAGTCCAATCTCCTTGCCTTCGAAGTCTGCTGCCTTCTTCGATGTGATCTTGAAGTTTGTAATCTCCACGGTGGGCGTACAAGCAAAATGGTTGGGAGAAAAATGCTCTGCCATCGTGAAGTCCATCACATTGAGGGTATCCACGAAATTGATGGAGTCGCCCTCGGCCAAGTTGGTACACCGCGGCTTTACACGAAGCACCACATAGTCCTTGAGGTTCACCTTATCCTTGATTTCGTCCCAAGGAATGGTGTATTGGGATTCGGTAGTGGTGGTTGTATAAATAGGCTCCTTCTCCAACGTTTTCTCCTTGTCAGCATCATCAGAGCCGTTGAACATCTCCACGACGTATTCCATCTTCAGGTCGTATGCGTCTTTGCCTACGCCGCCCAGATACCAAGCTGGTTTCCATGCCAAATAAACGTCGGCTTCCTTATAGAGGCGACGCACCTTGTCTTCGGGGAAATTAGGCGAAGTAATGGCGGGGTTGCGGAACTTATAGAGCGTGTCGGCACCGCCTTCTTCATCCATGTCGCCCTCGGTAATATTGAAATGACGGTCTTTCTGTTCCTCTTCATTGCCGCCCTGCTTATCCACAAAACGGAAGATACGCATGGGGCTCTTGCCTTCATTGGCCAGAGAAATATAGTTGAGAGAGCTTGCGCCTGACTGCACAGCGGTGACCTGTGCAATATATGTCTTATCCATCGAGAACTTTGTCTGGAGCACGATCTTATCGAGCAAGAACATCGGTGCCATCTGGCCGGTGCGCTCGTAAACCACAGGGTTGTGGTCCATGGCCACGTCGGGCTGCTGGTGCTCGAGAAGTTCTACGAAACGTATATTATAGGTATATGTGAAGGCATAGGGATTGCAACTCAGCACTGGCTGTGTCCACGAGAATTGCGGGTTCTTGACATCCACTTCGGCCACGGCAAGGTCGTCGTTTCCGAGGCCCACCATGGGAGTAAGGAAGGTGGGAGCTGTGGCATTGTAACAAACCGTGAACGTATTCTTTCCGCCCACAGGATTGCTGCACGCCACGGGCGATGCGTACTTGGGCGACTTCCACTTGTATGCTTGGAACTGAACTTGGTACGTTCCTTCGGGCAGCAGACCGAACGAGCCGTTCATGTACCCTTCGACAAGCGACTCGGGAATCTTCATGGCCTGCGATGGGATATGATTGAAGAGGTTCTTCATGTCTGCCGTGGTGAGCGTATAGTTTCCGTTGGCAGGCACTACGAAAGGCGCAGCAGGCTGGTACTGAGGAGGCGTGGAGATGCTGAGCCCGTCGCTTGGATTGACGTGCTCGAGCTGCAAACCAAGGTAAACAGGTTGGTCCTCGCCCGTGGTGTTGTTGAGGGTGATGGTGAAGAAGCGACCGGGGTCGGTCATATAGAGTAGAAGCTGCGGAGGCAGTACTTGCTGCACGGGAGTCACTGTGACTACAACCTCTTGAGCCATGACGCGCACAGCGCTCATCAACACAGCCAGAAGGACCAGCAAAGTTTTTTGTCTTCTCATATCGCTATATATTATATATAATAAGGTATATAATGTATTTCAGTTCTCAATATTCTACTGTTTCAGTGCTCGGTTCACGCTCTCTTGCATCTCCTTTTCCTTACGCTCGGCGTCTTGCTGCCGATGTTTCTTGCTCTTGATGGTGAGCAGCGAGAAGGTGTATGCATAGCTTAAACTGAGTGAAATGTCTGTCATGTCGAGATTGCTACGTGTCTTGGTGATATTCACGTCTCCGAACTTGTTGAAGGAGCCCGCAGCGCTGAATACATGCACCTTGGCCAGCGTATAGCCCAAACCGAAGCTACATCCCATGGAGAGGTTCTTCGACTGGCGACGCACTTCGTTGTAAGCAAGTGTTCCTGTGAGGGAAACATTGAGGTTCTTCTCGTGGAGGAACGAGCGACTGAGGGTAAGGCTACCCACCTCGCTGGAATATCGTGTTTTGAAACCGCGGCTCTGCTGGTGGCTAAGTGAAAGCATGAGATTCAGTTCCCACGGATGGATGTCCATACCATAGGAAGCTCCGAATGCCATCGTCTTGACATCGCTTTCGCCCGTGGCAAACTTGTTGAGGTCTTTGTTTTCGGTGTAGCTGGCCGACAAGCTGGCATTGTGCCCGAGAAGTTCTGTATCGTATGCGTAGGAAGGCGTAAAGCTGAAGCTGTTCATCACACGCCGAACCTCCGTAGTATCATTTACCTTGCAGACACCGTCGGCCTGGCTCTGCAGGTAGCCATTGTATCCAGCTGCGAGGCTGAGGTGCTCGCCACAGCGCAACGATGCGTTGGCAGCATATATAAACCCTTGCGTCGTGTACATCTGTTCTTTCGTCAGGTTGTCGGCCTGGCCGTTGAATGTTGCGGAAAGGGAGAGTTTTCGGAAGAGGGTTCCGCTGGTGGAAAGTCCCAGCGAATGGTAGTTGTTACTCATGTAGTAGTTGCCCAGCGAAGTGTAATCGGGCTGAATGAAACGATAGTTGATGCTGGAGGTGAACCCGTTGAACGTGAGGTTCATGTTTGCATCGCCGGCAAATCGCATCAGCGTGGAGTAACGCACGTCGAAGACTTTGTCGAACGAAGTTTCTGTGGCCACTTTTTGCGCGCGCGTATCCGAACTAAATACGCTGGCGGCTGCGTTGGCGGTGAAGTTCATCCATCGGAACGGAGTGACGCATCCCTTCAAGCCCACCACCACATTGTCTTGCGGAGCCACACGATTCTGCCATGTCTCGTCGAGCGAGTTCAGGCAGTCGTAAGCATAGAGAAGATAGAGATCGAGATAGTTCTTACCGCTACCATATCCTGCTTTCACACCCCAACCCATACGCTTATACTGTGCGGAACGTGCAAAGGGGTCGGTGGGGTCGTCGTTGATAGCCTTGCGCAAACGACCGTAGAATGCGCCACCGCGCCAACGCTTCCCGTCATTGTACTCGACTCCGACACCATAGAACGACATATTCATCACATAGTTGCTCATGGCCATGGAACTCTCGCCAAGATAACCAGTCCAGTGCTTGTAGGAAGGAGTGAGGCTGAAGGATATTTGCGGGTAATTGAAATCTAAATTATTGTTAGTGTAATAGAGAGAAAAGGGCATAGCAAAGCCATAGATGCTGATGTTCAGGTTGGCATACAGGGTGTTGCTCAGCGGAGAAGAATAGTTTGAACCGCTGGAGTAGCGGTATGTATTCTGCGTTCCCACCGCACCAGTAATGACCAGCGGGTCGGCATCTCTAATCTGATCGATGTTCTGAGCATGCGATGTTGCACTCAGCAACAGCCCGAACACCAGCAACCATTTGGCTTTACTCGCTCTCATCTGTGTGAAGAATTAACTTTGAAAATGAGGTTTTGCTCTTTGTTTATTTCAATTATGAGTTTCGACGGGCAAGCCCGAGCCCGGCGAAAACCGGACTCGGGCACGCGTCGTCTTATTCTCACTTGTTGATGAACTTCTTGCCGTTCTTGATGTAGATACCCTTCTGCATCGTCTGAATACGGCGACCGCTCATGTCGTAAACTGCGTCGTCCTGAACGTCTTGCTTTGTCTTAGCAATACCAGTAACGCTGGAACCGCTGATGGCAACGGGAGCCTTGAGCGAGCCCTTAATCAGGCTGTAGGTCATGGTCTCGTCGAGGTCGGTCACAACGCCCGTGAAGTTGTTGGCCAGCTTGAATGTCAACTGCTCGCCTACCTTACCCACGGCGGAAACGAACATCTTGCCGTCCTTAACAACCTGACCGCGACCGCGGCACTCGCCGTTCACAAATACGCCAAGCGTGTAGTTCTCGGGATCCTCGAGACCTTCGATAACTGCTACCATAGACATATTGTCGGCGAAAGCATGAGCGTCGTACTGGAAGATGTCTGCTGCTGCATTGTCTTCAAAGCTCATGAAGCCCTTCACACCACCACCTGCGGCCTGAGGAGCAAGTGACGGATCAAAGTCGACGTAGAGAGGCTCGCCTGAAGCGCTGGCATTGTAATACACCAGACCCTTGCCTTCTCTCAAGATAAAGCCGTTGGGTGCTACCCATGCGCCATCGCTATACATAGCGAAGCCGTCCTCCTGCGTGATGATTCTGTCGCCCTCGCTGGGAACAAAATTACCACCCAAGAAACTGTTGATTTGTGCTGCAGGAACGTCGAACTCATAAGGATTGTTCATCCAGTTGTAGCCTTGCAAGAGTTCCTCCATCGACTGCTTAGCCTCGAATATGGAAAGAGATCCCAACTGTACCGTAGTGGCCTTGTTGGTCTTTACCTTATAAGAAGCATCGAATCCACGAAGGCGCGAGATATCGCCAAAGTATCCGTACACCGGGTCGTTGTAGAGCAAAGCACTCTGCGAGCGTACCTCAATAATGTCATCGCTCGTGAAAGCGGTGTTCACATCCGTGCCATCGGCTGATGTCACGCTGTTCATAGCCATCCAGTTCCAGCCATTAGCCAGTTGCATATTCTGCGTAATGGTAATCATGCCGTTTTCGCCAATGGGCGTACCCTGATACTTCACGGTATAGGTGGCGCCATTGGACACGTACTTCGGCATAATGTGGAAGCCATATATCTTGACGTCATTCTCTGTGCCCGTCTGGAGCACCAATGTCTGATTTGCATAGGGAATGCCAGGGAATCGTTCGTCGAACTCAAGACTGAGGTCGTTCATGTCAAACGGCTCGCTGTTCGGATTTGTCACGTAAACAAATACAGGCGAAACTCCGGACTCTACACCCTTAATGTAAGTGCTTTCCTGGCCAATCTGCACTTGCAGCTGCAGACGGCTGACGATGTTCACCGGCACGGTGTAGTTGGTCGGACGAGCTACAGGAGATGCATCATCAACAGTATAATTAGTAAGCGTCACCGTAACGCGTACCTGACCGACCTTGGTGGCCACGCCTTGTCCGTCGATGTATCCATCTGCGCCAGGCGTGTACGAAAGATTTATTCTGGCATAATTAGCTTCGGGCTCTGTGCCTTTCCAGAAGTAGTTTGTCGAGTTCGAAAGGGCATCGTAAACATTCTCACCAATGCCCACTGTTAATCCATTGGGCATCGAACTTTCGATACCAGTGGGGCGATCGTAAACCGTCACACTCACCGTAGGAATAGCGCCTTGGTACGAATCGTCATTGGGTACGATGCGCACTTCGTATTGGCCACCCTTCGTGAACACGTTCTCACTCATGTACTGGCCGCCCTCCAGATGATAAGTAGCGTCGGTGGCGTTGGCGGGCAACACCGTAACCTTGCCGTTCAAGAAAGCAGCGAAATCTTCCCATGCGTAGAACTCGGCAGACGATATACTGCAGGAAATGCTTTCAACCGGAACCTTTGCAATCTGCACGGCAATAGTAGTGGGAATACGTACGAACGACTGATACTGCTGCGACTCGCGGTCACCAATATACACATAGAGCATAATATCATAATTTGCTTCTACGGCAGGAGTGACAGTAAGGTTGTTACCCACAAACGAAAGCTCATTCATGTAGTTTCCAACGATCCACTCATACGTAATCGGGCTGACGATGGTGCTCTCGCCAAGCGGCGTGTAGGGCGAACCGTCATTGGGCCTATACTGGAACGTGATGTACTGCGACAAATCCATAGAATAAGGGAATGCCGAAGCAGGCTGCGAAATCTCGATAGGAGTGGCCAAAGTCACGTTTGTCACAGCATCCAGATTCAGCACTAGCGGGTTAGAAGGAATGAAGTCCGTCTCGCCCGAGAAAACCACCTTCGAAGTAAACTCATACTCTACATTATCGTAGAAAGCGCGGAACGTGATTTCCTGACCAGCTTCCGTCGAGAGGTCACCTACCACACGCAATTCGTGCAACTCCACTGAGGCAACAGGAGTATCAAACACTGTGGCAGAAGCAGCATAGCCGCGGCATTCACCACCGACAAAGGCTGCCAACTCAAGCGGAGTCTTGGCAGTAGCCAACTTGCCGTTTACTTTCACTTGCACATAGACAGGTGTCGAGTTCGGATAGTTGTAAGTCGTCATCGCTGTCCAATGCTGCGCCATTACACCCACCGGAAGCAAAAGCGCCAGAATTGCTAAAAACTTTTTCATACTCATCTCGGTTTAAAATTATTGGTTAGTTTATTTGTTTTTTCTCACATTTCGTTTCTCTTCTTGCATCCTGTAGCACTGTTTAAACTTCGTTAAAAATATGTTAGCAACGCAAAAATACATAATAAAAACGACAAGAAAATTAAGTTTTTTTTGCTTTTTATTGTAAATTTTAGCCTATTTTGCAATTGTAAATTGTAAATTTGAATCATACAAATTCGTCATTCAATTATTTTTCAGTTATTTGCGATTACAACCGCACCCACCCGTCATTTTTCAGTTTTTCCCCGCAGATATTTGTCATTTTCACTTTTTTTTTGTACCTTTACATCTGAAAAAAGCATAAAAACACCCTCAGAAAAGATGAATTTACGCATCCGGATTTTGGTTTTCCAAACGTCGCAGATTAAGAAATTACTCTTTACAACTATATTTGCGGCTGTTTCAGCCAGCATTTGCGCCGTGCCAGAAACAGATAGCCTATATCGCGAAATCCTGATTTCCAATCACATAAAACTTTCTACGGCCAACAGATTAATGTTTCTGCTGGACGCAGAAGGAGTGACTGACAGTCTCATCCATTTCGGGAAAGGCACGAAAAATCGCACCATACGTAAGGCCGTAAATTTACATATGGCCTCGTACTATCTCGACAAGATGTCTAACATGACTGCCACGTTACAGGCTGCCACGCGCGCAGAGAAAGAGGCACGCGAAGAGTGCGACACGCCATATATCGAGGAGGCACTGGCCCTACAGGCTGTGGCAAACCACCGTATTGGGCGCATAGACATGGCGTTGGAGGCAGCGCAGACCGAACTACGCTTAGACAGTATGCGTCGCGACAGCGCAAACCTCTCGCGCGCGTACAATATTTTAGCTGGTCTTAGCCTGCAAGCGAACCGCCTCGACGACGCGAAACACTATATCCTGAAGGCCACGGAAATCGAACGCTCGCTGGAGGACAGTTCGCTGCTGAGCGTACGATATGGCATGGCGGCTGAAATCTATACCAAGTCAAAGGAATATGACCGTGCGCTGGATTTTGCGCAACGCGCGTATGAACTGGACCGCAAGGCGGGCAATAATATAAAGGTGGCACGACGGCTGTCACAGACGGCGGACATATACGCGGCGCAACATGCAGACAAGGAGGCCGAGTCGTTCTATCTGCGAGCCATCGACATGTTGCGCGCAGAAAACGAAAAGACATCGTTGGCTATCACCCTGAAACAACTGGGCCGGCTCTACATGAGGATGGGGCGCAACAACGCTGCCAAACACGCGCTGACAGAGTGCGAGAGCGTTTGCCGCGCCACGGGAAACAACTATATCCTGCAGCAAGCGTGCCGTCTGCTGGCCGATGCGCTGAGCGACCAGTCACCACGGCAGGCGCTGAACTACATGCGCGAGGCAATGACGCTGAACGACAGCCTGCACAACGAGCGCGCCGAGAAACTGGCCAATGAAATCCGGCTGAGCCAACGCAACGAACTGGCAATCATGGATGGCAGGCGTGGCACGGCAGACAACCTGCGCGAGTGCTACCCGACGCTGCTAATCCTGCTCGCAGGTATTGCTTGCATTATATTTGCCACATGGTTTGCGCATCGCAAGAAACCACAGGAGATAATCGAAGAAACAGACGTGGCTGAAGACGAAACGGAGGTCGTACCTGCCACAGAAGCGATGGAGGAGACAGAAAGCCAAACGCTGAAGGCCAAAGATGTGGAGTTTCTGGCCCGAGTCTCGGAACTCTACGAGCAGAGCCTGGAACGTGACCGCCTGTCTATCGACGTGCTGGCCGCCGAAATGTGCATGAGCCGCTCGCAGTTTACACGACGCATACTTGCCGCCACAGGCATGTCCGCCAACACTTATTTCAACCGCATCCGCCTGGAGAAGGCAGCACGTCTGCTGAAGGAATCGGAGCGGCCGGTAAACACCATTGCCTACGAATGCGGATTCGACGACACGCCTTACTTCTGCAATCTCTTCAAGAAATTCTACAAGGTGACGCCTATGCAGTACCGAATCATTCCGAAAACGACTGAGTAAGGCAAGCTGCAACGAGAATACTAACCTTACTAAACCAACAACGCCGCACGTCGGAAGATTTCCTTCCGCGTGCGGCTATTTTTTTGCGACGTGTGGCGTTGCTTCACGCGACGTGTGGCAACGGCTCACGCGACGCGTCGCGTGGACTCATGCGACACGTCGCATGAAAGGATGCCTCAGCGAGCACCTAACTGGTCGTAGCTGGTCTGCAGGATAGCCTTTGCTTTTTGCACTCGCTCGGGCGACGGCGCCGGCTGCTCGGTAATGGGTTGGCGGCTGGCGATGTCGAAGACGCTGACTCCTGTGCTGTCGCAGAAAAGTATGCCACCCGGGAAATTGCTATAGACAAAAGGATACGTATATGCACGGCTCAGCACGTTACGACTCCAAGGGAAGTCGGTGTGCGAGATTCCCATCTGCGAGAGCAGCGTGGCCGCAAGGTCGCTCTGATTCATCAGCACTTGCATTCGCCGCGGTTGCTTGACAGCGCCACCCAGCCACAGCATGGGGCAATGGAAGAAGGCTGGGTCTTCGTACGTAAGGTCGTAGAGATAACCGTGGTCGGGCAGCAGTATGACGAGCATGTCGTCCCAAGCAGGCAAGGTCCGCAGCGAATCTATGAGCGACCCGATGCACTGATCGGTGAAAGCAAAGGCATTGAGTTTCTTGTCGGCAAGCCGATGATACGGCACCTCGAAGGGCTCGTGGCTCGACAGCGTCTGGAATACCAGGTGCCACCGTTCGGAAGCAGGTTTACTGGCTATCCATTCGTACATCCGACGGGCTGCGATACTATCGTTTACACCCCACTTGCTCTCGTGCACTGCCGAGAAAGGGAAATCCTTGTCGCTCACAAAATCCTGATACCCTGCACTTACAAGATAGCCTCGCTTCCCCATGATGCGTATGTCGCCGCCGTAGAGATAACCCGTGGTGTAACCTTCGTGCAACAGACACTGTGCCAGCGACGGAATGCCAGCAAGTTTGTCGGGCAACCGCATGAGGGACACGGTGGGATAGCTTACCCAACCGCTGAAGACAGACACCGTACCACGGTCGGTGCGGAAGCTGTTGGCATAAAACTGCTCCCAGAAGACGCCTTCCCGTATGAGGCGGCTCAAATTCGGCGCTACGTCCGGAATACCACCCAACTCGGCCACAAATTTGCCGCCAAAGCTTTCCATCAGCACCACGAGGATATTGGGTCGCGTCGTGGCGAGCAACGTATCAGCCACGTCTTCTGTCTCCAACGGATACAGAGGGGCAAAAACCTCGGCACGCTCCGTTTCGGGCAACCAGTCGAACTCGTCTGAGTAATTCTTCGCACGCTTGAAGGAAGACAGCAGGCTGAAAGCCGGATTGACGGCCGAATGATTCAGAAACAGCCGCTGGCTGTAGTACGGAACGCCTACGTTCATCACACTGGTGCCTATGCTGCCACGGATGCCAAGGAACACAACTGGAGCCAGCATTAATAGCAGGACAGCGGCCCACGCACGCCCTGTCTGTCGAACACGCGGGGCTGGAAGGCTGGCACGCACCGCCTGCAACAGTAATATGGCTATGAGGAAGATGGCCAACAGGATGCCAACGACACGCGAAACGAGGAATGGCAGGCTCACACTGGCCGTAGCTCCCTCGGGATTGTGCATATAGGAGAAGATGGCGGCATTGAGCTTGAATTTCCAAAACTCATAAAGCACCGCGTCACCGCCAATAATGAGGCCCAGCAGAACGGCCACAAGCACGCTGTAGGGCACGAGCAACCATCTGACGGGCATCCGCCGCCAACTTTGCCAGAGGAGCATCACAAGCCACGGCAGGACGAGCAGGTAACAGCTGGTGCTGACGTCCATACTGAAGCCATGACGCCAGACGTCCCACACGTCGCGCACCGAAAAAACTTCGACAGAACGGTTGTAACACATGAAAACGACCTTTCCCACTGCAAAAACGAGAAGGCACGAGAGGAAAAACCTCAGCAGGAAGAGCAGACAGACGCGCCACGCAGCATGCTGATCCTGCCTCTCGCGTAAGGAGGCGGCAATACGGCCGCCCGCTGACATCTGGTTACCTTTCATCATGGTATATTCAAGTATTGTATCCTACTCCACCCCTTTGGGCGACGGGCCGAAGCCGCTGCCAGACAAGATGGCCTTCCCCACTTGCTGGCGGTGTCCGTCGGTATCTCCGGCCTCGAATATCGTTTCATCGGCTGTAATGTCGAAGATACTGACTCCCGTGCTGTCGCAGAAGAGGAAGCCAGCAGGGAAGTTGCAATATGCAAAGGGATATACGTATCCGCGGCTCAGCACGTTGCGGCTCCACGGGAAGTCGGCATGACCGATTCCCATCTGCGAGAGCAGCGTGGCCGCCACGTCGCTCTGATTCATCAGCACGGACATTCTGCGCGGACTACGCACAGCGCCGCCAATCCAAAGCATGGGACTATGGAAGAACTCAGGGTCTTCGTAGCTCTGCTCGTAGAGAAATCCGTGGTCGGGCATCAAGATAACCAGCATATCGTCCCATGCCGGCAACGTTCGCAGCGAGTCGATCAACTGGCCGAGGCAGTGGTCGGTGTAGGCAAATGCATTCAGTTTCTCATCTTCCAGCCTGTGGTATGGCACTTGCCACGGCTCGTGGCTCGAGAGCGTCTGGTAGGCCACGAACCAACGGGCTGAATCTTTCTGACTAATAAGGTGGAAGACCTTCATTGCCGACGTGCTGTCATCAGCGCCCCAACTGCTGGTCAGTTCGTCGGGTGAGAAAGCTGTCTCGTCGAGCAACTCGTGGAATTCCATATTCTGCAGGTAGGTACGCTTGCCCATATTCGTCATGGCGCCAGCATAAAGGTAGCTTGTGGCGTATCCCTCGCGTGCCAACGACTTAGCCAAGCTGGGCAGCCGGTGGTGCCACTCTGCGTGAGTCATCAGGCTCACAGTTGGATAACTGAGCCAGCCGCTGTAGGCCGAGACGGTGCCACGGTCAGTTCGGAAACTGTTGCTGTAGTAATTCTCCCAAAACACGCCTTCCGGTATCAGTCGGCTCCATTCGGGTGCGACACCGGGCACGCCGCCCAGCTCCTGGACAAACTTGCCACCGAAACTTTCGATAAGGACGAACAGAATATTTGGCCGCTGCGTGGTGAGCAACGTATCGGCCACATCGGTCAAATCAGCAGGATAGAGCCAGCTCATCTCCTCTACGCCGGAAGATTCCACCTCGCTGCGGTACTTCGTTCCATAGTCCTTTTCCATCGGGAAGGAGGCCGCAAAGGCATAAACGGAGTTCGTGGCCGCATGATTCAGAAAGAGCTTTCGGCTGTAGTAAGCGTCACCCACTCGCACGAGCAAGGCGCCTGCCATAAGCAGGAAAGCCCAGATGATGCTCAGGTTGCGAAACCAGAGACGCGTCGGGCGGTCGTTCTCGAGCCGGCGTGGTGTAAAAAGAATGCACGGCACAATGATGACTATCCAAAACAGCAGCAGCACAGCCAGACGCGTCAGCAGGAAACCGAGGCTTACGCTGTTGGTGGTACCCTCGGGAGAGGATGCGTAACTGAGAACTACAGCGCTGAGCTTGAACTGCCAGAATTCGTACATCACAGCATCGGCCACGATAATCGTGCCGACGGCGATGCCTAATATAATATAATAAGGTATAAGCACGGCGCGCAAAGGCAACTTCCCGTTCATCCGCAGGGCCAGCAGGCTTACGAGCCAAGGCACTACGAGCAAAAACGCCGTGACAAAAAGGTCGTGCGACAGCAGCCCATGCCAGCATGCCTGCATCGCATCTCCCACGCCGAACGTCTCCACGTCTGCATTATAGGCCATAAAGCCTATTCTACCCACACAGAAAACCAGTAACAACAGGCAAAAAAGATATTCCAAGAAGTGAATCGAACGTCTCATAACTGCTGCATATCATTCAGTTTGCGATAGTATCCGTTGAGCGACAGCAACTCCTCGTGCGTACCACGCTCCACGATGCGCCCTTCGTGCAGAACGCAGATTTCGTCAGCGTTCTTGATGGTACTCAAACGGTGCGCAATGGCAATGGTAGTGCGCGTCTTCATCAGTCGCTCCAGCGCCTCCTGCACCAGTCGCTCGCTCTCGGTGTCCAGTGCACTTGTGGCCTCATCGAGAATGAGGATGGGCGGATTCTTCAAGATGGCACGTGCTATGCTGATGCGCTGCCGCTGTCCGCCAGAAAGCCGACAGCCACGGTCGCCAACCATCGTCTCGTATCCGTTCTCGCTCTCCATGATAAACGTGTGCGCGTTGGCAATCTTCGCCGCTTCCACCACTCGACGGCTCAGTTCTTCGCGCTCCTCTTCGCTCGTAGGAACGGGGGCCGCGAAAGCTATGTTATTGAAGATTGTGTCGTTGAAGAGGATGGCTTCCTGGTTTACATTGCCAATCAGTCCGCGTAGCGAGTGTATGCTCAGGCGCCGGATGTCTTCGCCATCAATGGTGATACAGCCTGCAGAAACGTCGTGATAGCGTGGAATCAGGTCCACCAGCGTGCTCTTTCCCGAACCCGACTGGCCCACAAGTGCCACGGTGCGGCCCTTTTCCACCCGCAGGTCGATATCACAGAGCACCGGTTTACCCTCGGTGTAGCTGAAATGCACGCCATGAAAGCAGATGTCGCGCTCCAAACCCTTTACCTCCACAGGCGAAGCGCATTCCTTGATATGATTCTCCGCCGAAAGAATCTTGTTGATACGCTCCATGCTGGCCATGCCTTTCTGGATGGCATAGCCTGCACGCGACAATTCCTTGATTGGCTGTAGCGTTGTGTAGAGGATAACCAGATAATAGATAAAGAGGTTGGCGTCGATGCCACCTTGTCCCGAGAAAATCAGCCACCCACCAAACCAGAGAACAATGACTATCATAACCGTGCCGAGAAACTCGCTCACGGGATGTGCGGCACTCTGACGGATGGCCACTCGCGTGGCAATGTCGCGATACTCGTTGTTCACCTTCACAAAACGGCTCATCATTTTTTCCTCGGCAATGAAAGCCTTGATGATACGAAGCCCGCCCAATGTCTCTTCGATCTGACTCATGCTGTCCGACAGACGGCTTTGCATCAGCAGCGAGCGTGACTTCAGTTTTTTCCCAATAGAGCCGATTCCCCACGCAAGCAACGGCACCACCAACAACGTGAAGAGTGTCAACTGCCAACTGATGGCCACCAGCGTACACAAGTACACAAGAATAAAAATAGGGTTCTTAACGACCATATCAAGCGAACTGTTGATGCTGGCATCCACCTCGTTCACATCCGTGGAGGCACGAGTCAGGATGTCACCTTTCCGCTCTTCGGAAAAGAAGCTCAGCGGCAGGCTGAGAATCTTATGATACAAGTCCTGACGTATATCACGGATGATTCCTGAGCGGAGCGGCATCAACATGGCCGAACCGCCAAAGTAAGTGGCCGTCTTCAGAAGCGTCAGGACAGATAGTATGACGCCCAACAGCAGCAAAGTGGTGGCTGGCCCAAACGAGTCAATCATCTGCTGTGAATAATAATACCCGTTGTTCTTGGCCACATCCACAAAGTTGCCCCATCCGCCTGTTCCCCACGGAATAAAACTGAAACGGGTGTCATTTACCTTGAAAAGAATCTGCAGAATGGGCAGCAGTACGGTGAAAGAAAAGACGTTGAACAGCGCTGCCAGCACATTCATCGTGAAGGTCCCGACAATATATCGCTTGTAGCGGCCAAAGTACTTACCCATCACCTCGAAGAACGAGAAGCGTCCGGCATTTGCGTCGTGAGTGTGCGAAGATTCATTCATAATACAATATCATTTCCGGAGGAACTCTAAGTTAATAAGTTTTTCCAGCAAATCCTGACGAACAAAATAATAGTGGTTCGAGGACTCATAGCCGAAAGTCGGGTCTTCATCGCACAGAGGCATGAACTCCTTCACATTAAGAATCTCGTCGTCTATCATCTGCCTCATTCCTTTCGCATCCTTCTTGTCCCGGCAGAGGATGAACGTGGCCTGGTTTGCTACGGAATTAAAAATACATTTAAAACCTTGAGCCCTTCTGTAATCGGTTTGCAGCATTTTCTTAATGCCAGAATCTGACTCCTTGGCAATCGCCTGCTTCAAAAGACTCGCTCCTAGCTCAAAGCCTTTGGCCACCTTACGAATCTGAGAGATATAAACATCAGCGGGATAGATGCGCCTCCACGAATCCAAGTCATCGTAGGGAAAACCAACCATAGAAACATGCCAGCCCGTGGGTTCGGGATAAAATAAGTTTGCCGGCCCCAAGTGCTGTGGGCCGCTATATAGAACATTTATATTGTAAGGATACTCCTTAAATCCGTCAGAGAATTCTTTCCACGCCTGTCGCACAACAGGCCCGGATTTTTCTCCATAATAATCGTTTGCTATTTCGTCAAGACTTACGGACGGATCTAAGAGCATCTTTTGAAAGACGGCAAAATTGATAGATGGATATCCTCCGACGCTCCACGTCATTACCACGTCCTTGACTCCTTCTTTCCCAAGGTTGCTTGCATGAGAAGCAATAAGATCCATCGCAGGAATTACCGGAATAGAACTTACTTCCCATGTAGCATTCACCATTACCTTTGCCGCAGTCTGCAGGCCAGCTGCTTTGGCATACTTCCAATGTTCTACGGCTCTCGGACCGGGGCCAACCGCTGAAATGGAATATTCGCCGACCTTAGACGCCACGCCTCCCCTGTTAATTGGCAATGACCACTCGCTAACGGAAAGCAGAGTGCACCGCTTATCCAATCGATTAATAATTTGTTCGGCATAACTATCGTCCCATCCCCAGTCCCACACCAAGACCTTTGCATCGGGATTACCCTTTAATACTCCATCTGCAATGGTATTATTTACCTCGGCCAAAAGTTCGTCATGAGGACGCTTGGCGCATCGGGGACAATCGTTCTGGTGTTTATGAGACGCACAGTTCGTGAGATTTTCGGACATGGAAATGATAAAGACACCGCCAAGTCCTGGCACAGCCTTGAATACCCTCTCGAAGGAGCCAGACAGCCACTTAAGTACGCGTGGATCTGAGGTACAGAAAGTCTGTTGTTCCCTTTCTGTCAGTCCTGCAAGGCTTTGCTTTTCCTCTGTGTCAAACCACCTTTTCGGCAACGCGCGAGGTTCATTGACGTACATCATCACCCGGATGCCATATTTCGCGGCTCGCTTCACCAGCGTGTTCAGGTTCTCGAGCCGTTCCTTGTAGTTCTCGTCGCCGGGAAACGGACCTTCCGGCGCCACCAGCATGCGGAGAACCGAGTGTACCCACACAGCATTGATGCCCAATGCGCTGAGCCGTGCAAGCAATTCGTCGGAATAGGAAGACTGCGCCGCATCCATGAGCGGGTCGCCATAGATGGCATTGTAAGAGAATACCATCCGCAGGCCGTCTGCCATTCCTGACTGTTTGTGATTCGTCACGCCATACAAAGGCATTCCCGAGAAAAAATCAAACCTTGGCACCGTCTTGCCGGGCTTGTTCGCACGCACCATTTCGGCAATTTC
Source organism: uncultured Bacteroidales bacterium (assembly GCA_902787575.1). GTDB lineage: Bacteria > Bacteroidota > Bacteroidia > Bacteroidales > Bacteroidaceae > Physcousia. Next base: position 239,000 of record CADAGX010000002.1, on the reverse strand, counting down.
TGCAGCCCGCTGGTTCATCTCTTTCGTCGGCTTATGAAAGGTGAGACGCTCGCATTGGGGCTTCTTTTTTCCGAGTTTAGTAAATAAGAAATCGTCTTCGAAGAGATTCCATTCCAGTTGCTCCTGCGTCATATTCAGCAGCACGAGAATCTGCTCGTAGGGAAGAATGTGCCAATTGCGTTTCAGCAAGGTGATATATCCTTTCGAAGATGTCCAGACAGGATCAACCTTTGGCCGTGCTTCCAACCCCATGGAAACTGCAACCATGCGCACGTTTCGTTCCGAGGTTCCCAACACTTCGGCAAGACGGGAGGTTGGAACCAATCCCCAGTTCCGCCAAATGAAAGTGTGCATCATGGAGGGGAAATGCTCCACCTTCACGCCTTCCTGCTCCACTTTTCCAGGCAATTTGTCAATCGGAGGATAGGTTGGCATATTAACTCTCGTGCAAGATAGCGTCGCAAGGAGAGCCAAGAGGAATATTGCCCAATGCTTCTTCATCTCTTTTGTGCTACTTTTTCCTTCCAAAGTCCGCAGGGATTTCGCCCCACTCATCAGTGTTCCATTTCAAGACGGGCGCCGCCACGCCATTTTCGCGCAGCCATTTCTCTGCCCGCAGCACCAAGTCCAAGGCCTCCGACGTCTGTTCGTTTCGTTCCAGCGAGGTCTTTGCCTTACGATTGCGTACCCAGGCCATGCCGCTCACACTGTCGCTATAGATGGGCATCACTACGCCGCGCTGCTTCATCAGTGCCAAAGCATGCACAATAGCCAGAAACTCTCCGATATTATTCGTGCCCTGAATAGGACCGAAGCGAAACACTTCGCGTCCGCTGGGCAGGTAAACGCCACGATACTCCATCGGCCCGGGATTTCCCGAGCAAGCCGCGTCCACGCAGAGGCATTCTCGTCCGTCGAAGGGCGCAGGCTGGGAATTGGGGCTGGAGGCTGTATTCATCAAGGCTTATTATATTATTCTGCAGTTTCTGTTCTTACATTCGCTCCGGGACTTCGATACCCAGCAGTCCCATGCCGTTTCTCACCACCTGACTCACAGCAGCCGAGAGGGCCAGACGGAAAGCACGCTTCGCTTCGTCTTCTTCGCGCAGCACGCTGAAGTCGTGATAGAACTGGTTGTATTCTTTTACCAACTCATAGCAATAGTTTGCGATGCAGCTTGGGTTGTAGTCCTGACCGGCTTGGCGCACAGCGGCGGCAAACCCCTGCAAGTGCTGCACCAAGCTGATTTCTTTGTCGCTCAATTCGCAAGTCGTAAGTTTCTGCGGAACAATGCCCTGCTCATCGGCCTTGCGCAAGATGCTGCGAATACGAGCGTACGTATACTGAATGAAAGGACCGGTGTTGCCATTGAAATCAATGCTTTCCTCGGGGTTGAACAACATATTCTTGCGTGCATCAACTTTCAGGATGAAGTATTTCAGCGCACCCATGCCCACGACACGAGCAATCTCCTGTGCCTCGTTCTCCGTTATGTTCTCCAGTTTGTTCACTTTGTCAGCGCTCATCTGTCGGGCATCAGCCACCATAGTGGCAATCAGATCGTCGGCATCCACCACGGTTCCCTCGCGGCTTTTCATTTTCCCGTTGGGAAGTTCCACCATTCCGTAAGAGAAGTGCACCAAGTCCTTGCCCCACTTGAATCCCAATTTGTCGAGCAGTATACTCAATACTTGGAAGTGATAATTCTGCTCGTTGCCAACCACATATATCATCTTGTCGATGGGATAATCCTGGAAGCGCAACTTCGCCGTGCCGATATCCTGTGTCATATAGACGCTGGTACCGTCGGCACGAAGCAATAGTTTCTCGTCGAGCCCTTCCGGACGCAAGTCGGCCCACACGCTGCCATCCTCGCGACGGTAGAAAAGTCCCTTCTGCAATCCTTCTTCCACCTTTTCTTTCCCCTCGAGATACGTCTCGCTCTCGTAATAAATCTTATCGAAGCTCACGCCCAACGCTTTGTATGTCTCGTCGAAGCCAGCATACACCCATTCGTTCATTTTGCGCCATAGTGCGCGCACCTCTGGGTCATTCTTTTCCCATTTTACTAACATCTCATGCGCTTCCTTGATGAGCGGAGCCTCCTGCTTAGCTGTCTCCTCGTCCATGCCCTGCTCCACAAGATTCTTAACCTCTTCGCGATAATGTTTGTCGAAGGCTACATAGTAATCGCCGATAAGGTGGTCGCCTTTCTTGCCACTTGTTTCTGGCGTTTCGCCCTGTCCCCACTTCAGCCACGCCAGCATACTTTTACAGATGTGAATGCCGCGGTCGTTCACAATGTTCGTCTTAACAACGCGGTTGCCGTTGGCCTGCATCACTTGCGCCAGCGCCCAGCCCAGAAGGTTGTTACGCACATGCCCAAGGTGCAATGGTTTGTTTGTATTTGGGCTACTATATTCTATCATTACCAAGGGACTCGTCTCTGTCACTGGCACGAAACCGAACGTCGGATCCTGCCAAATCTGCTCCAAGAGCCCGATCCATTGCTGTGGATTGATGGAGAGATTCAGAAAACCTTTTATCACATTGAAGCGGCTCACCACGTCGGGAATCTTCTCCAACAGGCGTTCGCCAATCTCCTGTGCGGTGTCTTCCGGCCGTTTACGGCTCATTTTCAGAAAGGGAAACACCACCAGCGTCAGCTGGCCTTCGAATTCGGCGCGCGTCTCCTGCAGCTGCACCATTTCGGCCTTCACTTCTCCGCCATACAACTCTTCGATAGCAGTCCGTGCTGCCTCTGATATTCTCTTTTCAAGAGCGAAATTCATACCTAAAGATTTACGGTTCGTTATTTTACGCGACAAAGGTACTTATTTTAATTCAGAATGCAAAATCCGCCATTCAGAATTCTTCTTTTTACGCTTTGTCGTAATAAAACAGGCAGCAAGTTTTTTGCTTGCTGCCTGTTGTTTTTACAAAACTGCGAGACGCACTCGCCTCACTTCGGGTTGTCGAGGTCGATGGCCGGAAGCACGTCGAGCAGTTCTACGGTGAAAATCAGGCACGAGAAGGGAGGTATCTTTCCCTGTTCACGGTCGCCGTATGCCAACTGCTGCGGAACATAAACTTCCCACTTGCTACCTTTCGGCATCATGCAGAGCGCTTCTATCCATCCTTTAATGACACCATTCACGGTGAACATGGTAGGCTTGTTGCGCTCATAACTGCTGTCGAAAACAGTGCCATCTATCAGCCGTCCCTCGTAATGAACGCGCACGCGCTTCTCGGGCGTGGGAATCTCGCCAGTGCCCTGTGTCAGCACTTTGTACTGCAGACCGCTCGGCGTGGTCTTCACGCTGTCCTTTTTGGCGTTAGCTTTCAGGAATTCCTCGCCAGCCACTCGGTTTGCACCGTACAGACGTTCCATCTTTTCCCTGTGATAGAAGTCCATCTGACGTTTTACAACAGCCTGAGCACTGTCCATACTAAGGGTCGCGTTCTTCCCGCTGACGCCGTCGAAGAAGCCTTGCACGAATCTGTCGCGGCGAAGCAGGTCGACCGTGTCATTCACCTGCTTATTCGAAGTCGGGAATACTTGGTCTTCCACCTGACGGCGAATCTCCAACCCTGCGATGCGTGCCTTTTCGCGCTTATCGGCCTCGGAGAACGTGCCCTGCTGGAAGCCCTTCAGGAAATCTTCCATGTATGTCACGTCGACGCCCATACGCTGCACCAGATAATCCTTCAGGCCATTTGAGTTGGCCAAGCCGAGGGCGTAGCTAAAAGAATCCACGCTCACAGTGTCCACCTTAACCACCGTTTCCGGCGCCTTCTTGGCTTTCTTCTTGCTAGCTGCGACTGCAGGCAAACAAAGAAGACAGAGAAGAATTAGGCAGACGAACTTCGGGCTGAACGCTGCGAAACGGAAATTATTCTTTTCGACTTTCATTTCCCTTTAATTATTTCTCAATCTCCAGCAGTTCGATGGTGAAAATAAGGCAAGAGAACGGCTTAATCAGACCAGCTTCGCGGTCGGCGTAAGCCTGCTCCTGCGGAATGTAAACTTTCCACTTCGAGCCAACAGGCATATGAGTCAAGGCGTTCGTCCAGCCGGGAATCACTTGGTTGGCACGGAACGTTGTGGGAGCTTCGCGCTTGTACGAGCTGTCGAAAACGCTGTCATTGATGAGCTTGCCCTCGTAGTGAACTTTCACGCGGCTGGTGTCAGAAGGAATTTCGCCCTTGCCCTCGGTCAGCACTTCATAGTACACACCGTTCTCGAGTGCCTGAATGCCTTCCTTTTTGGCGATGTTGGCCATAAACTCCTCGCAGGCCTTTTTGTTTTCGCCATACACCTCTTCCATGTGCTTAGCCTTCACCGTTTGCATCAGCGTCTGTGCCATCTGAGATGCGGAGTCTACAGTCATCAGACCGCCCTTGCCAGTTGTACCAGCCACAAAGCCAGCCATAAAGTTGTCGAGGCTCACAGTCTGAGTGCTGTCGTCGCCAAACACTTCGTAGTTCAGGCCCTTCAGCATCTGCTGGCTTACCTGCTGGCCAATCTGAATGCCGGCATAGTAGGCTGCACGCTTCTTGCTGTCGCCAGCATTTGCACCTTCGTTCAGACCTTTCACGAACTCGTCGATGTATGCCGTATCAACGCCCATACGCTGCACGAGATAATCCTTCAGGCCCTGCGATTGAGCCATACCAATCACGTAGCTCAGTGTGTCCACGTCGCTCTTCAAACTTGCTTTCGGCGTCTTAGGACCGCACGAAATCATCACCACAGCCACAAAAGCGGCCAAAAGAAAACTAATCTTTTTCATGTTTTTTTCTTTTTATTGTTAAACTATTCTTTTGTCTTAGAGTACTTTTATCAGTTCCACGTCGAAGATGAGCGTGCTGTAGGGCGGGATGCTGGAACCGGCACCACGTTCGCCGTAAGCCAACAGGTAGGGAATATAGAAACGATACTTGGCACCCTCCTTCATCAGCTGCACTCCCTCGGTCCAACCGGCTATCACCTGATTCAGCCCGAAGTCGGCAGGCTCGCCGCGTTGGTAGCTACTATCGAAAACGCTACCATCGAGCAGACGTCCCTCGTAGTGGCAACGCACGGTATCAGTCGCCTTTGGACTGCGTCCCGAGCCTTCTGTCAGCACTTCGTACTGCAGTCCGCTCTTCGTCTGCACTACGCCGGCCTTCTTTGCATTCTCCTTAAGAAAAACAGAGCCTTCAGCAATGGCGGTCTCGGCCTGTGCTTTCTCTTTTTTCTGGAAGTAGTCGTTCAGCATCTGCTGCGCCTCACGGCTGCTGATGGCTGTGGGATTTCCCTCGATGACGTCACGCACACTCTGTGCGAAGTCCTCGATGCTGAAATTCTCGATGTTCATATTCTTAATCTGATGGGCAATTCCGAGGCCCAAGGCGTAGCTAATTTTATCCATAAACGTGCTAAAAATGTAAATTGCAGCGCAAAAGTACGACATTTTATTCATCTAACAGACAAACGTTTCGGTTTTTTTCGTATTTTTGCAGATAATTCACTAAAAATACAAGGATGAAAGTGGTAGTTCTGACGGGTGCTGGCATGAGTGCGGAGAGCGGCATCAGCACTTTCCGCGACAACGGCGGACTCTGGGAGCAGTATAATGTAGAGGATGTGGCCACGCCCGAGGGCTGGGCACGCAATCCTTCGCTCGTTACCGAGTTCTACAACACACGGCGGCGCCAGTTGTTGGATGCAAAACCATGCCGCGGCCATGAACTCGTGGCACAGCTCGAGGCGGAACACGACGTGACGGTCATCACCCAGAACGTGGACGACCTGCACGAACGGGCCGGCAGCAGCCACGTCATACACTTACATGGTGAGTTGATGAAGGTCACCAGCAGCCGCGACCCCAATAATCCGCGATACATCCAGACGTTGCCGCCCGACCATATGGAGGTGAAAATTGGCGACAAGGCAGCCGACGGCAGTCAGTTGCGCCCATTCATTGTCTGGTTCGGCGAGCCCGTGCCGGAAATAGAGACTGCTGCCGAATATTGTGCGAAGGCCGACCTCATGCTCATCATCGGCACGAGTCTGAACGTCTATCCTGCCGCAGGACTGACACGACTGGTGGCCGACGGCGTCCCCATCTATCTCATCGACCCAAAGCCTGTGCAGTGGAACAGCAGCCACCCGTTTCATCACATCATGCAGGGCGCGTCGGCCGGCATGGAGGAGTTCCTAAAACTTTTGAAGCAAGCCTAATTTCTTTTTCTTAATCTGACATAAAAATGGCAACTGAACTCAGAATACGCTGCACGAACAACAAGAAAAAAATTTCGTTGCCTTTCGGCTCCGACCTCTACGACGCATTTCGTCTCTCGGGGCTGGAAATGCAGTACGGCCCAGTGTGTGCACACGTAAACAACAAGGTAGAAGGCATGAGCTACCGCTTCTACAACAACAAGGACGTTCGCTTTTTCGGACTTCAGTCGCCCACAGGAATGCGCACGTACGTCCGCACGCTGTTTTTCGTGCTTGCAAAAGCTGTGGAAGACCTTTATCCGTGGGCGCAGCTCTTCATTGGAGTGCCGATGAAAGGCGGATATCTCTGCCGTCTTCTCATGGAACCAGAGAATTTGTCGGCTGGCATTTCTCCGGCCATCGTCAGTAGCATCAAGAAGCGGATGCAGGAAATAATAGATGCCGACATGCCCATCTATTACATCCAGAGCCCGACGGAGGAAGCCATCGAGCTTTTCCAAAAACGTGGCATGAAAAGCAAGGTGCAACTGCTAGAAAGCGTGGAAAGCCTCTACACAACCTATTATAAGCTGGGCAACAGCATCGATTACTTCTACGGCTGTCTGCTCAACCGCACGGGACAGCTGCATCTCTTCGACCTGATTCCATTCCACGATGGGCTGATGCTTCGCGTGCCAAAGATGTCCGACCCGTCGCAACTGGAGGAAATGGAGGAACAGACAAAGATGCTGGACGTGGTGCGCGAACATCTGCATTGGCAGCACATTCTGGGCGTACGCACCGTGGGCGAATTCAACGCTGCCATACGTGCCGGCTACGCATCTGAACTCATCAATGTGAGCGAGGCACTGCAGGAAAAGAAACTGGTGGACATCGTAGACCAGATTGTCGAGCGCAAGGCACGCATGGTGCTGCTGGCCGGCCCGAGCAGCAGCGGCAAGACCACTACGGCCAAGCGTGTGGCAACACTGCTGATGGCGTGCGGCGTCCGTCCGCGCATACTGAGCACCGACGACTACTTCGTGAATCGTGTCGATACGCCACTCGACGAACACGGCGAATACGACTTCGAATGTATCGAAGCCGTGGACACTGCCTTCTTTAATAAGCAGATAAACCAACTGCTCGCAGGCGAGGAGGTGGAACTTCCACGCTACGATTTCCCCAGCGGCCAACGCGTCTTCGAAGGCAAGAAGCTGAGCATCGGTCCCGACGATGTCATCATCCTTGAGGGCAATCACGCGCTCAATCCGCTCTTTACGCGTCAAATTCCTGATGACAAGAAATTCCGCATCTTCGTGTCGCCGCTCACCACCGTGCAGCTGGACGACCACAACCACATCCCGACGGACGACATTCGCCTGCTACGCCGCGTGATTCGCGACTACAAATATCGCGGCTACTCGGCGCTGGAGACCATCAAACGCGGGCCAAGCGTGAAGGCGGGCGAGGAAAAATGGATTCTGCCCTTCCAGGAGCAAGCCGACGCCACGTTCAACAGCGCCTTGCTCTACGAGCTGGGCGTCATACGAACGCAGGTACTGCCCATTCTGGAGCAAGTGCCAGAGCGCGCGCCCGAGTACGCCGAGGCATACCGCCTGACGAAATTCATACACTACTTCCTGCCAGTGCCGGCCGATCAGGTGCCGCCCACCAGCCTGCTACGCGAATTTGCAGGCGGCAGCTCGTTCAGATACTGATGCCACATGCATAAATCCGACCACAACACTACGGACACAGACCTGCTGGAGGAGAGACTTCTGGCTCGCGGCGTCAAGCCCACTGCCATGCGCCTGTGGGTCTTTCGCGAACTGGAGGGCGCGCGCCATCCGCTCTCGCTTCGCGAGCTGGAGGAACGCATGGTAACGGCCGAGCGAAGCACCATCTTCCGCACGCTGACACTGCTCCTGCAGCACCATCTGGTGCATGGCATCGAAGACGGCAGCGGTGCCATGAAGTACGAGGCCTGCCACGGCGAAGAGGACTGCACGCTCGAAGACCAGCACACACACTTCTACTGCGAACAATGCCACCGCACTTTCTGCCTGCGCGACACGCACATTCCGCCCGTTGACTTGCCAGCAGGATTCGCGCCTACGGCCGTCAACTATATGATAAAAGGTGTCTGCGCTGAGTGCAGCGCGCGGAAACGTTAGATACCACACGTCGTTTCGACCAATGCAACACGTGGTAGTCCCAAAACTGCGGGCACCGCAAAAAATGCGACACGTCGTTTCCAGACAAGCGAAAAGTTAAAAATTGCAAAAAGCAGCGCATTTCAGATGTTCGCGCGTTAGGTTTTGGCGTTTCATACCCTTTTATAATATAAAAAGCGCACTGCCTGCCCATGAATCGGACTCCACTACTCGAAGCATACAAGCGTCTCTGTCGTCGCCTCCGCGAGGGCACCTTATTATTTACAGGCGCGCGCGAGGAAGTGGAAGACGCAGTACAGGATGCTTTCTACCGCCTCTGGCAGAAGGGCTACGCGCCAGAGAATGCCGACGATGGGCAGCGTCTGCTACACACGGCTGTGAAGCACCGCCTTCAGAAGGAACGGGAAAAGCAGCAACGCAGGTCGTCGCTCCTGAAGCTATGGGGCAGACAGAAGTCACCTCCCGACGAGACTGAAGTGCGCGATACGCTCCGATATGTGGAACAACTGGTGGAAAAGGAACTCTCGCCCCTGCAACGCGAAATCCTGCGCCGCCACGAGTACGAAGACGAGAGCTACCGACAGATTGCCGACACGTTGGGAATGACGGAGGCGGCCGTGATGATGCAGATGAGCCGAGCGAGGAAAAAAATTAGGGACATCTACAAAAAGACAGTATTATGACACAGAAGGAACACAAACTCACTGCCCCCGAGGCGTTGGCACTGGCCGATCGCTACTTCGAGGCACGCACTTCGGCAGCCGAGGAACGCCTTCTGCGTGCATTCCTGCTGTCGCCCGAGGGAGCCGACGCACGCTTCGACGAGGTGCGGGCCACACTCTTTTTCCTGCAGACGGGCCGCCGGCACCACCGCCCTACGTCGCATCGCCGCATTGCATGGGCTGCAGCCGCCTGTCTGGCTGCGGTCTGCTTTGTCGGTGCACTAAGTTACCGACACTTCGACACCCAGAACCTCTGCACGGCCACTGTGGCCGGCAAGCAACTGACGGCCGAGCAAGCCACAGATCTGATGCAGCACCAGATGGAGGATATGTTCAACCCCGAAAAACCTACTGCGCCATGAGACACATCCGACTCACACTCCTTACGCTGCTGTGCGTCGCCAGTGTCAGGCTGCAGGCACAGGTGCACATCGCACCGCTCTTTGGCGAATTCTCCGTACTGCCGAATGCCACGGAAGTGAGAATAAGCGGCAAGAAACTGAAGCCCTATCAACTGACAAACTTCCACAGCATCGAAGTCCGCCAGCCGCAGAACGAACAAATGCGGCACGCCGAAAGCCTCGTGCTTTCCGATGCCCGCACAGCAGTAGCACGCGAGGAAGACCGCTCGAACGGCCGACTCCACTACGGATTCTACGAGTTGCCGACAGACGGCCGACTGCACACCTACATTTTCTACCGTGCCAATGCACAGAAACTGACGCTCATCCACATCGAAGGCAAAGCCAGCATGGAAGAGCTGAAAGCCTACTTCAAGAAGTAACTGCTATGAAAAGGATAATTCTCACACTGCTCGCCCTCTCGTCCTTCAGCCACCTGCACGCACAACTGCAGGCCGCAGGCGACGGATGGGACTTCTCACTGCTTACCGACAGTGTGTCGGAGCAAAGCCAGCTGCCCAATACGCTGGAGGGTTGGAAGCGTAATCTCGAACATTTCGGCACGACGATTCCGCAGGAAGAAGTCTTCCTGCACATGGATAACACGTGCTACTTTGCCGGCGACACGCTCTATTTCAAAGCCTACGTACGCCGCAGCGACACCGGACGACCCACCAACTTGAGCCGCCTGCTCTACGCCGAGCTGTGGAACCAAGAAGGATACTTGCAGCAACGCCACCTTATCCGCCTTACCAACGGACAGGGCTACGGTTCCTTCGTGCTACCCGACTCGCTCTACGGTGGGTTCTACGAGTTGCGGGCTTACACACGCTGGCAACTCAACTGGGGCGAATATCAGCACATGCACACTTGGCCAGCCGAGGAATATTTCCTGACCCGAAAGATGGCGAAGGAATATTTCCGCGACTACGAGAAACTCTACAGCCGCATCTTCCCGCTCTACGACAAACCCAAGGAACCGGGCGAATTTGACCACAACATGACCACTCGCCCCAAGCAGCGCTACTTCCGCACCGAGACAAAACGCCCGTCGCCAAGAGCCACACTCTATCCCGAGGGCGGCGTACTCGTGGCCGGCACACATGCGCGTGTGGCTTTCGAAGCCAACGAGCGAGATGGCGAGCATATCAGCGGCACTATGTACGTCACCAACCGCAAGGGCGACACGGTGGCTAAGGCCCACACCGAGAACCGCGGACGCGGCATAATGGAGTTTGACTACGAAAAAGGCGAGAGCTACCACGCACACTTCGAGAGCGACAGCGGGCGCGTCATCAGAGTGAAAGTGCCTTATGCAGAAACCGATGGTTGTGCCGTTCGAACCGACATCGTCGGCCAGCAACTGCGCCTCACACTGCAGCCGCGAGGCACGGCGGCACAGGAGACACTGGGCGTGACCGTGATGACGGGCGGTGCACTGCACTTCTTCCGCAAGTTCCGTGCCACGGATACCGAGTTTTTCATTCCCACCGACTCGCTGCCGACAGGCGTAGCGCAAGTTACAGTGTACAATGCCGATGGGCGTGTCTATAGCGACCGCCTCGTCTTCATACGCCACAAACAGGATGTCGAGCGCACACAGGTGGAGTTCGACGGCGTGAGCAACATGTACCGGCCCTTCGAAAAGATAGACGTGGCGGTCTCCAACCCGAATGCCGCAGGCAGCACCATCTCGCTGGCCGTTCGCGACGCTGCCTACTCCGAGTATCTCTACGACAGCAGCAACATGCTGACGGAAATGCTGCTATGCAGCCAGATAAAAGGATTCGTGGAGCAGCCCGACTACTACTTCGAGAAAGACGACGACGAGCACCGCCGACATCTCGATCTGCTGCTGCTCGTGCAAGGCTGGCGGCGCCACAATTGGCTCACGATGGCCACGCCCGGCATTTTCCACATCAATCATCCCATCGAAGACACACCAGTTTTCTTTGGCACCGTGAACCGCTACTTCGCGCCCGGCCGAGAGGGATTATTCGGCTGGGGAAACGAGGCATACCATTGGCGCGAGGATCAAGACTTCGACCTACAGCTGGGCCGCGGCCGAACGGAAAGTTTCTTCCATCACCGCGGTTCACCAAGCGGCGTGTCGGTGCCCACGCTGGGCACAGCCGACTACGCACGCGACCTGCACAACACCTACTCCTATCGCCTGCGCGAGAAAGATTCCACCCACTACTACGCGCCAGGCTACCTGAAGCACGAAGTACGTGTACACGTGGAGGTGACAAAGCCTACGGTGGAAGGACTCTCGAATATGGTGGGCGAAGTGGAGACACGCAACGGCCAATTCATTCTGCAGATGCCGTCGTTCTACGGCGAGTGTATCCTCAATCTAGCCGCGTCCGACACTACAAAGTGGAAAGGTGCGGAACGGCGCCGCCGCTGGATTGACAAGATTTTCCACTGGCGGCTGCGCAAATCCAAGCTGAAGCCATCGTACGAGCACCTATGGGTGGTGCCGAACAACACGGAGTATCCCGAGTTCTACGTCCGCCTGACACCTTACTACCCGCGTTTCGTGAAGCCGTTCAACTTCTATCATACCCACGTGGCGCCATTCCGCGAGGGCACCATGCTGGCGCCGAGCCTCAAAGACACAAAAACGCTGGCCGAAGTGAAGGTACACGCACGCCACGGCGGACTTCGCAAGTTCTCGACCGACCATCCTGCGCTGGTGGTGGACGCATACAGAGCTTTCAACGAATGCGCCGACGCAGGCTTCACGCCGGGGTGGTTTACCGGGCCGAGCTACCTGATGTCGTGGGTTTCGCGACTATACGTGGCAGACATGAACGACTTCCGACACTACAGGAACGGACCAGGATACAGTGGATCTTTGGGCAATATCACACCTTCTTTCTCGAGTCGTATAGACTCATATCTTTCTCCCTTCTCAAGCGGAGAACCCGTGGAGAGAATCGATTTCTCGCATTTTACAGAAGATTTAAGATTTGGTGGCATTTCTGATATCTGGTGGCCCGAGACGCGTGGAAAGTATTACGCGCCATACAGCGAAGAGAGCTTGAGGCGATACGATATGGGAAACTACAAAAACGTAAGGCTCATCACTGACTACGAGCCACGCCGCGAGGGAGACCGACATTACATGGGGGCAGACCAGCCCACGGTGAACGTGGCATTCGAGTATCTCGACGGCGAGGTGCGGCCCACCTACCGCGACCGCCACTATGTGATGCAGGGTTACAGCATCTGCGAGGAGTTCTACCAGCCCAACTACTCGCAGCGTCCGCTGCCCGACCTCAAAGACTATCGGCGCACGCTCTATTGGAATCCGAATCTGCAGCTCGACGAAAAGGGAGAAGCCAAAGTAAGCTTCTGGAACAACTGCCGCACGACAGCCATCACGCTGAGCGCCGAAGGACTGGCGGAGGACGGACAGATTATCACAGGTATCAGTTATCCCGAAGACAGATGAAGCACAAGATTATCCTTCTGGCCCTGCTGTGGGCCATGCCGGCCGTCGTCTGCGCGCAGTTGCAGGTGCACGGCCACGTGATAGACGGAGAGACGGGACAGGAGTTGCCTTTCGTTGCCATCTACCTTGGGCCGGATCGCGGCGCACTGACAAACATAGACGGAGACTTCACACTCGAGGCCCAGAAAGGTGAGATGCTGCAATTCAGCTTCATCGGCTACGAAAAGTTGCAGTTGCGAGCCGAAGACTGTCCGGCAGTGGTGAAGCTGAAACCCATGGCAGCCGTCATGCGCGAAGTCACCATTCTGTCGGGCACGGACCTGCTGGAACTGGTGGCACGGCGGCTCAACAAGGAATTCAGCTGGAGCCGACGGAAGCAGAACTCCTTCTTCTACCGCCTCAGCACGCAATACGGCAAACGCATGGAGTTGGCCGAGTCCTTCATGAAGGCACGCTCGGCCATCAACCTTCGCGAGCTGAGTTTCATGCGCGGACTGCGTGGACAGTTCTCGGACCGAGGCTTCGAGGAGTCGCACATGGACAGCACCAATCAGCACGTGCTCGTAGGGCTGGGGCCGATGACCAAGGACGCCGAGTTCTGGAACGGCACACTCATACCGCTGAACGACCCAAAGCTGATAAAGAAATACTACGACACAAGTTGCGCGGTGCTGTCCTCGGCCGACGGTGACAGCCTCTATCGCATCACGCTCGGACAGCGGGACGGCATGAGGCTGGCGGTGCCCTATCTCGAAGGAACGCTATACGTGGCACCAAAGAAACTGCGCCTACTACGGTTCGAAGGCGAGATGAAGAACTTGCAGATGAAGGTGGTGGGGGCCAACAAGTCGTATCTGGTGCCTATCGACGTCAAGTTGCACGCCAACTACTTGCCGAAGCGGCGAGGAACCTACGTCACAAACATCGCACTGCAGATAAAGAAAGGCAAAATCGTCACACGCTCACTCCTCTACAACATTGACGAACTGAAGATACGGCTGCGCAAAGGGCATAAGGTGAGCCGCAACATGCTGGAAACCATAGACCAGGCCGGCTACGACTCCACGCTGTGGGCCGCCTCCAACATCGTGCAGCGTACCAACGAGGAGGAGCAGGCTGCATTCAGCGACTCCACCGTGTTGCATGGTGCCGCCGAGCGTCGGCTCGACCCCATCTTGCAAGGCGTGCGGCAAGCGTTGCTTGGCAACGGAAGCGTCGTGCCACTCCGGCCGACACCCACACTGACCATCAGTCCGGCAAATCTGCGGGAATTGGAAACAACGAAGAAGGGCAAGTGAGACCTCGTCTCATTTGCCCTTCCACGTTTTGTATTATTTATTCAGCGTCCAACTGAAACCATCCTTGGTGTCTTTTACCTCAAAACCAAGGGCCGCCAAGTCGTCGCGTATCTTGTCGCTCAGTGCCCAGTTCTTTTCGGCCTTGGCTTGCACGCGCTGCTCCAGCACCATATTCACCACGGCACCAAACGCTTCCTCGCGTGCCTTGTTGTTTCCTTCGGCATCCTCAGCGAGACCAAGCACATCGAAAGCAAACGTATGGAAGAGACCAAGCAATGCTTGCGCCACTTCGGCCGAGATGCTGGCTTTCTTGTCGAGCACCGTATTGATGACGCGGCAAGCATCGAAGAGGTGACTGATAACAATCGGCGAATTGAGGTCGTCGTTCATCGCCTCGTAACACTTCGAGCGCAGTTCGTCGACGTACGACATCTCCACAGCCGGCGCGCCTTTCACCTTCTGCCCTTCCTGCAGCCGCTTCAGCGCCTTCCAACCGTCCATCAGTCGCGCCAGTCCCTTCTCGGCAGCCTGCAGGGCCTCGTTGCCGAAGTCCACCGTCGAGCGGTAGTGAGCTTGCAGAATGAAGAAGCGAATGGTCATCGGTGCATAGGCTTGCGTCAACTTCTCGTGCTCGCCGCTGAAGAACTGCGGCAGGGTGATGAAGTTGTTGTACGACTTGCCCATCTTCTTGCCCTCGATGGTAATCATGTTGTTGTGCATCCAGTAGCGTACCATCTGGTCGCCCTGCGATGCCACAGCCTGTGCAATCTCGCACTCGTGGTGCGGGAAGATGAGGTCCATGCCACCGCCGTGAATGTCGAAGTGCGCGCCCAGATACTTGCGCCCCATGGCCGTACACTCGCAGTGCCAGCCGGGGAATCCGTCGCTCCACGGGCTGGGCCAGCGCATGATATGCTCGGGCTGCGCCTTCTTCCACAGCGCAAAGTCGGCCTGACGACGCTTCTCGCCCACTCCATCCAACTCGCGCGAGGCGTCCTTCACCTCCTCGAGGTTGCGACCAGAGAGAATGCCGTACTTGTGGTCTTTGTCGTATTTCTCGACATCGAAATAGACGGAACCGTTGCTTTCGTAGGCATAGCCGTTGCGCAGAATCTCGCTGACGAGTTGCTGCTGCTCGATGATATGTCCGGTGGCATGCGGCTCAATGCTGGGCGGCAGACAGTTCAGTGCAGCCATGGCCTCGTGGAAGCGGTTTGTGTAATACTGCGCCACCTCCATCGGCTCCAGCTGTTCGAGCCGTGCCTTCTTGGCTATCTTGTCTTCGCCCTCGTCTGCATCGTGCTCCAGATGACCCACGTCGGTGATATTACGCACGTAGCGAACCTTGTATCCGATGTGCTGAAGGTAACGGAAGAGCAAGTCGAACGTGATGGCGGGACGAGCATGTCCCAAATGTGCGTCGCCGTAAACCGTCGGGCCACACACGTACATACCCACTCGCCCTTCGTGCAAGGGACGGAAAAGTTCCTTGCGACGAGTCAAAGTGTTATAGATGAAAAGTGTCTGTTCCATATTCTCTCTTTTTCGCGCCGCAAAGGTACGAAAATATTTCAGAATGCAGTATCAACTGCCGCAATTAAATATACAACTTTTTTTTGTTTAAAAAGGTATCTGCCGCAGAAAAATGTCTAACACGAGGCACTGAAAAATGCGACGTGTAGTTTTCCGTCACGCGACGCGTCGCGTGACGACTTGCGACGTGTGGCGTGAAGCGATGCGACGCGTCGCATTTTTGCGGCCGCAGTCTGTCCTCTGAATACAAAAAAGGTGGGCGTCCCGAAGAACGCCCACCAATGTAGGGAAAACCCTACCTCTCGGAGCGGAGAGGCGGGGATTGAGATTTCTTTTACTTCACGAGAACCTTCTTGCCGTTCACGATGTTCACACCCTTCTGAGCCTTCTCCATGCGAACGCCGCCAAGGTTGTAAATCTCGTTCTCACCAGCCATGTTCACCTTCTCGATGCCCGTCTTCGTCTCGCCAACCTTGAAGGCTGCACGCTTGCTGGACGGAGTGGTGGTAACCACTTCTTCATCCGAAGGCCATACATAGCGGTTCATCGAACGCTCGGGAGTCTTGTTGTAGGAAGCCACGTAGATGTTGCCTGCGTAGTCCATCGTCAGACCGCTTGCGTAGTTCTCGTTCGTCGGGATGGAAGCCAGCGGGGTGAGGGCAATCATGCCGTTAGCCATAGGAGCGTAGTTCACACTGTTCACCACCACGGTCTTGTTGCCGTAAGGCTGAACGAGGATAGAACCGTCGCGGCTAACTGCGAGGCCACCGCCAGGCATCGACTTCGTCTTGTCGAAGTAGTCCACCTTGCCTTCTGCGTTGATGTGAACGAGAGAGGGCTCGGTTGCCTTTGGCGACGAACGGAACGAGCAGAACCATACACCACCTCTGTGGTCGGTGGCGATGTTCAGACCGCTGGCAGCCACAGACCACTGACCCCACAGGGAGTCAATCTTCTGCGTCGGAACGCCAGTGTAAGGCAGCGTAGTGCCGAGGTCATAAACGTATGCGAAGAAGTCGCTGTAGTTCACCTTACCATCTGTACGGCCTGCCATGATGGCCCACAACTTCAGGTTCTCGCCAGAGCCAGAGGTGCTGAATGCAGCCACCTGACCGCTCTGAATGTCATCGCCCACATAAGTAATACCCGAAGTGCTGTCGAGCTCACCGCCTGCGAAGACAGGAGTCCAAGGCTCGTTCAGGTTCTCAGGATTAACCTCATAGATGGGGCTGTTGCAGCGACCGCTCATACGGCTCACGAATACACGGCCGTCGTCGGACACGCTCACAGTCTTCGGGTCGTACTGAGCATTATCGTCGTACACCTTAACACCGCCTTCGTACGTCAGGCCACCCTTGAAGCCAGGAGTGCCGTCCTCGGCCAGAATCGGCTCGAAGGTGGGAGTGAAGGCGAAGAGACCCTGCAGCTTGTCGTCGCTGATGCCGCCAGTCTTCTGGGTGCCAGTCAGTTCGTCGCGACTCGTCTTAGGCTCTACCACATAGATAGTACCGAAGGCTGTGCTCTCGGTGTTGTCGTTGAAGGCCATGCTGCGAACGGCATTTGCCAGATAGCGGCCACCTTCTGTCGGAGAATTCACACGGCGGGCCTCCTTCACGCCGATAGAGGTAACCTCTACGTCGAACGTGATTTCAGTGCCAACCTCACCCAGGTTCTTGTTGAGCACTTCCACAGAGTGGGTTCCCATTGTCAGGTCGTCGCCTGCCAGTTCCTCGCTGTGAACCTTCGTGCCGCCAGCGTAGAAGTTAATCTTCGCAGCCTTGGCCGGAGACATCAGAGCGTAGGAGATGGTAGCCTTCTCTGCGTCGGAAGCGCTCTCCAGTGCGTAAGCATAAGAGTTGAGTTCCACAACGGGCTTCTCGTTCATGTACTCACCGCCGTAGTAGTAAACCACGTCGCCAGTGAACAGACGCGGATAAGCATCCGTGCCAATCTTCTGGTACCAAACGGGCTCAGCGTCTACCGAGCTGCCATTCAGCTTCCATGTCAGAGCACCATTCACAGTCTCGAGGCTGTCGAGCTTCGTTGCCTGCTCGCCAGTGAGGTTGAAGCAGTTAGAGATAACAGTATCGTCGTTGCGATAGAAAGGCTTGCCGCCATCCATACCTACCACAGCGCTGGTGGACCAGCAGTTGGTGATGCTGCTCTGCGAACCGCCTGTCCATCCTGTGATGGCTGCGCTCTCGCGTCCGCCAGTGATGGGGCCAGTGGTGTAGCAGTTGGTAATCACGAATGTAGCAGCCGAGCCATTGTTGCAACCGATGATACCGGCCACGTTCTGGTTGGCACCTTCCACGATACCCTCGTTGCCGAGCTGGTCGAGTGTGATGGTACCACTGCCGCTTGAACCACCTACGATACCTACAAAGTGGTCGCCATAGATGTAGCTGTTCTCATCCACGATGAAGCGCTTGATGGTAGCACCGCCACCCACGCAACCGAATACACCTGCATAGGCGCCACCGGAAACAAAGACGTTAGAGAAGGTGTGGCACTGACCGTCGAACGTACCTGTGTAGTGACGCTCCTCTGTACCGACACCGATGAACTCGATACCCGTCATGTCGATATCGTTCATCATCTTGGCATTCTGAGCACCGTTCACCTGATTTGCGTATGCAGCGAAGTAAGCCATCTGCGTCTTGTCGGTAATCTTCATGAAGCCGTCCTCAGGATCCGTTTCGGGAATAAACTTCTCTACGGGTGCCATGATGGCAGGAGCTGCTGCTTCCTCGGCCGAATAGAGACCATCTTCGTATGCTACACGCAGGTCATCTGAAATGCCCAGATACGTTTTGAGGTCTGCCTCAGACAGTTCGTTCTGCATCATGATGGCCACATCCTCCACGAGGTTTGCATCGCGGAACATGCTCAAGTAAGCCTGCTTACAAGCGTAGATATTCTCGAAGAGTTCAGAGAACTTCTGGATGACAGCGTACTTGTCTTCGTTGCTTGCAGCGCTCTCGGCTTCGCCGATTGCAGTCTCGAGGGCTTCCTTCAGTGCAGCACTGAAGTTGGGATACGTAGCATAGTCGGGACCAGCACTGGGGATGTAGTCCTGCAGAATCTTCGTAGCGCGAGCCACCTGGCCGGCAAGTGCCTTGTCGATACCCTCGGTTGCTACAGCACCGTCCATATCGCCAAGATAGAATACCTTCGTGTTGGCAAAACCTGTCCAGTCGCTGCCGGAGGTCGAACCCGGGCTCTTGATGCCGACGGTCAGCTTGCCGTCTTCGCCCACCTTGGCCACAATGTAGTTGAGGCTGCGGTCTGCGTTAGCAATGATGGCCATACTGAGGAGGCCGTGAGCCATGTAGAAGGTATCCAGCGTCATCTCGTCTACCACAACGTAGTCGGCTGTTGCACCAGTGATGTTGGCGTTCACACCGTCGATAGCCTCGGCCTGCGAAATCATAGACTCAACAGCTGCGTTGATGTACGTGCTGTTCTCGTTAGCATACAGCGAAGCAGTGTAGTTGAGAGACTGCGTGTCGATGCTGCTGCTCGGACGCTGTGCAGCGTTCATCTGCAGCAAGTAGAGACCCTGCTTCAGGCCGGTAACGGTCTGGTGCATGTCGAACGTGTTGTTCCAGCACTCGGCACCTATCCAAGAGGCTTGCGTACCATCCACGGGGCTCTTCAGCGTGTGAGACTCGCGGCCAGTGGCCATCTTGCCTTCCCAACCCGTCTTGAAGTCTTCTTTGAACTTGGCATTCACGAGCAGGTCCGTTACTTCCGTACCAGGCTGTCCGCCACGTGCCACAGCAATCTTCAGCAGGTTCTCCATGTACTCGATCTCGGCAGCCAGCTGCTCAGCAGAGAGAATATGGTCGTCCACCACAGTGTAGTATGCACCGTTGGGGTAACCTTCTGCGCTGGCGGGGTCGGCACCGTTGATATATCCGTCGAGGAAGTCGCGGTCATCACCTTCGAAGCTGTCGTCGGTCTTCAGACGATCACGGATTTCAGCTGCGCGGTTGATGTACTTGATGTAAGCGTTGGCACTTGCAGTCAGCGGCTTCTTGCTCTCGAGCAGCTCTTGATAAGCGTCCCACATGGCGTTGAGAGAATCAATCTCCTCCAGTGCGTCGATGGCAGCATCGTAAGCCTGGATGAGAGAATCCTCGGCAATCAGCTCCTTGCCGTTCTCGGCAAAGGCAGGATCGTTGTTGTCATAGAGGTAAGCCTTCTCCACAGTCTTGATGGCCTCGAAGAGGTCTTCGATTTCGCCGTCCTTCACAGAGCCATACTCGCCACCTATATAATAAGGTACCGCGTGCGTGGGAATGGTGACAGGATGCAAATCCTCACCGAGGGTCTGGAACCAGACTGCGTCCTTGAACTTGCTACCGTTCAGCTTGTATGTCAGATAACCGCTTTCCACCTGCTCTGCAGTAACCTTCGCTGCCTGTGAGCCGTCACCGTCTGTGGCGTAGCAGTTGGTGAACGTGGCGCTGCCGCGGCGGCAGAATTTGGTAGCCTCGTCGCTGAAGCCTTCGATTTCGCTCGTCGACCAGCAGTTCGTCACCACTGCGTTGCTTCCGAGCCAGCCAGAGAGCATACCGTTCTCCTTCGGGCCCTTGATGGCACCTGTGCTGTAGCAGTTCTCGAGTGTGAACTTCACGCTACTGCTCATGGAGCAGCCCAGAATACCACCGGCATTGGCACCGTCAACAGAAGTAACGGAACCCTCGTTGCCCAGATTGCGCAACGTAGCAGAACCCGAGATGGGAGCCGAGAAGCCAATGAAGCCTACGTAGCCGTTACCCGTGATGGCGCAACTCTCGTCGAGCGTCAGGTTCTCGATGAGGGCCGGACCGGCAATGGCACCAATGAAGCCTACACCCTTGATGGCCGGCTCATTGATGATAAGGTTGCTGATTACATGGTGCTGGCCGTCGAAGTGACCGTTGTAAGGAATCTTTTCGATACCGATGCTGCGGAAATGTGTCTCGTCGCTCATGTCGAGGTCCTCCGTCATGATGGCGTTGAGCGAGCCATTGCCGCCGTCCACCACCTTATGGCTGAACCATGCCAACTGGCGAGGTGTACTCAACACATAGAATCCGTCCTCGTTGGGAGTCATATAGTCGGGGTCATACTGGTCGCAGACTGCACAGAAACCATCTGCGTAGGTGTGAGCCGGAATAATCACGCTCTGCGGCGTGTTGGTGTATGTGATAGTTCCAAGCGGGGTGCCGTCGCAACGATAGCCGTCGGAAGGCTGTGCATAGACTTGTCCGTGGCCGGGGAAGGGCATAGGATAGTCGTCTGTGCCCAAAGCCTGCGTCCATTCTATCTTGCTCTGGTCGCCATTCAGCAGATAAGCCAGTGCACCGGAAGCAAGGTCTTCCTCGAATATCTGAATCGTACCAGCAGGAATAGCGCCGTTGGCGTTCAGATAATACAGAGGACGCTCTGTCACACGCAGGTTCGTCGAGTTACGAGAGAAGGTGTTGTTGTCGCCGTCACCTATATCGAACGTAGCTGCCACCACACAGTTGTCCACAAAGACGGGGTTGCTGGCCCATCCGATAAGACCACCGCAGTTGTTGGTCACTTTGTCGGGGCTCGTTATGGCGCCGGCAAACATACAGTTCGTAATCTTGCCGTTTCCAACCGTAGCACGACCTACGAGTCCGCCTTGCGTACCGTCGCCCTGCTTTGTGGTAATGATTTCTGCAGTACTGATAACGTTCGTAATGGTTGGAGCACCACGCTGATCCTGCTTCTGAAACTCGCAGCAAACAGAACCGGCAAAGGTACGAGACGTGCTCAGCGTACCGTCGATCCAGATGTTCGACACATCACCGGCCAACTGAGGAACGAGGGCAGGATAGTTGTCGGCACCATCAATGTTGAGGGTCACCTTGTGACCGGCACCATCAATCTTACCGGCGAACCAGTTGCTGGTGTTAATCCAGTATCCGTGCTCGCTGAAGTCCACATCATTTACGAAACGTGCGTGGAAGCGCTCCAGACCCATCGGAATCATGTTGGAGAGCCAGAGCATGTCGTCGGCATTCTTTATCAGATAGTAGCCGTCCTTGTCGCGCTCCAAGTATCGCATATTGAAGTATCCTCTCAGAGCATCGTTATGCGATGTTGCATGATACGTGGTCGTCTTGTCCACACCCTTACAAACAGAGCAGAAACCTGCGGTCAGTTCGTGAGGAGTCGGCGTACCGCCAGCGGGAGTGTTGCTGTAGGTAGCACCCTCCACGTCTGTCGTACCATCGCACTTGGTGTCGGCCGAGCAGTAAACTTGCTTGTGGGTCTTGAAGGGGACAGGATAGTCGTCCTCGCCAATGTTCTGCGTCCACTGGATGTCGCTCTGGTCGTTGTTCAGCAGGAAGCAGACTTTACCGCTCTTGAGATCCTCATCGGTAATCTGCGTACCGCCTGTGAGGTCGCCGAACGGAGTCTTGAAGTACACGCCATAGGCGCGACCGAGGTTACCGCCTGGATTACGTACTACCACAGCGCTACCGCTCTCCTGAGCCAGCTCCATTTCGTTGATGTTCAAGCAGTTTTCGACGGACATCTTCTTGGTGGGCCATCCAACGAGACCACCGCAGTTGGTAGCCGTCTTGGATTGCATCTTCACCATTGAAAGACAGTCCACAACGAATCCTTGCAAACCACGTGCAGCTATACCGCCATGAGTGGCATCGCCAGAGATACTGCTGACGATGGTAATGTCGGCCACACAGTTGGAGATGAGACCGAAGTTGTCCACAGCAACACCTGCTGCCAATTTAGAAGAGGTGGTAATGGTACCCTTCACGATAAGGTTCTTCACCCATCCCTTGGGGCCTACACCGTTAAAGAGAGCACAACCCTCTGTTTCGGCGAACATGTTGATGGTCACGCTGTGTCCCTGACCGTCAAATGTTCCATTGTAGGAGGTGTAGTCATTGGTTCTGTTACCAATCTGCGGACTCTTGATATCGTATTCGATATCAGCTGTCAGCACAGCATTGGCGTCCACCTCACCACTGTTCACCAGTTCGGCAAAGGCTTTCAGGTCGTCACCTGTACCAATCTGGTAAACTCCGTCCACTTGAGACAGAGCCCATACAGACGTGCCAGCGAGCAACATCATGCCCATCAAGCACATTCTCAGTAGTTTTTCTTTCATCATAAGTGAAACATTAAAGGTTAATAAAATAGTTAATTAAGTTTGGTTTTTATATCTCTGTATCAGCTTAGTTTCGTAGCTTCCGCTTTGTCGGCCTTACGTGTGTCTCTCCTTGCCAACACGTGTGCCTTCTGCGATGCGACACGTGCTTTCTGCCAGAACCACGCTTGGTTTCTCTCCTTGCCACGTGTCGTATTTCGGCACCCGAAGGAATGCTTTTCGCACTTGCCACTTCAAAAATACAGCTTTTGGCACGAAGGGCGACCTACAAGGGCAGGATATTTTGTTAAAATATGCTGAACAACATAAAAACGTGTGTTATGTTTTAGCTTTTCATCGGGAGAAGAAGGCTTTCTGCAGCCGCTGGCAGGCCCGCGCAGCCTTTACTTTTCCTTTGACCTTGCAACGACAGGAATCACGGCTTCTGATTTCCGGAAACTGAGAATGCTGCATCATCCATCCCAAAAAATTTTTCTGCAAAAAAACCTACATCCTACACTATTGGTACATTAAGTGGCTGGCATACTGCACGTTGAAGGTGTGTAGGTTCGAGTGTAGGCAACGGAAAAAGGTGTAGGTTTTGCCCTGCGAAGCGTGTTTTTTTGCGAAAATGCACGCGATTTTTCGGATATCACAGGGAGAAATTATTCTCGGACGGGAACGCCGAAACACGGAGCAAAAGAAAAAACATAAAAGATGTTAAATCTGCAGATTGTGCAAGCAAAAGCGTAAAATCTAAAAGCGAGTAATCAAAATTAATGACTACATTTGCAGAAATTTTACACTTATTAATCATTATTATCTACGCTATGTTGAGAAAGATCCGTGTTGCACTGGCCCTGATATTCTGGGTTTCGATTACGTGGCTGCTGGTGGACTTCACCGGCACGGCTCATTTCTATTTGGGCTGGATGGCCAAGATTCAGTTTATGCCGGCGTTGCTGTCGTTGAACGTGGCAGTTTTGCTGCTGCTGACCGTACTGACATTGCTGCTGGGCCGCATTTACTGCTCTGTGATATGTCCGCTGGGCGTGATGCAGGATGCCATCGCATGGTTTAACAGGAAAAAGAACAAATACAGCTATTCGCCGGCCCACGACATTATGCGTCCTCTGTTCGTACTGGGCGCTGGTGTGGCGCTGTCGGCCGGATTGGGCTGGCTGGCAGGCCTCATCTTCCCGTACAGCACGTATGGGCGCATCGTGGGCTCGATGGTGGCGCCGCTCTACAAGATGGGAAACAATGTGCTGGCCAGCATCGCGGAGCACTACGACAGCTATGCTTTCTACTCGGTGGACGTGTGGATGAAGAGTGCCGCCACGCTGGGCATCTCGCTCGTGCTGTGGTGCATCATCGCCGTGCTGGCATGGCGCGGAGGCCGCACGTGGTGCAACACGGTTTGCCCCGTGGGAACCCTGCTGGGCATGCTAAGCAAGCATGCACGACTGAAGGTGGTGATGGATGCCAATGCGTGCAAAAACTGCCGCAAGTGCGAGCGCAACTGCAAGTCCGCCTGCATCGACCTCAGCCGCCACGAGATAGACTACTCGCGCTGCGTGGTGTGCGGCGACTGCCTCGAGGAATGTAAGTTCGGAGCGCTTGCCTTCGGCTACAAGCCCATGATAGACAAGGAAAACATCCTGTACGCACGCAAGCAGAAGGCTGCAGAAACGGCCGAGACCACTGCCGAGACGCAAGCCGAGAAGGTGGACGACGGTCGCCGCGCCGTGCTGACATCGGCAGCCCTGCTGGCAGGAACGGCACTGGCACACGCACAGGATAAGACAACCGACGGCGGCTTCGCCATCATCGAGGACAAGCAGAAACCAAAGCGCAAGCACAAGATAACACCGCCGGGCTCCGTCTCGGTACGCAATCTAAGCGAGCACTGCACGGCCTGCCAGTTGTGCATCGACTCGTGTCCCAACGATGTGCTGCGGCCGAACGGCAGCCTGAAGAATTTTATGCAGCCCGAGGTGAGCTACGAGCGTGGTTATTGCCGTCCCGAGTGCAACCGCTGCTCGCAGGTGTGCCCCACGGGTGCCATACTGCCCATCACTGTGGAGGAACGCAGCTCCACGCAGGTGGGCCACGCCGTGTGGGTACGCGAAAACTGCATCCCGGCCAACGAGGACAAGCCGTGCGGCAACTGCGCCCGCCACTGTCCCACCGGCGCCATACAGATGCTGCCCGACGGAAACTATCACCAGGGCGACCACGGACGATGGTTCGACGCACAGAATCAGCCTGTGGACTGGCAGTCGCTGCACTTCATACCCGTGGTGAACGAAGAGAAGTGTATCGGATGCGGCGCGTGCGAATATGTTTGCCCGAGCCGTCCGTTCAGTGCCATCTACGTGGAAGGCCACGAGGTGCAGAAGGAGATTTGACAGGTCATAGTGCATAGTGCATAGTCCATAGTTAAGAATTAAAGAACACATACGATATGAAGCAGTATAACAGACGAGACTTTCTGAAGGTGGGCGGCACCGTGGCCGCCACGACAGCCCTTGCCAGCTGTGGCGGCAAGCAGAACGCCGAAGTGGACCTCGACCCGATGGGACACCACACAGGCGAAGTGCCGAAAGACAAGATGACATATCGCACAAACCCCAAGACGGGCGACCGCGTCAGCATTCTGGGATACGGATGGATGCGCCTGCCGACCACAAAAGGCGGCAGCGCGCGCACAGCCGACAACCCCAACAACGAAGAAATAGACCAAGAGCAAGTGAACCGCCTCTGCCGCTACGCGCTCGACCACGGCGTAAACTACTTCGACACGTCGCCAGCCTACTGCCGCGGACAGAGCGAGGAGTCGCTGGGCATCGCATTGGAACAGAGCGGATATGCGCGCGACAAGTATTTCATCGCCACAAAACTCTCGAACTTCAGCCCGTCGCAATGGTCGTTCGAGGAAGGTACGAAAATGTTCGAGAACAGCCTGCGCTACCTGAAGACGGACTACGTGGACTACCTGCTGCTTCACTCTGTTGGCGGCGGCGGACTGCAGAACCTGCAGCAGCGTTATCTGGACAACGGCCTGCTGCAGTGGCTCATGGAGCAGCGAGAGAAGGGCCGCATCCGCAACCTCGGCTTCTCGTTCCACGGAGACGTGGAGGTGTATGACTGGCTGCTGGCGCACAACGACGAATACAAGTGGGACTTCGTGCAGATTCAAGCCAACTACGTGGACTGGAATCAGGCCGACGGGCGCAACGTGAACGGCTCGTACCTCTACGCCGAGTTGGAGAAGCTGGGCATTCCAGCCGTCATCATGGAACCGCTACTCGGCGGCCGTCTCTCCAAGGTGCCCGACCACGTGGTGGCACACCTGAAGAGTCGCAAGCCGGAGAACAGCGTGGCCAGCTGGGCTTTCCGCTACATAGGCAGCAAGCCTAACGTGCTGACTGTGCTGAGCGGCATGACGTATATGGAACATCTGGAGGACAACCTGCGCACCTACAGCCCGCTGGAACCGCTCAGCGAGGAGGAACAGCAGTGGCTCGAAGGCGAGACGGCGGCGCTCATAAAGAGTTATCCCACCATCCCGTGCAACGACTGCAAATACTGCATGCCGTGCCCCTACGGACTCGACATCCCGGGCATCTTCGTACACTATAATAAATGTGTGAACAAGGGCAACGTGCCCGAAAGCCAGCAGGCCAAAAATTATGAGCAGGCCCGACGTGCTTTCCTGGTGGGCTACGACCGGAGCGTGCCTCGCCTGCGACAGGCCAACCACTGCGTCAGCTGCCGCGAGTGTGTGCCTCACTGTCCGCAAAACATAGACATCCCACGCGAGTTGCAACGCGTAGATCAGTTTGTGGAGAAGCTGAAGCAAGGCACATTGTAAGTGCATAGTCCATAGTGCATAGTCCATAGTTAAGGAATGCATAGTTTAAGGTAAAAGATTGTTATGAGAAGATTTCTTCTTTTAGGCACATTGTGCCTGTCGCTCGGCATGTCGGCCGAGGAAGTAATGAAAGACAGCACCATACAAGAGGTGCTGGTGACTGGCACACGCGACGAGGCGCCTGTCAACTCCGTGCCCGTGAGTGTAACAGTTGTCTCGCACGAAAAACTGGCCGAGAATTTCCGTCCCAGCGTATTGCCCACACTGACCGAGCAGGTGCCCGGCCTCTTCATTACCAGTCGTAACCTGCTGGGCTACGGCGTCAGCACGGGTGCTGCAGGCAACATGATGGTGCGTGGCGTGGGCAGCGGCGCCCAACTGCTGGTGCTGATAGACGGCCAACCGCAATACGCCGGACTGATGGGACATCCCATTCCTGACGCCTACCAGACGATGATGGCCGAGCGGGTGGAAGTGCTTCGCGGCCCGGCCAGTGTGCTCTACGGCTCGAACGCCATGGGTGGCGTGGTGAACATTATCACGCGCCAGGCACAGCAAGACGGACAGCAGACCAGCTTCCAACTGGGAGCCGGCTCCTACGGTACGCTGCAGGGTGAGGCTGTAAACCGACTGAAATACGGCCGCTTCTCGAGCGTGGTGGGCATCAACTATCAGCGTACTGACGGCCACAGGGCCAATTCCAACTTTGCTTCCACGGCAGGCTTCGTGAAACTTGGCTACGAACTCAGCGACAACTGGCGACTGACAGGCGACGTGGACATGACGCACTTCCTTGCCAGCAATCCCGGCGAAGAGACGGCGCCGCTGCTCGACAACGACAGCCGCATCACGCGAGGCTTGGCATCCTTCTCGGTGCAGAACCGCTACGAGAAAACCTCAGGCACGCTGCGTGCTTTCTACGACTGGGGCCACCATAATATCGACGACGGCTACCCGTACGGCGCGGCGCCGAAAACCTACCACTACCTGCACAACGACCACATTGCCGGCATCACTTGGTTTCAGGGTGCATCGCTCTTCCGCGGCAACCGCACCACGGTGGGCATGGACTGGCAGCACTTCGGCGGACACGCATGGAACAGGAACAACAACGGCACACGCACCGAACTGGCAGACACCACACAGAACGAAGTGGGCGCCTACCTGGATTTCCGGCAGGACGTATGCAACTGGCTCACACTCAATGCCGGCGTACGCGCCGACTGGCACAGTCAGGTGGGGACTGAGGTGGTGCCACAGGGAGGCGTCACATTCCGACTGACACAGCAGGATGCACTGAAGGCCATCGTGTCGAAGGGTTTCCGCAACCCGATTATACGCGAGATGTATATGTTCCCACCGAAGAATCCCGACCTGAAGCCCGAACGTATGATGAATTACGAACTGGCTTACACGCGCCACTTCGCTTCGGGCGCACGCATCGGTGCCAATGTGTTCCTTATCAAGGGCGAGAACCTCATCAACCGCATCATGTCCGGCGGCCGGCCGTTGAACATGAACACGGGAAAATTCACTCATCACGGATTGGAGGTCGAAGGCAGCTGCCCGCTGACGCGGCACTGGACCTTGAACGCCAACTACAGCTACCTACACATGAAGAATCCTGTGGCCGGCGCGCCAGAGCACAAAGCCTATCTCGGAACCAACTGCACGTACGGTCGCTTCTCGCTCGTGATGGGGCTGCAGCACATCAACAACCTCTACCTAACGCCGGGTGACAACGGAAAGAAGGAAGACTTCACGCTGCTGAATGCAACTGCCAGCTACCGCATCCTGCGCGAACTGCGCATCTTTGCAAAGGGCGAGAACCTGCTGGCCCAGCGCTATCAGACTTATCTGGGCTTCCCCATGCCAAAAGCCACGTTCATGGGTGGCGTCAGCATAGACATCTGACCCTCTGCCTGAAAGCAAAAACAGGGAGCCCACGTCCGAAAGGCGGAACTGCCGAAGCAAGCAGTCGCCAACTCGGACGTGGGCTCCCTAATTTTTGTACGTCGTGTTTACGTTTTCTTACCTTATCAACTTAAAATCGAGCTGCTTGCGGAAGAGGTCGGCCCGTGCCACCTGCACTTTCACGCTGTCGCCCAGATTATAGGTATGGTGGTTGCGACGACCCCGCAGGCAGAAATTCTTCTCGTCGAACATGTAGTAGTCGCCCTCCAGGTCGCGCAGCGGGATGAAGCCTTCGCATTTATTCTCGTCCACTTCGACGTAAAGGCCAAATTCCGTGACGCCGCTGATGGTGCCTGTAAATATTTCGCCCAGTCGCTCCGACATATACTCCACCTGCTTATACTTGATGCTTGCGCGCTCTGCCTGTGCCGCTGTCTGCTCCATATCCGAGCATTGCTCGCAGAGGCCTTCATAGCGTTCTTGGTTCACATTTCGTCCGCCATCTGCATAACGCGTCAAAAGGCGGTGCACCATCAGGTCGGGATAACGCCGAATGGGGCTGGTGAAGTGTGTGTAGTAGTCGAACGCCAGCCCGTAGTGACCGATGTTGTGCGTGCTGTAGCGCGCCTTCATCATGGCACGAAGCGTTACCATCTCCACCAAGTTCTGCTCCTTGCGGCCGCGAACTTCGGACAGTAGTTTGTTCAGATTTTTACTAATGTCGGAGCGCGTGCCAGTGGCCTTCAGTTTGTAGCCGAATTTGCCAACAAACTCCGAAAGATTCATCAGTTTGTTGGGGTCTGGCGTGTCGTGGACACGGTATGGCAGCACCTTCGGTTTCTGGTTCTTGGGAACCTTGCCGATGCTTTCTGCCACAGTGCGGTTGGCAAGCAGCATAAATTCCTCGATGAGCTTGTTCGCGTCTTTTGCCACCTTGAAATAAACACCCACGGGATGCCCCTTTTCGTCGATGTCGAAGCGTACTTCCTGACGGTCGAAGTCCACAGCTCCGGCTGCAAAGCGCCGGCGCCGCAGTTCCTTGGCCATGCGGTTCAGTATGATGAGTTCGGATGCAAAATCCTCAGCTGGACGGGCGTCCTTGCCTACCGATGCATCCGAGTGGTCGCCCGGGCTATTATAGTCCTCGGGGCTTGCCTCGTGATGGTCTTCCAGCACCTTTTGTACTTCCTCGTAGGTGAAACGACGGTCGCTGCGCGTCACTGTGTGGCGGATGCGCCACTTCTTCACCTCGGCCTTCTCCGTCAGTTGGAAAATGACGCTGTACGTCAGTTTATCCTCGTCGGGGCGGAGCGAGCAGATGAAGTTGCACAGACGTTCCGGCAGCATGGGAATCGTGCGGTCTACCAGATAGACACTGGTGCCACGCTTCAGCGCCTCGCGGTCGATGATGCTTCCTTCGGTTACGTAGTGCGACACATCGGCAATGTGCACGCCCACTTCCCACAGACCGGCCTTCAACTGCCGAATACTGAGTGCATCGTCGAAGTCCTTGGCGTCGCGTGGGTCGATGGTGAAGGTCAGCACGTTGCGCATGTCCTCGCGCTGGCTGATTTCCTCGGGCGTGATGCCCGGTTCTATCTTGTCGGCTGCCTTTTCCACCGCTGCAGGATAAGTGTAGGGAAGGCCGAACTCGGCTAATATGGCATGCATCTCGGCGTTGTTCTCGCCCGTCTGTCCCAGAATGTCCACCACTTTGCCGATGGGGTTCTTGGAGTTTTGGGGCCACTCCACGATGCGCACCACGGCCTTATCGCCGGTTTTTCCTTTTTTAAGGTTCGAACGCGGGATAAAGATGTCGCACGCCAGCGTTCTGTCCTCCGTCAGCAGGTATGCGTAGTCCTTGCGCACTTGCAACGTGCCCACGAACTGCTTGTCCGAGCGTTTCAGAATTTCTGTCACGGCCGCCTCGCGTACATGGTTGCGTCGCCGCGCCATCATTGTCACGCGCACCGTGTCGCCGTCCATCGCATGCATACTGTTGCGCTCGGCCACCAATACTGGTTCGCCGCCGTCGGTCGGCTCGAAAGTATTCTTTCCATTGGCTTTGCGACGGAAGGTTCCCTCCATCACCTGCGTCGAGAAGTGCAGCGCATAAAGGCCGTGCTCGCGATCCTCCTTGATGTAATCGTCCACGAGAAGCGCCTCCAAGACGTCGATACACATCATTTTTGCCGGATGTGTCTTCAGATGGAGTTGCTGGAAGATGCCCTGCAAATCAAACCAACGCGTAGGATTTTCTTGGAAAAGCTCGATAAGCATCGGTTCGAGCTCTTTTTTCCTAAGGTTGCGGCTACCGCTTTTCTTTTTTCCCATAGTATTATCTTTATTGTGTGTGACGGACAAGAGACAGCGGACGATAGACTACGGGCCACTGCGCCCTAATCACTAATCCCTAATCTCGAATCCATATATTTTCGACGTCAAAGATACGAAAAAAGAAGTAAGCAGACGAGTTACGCCACGTTTTTTTTCGAAAAACGGCGAATAAAATTCTCCTCACCGCCAGTCTGCCGTCAGACTTCGTGCTTCAGAATGCGGCTCTCGCAGTCGGCAAATCCTTCTATCACGATGTCGCCACCCGGCTCCACGCTGATGATGGCAAAACTGTTGTGCGTCGGAAAGTCATTTTCTATCATGGCTTTCATCGTCCAATAGTGTATTCCGTTGCGTTGACTGTAGTGTCCGCTGTGGTGATGACCCTGCAGAACGGCCAGCACACGGCCACTTTCCTCCAACGCCTGCACCACTTCGGCGGCATTCCCCACGCAAACATCGTGCCGCACGGCCGAGAAACTGTCCAAAAGCTGGTGGCAACACACGATGACCGGCCTGCGACTCTGGCGAAGTTCACGGCGGAGCCACTCGATTTCTTCGTCCGGGATGTAAGCCTTCTTCCAGTTGAAATTTCCGCGACAATAGGGGCTACGGTCCTTGTTGAAGTTCGCATCCAGCACAACGAACTGCACGCCGTGGACCGCGAACGTGTAGTAACTCCGGCCACGAGCCTTGCCCGCGTTTGCTGTGTGCTGCAGAAACTCTTCCTTCGAAAGGCAGTCCATGTCGTGATTGCCCAACACGTGATACACTTTCCCGTGGAATCGCTGAAGTTCCGACTCGACGTCGTCCAAGAAACGAAGTGCCGCAACTGCATCTTTGTCGGGGCGGGAATCTTTCAGGTCGCCCAACTCAATGACGAAATCAAGCGACGAACGGTTGAAAACCTCCACCGCCGCCCTGAGTTTCTGCAGCGAATGGCTGTAGAAACGACTGCCCACCATCTCCCTCTCGGCGTAGTGAAGGTCGGTTACCACGCCAAAGCGCAGTGGTCGCCGCCCTCTCGCCTGCAGCGGCAAGCCCGCCGCCAGCAGCATTCCGCCCGAGAGACATTGTATGAAGGTGCGCCTTTCCATGAGGAGTTCCGCTTCGTATTTGAGGTTTCTCGTGACAAAGTTACGAAAAAGACAGCGATTATCCGACAGCCTGCAGCCAATATTTTGTATGCCACACGTGGCGAGCCGAAATGCGACGTGTGGTTTGCGTCCACACGACGTGTAGATTTCTGAAAACTACGTGTGCCGTCAGAGAAAACTACACGTAGTTTTTCAATTTCTTGCCGCAGGGTTTCGCATTCTCGGCAGTTTTTCCTAATTTTGTGGGCAAAAGATTCTTATTTATGCAAGTCAGAAACAGAAGAAACAAAGTGTGGCAGCTGCTCGTCTGGGCGCTGCTGGTACTGCCGACGGCCGCTGGCGCACATGATGCCAAGCTTCACAAGTTGCAACAAGACTTCGTGGACACACGTTTTGGGCTGTTCATTCACTTCAACATGCCCACGTTTTGCAGCCACGACTGGCCCGACCCCGACGAGCCCGTCGCGACGTTTGCACCGCGCCGGCTGGATTGCCGCCAGTGGGCAAAGGCCGCACGTAGTGCCGGCATGGCCTACGGCTGCCTGACCACCAAGCATCACAGCGGATTCTGCATTTGGGACACACAGACGACGGACTACAACGTGATGAATTCGCCCGTGAAACGCGACGTCGTGAAGGAGTTTGCCGATGCTTTCCGCGCCGAGGGGCTGGGCGTCTGCCTCTACTTTAGTATCCTCGACACGCACCACCGCATCCGCCCGCACCACATCCAGACGGACCGCCACCTGCAGTATATCAAAAACCAACTGACGGAACTGCTGACGCGATACGGCAAAATCGATGCGCTGATTATCGACGGCTGGGATGCGCCGTGGAGCCGGATTTCGTACGACGAGATACCCTTCGAGGATATATACCGGCTGGTGAAAAAACTGCAGCCCGAATGCCTCGTCATGGACCTCAACGCCGCCAAATATCCGCGCGAGGCACTCTTCTACACCGACATAAAATCATACGAACAAGGCGCGGGACAGAAGATTAGCACGTCCGAAAACCGACTGCCTGCACTCGCCTGCCTGCCGCTGCAAGCCAACTGGTTCTGGAAAGAGAGCTTCCCGACCGACAAACTGAAGGACCCCGAGACGCTGGTGCGCGACATGATAGAGCCTTACGGGCGTGCACACTGCACATTCATCCTCAACGTAGCACCAAATCGTGACGGGCTTTTCGACCAGAACGCACTCGACGCGCTCGATGCCATTGGCCGCCTGTGGAAGAAACGCGGTCACATAGCCGACCTGCCGCAGGCAGACAATCCCATCGTCTCCTCTAATTTGGCCAAAAACCAACCGGCGGAAAGTTCGTGGAGCGACGACTACGCCATTTCCGACTTCGCCAACGACGACGATTTCGGCTCGTGCTGGAATGCCAGTCCACACGTGAAAAATCCGTGGTGGAGCGTCTTCCTCGGACGAGAGAAGGCCATCAACACGATTGTTATTACCGACCGCGACGCCAACCGCCTGCAGCGTTACCGAATCGAAGTGCAGCAGGGCGGAACGTGGAACGCCGTCTTCGAGGGTGCCGCACCCACTGCCGAGCGCGTGAAGATTCACCGCTTCCCCACCCTTTGGGCGTCGCACGTGCGGCTGACCGTGCTCGAGAGCCGCGGCACAGCCAGCATTGCCGAAGTGGGCGTGTACTGCGAAGAAAGATAAACGCGAACATAAAGCATAACACCTAAACAAAAAAAAGAAATGAAGAAGACAAGAAAAACATTCCTCCTTGCCACTCTCGCAGCTGCTGCCTTCACTTTGTCGGCCTGCACAGGCAAGACCGCTACGGGCTCACAGGAGACCGACACGACCGACAGCCTCAGCTCGGAAGAACTCATCGAACAGGAAATCCGCAGCACGGCAGCCGAAGGCGAACTGGCGCCCGACTTTACGCTCCAGGACTTCAACGACAAGCCGCTGACGCTTTCTTCGCTCAGGGGCAAAGTGCTGGTGCTCGATTTCTGGGGTTCGTGGTGCGGATGGTGCATCAAGGGTTTCCCCGAGATGAAGGCGTACTACCAGAAATACGCAGGCAAGTTTGAGATTCTGGGCCTCGACGCCGGCGATATCCCCGAGGACTGGAAAAAAGCCGTCAAGGAACATTCGCTCCCGTGGCTGCACGTACAGATCCCGGAGGACTCCAAACTGCTGGAAACATACGGCATACAGGGATTTCCCACCAAGATGGTGCTCGATGCCGACGGCAAGATTCTGAAAATCGTGGTAGGCGAAGACCCAGCCTTCTACACATATCTCGACGAATTGTTCGGGAAATAAATTTTTCGAAAGCAAATTGTCCAACCATTATAATAACAAAAAAGAAATGACGAACAGAAGAGATTTTCTCAAGGGCGCCGGAGTGCTGACCTTGGGTGCAATGATGCCGGAAATCGCAGTTGCCAAGAGCAAAAAGACAGCCAAGAAAGGCAAAAAGTACATAGGCCTGCAAACTTACTCGCTGGGCCCGGA
Source organism: uncultured Bacteroidales bacterium (assembly GCA_902787575.1). Taxonomy (GTDB): domain Bacteria; phylum Bacteroidota; class Bacteroidia; order Bacteroidales; family Bacteroidaceae; genus Physcousia. The sequence continues at coordinate 204,358 of CADAGX010000002.1, read as the reverse complement.
ACTTTCTGGCAGCAATGTGGCCGAAGGACTCAAGCGGCTGCAAAAAATGGGATACACACATCTCGAACTTGCCGGCTACGGAAAAGGTAAAATCGGCGGCATCAGCATGGCTGACTACAAGAAGATGGCCGACGACGCAGGCCTCATCATAACCAGCTCGCATCTCAATCCGGATACCATTGCCCGGTCTGAGAAATACAGCAAGGCAAACTTCACAAAGCTGACGGACTTCTGGAAACGCGCCACCGAAGACCATGCCATTCTGGGCGTGCCGTTCATGGTGCAACCCGGACTGCCCGCAATCGACAGCATCGAAGACGCACAAGCCGTGTGCGAGGTTTTCAATGCAGCAGGCGACATCACTAAGCAGGCAGGCATCCAGTTTGGATACCACAACCACAACCGCGAATTCTGTCGTGTCGTGGCAGGCGGCAAAGGCAAGAATCCCGACTTTACCGCACGCGAGGGTCGTCAGATTGAAGAGATTTTTATCAACGGCACAGACCCCGCAAAGGTAATCTTCGAGTTAGACGTGTATTGGACCGTGATGGGCTGCCAAGACCCCGTGGAGTGGATCGACAAGTATGCCGAGAGAATTAAGATGCTGCACATCAAAGACCGCATGGTGCTCGGACAATCCGGAATGATGAACTTCGAACAGATCTTCAAGCACTTCTATTCTCACGGCGAAGACCACAAGAATTTCTATGTCGAAGTGGAAGACGTACGCAGCGGCAAGCAGTTCCAGCGCGTCGAGGACAGCATAAACTACCTGCTGGCCGCAGATTTCGTAAAGTAACATATTGAAAAAAGACAGATGAACGAAGCATCGGATTTTACGTTCCGTCGCCGCCGTTCGCACGAAGTAAGAGTGGGAGACACGCCGCTTGGCGGCGTGAATCCCATTCGCGTGCAAAGCATGACGAACACCGTCACAATGGACACGGCGGCTTGCGTAGCTCAAGTGCTGCGCATCGCAGAAGCAGGCGGAGAGTACGTTCGGCTCACCACACAGGGCGTACGCGAAGCTGAGAACATGCAGCAAATCAGAAACGGAGTGCGGGCTGCTGGCTGCAACGTTCCACTTGTGGCAGACGTGCACTTCAATCCGCGCGTGGCAGACGTGGCAGCACAGTTCTGCGAGAAGGTACGCATCAATCCCGGCAATTACGTTGACGCAGCACGACAGTTCAAACATTTGGAATACAGCGACGCAGAGTACGAAGCCGAACTTCGGAAAATAGAAAACAGGCTCATCCCGTTTCTTAACATCTGTCGCGAACACCACACCGCCGTGCGAATCGGCGTAAACCACGGGAGCCTTTCGGATCGCATAATGAGCCGTTACGGCGACACGCCCGAAGGAATTGTGGAAAGCTGCATGGAGTTTCTGCGTATCTGCGTGCGCGAAGACGTGAATTTCCGCGACGTAGTAATCAGCATCAAGGCCTCCAACACGGTAGTCATGGTGCAGAGCGTACGTTTGCTGGTGCAGAAAATGGAAGAAGCAGGCATGACCTTCCCGTTGCATCTGGGCGTTACCGAAGCCGGTGAGGGCGAGGACGGCAGAATCAAGAGCGCCGTGGGAATTGGCGCCTTGCTGACCGAGGGTATCGGCGACACGATTCGCGTGTCTCTCTCCGAGGCACCAGAAAAAGAAATCCCAGTGGCACGAAAACTGACTGCCGCCGTGGAGGAATGTGCACGCCTGCGCTACGAGGCTGAACGCCAAATCACCGACGACACGCTCTGTCTTCAATTCGACGAAAGCGACTGGGAAACACTCCAACTGAAGGCAGCCATGACGGCAGGTGCGCCGCTGATTGACCGTAAGGCCACCAAACTCGTCATCCGCTGCAAGAACTTCGCAGACGACCGCCTGACGGAACTTTCCGACAGCATCCTGCAGGCCGCCCGCGTCAAGTTCACAAAAACCGAATACATCAGCTGCCCAGGGTGCGGCCGCACTTTGTACGATCTGGAAGGCACCATCCACCGTATCAAAGCCGCCACCAGCCATTTCAAAGGGTTGAAAATTGCAATCATGGGGTGCATAGTGAACGGCCCGGGCGAGATGGCCGACGCTGACTACGGTTATGTCGGAGCGGCCCGCGGCAAGGTTTCGCTCTACCGCAGAAAGGAATGCGTGGAACGAAACATCCCCGAGGAAGAAGCAGTCGCCAAACTCTTGGCGCTGATAGAGCACACCGAGGCACAGCACAGCTAAAAACTGGAAAACGACACACGGAAACGAGAAACTGACATGATGGTAATTGTTTACATCCTCTTCGGACTTGTCTTGGGTGCTGTGCCCATGTGGGTTGTCCTGCACCAGCAGAAGATTTCGGCACGCGAGCGTATACAGATGGCCGACCAGCAGACGAAAAACATGCAGGAGCAATACGAGCAACGTCTCGCCGAAGCGCAGAAAAAGCAGGCTGAAACCGAACAGAGGCACGCCGCAGAAAACGAACGGCAGCGTCAGCAGATGGACGACTGGCGGCGCGAGCAGGAAAACCGCGAACAGCAGCAAGCGGAACAAATGCAGCAGCAGTTGGCCCTCATGCGCGAACAGATGAACACCACGAGCGAGCGCATCTTGAAAGAGCGCGCACAGGAACTCTCGCAGGTAAACCGCGAGCAGTTGAGTGTCATACTGACGCCGCTGCAAGAGAATCTTCGCCAGATGCGTGCCGAAAGCGAACAAATGAGACGCGATCACACCGTTTCATTGGAACGTCTCGACGCTTCCATCCGCTCGAACTGGGAACGCGAAAAGGCAATGGGCGCACAGACAGAGCGACTGGCACAGGCGCTGACCGGAGAAAACAAAGTGCAAGGCGACTTTGGTGAGCTGCGGCTTCATCAGATTCTCGAAGACATGGGCCTGGAGGAAGGTTTGCAGTTCGAGGAGCAGACTACCATGCGCGACGACCATGGCAACAGCGTGCAGGATGCTGCCGGCCACCGCTTGATTCCCGACGTCGTGCTGCACTTTCCCGACCAACGCGACGTGGTAATCGACAGTAAGATGTCCTTCACCGCATTTGTGGACTATCAGAACGCACAGAACGACGAGGAGCGGAGCGAGGCATTGCGGCGACATCTGCAGAGTATGCGCGCTCACGTGAAAGAATTGGCACAGAAACAATATTATAGGTACACGCGCGCGGGTGCGAAACTCGACTTCGTACTGATGTATGTATTCCAGGAAAGTGCGCTGCAACTCGCACTTCTGAACGACGCGACGCTCTGGAAGGACGCTTACGACCAGGGAGTCGTGATTTCCGGAAGCCAGAATCTCTACATGACACTGCGCGTATTGGAACTGACATGGAAGCAAGTGAAGCAAGTGGAGAATCAGGAAAACATTATGAAGTGCGCCAACTCGATTGTGGAACGCGTGCAGAACTTTGCCGACCGCTTTGCTCACGTGGATGACATGCTAACGAAAACGCGCCGCGCCTTCGACGACCTCAGCCGAGTGACGGCCGACTCAGGACAGAGCATTACCACTGCAGCGCGAAACCTGCTGAAGTTCGGCGCACAGGAGAACCGCAAGAAAAATCCTTTGCCTGACTCGGAATCGCTCATCGCAGACAAAACGGAATGAGGTGCACGGAAAAAAGCACACGAAAAAAAGTAAAATGAGAAAACTGGCAATCCTACTCCTCACGCTCTGCATCATCGCTCTGACACGCGCCAACGACAGCGTCTACTTTGGCAGCGGCAACCAGTTGGTGCCGCTGAACGAAAACGACATAGCCATAACGCGAGAAGTGCTCACCATCGACCTGACGGACGACGGCCGCACGCGCGTAGACGTGCTTTACGAACTGTGGAACCGAGGGCCGGAAAAGACAGTTTTGATGGGCTTCGAAGCCGATGCGCCCTCTGAAAACGGCGACGCCATCGCGCCGGACGGCAAGCATCCATACATCCACAACTTCCACGTCACACTCAACAACAAGACGCTCGCCTTCCGGACGGCCGTGGTGAAACCCGACATCCTGCAAATCGGGCTGCAGAAAATAAAAAACATCAAGGACATCATGGCGTCGCCCGACTGGGAAAACTTTGGTAGCGCGTTTGTCAATCACAAGGCGGACAGCGTCATAGAGGTGGCCTGCGCTTACTATTTCAGCGCCCACTTCCGACAGGGCAAGAATGTGGTGCACCATACTTATTGCTACGATGCATCCTTCGGCATGGGAACGTGCTTCTCCGTACCGTATAAGCTCACACCGGCCACGCGATGGGCCAACCGCAAGATAGACGACTTCGTGCTGCGCATTCGCACGCCCCGCACAGCCAAGCACTTCTGCATTCTGGGCGACAGCACGTTCAGCAAGGCACCTTTCCGCGTGACGGAGGGCATGGGCAAGACGCGACACGTAAAATACGATGAGGCCTCGGCCACGGAGGTGACGCTACGCAACGGAACGCTGGAGTGGCATTGTGCCAATTTCTGCCCGCGGGGAGAACTGAATTTACGCTCAGCCGACATACTTATGAACTGGGAGCACGAAAATCCCTGGCTGTTCTACGACCGAGGAAAGAACTTGATATACAGCATTGGCGCAGTCTATCCCATCACTGACGACAAGCGACTGCTGCGCAACCTGCCTTACGCGCACCGCGGATACGTGTTCCGCGACAAGGAACTCGACGCGTATTTCCGTAGTCTCTGGTGGTACATGCCAGATTCCACGTGGCGCGCCTCGGCACGCGACTTCACGCCGTGGGAGAAAGATGCCATCGGAAAATAGAAATAAGAAGAAACAAAATATTAACCTAATTAGAAAAAAGAAAACTGATGAAGACGAAGAAGACATTTGTGATGTTGATGTGCCTACTCTGCTGTTCGGCAATAAGCGCACAGACTTTCGTGAAAGATTCACTGCGTGTGGACGGCAAGATGCGTCGCTTTGTGACGTTCCTGCCCGAGGGAATAAAGGAAGAAGCTCCGCTTGTGGTGGTGCTACATGGTTACGGCGGTTCGATTTGGCGCGAGAATCCTATGGTTGCGGCTGCCAAACGCCACGGGTTTGCAGTCTGCATACCGCAGGGCTTGCGCGACCCGAAAGGAAAACCCAGCTGGAACGTGGGTTATCCTTCGCAGGCAGGATGGAAACAAGACGACGTGAAAGCACTGTGTCGCATAGCACAACACGTGCAGAAGCGTCACAAACTGAGCCGCACGAATACTTTTCTCACTGGCATGTCGAACGGAGGCGAGATGTGTTACTTGATGGCGTTCAATAACAAGCAGAAAACTTTCAAAGCCGTGGCTCCCATTGCCGGACTTACCATGGAGTGGATGTATTCGCAACTCGAGGCAAAACGTCCGATACCTGTCATGGAGGTGCATGGCACGGCTGACCACACTTCTGAGTGGGGCGGCGACCTGGAAAACAAAGGCGGCTGGGGCGCATACATGCCCGTGCCGCTGGCCGTGGGATACTGGGTGGCGAAGAATCGCTGCACGCACGAGGAGACAGAACGCGTGGAGAGTCTGAAAAAGGACGGGCACCCCGTGATAAAACATCGCTTCACGGGCGGTCCTACGGGCTGCGACGTGTGGCTCTACGAAGTGGTGGGAGCCGGACATAAATGGCACACAGACGACATCGACACGGGCGAGGAAGTGTGGTCCTTCTTCAGCAAATACGTGAAATAAAGGCAGAAAGAGATGAGACAACAGCCAATATTTCTGCTGCTGGCCGCAGTCTGCCTGATGGCAGCCTGCACGCACAAGAAAACTACGGCCGAGGGCGAAGCTGCCGTGTCGCCCACAGAGACGGTGAAGGCCATCTACGAGGATTTGCTGCCTCACTACCTCTCGGGTGAGGCGATGCACGAAACTGAATGGAGCGCAGAAAAGAAATACTGCTCGCAGGAATGGCTGCGCCGACGCGAGGCAGACATGGCCGAGGCAAGTCAGACGGGAAACGCCAGCGCCATCGACTACGACCCATGGCTGTCGGCGCAAGACTGGGACACCGACTTGGCGCTCTACGACGTGACGCTCTATAAGAAACTGGGCGCCGACACGGCGTGGGTGAAGGTTTGTCTGCAAAACTGCGGCTCGCTGCACGACGTCTATCTCTCTTTGGTACACGAAGAAAACGAGTGGCGCGTGGATGATTTCCCCTATGAATGGGAAGACCACTGGCTGAGCGCGAAAGAAAACTTGCCCAAGTAATGCGAGAAAGAGCCGCCTGCATCTTGCTTTCCGCCCTGCTATGTCTGCCCGCTGTGGCGGCAGGAAGGAAAAAGCCTAAGGCGCCGGACCAGAAACCGCGCGCCGAATGGATTGCACTGCCGCAAGGCGAGCAGCAGGAGGCTGTGCACTATGTGCAGGACTTCGTACAGCAGCGCGGCTCCAACCTGCAGATACTAGGCTTGCGTGCCGAGGCCGTCTCGCCGCGACTGGCCTTTCTGCACGACGAGATGGGGACGAAATTTTTTCTCGTCGTGCGAGACTCGTTCGTGCATCTCGTCAGCGAGCGCATTTTGGCGTTTACTATCGGCAGTCGCTACGGGTCAGTCTCGCGGCCGGCACCTTTCAAAAAAATGATTCAGAAGTACGACAGCCTGCTCGTCTGGATGAGCCGAGGAGTGCTGCCACCCGAGGCATCGCTGGAAACAAAGCAGGCATCTGCACGTGTGGTGCCCCTTTTGCGACAAATTGCATGGCGGCAGTTCGGGTTGCACGACGTGTTCGCGGGACAGACCGCGCCCGTGGTGAGCGGTTGCGGCGCCGTGGCGCTGGGACAGGTGATGTACTTCCACCGTTTCCCGGAGGTGGCCCGCGGAACATGTCAGTACGAAACCGACGAGGGGAAACGCATCTGTGTCGAAATGGAAGGCGTAAAACTCGGATGGGACGGGCTGAAAGACAGCTACGGCTGGCACGACCGCGATACGCTGACGCTGGCACCGCTCATCAGGATGTGCGGCATCGCGCTCCACTCGGTTTACGGCACAAAAACCACCCTGACGAAAATGAAATACTACAGGGAAGCACTGACGCAGCACTTCGGGTACGCCGAGACGGCACGGCTGGTGGGCGGAATTGCCGAAGGCGAACTGGTGGAATACGTGCGGCACGAAGTGGAGGCAGGACGGCCGTGCATCCTCTGCGACAACCAACATATCTTTGTAGCCGACGGCGTGTTTGACGAGTATCTACACTTCAATCTCGGCTGGGGAGGCGTGGCAAACGGATGGTTCCGACTCATCACGCCCACTACGAAGATGGGCGAGCACACATTCCTCGTGAGTGGCGTGGTGGGCATACAGCCCGCAAAATAATTCTCGCCTGTGGCAGAAAAAATACCACGGGTGGGAAAATTTTTCCCACAAGGCAGTTTTTCAGAAACGGCGAGGCGGCAATCCGAATGCCGCCTCGTACTTTTTTTCGCGCTTTCTTTTGTATTTCGTGTTTTTACACTACCTTTGCCGAGAAAGTACACATAAAAACGAGAATTTCGACAAATAAATACAAGAATCGTATGGGTAGAAATACTATTTCCGGCATCGCGTTACTGATAATGTTTGCCGTGCTAAGACCGGCGGTACGCGCAACCGAGACGGACGTCACACAGAAAACCGTAGATATCTGCGTCTATGGCAGTACGCCTGCGGGCATCATGGCAGCATACACCGCGCGGCTGAAAGGAAAGAGCGTGCTGCTGGTGTCGCCCACAAAGCGAATAGGCGGCATGACGGCAGGTGGTCTGGGATGGACCGACATAGGGGACAGCACAAGTCATCGGCGCATAATAAAAGGTTTTGCGCGCGAATTCTATCGTCGCATAGGCAACCACTACGGCATTGCCTCGCCGCAGTTTTACTTCGAGCCTAAGGTAGCGTTGGCGACATTCGAGGGATTCCTGAGCGAAGCAGGCATCCGCGACGGAGAAGAGATGTGGCGCCAGTGGCGCATCGTGAAGGCGAACAAAGAATCAAACGCGCTGGTGAGCATCGAACTGGAGAGTTGCGGAGATATCAAAGGCACGATGCCAAATCGCACGGTTTACGCCAAGATTTTCATGGATTGCAGCTACGAGGGCGACCTGATGGCACGAGCCGGCGTCTCGTACACCGTGGGGCGCGAGCCGGCGTCGCAGTACGGCGAGCCCGAGAACGGCGTGCAAATGCTCAACAAACACCAGTTTACAGACGGCGTAGACCCGTATGTGGTGAAGGGAAATCCGGCCAGCGGCCTGCTATGGGGCATCCAGGAAGGGTCGGTCGGAACAAAGGGCGCGGGAGACAATCACATACAGGCTTACAACTATCGCGTAACACTCTCGAAAAAGAATTTCCGGCCCATCACAGACGAAATTCCCGACAATTACGACCCGAGTCGCTACGAGCTGCTTTTCCGCTGGCTCGAGAAAAAAGGCTGGAGCGGCACGGGAGACTGCCTGAAATGGAGCTACATGAAAGATTCCTCGGGGCCGAATTCGTGGAATGCATACAAGACAGACAACAATAACAACGGTGCTTTTTCGACCGACATGATTGGATACAGTTGGGATTACCCCGAGGCAACGTACGAACAGCGCGACTCCATCGCAAAACTACACGAGGATTACACAAAAGGACTGCTCTACATCCTGTGGACAGACCCTCGCGTGCCGAAAAACATACAGAGCGAGTATTTAAACTGGGGCTACCCGCTGGACGAATACACAGACAATCATAATTTCACGCCGCAACTTTACATCCGCGAAGCGCGCCGCATGATAGGCCGACTGGTGATGACCGAAGATTACTGTTTGCGAACCAAGGAAGCAAACGACCCAATCGCCTGGGGCGCGTATACTATGGATTCGCACAACTGCGGCCGCTACGTTGTGAACGGCATGGTGAAAAATGAGGGAGATGTCCAGCGCCATCTGACGGCCGGCCCGTATAATATCTCGTATCGTTCGGTGACACCGCGCGAGTCGGAGGCCAAAAACCTGCTGGTGCCGGTGTGTTTGTCGGCGTCGCACATTGCATACGGCAGCATCCGCATGGAGCCCGTGTACATGGTTTTGGGAGAAACGACTGCGCTGGCTGCCGTGCAGGCCATCGACGAGCACGATTGTCGCGTGCAGGCTGTTGACGCCAGCCGCTGCATCAGCCAATTGGAGGGTGGGCTGCAAATCGACTCACTCGAGACGCTGCCCGCGACGAACAATACGGTGGCCGTCGACATCACAAGCCGCGTGTTGCAGAACCCGTCGTTTGAAATAGCATTCAACCAAAATACACTGCCGCCCGCGGGTTGGAGCGAGGCACCTGCTGGACTGACACTGCAACGTAGCATAAGTACAGCGGCAAACAACAAAGACGGACAGCAGACCTACGTTTGCAAACCTGCCACGGGAGGCACCATTGTGGAGCCTCTGAAACTCTATCAGCGCGTGCCGTCAGAAAAACTGGGAGCCGGCATCTATAAGATTTCTTGCCGCATGTGGGTGGAGAAAGATTACTACGGAACGAGCTGTCTGTTTGCCGACAACGGCGACGGCACAAATTGCAACGTGCAATACTGGACGACAGAAGCGTACTACCGCAATGCGTCTTCGGGCTACGACGCGCTCACCTACACCGATTACCGCTCGTCGTTTGCCGGCCACGCGGGCGGCTTCAACAACATCAAGACGCAAAATCTCCAGCGCATGACGGTATACATCAATCTGCGCGAAGGAGACGATTTGGTTCTCGGCGTACGCACGAATAGCTCAAATCAGGGTGTAGATAAGGCGGGTGCCGGCTATTTTATGGTGGATGATTTCCGCGTAGAGAAAGTCACCGAGCGGGCTGACACGCCCGACAGCTTCAGCGAGAAGAATCTTGTGAACTACAACTTCGAGAAGGATCCGAAAGGTGTCACGTACGACTGGAACCAGAAGACGACAAAGAACGAGGCGTCAAACGGCACAATTTTCGGCTGGCAGTCCAACGCGTGGACAGATAGTTACGGCGGCGTGAGCGATGCTGCAAATCTGGAGCTGAAATGGGCCGGATGGGTAGGTTCCACAGCCGTTATCCCAAATGACTTCAGACTCTTCCAGATTATCCCGGCCGAACGGCTGACACCCGGCGTGTACGAAGTGAGCGGCCGCATGTGGGTTTACTACGCCAAGCTGGGATTGGCACGGCTCTACGGTGCGGCAGGCGACAAATGTAGCGTGCAATATTATGGTTCGAAGGAAAGATATCCAAATCTGCTCACGGAAGGAGAAGTTGCCACGTTCGCCAACCTGAATGCCAACACGACAACCGGCCGCGTTAGCGAGTTGTCGCTGGACATCGAAGTTGGCGAGGGAGAAAACCTCGAGGTGGGAGTAAAATCAGGATACGGCGCCGAGACAAATAAACAGAACGGGCAGAATCATGGCAAGTTCTATATCGACCAGCTCCGCACGTGGAAAGTCTCCGACCTACCCGTCACCTACGAAGCCACCGCAGCCGACAACCAGATTGTGCCACGCAGTTACACCAACCGCGTAGTGCTGAACCGCCAGTTCCTGAACGGCGTATGGAACACCGTGTGCCTTCCTTTCGCACTGAACGCAGCCGACATCCGCACCATTTTCGGCGCGGGAACGCAGGTTATGGAGTTCAGCGAGGTGAAAACCACAGGTCCAGACGATGAAAACTGGACGATGAAATGGACGGAAGTGGACGAGATGCGTGCCGGAGTGCCCTACGCTGTGCGCCCGACCGACGTGTTGGCAGCACCCATCACGCTGGAGCACGTACAAATCAGCGTGTCGGAGCCCTCGCAGGTGAAGGTAGGCGACGTCACGCTGCACGGCACCTTCGGGATGACGACGCTCAGCAGCGATGCTACCGCCTGCCAGCTCGACGACAGTTTGCAGCCGCAACCGTCGGCAGAAAGCGTGCCAGCCTTCTCGGCATATGTGACACGCGAAGGCACAAGCCTTCGGAACGTAGAGGCCGACACGGAGTCCAAACGCTCCGATGCCACGTACGACTTGCTGGGACGCCCGGCTCCGACAGCGCAACGAGGCGTCGCCGTACAAAAGGGCAGGAAGTTTCTGAAAAAGTGACGTGTGACAAAACGAAATGCGACGTGTAGTATCGACTAAAACTACACGTCGCATTTCGTTTACACAAGGTGCTGCTCGATGGCCGTACGCACGAGCGACGCCGTATTGTTGGCCTGCAACTTTCGTCGCAAGTATTTCGTGTAACTGTGCACCGTCTCGAAACCCAAGCAGAGACGGTCGGCAATTTCCTTTATCGAGAGGCCGTCCACAATGAGACGCAAGATTTCTCGCTCGCGAGGTGTCAGAGTGGGAGCTACCTCCTTTGAAATCCTTTGGATTCGGCTCGACTCGCCGCACAGATATACTTCGTCGCGACAGACGGCACGCATGGCTTCCATGAGAACCTCGGGTGCCGCACTCTTCAACACAAAGCCGGAAGCTCCGGCTTCTAAGGCGCGAGCGATGACGGCACGCTCGCCGAACATTGTTAGCACGACGACGCGTGTCTGACTGCTGGCCGCGAGAAATTGCGGAATGGAGTCGATTCCGTCGCCGTCGGGCAATGCTACGTCGAGCAACAACACGTCGGGCTGCTCGGCCGAAATGAGCGAGGCGGCATCGCCGAGTGTGCCTGCTATGCCCACCACGTGTGCCGTCTCGCTTTCTTCAATCAGTCTGGCAATTCCTTCGGCCACCATCTTATGGTCGTCGGCTATGGCCACACGAATTACCAGGTTGTTTTCCATCTTGTTGCCTTACTTAAAGGATTTCCAGGCCTTCACTTCCTCGCCTTCGCCGTCCAATCCTCCGGTGATAATCTCCTGTTTCATCATTTCCATGTAAAAGCGAATCGTCTGGCGGCTTTCGCCTTCAAATTCTGCTGTGTCGTCGCCATAAACTACGCGGCCCTGACGCCAGTATCTCGTTTCTTCGCCTTCTTCCTCAGCCTCGGCAATAAGTCCGCGAAGCTCCATTTCTGCATAATCCTCAGTCGGATACGTTACTTCCCGCAGGGACTTTGTGCACTCATCATCTTTGTTAAAATCGCAAGTCCACTTGCCCGAATAAGTATATACGTCCGTCACCGTGAAAGTTAACACGAGCTGGGTGGCCGTTTCCGTGATAGTAGCACTGGAAGCAGGCGTGGGATTGACGGGGTTATTCGGGTTATTGGGATTATTAGGCTGATTTGGATTATTCGGACCGACAGGCGTTGTTCCTCCCTGCGAGCTACTCTGAATAGCCTGCATGGTAATTTTTATTTGCTCGCGAGTCATATCCTTGTGCTCGGCCGTCATATCAATGATAACCGAACGTCCGCTCAACCGTGCTATGCGCTTATCCTCGTCGTCCAACTCGTCATAAACCATTTTTGCAATGGCCTCGGAAGGATAAGTCTGCGTCATCGTGGAACTTACGCACTTGTCGTTTTGGAAATCGCACGTCCAAGTAGTGGTGTAAGTAAAGCCCGGAGTCGTAGTTGTGTAAGTCAGCACCAACTGGTTTGCCGTTTCCTTAATCGTAGCTGCCACTTGCCCATTTGTGTTTCCGCCCTTCGGTTCGTCGTCGTCGCCGCAGGAAATAAAGGCACAGCACATGGCCGTCAAGCAAAGAAAGAGAAATTTTTTCATTTTAGTGGGTTTTAGAGTTAATAATAGAGTTATATCGATGCAAAGTTAAGTGTTATCTTTTTTACGAACAATCCCCCAATTGTGGGTTTTTCGGCTCGCAGTGCCAAAGCACGCCGCTAAATCTCTACGTTCACCTCCGTTCCCTCTCCCGGCCGGCTGCAGATGTGCAAGGTGCCACCCACGGCAGCCACGCGCTGACGTATGTTTTCGAGTCCAGCACCCTGTGTCTGCTCCGCCACGTCCATGCCCTTTCCGTCGTCCCACACATTGATGGCCGTGTAGTCGGCTTCCATTGTGAGCTGCACACGTATCGTCTGCGCCTCGGCACACTTTACGGCGTTGTTTACGAGCTCGTAAACGATACAATAGACAGCCTCTTCGTGTTCTATGTGGCGCTCCGCCCCAAGAAACGAGAAGGAGACGCCACGCAGCGACGCGCAGTAGTCGCGCAGCGCCACTCGAAGTCCGAACCGCCGCAGCGAGTCGGGCAATAGGTGATGCGCCACTCCACGCATCTCGCGCATCGCTTCGTCGGTGAGCGAGAGAGCCGCAGGGTCGCTGACGTGTTGCCGTATGGCTGTCAGCAGTCCGCCCAGCCGGTCGTGCAGGTCGCGAGCAATGCGGACACGTTCGTCACGCTCTCCTTCGAGTTTGGCTTTCACCAGCGCATGCTTGCGTCCGAGGCGGACACCGTGCCACAAGGCGAAAAACAGCAGCGCCAGCAGCAGCAACACAGCCGCCACCAGCACGCCGCCCCACAGAATCCACTTCCGCTCGCGTCTCAGTTGCTCGATGGCCGTCTGTTTCTTCTCTGTCTCGTAGAGCACTTCCATCTGCGAGAGCCCGGATTGATAGTGCTCCGTGGCAAAATGCTCCATACCACTGTAAACTTTCTGTATGCCGACGCAAGCTTTCTCGGTCTCGCCCATGTGAGCGTAAATTTGCGAGAGCAGAACATGAGTGCCCAAGTCGTCGTATGTCTCAATCGTGTCGGCATCCAAAGCCAGCTGCGCGTAGTTGCATGCCGCCGACCAGTCGCGTTTCTCCATTGCCACTTCGCAGAGCAGATTGTACGTGTCGGCGCAGACGTCTGACCCGGTGTCTTCGTTCAACCGCCCGAGCGATTCCTGCGCCAGCGCGTCGGCTTCGTCCAGTCGACCGTCCTCCAAACGGATGCGACTCAACGTATTCAGCGTTGACACGTATGCGCTGTTTTCCTCCTCCGCGTGACAGCGATAGTAAGCAAGGCCCATCTGACTCACTTCCTCGGCCTGCAGGAGCTCGCCCCGCGCCAAGTAAATCTTACCGAGACCCTTGGTAGGGAGAGCCACAAGCAGTGAGTCGCCCGATTCCCGTGCGATGTCCATCGCCTTCTGATAGTTGGTTTCCGCCTCTGCGACGTTGCCCATACTCGAAAACAACTCGCCGACATTAAAATACAGAATGGAAGTGCTCTCGAGCCAGCGGTACTTTTCGAAGATGGGAAGTGCCTTCTGATAGTACGCGATAGCCAGATGGAGCCGGTCCTGCATGTTGTAGAGATTTCCTATCGAGCCGTAAAGCGAAGAAAGATTGTCGTCAATGTCCGATTCCGCGTAGTCTTTTCCGCGCATCGAGTCCGTTACCGCCAGTGCCCACTCGTAGAAATGCAGCGCCTCCTCGTAGTTATTTCCGCCGTACGCCACAAGTCCCAAGATGCGAAGCGCGTCAGCCCGCGATTTGAGCCAGTCGCGCCGTTCTGTCAGCGCCAAGGCTTTTCGGGCGTAGTGCGTGGATTTCTTTCCGTCGGTCTGCAGATATCCCCACATCAGGTCTTTATAAATTTTCAGCCGCTCTTCGTCGTTGAACTTTGCTGTGCGCAAAACATTTTCCAACGAGTCAGTGTGGCGCTGACGGTGGTCGCTGTAAGCCGCCGCACTCAGATTCAGAAGCAACAGCAACAGAAAGATGGTCGTTCTCCGTGTCATACGGCACAAAGATAAGCAAATTCTTGATAAAAAACGTTAAGTACCCAAGAAAATGCCAGGAATAAATCTTAACTTTGCCCCATGTTTGCGCTGATACTTGCTTTTACTATTGCCGCCGACACACTTCGGACCGACACCGCCCGCCTCGACACAACAGGGCTGCGGGCCGACACTTTACGCCAAGTGGAGGTGCGAGCCGACACTTCGCTGGCCGTAGAAAAAGCGATACAGCAGTCGCTCGAGCGGCAACGCGTCATACGCATTCCTACGCTGGGCGACATCCTGGACAAGTACCTGCCGGGCTTGCAAGACCGCATTACACATCCGTTCGCCATCAAGGAGAGAAAGCGCGAACGAAAGCACAAACGCGACAAGAAGTGGCTGCAAGAATTCGACCGCCGCATCACGTTCAACGAACTGCTGGACGCCGCCGTGAAGCAACAGCAGCTCGAAGACGAGGCGGCAAGAAGAAAAACTGAAATCCCGAACGACTGAACCATAAATCCACACGTCAAATCCCACACCTCGCATGAGACACTCCGTCCTTATCCTGTTGGCCACATTGTCGTCGCTGTTGGCGGCACAGCCGCTCACTCAGTATGTGAACCCGCTGCTCGGCACAGCCACCCTGTGGAACCCCGAAGACTTGGGTTACACACATACCGAAACGAAGCGTGCATGGGGCGCCGAAGTTTTTCCGGGCTCGGCACTGCCAAACGCCATGGTGCAGCTGACACCCGTCACTACGTATCATAGCGGCTCCGGCTACCAATACGAAGACCGCGAGATATACGGTTTCGCACACACCTGCAAGGGACATTGGAATCTGCTGCACCTGCCGGTGCTGCCCGTGACAGGAAAGTTTTTCCGTCCGAGCAACTACGCTTCGCACTTCAGCCACTCGAATGAGGAGGCTCATCCCGGTTACTATCGCGTGTATCTGGAGCGATACGGCGTGAATGCGGAGCTGACCAGCACGCTGCGCTGTGCATTCCACCGCTATACTTTTCGCCCCGACAGCGAGAAACGGCTGCTCGTGGACATCAGCCGCAACAACGGACGGCCGCGACGCTACGAAATACACCAGGCAGGCGACAGCGCATTTGCTGGATTCCAAGACGGCGAAGGCCGCATCTTCTTTTACGCAGTTGCCAATCACAAAGTGAGCGGCGTCTCGACACTGCGCGACCACAAGCACTTTGTCTCGCTCGTAGACTTCGAAGAAAACCGCGGCACGCGTCCCTTGGAACTGCGCTTCGGATTTTCCTTCACAAGCATCGAAAACGCACGGCGCAACCTGGAAGCCGAGATGCTGACCGCGACCTTCGAAAATGTGCGCGACAAAGCCAACCAGAAGTGGGAAGACCTACTCTCTCGCATCCGCATCGAGGGCGGCACCGAGCGTCAGCGCGGCCTCTTCTACAGCTGCCTTTACCGTTCCTTCCTGTGGCCGGCACTACGCAGCGACGTAAACGGCGACTACCTCGACGAGCGCTGGCAGGTGGCAAACGGCGGATTTCGCTATTACACGAATCCCTCGTTCTGGGACACGTATCGCAACAAACTGATTCTGCTGACGCTGCTGACGCCCGACGTGGCATGCGACATCATTCGTTCCATTACCGACCGCGGTGAGAAACGTGGCGGGTACATGCCCACGTTCTTCCACGGCGACCACGCCTCCACTTTTGTCAGCGGCACGTGGCTGCGCGGCGTACGCGACTTCGACCTCGAGCGAGCCTACGCGTTGCTGCTCAAGAACGCCACGGTGCCCGGCAGGGGCGGCAGGCCGTTCCTGAAAGAATACCTCGAGAGGGGATGGATAGCAGAGAAGGATACCACCAATGTGCCCACCGAAGACGAATACAAGGCAGCCGTGACGAAAACTGTGGAGTATGCCTACGACGACTATGCCACGTCGCTCATCGCCCGCGAGCTGAAAGACAAGAAAAACCAGCAGTTGCTGCTCCGCCACAGCCAGAACTACAAAAATCTCTTCGACCCGTCCACAGGATTCTGGCGCGGGAAAACGGCCAACGGCGAGTGGATAAAAGAATTTGACCCGTATTATCCCTACTATGCTTACCAGTACCGCGAGGCAAACGGCTGGCAGAGCCTTTTCTTCGCACCGCACGACCCGGAAGGAATGATAGCCCTCTACCCTAGCCGCGACGCGGTGGAGCAAAAACTCGACTCGCTGTTTTCCGAGCCGTGGCGGCAATATGAGGCATGGAACATGACCGGTTTCATCGGAAACTACTGCCACGGAAATCAGCCCGACCACAGCGTACCGTACACGTATTACTTCGTAGACCGTCAACCGAAGGCCCAAAAGATTCTCAACCGCCTGATGGAGGAATTCTACGACATGGGAGAGGATCACTTGGCATACGCCGGAATGGACGATGCGGGCGAGATGTCGGCTTGGTACGTGTTTAACGCCATGGGAATCTACACGTACTCTCCCGCCGACCCCGAGTACATTGTCACGGTGCCGCTCTTCCCACGCATCACCCTGACACTTGGCAGCCAGCCTGTCACCATCGAGCGGCTGGGCGACGGCGCGAAGATTACGTCCATCGAGAGTGGCGGGCGACCTGTAAAGGGCTGGTTTATCGGCCACGACCAGCTGCTGCGAGGCGGCCTCAGCGTGCGAGTGGAATAGCACGTGCAGTTTCCATAAAAACAGCGTGTGGGAAGAAAATTCTCACACGCTGTTTTTTTCTTGCCACAGGTCATATCTGAGAGCGTCAGCCGTCACAGTTCGGACGCATCAGAACTGGAAATAGATGAAGGGCTGCATCTCGGCGGTAACAAACTGATAGGCTATGAAAACGACGGCCAGCACGGCAAAAACCATCAGCGGCAGGGGCATCCGCGCAAAGCAGATTCTGTAGCGCCGCTTCCAGTCTGTCGGCAACCAATGCACCACCATTCCGAATACGAAGAGCAGGAAAACACTTCGGTACGCTTCGCACACAGCCCAAACATTCACGTTCCAACGCGTTCCGATGGCCTCCACCATCTGTGTGGCAATGCGCCAAGCCGTCTCGTTGGCCACAGCAGGATCGAGATTGGAGCCGGAACGGAAGAAAAGACGTGTGAAAGTGATGAACGTGAAGGTGACGCCAATACTCCAAGCACGGCCGAGAACACCCTCGAGGGCTGTGAAATGGAAAGGCAGCACAGCATTGACGTAACGAATCCACGCGCTGACACAGATAAATGCAACGAAGCAGAAGAGCACATTCCACAGCGCAGCAGGCGAAAAGTACACGAGGCAACCCAGCACGGCGGCTGCCAATGTGGTGAGCACGGCCCGACGCAGTGCAGACATGTCGCGCCAGAACTTATAGACTATCATGCCAACGCCGTTCAGTCCACCCCAGACCATAAAATTGCAGGAGGCGCCGTGCCACAGTCCGCCCAGCACCATCGTAATCATTGAGTTGAGGTTTGCGTAAATGTGGCGGCGACGGTCGGGATGACGATAGGCCGTCCAGACAACCATCAGCAGGACGAAAACCACCAACGACGCCACCCAAACGCTGCCGCTGAGTATCAGAGCAGCCAATGTGATGACTGAAATCCAGAAATACGTAGCGCCGGTGGTGTTGCGATTACCGCCCAGAGGAATATAAAGATAGGTCTGCAACCAACGAGACAACGAGATGTGCCAGCGTTTCCAGAAGTTGGAACAGTTCTGTGCCTTGTATGGCGAGTTGAAATTCATGGGCAGATAGAATCCCATCAACTGCGAAAGTCCGATGGCTATGTCGGTGTAACCCGAGAAATCGGCGTACACTTGCAGTGAATACACGAACAGCGCCATCAGATTCTCAAAGCCGGAAAAAAACTGCGGGCTGGCGAAAACGCGGTCGATGAAGTTCACCGCCAGGTAGTCCGACAGCACGATTTTCTTCAGCAGACCGTTGAGAATCCAGAATACGGCCATACCAAACTGCATCCGGCTCAGCGAGTAGCGACGATACAGCTGGGGGATAAAATCGCTGGCCTTGATGATAGGACCGGCTACGAGCTGTGGGAAGAAAGAAACGTAGAATCCGAAATCCAAAATGTTGCGCACCGGCCTCACCAGCCCCTTGTAAACATCGGCCGTGTAACTAATGACCTGGAAAGTATAGAACGAGATACCGACCGGTAGCACAATACGATCTACAGACCAGAACTGGCTGTGCGTAAGAATATTGCCTGCGCTGGCCGCGATGTTGCTCACCGTTATCTGAAGGCCGAAGAGCTGATTCAGCATGTCGGCAAAGAAATAGCTGTATTTGAAGTAACACAGCAGCCCCAAGTCGATGAAGACGCTGAGCGACAGCAGGGCGCGTGCACGCCAACGCGACTTCGTACGGACGGCAAAGATGCGTCGCGCCAGCAAATAGTCGGTACATGTAACCAGTATCAGCAGACCGACGAAGAAGCCGCTCGTCTTGTAGTAAAAAAGCAGGCTGACGAAAAACAGATAGGCATTCCTCATCAGTGCGACGCGACGGTGAGGCGCCGACACGATGAGAGCAAAGCCCAGAAAAACCACGGCAAAGAAAACCCAAAACTGCAGCTGAGTGAAGAGCAGCGGGCTGTTGGGGTCGAAGGCAAAGATACCCTGCAGATATATTATAATAAGGTGTATGGTTTCGTTCAGACTCACGATTCGGGAGATTAGGAGTTACGGATTCGGATTGACGGCAGCAGCGACCGGACTGCCGAGCTGTTGTTGGGCAGCCCGAGCAAGGGCATTGTAGAGCAGGTCGCCCAACAGATAATAACCCTCGCGTGTGAAATGGATATGGTCGGGCCGCAGCAGTTTGGCACGCACCCATGCATTCGACGAGCGCAACCCGCCCATCAGCGCAAAAACATCAAACACAGCCGCACCTTCCTCGGCCGCCAACTCTTTCATGGCCTGCTCGACGCGCGGTGTGTTGGTATTGTATTGGCGGCGACGGCCGCGGAAATTGAACCAGCAGTCGTTGTTGGTAATGAAAACAAAGCAGCATTGCGGACTTACGTCGCGGATGCGGCGAATCAACTGGCGGTAGTTCTCCTTGAATTGCGCGACGTCGAACTTCTGCGGCCAGACGTTTGCATCGTTGATGCCCAGTCCCAGAATGACAAGGTCGGGTGGCAAGAGCGAAAGTTCCTCTGCGAAGAGCGAACACCGCAGCCAAGCGGGTACGCTGGCGCCGTTGATACCTGATGCAGTATAGGTGATGCCGGGTGCAGCGCCCTCGGGCAAAAAGCCTCGCACGCTGAATCCCAGACTGTCCTGCACAATGCCAGAGAAAGACAGCACGCAGGTGTCTGCACTCTCGGGCAGAAAAAAACGGAAACCAGCACAGCTGTCGGCAGGCAGCGGCTGCAGTGTATCGGTGCCGCACAGCAGGATTGGACGAATCTGAGGCGTGTCAGCCTGACCCAACACGCGCAGTTGCGAGGCTGGCCAAGCCCGCAAGTCCACCAGCGGCAGCACGAGTCGGGCCAAGGTATCGCGCGTGGTGACGCAGGCACCGCTCAACCCCAATGGGACGAGCGTGTCGCGCTTCACACAGCGCACGCCATCCCACACGCCCTCGCAGCCAATGGTGTAGCTGGCGGGCGTATTTGTGCGCAATGCAGAGAAAGGGAACAGCAGTCCGCGGCCACCATTTCGTCCCAGCGAAGCGAGGTTGGTACGCATCCGATGCGTGAAGTCGCCCGCTTGCACATGGCTGCCGCCGATATGGAGAATGTTCAACTGCTCGTCAGCGCCCTGCATCAGACGGGAAAGTTTATCGAAGAAAGGCACAAACCGCTCGCGACCGGCAGGAAACTGCAGTGTGTCGCGTCCACCCTCGGCGTGCAGGCACGGAGGTACGACGCTCAGTTCCACCGGCGCGAAGACCGGCTGGCACAGAACGACACTAACGTGCAGCAGAAGGCACAGCAGGAGAAATGTTTTGCGACGTGTCATTCTTCAGGGAATCGGCTGTCGTTTCCTCCTCATCCAAGTGATGACGGAAACGATAGTACTCGTGATAAAAATCAAATGTCTTGCACAGCAGTTCGCTCATGTGGCGCGCGCCTCGCGGTGTGAAGTGGATGTAATCTTCGCCCGCCAGCTGCGGATTGGCGTTGACCCACTTCACCATCGAGCCGCGACCGCCCATAGCTCGGAACATGTCCCAGAAGGCTGCGCCGCTCTCGAGCGCTGCCTCTCGTAGCGAGTCCACGACCTCCGGCAGTCGCGGGTAGGTTTTCCACTCCTCGCCTTCGGCCATCGCCATATCCGACGGGCCGATAAGCAAGATGCGCGCCTGGGGCGAAAGTCGGTGGAAGAGATTTATCTGCGCCATCAGCTGCCGCTTGTAGGCCGAAATGCCCTTGCTGTCCTTCAGATACGGCACGCTGTTGCCGCCAAACTGCAGGATAACAAGTGCCACGTTCTGCTGCTGGAAAAACGGAGCCAGCGTGGCGCGTTCGATGGATGTAAAAATGGTTCCCGAGCATCCGCGCATGGCTATGTTATCGACCTGCACGCCCGCCGACCCGTCGGCCATGATGGCATAAACCTCCATCTGTCCGCGGGCTTCTATGGTAACCTGACTTGTGGCGCGTGCCAACGTGGCGCTGTATAGCCGAAGTCCGGGGTATGTGCTGTCGTAAGGACAAGTCATCTCCTGCTCATGCTCGCCGTAGCGCACCGTAAACTCGCCACTGCCTTTCATGGCCACGCTGACGCGGCTGAACGAACGACAGTGTGAGTATGTACTTCCGCCGTGAACTGAGACAACAAAAGTGGCTGCCGTATCCACCTCGGCCACCTGCGCCAACGGGCCATAACGCTTGTGCGGAGCATGAAAATCCGACGAACCAAAATACATATAGTGCTGCAGCGCAGGAGTAGTCCGTACGGTGGCCGTGGCCATTCCGATGGTCTGCACAGCCGGAAGCAAGCCCACTCCCGAACCGCCATACACGTCCTGCAGACGCTCGCGTAGCACGCCCGTCATGCGGTCGCCCTCGAGCTGCGAATCTCCGTAGTGCAGAATACGCACAGGGCGCTGTCGGGCTCCCTCCAGCGCCTCGAAAAGTGGGTCGAGATATGTGATATCGGACATAAACAGACGCGTGGGACTCTGGGTGCAATATGCCATATATTCCGAGTCGCGAGCCGCGTGGAGTGCTTCCATGCGTTGTGCCATCAGTTCCTCGGGCGAGAGTTCCACTATCTCCGGCTCTTCTGCCTCCACCACAGGCTCCTCTTTCGCCAGCACGCTATGTAGCGAAGGGAATCGCAGGTCTATGCCGGCCACCCGTATGCCATCGGCCGGAAAATAGCAGGCCAGAAGTCCCAATCCGAGGGCAATGCACAACAAAAACAGCACCACCTTATATGCTTTCATCGTCTGTCTGATTCTTTCTTCTCATTTCATATGTTTTGTTTCCTCCCTTGTCCCCTCACTTTCTTGCTTTCGCGGCTCAGCGAGTGTCCGCCACTACTCGCAATTACAAACGGAATGAGCCCAGTGTCACTGGGCTCATTCGTTCTTTTTGCTGTAGGAAACTCGAAAAAGACGTTTCCTTTACAACTTGTCTTAGATAGCCAAGCCAGCACCAGCCTTGAACTTCACCACCTTCTTTGCGGGAATCTTGATGGCTTTCTTGGTCTGGGGGTTGATGCCCTTACGAGCGGGGCGCTTTGTAACGGAGAAAGTTCCGAAACCAATGAGAGCAACTTTGTCGCCACCCTTCACTGCCTTTGTGATAGCCTCAAGTGTTGCATCCAATGCCTTCTTGGCATCCACTTTGCTCAAGCCAGCGCCTTCGGCGATCTTGGCTGTCAATTCAGTTTTGTTCATAACGTTTGTTAATTAAAAAGGTTAATACTACGTTTAAATCCTTCGTTTGTTTTCGCAAATATAGGCAAACTTGACATTCGCACCAAGAATTTTTTTAAAAAATTGCAGAAAAACGCTAAAAATTGAGAGGAAAGACGCTGTTTTCGGCCTTTATAAACGCATTTTTCGTATCTTTGCAGCCAGAAAACCACGTTACAAAGAGTTTCTCACACAAAGACGATATGAACAACATTCCCGCAGTAACAAAGAACCTGCTTATAATAAATATTCTGTTCTTTGCCGGACAAAAGGTTGCCACCTTGTACGGAATAGATTTGACGGACGAACTCGGCCTGCATTTCTTCCTCGCCAACAATTTCTGCTGGTACCAACTTTTCAGCTACATGTTCCTTCACGGAGGATTTGAGCACCTTTTCTTTAATATGTTTGCCCTTTGGATGTTCGGCCGCACTATCGAACACACGATGGGACAGCGAAGATTTCTTTTTTATTACCTCACATGCGGACTTGGCGCGGGCATCATGCAGGAGTGCGCGCAGTACGTAGAATATTTATGGCAAGGTTACAATGCTTACGAGCAAGTGAACATTGGCAGCGCCATCATCGACATGGGAGAATATCTGAACCGCTGGACGACGGTTGGCGCCTCGGGAGCAATTTACGGCATCCTGTTGGCTTTTGGAATGACATTCCCCGACGAACGCATTTTCATCTTTCCCATTCCGATTCCCATCAAGGCGAAATTTTTCGTTTGCGGCTACGCGGTCATAGAACTGCTCTCGGCAATGGCACGCTCAAACGACGGAGTGGCACATATCGCACACCTTGGCGGAATGCTCTTCGGCCTGTTGCTCATCCTTTATTGGCGCAATGGCGGAGGTGGCAGCCGCAGAAACAGATACGACAACGACTTCTACGACCGCGGCGACAGGAACAATTTCTTCCGCAACTGGTTCGAATCGCTGCGCCGCAAGCGCGAATCGCATTTTACGTCCTCGCCCGGCGGAAAATTTGGCCAAGACATTGACTACCGCCAGCGCAAGAAAGAAGACGAGGCGGAGATGGACCGCATTTTGGATAAGGTGAAGTCGCACGGTTACGACGGCCTCACGGAGGAAGAGAAGAAGCGACTTTTCGATTTTAGCAAAAAGATGTAACGCAGATGAGAAAGCTAAAACGTCTGCTTGTCGGCCTTTTTCTCGGGGCAAACATCGCCTCGCTGATTCTGCTTTGGACATGCTGTTTGAGTACCGTCATATCGCCCGCCGAACACCCGCGGCTGGCGCTGTTGGGGCTGATATTCCCGGTTTTCCTGCTTATCAACCTTTGCTTCTGCTTTTTCTGGCTTGTCTTCAAAGTGCGGCTTACACTGGTGCCGCTCGTCGGAATGCTGCTCGTGGGCGGATACATTCTCGATTACTGCCCCATCCACAAGCAAACTTCAGGCACCGACAGCACACTCTGCGTCATTTCGTTCAATGCCGGAAGCATTGCTGGCGAAGATAAGTACCAAAAGCTAACGCAGTACATTAAGGCCATGTCGCCGGACATTCTCTGTCTGCAAGAAATAAGTGCCGCATGGGCCAACAGAAAGGAAGTAAAGCAAATGCTGGACTCCATGCACTACACTTGTGCAGGAGGAAAAGAGTATTTCATCCTTTCGCGGCTGCCAGCCCTCAGCGACACCATCCGCATTTCATACCCGTCGAAACAAGGGGAATACAGCATAGCGCGATGGTTTGCCTTCGGCAGCGACAGCCTGCTGGTCGTGAACAATCATTTGGAGAGCAACCACCTTTCGCACGAAGAGAAAAGCGAATATCGCGACGTGCTGCGGGACCCGCACCACGAGAACTTGCGTTCCGAAGGCCTGTTCCTAACCGAGAAACTGGGCACCGCCGTACGAGCACGAGCCAAGCAAGTGCAAACGTTGTGCCAATGGATTGACTCGCTCAACGCTCGCAGCCTCATTGTCTGCGGCGACTTCAACGATACGCCCATTTCATACACTTACCAGCAACTGGCGCGCCGCCTGAAGTCGGCTTACCGCGAGAGCGGAAACGGCTTCGGACGCTCTTTTAACCAGGCTGGATTCTACGTGCGGATAGACCACATTTTCTATTCAGCAGATTGGACTTCTACCCACACCTACATCGACCGACAAATGGACCTTTCGGACCATTATCCCGTCGTTACGCGACTTCGCCGCAGATAGGCCGTATCCCAAAACGTTCAGGCGGTAGCGAGACTCCCGCCAGCCAGCAAGGCAAAAACTGCGTGCAAAAATTTATTTCCCGCCTGCGGCAAGCAGAAAACCACGTGTCGTAACCCACAAAATGCAAGGCATTGGCAGGCATCGCACCCCGTCGTTTTCGCTTTTTTGCATTTTTCTTTGGCACAGATGCGGCGGATATGCAGAAAAATGCGTATCTTTGCACGCTGTAGCGCATCGAAACGAACAAAAACAACTACAAATAATAAAAAAACAAAACAATTACAAAAAATGCAAAACAAAGGATTTGTTAAGGTTTTCGCAGCTCTGCTGACGCTGATTTGCATCTTCTATCTGAGTTTTTCCTTCGTGACGAACCATTACGAAGGCAAGGCCGAGAAGATGGCGCTGACCGACGGCCAGGAAGCAGCCGACCGCTATCTTGACTCGTTGCTCAACAACAAAGTGTACTGCAACGTGTGGACACTTAAGGAATGCCGCGAGATGGGCATCGGCCTGGGCCTCGACCTGAAGGGCGGCATGAACGTGATTCTGGAAGTTAGCGTGCCCGATGTGGTGAAAGCGCTGGCCGATCACAAAGAAGAGACCGACGAAAACTTCCGCAAGGCCGTAGAACAGGCCACGCGAGAGGCTGCAAGCAGCCAGAACGACTTCATCAGTCTATTCGTGAAAGATTACAAGGCACTGGCGCCCGAGAAGGGACTTGCCGAGATTTTCGCCACGCAGCAGCTGCGCGACAAGGTGACGACCAAGAGCACCGATGCCGAGGTTGAGAAAGTGCTGCGCGCCGAAGTTAAGAGCGCCATTTCCAACTCTTACAACGTGCTTCGCACACGTATCGACCGCTTCGGCGTCGTTCAGCCCAACATCCAGGCGCTGGAAGGACAGGAAGGCCGCATCATGGTGGAAATGCCTGGCGTGAAGGAGCCCGAGCGCGTCCGCAAACTTCTGCAGGGTAGCGCCAATCTGGAGTTCTGGGAGACGTACAACTCGTCGGAAGTTACTCCGCTGCTCGTTTCGCTCGACAGCAAACTGGCTGCCGCACTGGGCGCCATAGAGGAAACGACAGAGGGCGCTGACAGCGCTGCAGCCGAGCCCGTAGCTGAGGAAGCCGAGAAGGTTGAGGCTGACACCACAAAGGCTAAGGGCGACCTGGCAGAAGCCATCGCCGGCAAGACAGAGGAGGGCGGCAACACCACACTCTCTGCTGCCGACATCGAGAAAGCACACCGCCAGCACCCGCTGCTGAGCCGTCTGCAGGTGTTCCAGGGCGGCGAGGGCTGCATCGTAGGTTATGCTGCCATGCGCGACATGAACACTATCAACGAACTTTTGGCCTCGCCCGAAGCAAAAGAGCTCCTGCCCTCCGACCTGCGTCTGAAGTGGGGCGCCACAGGAATGGGCGAAGGTGCTGCAGCCAACGTGTTTGAGCTCTACGCTATCAAAGTGACAGAGCGCAACGGACACGCACCGCTGGAAGGCGATGTTGTGACGGATGCCAGCGAATCGTACGACCAGCACGGACGTCCCTGCGTAAGCATGACGATGAACGTGGACGGCGCACGCCGCTGGGCTGCCCTCACGAAAGCTAACCTGAAGCGCAGCATTGCCATCGTACTCGATGACAACGTGTACAGCGCACCCACGGTGCAGAGCGAAATCACGGGCGGACGGTCGGAAATCACGGGTAACTTCACGGTTGAGACCACGCGCGACTTGGCAAACGTGCTGAAGTCGGGTAAGATGCCTGCTCCCGCCAAGATAGTTAGCGAGGAGATAGTTGGTCCGTCGCTGGGTGCAGAATCCATCCGCCAGGGTGTGTGGAGCTGCGTTATCGCCTTCCTCATCCTGATGGTTTACATGATAGTAATGTATGGTACCATACCCGGTATGGTGGCCAACTGCGCGCTGATTCTGAACCTCTTCTTCACCGTAGGAGTGCTTACGAGCTTCCAGGCCGCACTTACCATGAGCGGTATCGCCGGTATGGTGCTGTCGCTGGGTATGGCAGTGGACGCCAACGTGCTGATTTACGAGCGCACGAAGGAGGAATTGAAGGCTGGCAAGAAGGTACGCGAAGCGCTGAACGCTGGATACAGCAATGCATTTAGCGCCATCTTCGACTCCAACCTGACGAGTGTCATCACCGCCATCATCCTTTATTACTTCGGAACCGGACCAATCCGCGGCTTCGCCACCACGTTGCTCATCGGTATCTGCGTCAGCTTCTTCACCGCAGTGTTCCTGACACGTGTCGTTTACACCGAAATGATGAACCGCGACAAGTGGCTCGGCCTCACGTTCCAGACGCCTATCGGCAACAAGATTTCGTTCCAGAACCCCGCATACAAATTTATGAGCGCGTGGAAGAAGAGCTTCATCGTCTTCGGCATTCTGGCCTTGATAAGCATCGCATTTATGGCGTTCCGCGGTTTCAGCAAGAGCATCGACTTTACGGGCGGTCGCAACTTCGTGGTTCTCTTCGAGAAGAACGTACAGCCCGAAGAGGTGCGTGGCCTGCTGGCTGAGGCCTTCCCCGAGAGCAATACCAGCGCCATCGCACTGGGTACCGAGGGCAAGACCATCCGCATCAGCACCAACTATCGCATCGAAGAAGAGGGCATCGAAGTGGATAGCGAGATTGAGAGCAAGCTGTTCGACACGCTGAAGGGAGCCGGCCTGCTGGCAGACGACCTGACGCTCGACAACTTTATCAACCGCGACGAGCGCGCCGGCGGCTCTATCATCAGCAGCCAGAAGGTGGGACCCTCGGTGGCAGAAGATATCACACACGGCGCCATCATTAGCGTCATTCTCGCCATCATTGCCATCTTCCTTTACATCCTGCTCCGCTTCCGCAACGTGGCATTCTCCGTGGGCGCCATCACCGCCCTCGTGATAGACGTCGTCCTCATACTTGGAATGTACGCCATCTGGTGGGGAATTCTTCCCTTCAGCCTCGAGATTGACCAGACGTTCATCGGTGCCGTGCTGACTGCCATTGGTTATTCTATCAATGACAAGGTGGTGGTGTTCGACCGCATCCGCGAGTTCCTCGGACTCTATCCCAAGCGCGACAAGCAAGAGGTGTTCAACGCATCGCTCAACAGCACGTTGAACCGTACCATCAACACGTCGGTTTCCACATTCATTGTGTTGGCAGTGATCTTCTGCCTGGGCGGCGCCAGCATCCGCAGCTTCGCCTTCGCAATGATACTGGGTGTCGTATTCGGTACGTTCTCCTCCATCTTCGTGGCTGCACCCACGGCCTTCATTCTGATGAAGAAGAGAATCAAGGGCGAACCCGAAGACAAGAAGTAAGAAGCATAACGCTCTGTAAACAACAGGTGGGGCGTCTCGAAAGTTCGGGACGCCCCACCACTTTTTTCAGCCCATTCCTTTGCGTTGCGCACGTTTTTCCTTATCTTTGTAGACAGAAACACGTCATACAACCCGAAGCACAATGGAGAAACAGATACAGATTCAGTTCCGCCTCTTGGACGTCAAGCAGCTGCAATTCGTGAGCCTCACCAACCAATGGCCCGACGGCGAGCTGCAAATCACCAACCAACTGCAGTTCAACGCCGACATAGACAAGCGCATCCTGCACTGCGTAGCACACTACGAGTACAAGCAAAACTCCATCACGCAGTTGCTGCTCAGCGTGCAGTCGTCCTTCGAGTTTACACGCGACAGCTGGAGCGCAATGTATCGGCTACAGGGCGATGAGTGGGTGCTGCCGGTGGGTCTCGTACAGCATTTGGCAGACGTGACGATTGGCGCCACGCGCGGCATACTTGCCATCCGCAGCGAGGAGAATGGCCTGCCGCGTGTCATACTTCCCATGATGGCTGCCGCACAGTTCGTCAAGACCGACTTGCACCTGAAACGCAATCCCCAACACACCATTCCCATGCCCTCAGCCGGCGGAAAAGCATAGCCTGCCGAGCATCGGAAAAAGCCACGTGTAGTTTCGCTTCACGCCACACGTAGTTTTCGTTCATGCGACGCGTCGCATTCGTCCACGCCACACGTCGCATTTCAGCACGCCACAGCAAGCCCCCGAGAAGCCACACTTCGGACCCGCAAAAAACAAAAGCCCCTTTCTCACGAAAGAGGCTTTGCCTTACTCTTTTACAAGTAATCTCTCAAAAACTTTTTACCTAAAACTACTACTAAACGAAATTTTCTTTTCTTGCATGCTTAATGCACCACAAAATTAGGCATTTCACATTTCCACGCAAAGGAAAGGAAATAAAGAATTTAACGCACGGCCGCATTTCTTGACATAGGTCAATTGAGACAAGTTTCCACGTGCGGCAATAAATTTCTTAGCCCTCTCTCTTCTCAGTCTCAACATTTTTGCCTACCTTTGTCGTGTTGTCGTACGCACTGGCGAGTGCTGCGGCAGCATTCTTAGCGGTAAAATAACATGCGCATGCTGTTATTCGGAATACTTCAGAATCTCGCAAATTCAGAAATAACAAATCCGAAGAATAAGTTGCAGGCGCCTGTGTCTTTTGGCATGGGCGTGACTTGTCTGGATTTGTGGGCGATGCGAGAGCCTTGAAGTATGGATGAGAATCGTCCATGCTTCTTTGTTTGCTCTGCAACAGCCCGTCCCTCCGAAGATAAGCAGCGCCAAAACTAAAAACAACATGCCAAACAGCAATCTCAACCGAGCGAAGGAGGCAAAGAAGGACGAGTTCTACACGCAGCTGGAGGACATAAACAACGAGTTGTGCCACTATCGCCAGCATTTCCGCGGCAAGACCGTGCTTTGCAACTGCGACGACCCGCGCATCTCCAACTTCTTCACTTATTTTGCCTACAACTTCGAGTTTCTGGGCCTTCGCCGCCTCATCACAACGTGCTACAAGAACCAAGACATGGACCTCTTCAGCCAAAACGACTGCGAGCAAGCCGTTTATCTGGTCTATGACGGCGACAGGAACGGCAACAACATTCCCGACCCCGCAGAAATAGGCATCCACCCGCTGCACGGAGACGGCGACTTCCGCTCGCAGGAGTGCATCCGCCTGCTCGAGCAGGCAGACATCGTGGTGACCAACCCACCCTTCTCGCTCTTCCGCGAATACGTAGCGCAGCTGATGAAATACCACAAGCAGTTTCTCATCATCGGAAACATGAATGCCATCACGTATAAGGAAATCTTCCCGCTTTTCATGCAAAACAAGATGTGGATGGGGCAAAGCATTCACAGTGGCGACCGCAAATTTTATGTCCCGGACTATTACGACTTGAATGCTGCAGGCTGCGGCATAGATGAAACCGGCAGAAAGTTTATTCGTGTGAAGGGAGTCCGTTGGTTCACAAACCTCGACTACAAAGAAAGACACGAGCCAATAATACTTACCAAGCACTACACGCCCGAGGAATACCCGCACTATGATAATTACGATGCCATAGAAGTGTCGAAGACAAGTGACATTCCGCAGGACTACGACGGCGTGATGGGCGTCCCCATCACCTTTCTCGACAAATATATCCCTGAGCAATTTGAAATCTTAGGGCAAATGGTGACAACAAAAGTGAGCGAATTCAATTTTGGTTACCCATATGTAAATAAGAAAAAGATATACGCTCGAATTCTTATCCGCAGAAAGAAATAAACTCAACGCTCTAATCATGGAAATACAGGAAAGAAAAATCAAGGTGCGCGACCTCGTTGAAGGTTACACCTGCGACGCCGACACAGGCGTGCACGGATACGGCGGGCTGCTCGACATACGCCCACCCTACCAGCGCGAGTTTCGATACGACCTCAGGCAGAAGCAAGCCGTAGTGAACACCATACTGAAGGGTTTCCCGCTGAACACAATGTATTGGAGCGTAGTAGGCGACGGCACATACGAGATGATAGACGGCCAGCAGCGCACACTCTCCATCTGCGAGTTTCACGAACACGTATTCAACATCGTGGACCCAGAGCGCGGAGTGCTGTTCTTCAGGTCGCTGACGCAGGAAGAGAAAGAAGCATTCCTCGACTACGAACTTATGGTCTATCTCTGCACGGGAACCGACAAGGAGAAACTCGACTGGTTCCGCGTGATAAACATTGCAGGCGAGCGGTTGCTGGACCAGGAACTGCTGAACGCCATTCATGTGGGGCCGTTTGTCTGCGACGCACGCCGCTATTTCTCCAAGACGGGCTGCCCCGCCTACAAGATTGGCGGCGACCTGCTCAACGGCACGGCCATCGAACAGGCTTATCTGGCCACCGTGCTGCACTGGGCAGCGCGGCGAGACGGGATAGAGAAGGTGGACGAATACATGTCTGCGCACAAGGACGACGCAAACGCAAGCCAGCTGTGGGCCTACTTCTCGGCAATCGTCACCTGGGTGCGCACCACATTCCCCAACTATCGCCGCGAAATGAAGGGGCTGGACTGGGGCTTGCTCTACGACCGCTATCACCAGCAAATCTATGACACGCAGGCGCTGGAGGAACAAATCAGAGCACTCATGGAGGACGACGAGATAATGAAGAAGTCGGGCATCTACAGCTATGTCCTCTCGGGCGACCTGCGCGACCTCTCGTTCCGCACCTTCGACAAGAAGCAAAAGCGCGAGGCCTACGAACGTCAGCAAGGCATCTGCCCTCACTGCGGCCAGCACTTCCAGCTCGAGGAAATGGAGGCAGACCACATCACTCCGTGGGCCGAGGGCGGCATCACGACAGCCGACAACTGTCAGATGCTCTGCCGCAACTGCAACCGGCGCAAAGGCGCACGCTGAGACGACCCTCTCCACACACAGCAATGCCTCGGAGCACATGAGCTTCGAGGCATTACCTTATTATATATACGCGCGCGCGAGGCTTGCAGCAGAAGTGTTGCTACACGTTGTTGCTCGACCGAGTCACGATTTCATACGTCCCTCGCGACGCGCCTTGCGTGCGAACTCAAACATAGAAAGCGGCAGATGGCAGTAGCCGGCAGGATTCTTGTCGAGATAATCCTGGTGATACTCCTCGGCTGCATAGAACGCGCGCAGCGGCTCAACCTCCACCACCACGGGCTCCTCGTGCCGCAGGCGTTCGCGCTCCATCGACGCATCGATGATCACGCGGTCGGCCTCGTCCGTATAGTAAATGCCCGTGCGATAGCGCGTGCCTTCGTCCTCGCCCTGACGATTAAGGCTCGTGGGGTCGATGGCATGGAAGAACAATTCGAGCAGGAAGTCCAAATCCACGATTTCATCGTCGTACACCACGCGCACCGTCTCGGCATGTCCCGTAGTGTCGGTGTATACTTCCTTGTAAGTTGGCCGTTGTGTGTGGCCGTTTGCAAAGCCGACTTCCGTCTCCTCGACGCCCAGAATCTGTTTCATGTAGTGCTCCATTCCCCAGAAGCAGCCGCCGGCCAAATAAATCTCGCGCTTCATAGCATTCGTATTACATCTTGTTTCTGCAAAGGTATGCAATAAATGCGAGAGTACAATAGTTTGCCCAAGGAAAATGGACACTCGTCCTCGTCGCACCTACGCGAAAAAATAATGCCCCGAAGCACACGAGCTTCGGAGCATTACCTTATTTATATACGCACGCGCGAGGCTTACTTCACACGATAGCGTACTTCCTTCGTGCGATACTTCTTCACGGTGTACTGATCCTTCACGTCCTTCAAACCTGTTGCGGTAATAATCGAAACGCGGTTCTTGTCGTTCTCTGCGAAGGGCTGCACGGTGTCGCCGAAGTATTCTGCCGTGATAATGGACTCATCTACGCCAGCATCCACGAGAGCCTTGACGGCTTTCTCGTTACGCTGCTTCGAGTACTCCATATTAATCTTGGGGTTACCCGTCTGAACGTCAGCATACGACTTGATGCTTACCTTGCACTCGCGGTGATCCTTCAGGAATGCGCCGATGGCGTTGAGCTGTGCCGTAGCGGGATCGTTCATGTCGGGGTCATTAAATTCGCTCTCGCGAATCTTATAGAACACGTTCCACGTGATAGTGCCATCCTCAACTCTCGGAGTGTATGCAATGTCATCATACCAAATGGTATCCACACGTGTCTCCCAAACTTCTTGCTGTACCGGCTTTTTCTTGAAGCCAAACTTGAAGGCAAGACCAATCTGAGCGGTGAGCGACCAGTCGTCGGTATTATTAACCTTGCTGTTGTAGCGGTCGCTCAGGCTGTTGGCGTCAACTTCGAAGTTGAGGCTTACGTTTTTGTGCAGGTTCCAATCCAACTGCGCGCCAATGCGGCCGTTGTGGCTGAAGCGATCTTTCTTGTAAGCCATAGGCATCAGAGCCTTCATGGCGTATGCATCGTCATTATCCCACGCGTAGTTGAGACCGATACCACCAATCAGATAAAGATTCAGAGGGTAGTAGTTCTTCTTGCCGAAGAGCGTCACAAGGTTAATCATCAGGTCGAGATCCGAAGTCAGATACTTGTAATCGTACTTCTGGTCAATGGCACCTTCCTTGAACGCGCCCTTATTCCACAAACCATTGAAGTGAAGTCTGGCTCCCACGACAGGGGTGAAGAAACTTCCGACGCTGAGGCTTGCGGTTGGCGTAATCAACTTCAGATTATTGTAGTCTGTAAATGTGGTCTGGCCGCCACCCTGCACTCCAACAAACACGTGAGGGAAAGGTTTGTAGTCCAGTCCGTCATCTGCTGCATCCTGCGCACTGGCGGTTGCAGACACACCGAAAGCCAAAGCGGCTACGGCGAATAAGTTTTTGAACTTAAACATACTATTATTCTTTTTTAGTGTTGTTTACTTCACCAGTTCGCGTACTTCCTTTGTGCGATACTTCTTCACTGTGTACTGATCCTTCACATCTTTCAGGCCAGTGGCTGTGATAATAGAAACGCGGTTCTTGTCGTTGTCAGCAAACGGCTGCACGGTGTCGCCAAAGTATTCTGCGGTAATGAGCGAAGCATCCACGCCTGCGTCCACAAGAGCCTTCACAGCCTTCTCGCTGCGCTGCTTAGAGTATTCCATATTAATCTTGGGATTACCCGTCTGCACGTCAGCATACGACTTGATGCTAATCTTGCACTCGCGGTGATCCTTCAAGAATGCACCGATGGCGCTGAGCTGCGTGGTTGCAGGATCGTTCAATTCGGGGTCATTGAAGTCGCTCTCGCGGATTTTGTAGAAGACATTCCACGTAATATTGCCGTTCTCAACACGCGGAGTATAGGCAATATCGTCGTACCAGATAGTATCGGTGCGGGTTTCCCACACTTCTTCCTTGACTGGCTTCTTCTTGAATCCGAACTTATAAGCGATGCCAACTTGTCCGAGGAACTGCAGCTTGTCAGTATTGAACTTGTGGCTCTTGAAAGGCACGATATGATTGAGGTCAGCTTCGAGGCTCAGTGCAAGATGTTTGCAGAGCGAGAAAGCAACGCCCAAACCAACGCGGCCATTGAAAGCCCAGCGATTGTCGTTGTCGGCATACTGCATATTGGTGGCAAAACCAGTAGCTTCTTTCTCGGCACGGCCACGACCTTCCCAAGCGTAGTTAGCACCCAGACCACCTACCAAATACGGATAAACGGGATAATAGTCCTTCTTGCCGAAGAGTGTACACAGGTTGAGGAGGACATCTGCACTTCCCGTCAGATAATTATAGTTGTAGTGTCCGTCGGGAGCATCGTTGAAATAATCCACACCTGCCTTGTCCCAAATGCCATTGAAGTGCAAACGTGCACCTACCTGCGGGAGGAACCAGCGACCAACACTGAGACTTGCCGTCGGAGTGAAAGTCTTCCAGTTGTTAAACTCCTTGTTGAAGGTGTTCTGCACACCTCCCTGCACCCCAACAAAATTGTAGGGATAAGGATAATAATCCTTTTCTTCCTGCGCATTGGCCAACGCAGAAGCGCTCAGCATTACCAATGCCAAAGCCACAAATTTAGTAAGTTTCTTCATAACTTTGATTTATAAAAACGTTTTTATTCAGTGCATAATTTGTGCAAATGTAACACAATTTAGCGTTTCCCACAAGCATTTTTAGGAATTTTCGGCTTTCAGAGCGCATTTTCTCACATTTTCCGCCTCTTCATGCCAAAAGTGTCGCCAGTTTTTCTTATCTTTGCCTTCTAAATAGTCCCGCTGGCGGGACGCAAAATGCAAGCAAAAAATGTCAGAGATTGTGGTTTCGCCCGTAAAAAACAAAAAGGAGTTGCGCGCTTTTGTTCGCTTCAATTATGAACTATACAAAGACTGTCCGTACGCAGTGCCTGACTTTCTGGAGGACACGCTGGACACGTTTAATCCGAAAAAGAACCCTGCGTTTCGTTTTTGTGAAGCGGAATTCTTTTTGGCCCGCAAGGAGGGAAAAATCGTAGGACGCGTGGCAGCCATCATTAACCACCGCGCCAACGAGACTTGGAAACAACGAAACGTGCGCTTCGGCTGGATAGATTTCATAGACGACCTGGAGGTAAGCCGCGCGCTGCTCGAGGCCGTAGAGAAATGGGGTGCTGAAAAGGGTATGAACCGCATCGTCGGGCCGCTGGGCTTCACGGATATGGACTTGGAAGGTATGCTAACCGAAGGTTTCGACCAGCTGAGCACGATGAACAGCATCTACAATTATCCTTACTACCCGCAGCACATGCTGCAACTCGGGTACGAGAAAGAAGTGGGATGGGTGGAACGAAAAGTTATGGTTCCCGGCAAGGGACACGAAGCCAATCGGCAGAAATATTTCAAAGTGGCAGAACTGGTAAAGAAGCGCTACGGTTTCCGAATCCATAAGTTTAAAAACAAAAAGGAAATCTACGAGGGCGGATACATCCCCAAGGTACTTGGTGTGGTAAACAAGGCCTACGCAAATCTCTACGGCTACAGCGAGATGGACGAGGAACAAATGAATACTTACGCCAAGCAGTATCTGCAATATCTCGACAAGCGATATCTCAGCGTAGTGGAAACGGCTGAGGGCGAGGTCATCGGAATGGGAATTTGTATCACCAGTCTCAGCCGCGCCATACAGAAAGCAAAGGCAAAACTCTTCCCGTTTGGATGGTACCACATGGCAAAAGCGCTGTGGTTCAACCGCCATCCACAGATACTGGACATGCTTTTGGTGGGCGTACTGCCCGAATACCAAGAAAAGGGAGCCAACGCCCTAATTTTTGCAGACCTTATCCCCGAGGGCACGAAAGACGGGTACGAATGGGCCGAGACGCACCACCAGTTGGAAGACAACGGACCGAGTCAGGCACAATGGAAAAACCTGGAGTGTACGATTCATAAGAAACGCGTGGCGTTTGGTAAAAATTTGAACGTGAAATGAGCAGCAACGAAACGGAGTTTGAAAAAAATCTGCAAGAGCCTGTTGCAGCGTACGACGAGGGTAATATTATTACGCTCACAGGTTTGCAACATATTCGCCGCCGTCCTGGCATGTACATTGGACGTACAGGAGACGGCTCGCACGCCGAAGACGGAATTTACGTCCTGCTGAAAGAAGTCATTGACAACAGCATCGACGAATTTAAGATGAATGCCGGCAAGCGCATCGAAGTGACGCTGGAGGAAAATCTGCGTGTCACAGTACGCGACTACGGCCGTGGCATCCCTCTTGGCAAGCTGGTGGAAGCTGTCAGCGAACTGAATACGGGTGGAAAGTACGACGACAAAGCGTTCAAGAAGAGTGTTGGTTTGAATGGCGTGGGCTTGAAGGCGGTGAACGCCTTGAGCCTTCATTTCGAGGCTCACTCGTTCCGCGACGGTCAAGTGCGACGAACAACTTTCAAAGAGGGCGTGCTACAGTCCGACACGACGGAGAAAACCGACGATGAAAACGGCACTTTTATCGCATTTGAGCCCGACCGAACCATCTTTAAGCACTACGCATTTCAGAACGAATTCATCGAGGTGATGCTGCGTAACTACACCTACCTCAATACGGGCCTCACCATTCTCTTCAACGGCCGTCGCATCCTCTCGCGCAACGGCTTGTCTGATCTGCTCTCCGACCGAATGACTTCTACGGCGCTCTACGATATTGTGCATCTGAAGGGCGATGACATCGAAATAGCCTTTACCCACAGCCGCCAGAACGGTGAGGAATATTATAGCTTCGTCAACGGACAACATACGACACTCGGCGGCACGCACCAAGCGGCCTTCAAGAAATATATTGCCGAAGTTATCAAGGAGTACAGCGGCAAGAACTACGAGTACGGCGACATCCGAAACGGACTGGTGGCTGCCATAAGCATAAACATACAGGAGCCGCTGTTCGAGAGTCAGACCAAAATAAAATTAGGCTCCCTCTCAACGGCGCCAGAAGGCGGCATAAGCATAGATAAATTTGTGGGCGACTTCGTGAAAGAGCAGGTAGATAATTATCTACACAAGAACACGGACGTAGCCGACATCATTCTCCAGAAAGTACAGGAGAGCGAGCGTGAACGAAAGGCTATGGCTGGCGTTGCCAAACTTGCCCGCGAGCGCGGCAAGAAAGCGAACCTGCACAACCGCAAATTGCGCGACTGTCGCATACACCTCTCCGACCCGCGCGGAGACATGCAAGAGGAGTCGTGCATCTTCATCACCGAGGGCGACTCAGCCAGCGGCAGCATTACGAAAAGTCGCGACGTAAATACGCAAGCTGTCTTCAGTCTACGCGGAAAGCCGCTCAACTGCTATGGCATGACAAAAAAAGTCGTATACGAGAACGAGGAATTCAACTTGCTGCAGGCGGCGCTAAACATCGAGGACGGGCTCGACGGGCTCCGCTACAATAAAGTTATCGTGGCGACGGATGCAGACGTCGATGGGATGCACATCCGGCTGCTGATGATAACATTCTTCCTGCAGTTCTTCCCCGACCTTATTAAGAAGGGTCACGTCTATATCCTGCAGACGCCGCTTTTCCGCGTACGCGGGCGAAAATCCAAAATCGGCAAGCAGAAAGTGAAACAATTGGAGGAGGAAATTGCGCGGGCTAATGACAAGGAAGACGACGAAGGCGCCGACGAAGAAAACAAACACTTCGCCCGTCATCTGAGCCAAACGGCCGATTTCATCACGCAATACTGCTACAACGAAGACGAGCGCCTGCAGGCCATCGAAGACCTCGGCCCGGACCCCGAAATCACACGCTTCAAAGGTTTGGGCGAGATTAGTCCCGACGAATTCCGCAACTTCATCGGCCCAGATATTCGCCTCGAGTGCGTCACACTCAGCAAGGGAGACCAAGTGGCCGAACTGCTGGAATATTATATGGGAAAGAACACAAGCGAGCGGCAGGACTTCATCATCAACAATCTGGTGGTAGAGGAAGATTTGGCCGAAGAGGAAGAAGTGGAGGTGTGACAGCAGACAGCAGAATTGCGTGCGGCAGTTTCTAAGATTACCACACGTAGTTTTCTAAAAACCACACGCAAGAAAAATAGATTTGGCATGAGAAAATATTTGTTTCCCGGTTCTTTCGACCCATTCACAGTGGGCCATGCCGATTTGGTGGAGCGAGCGCTGCATCTGTGCGACCAGCTTGTCATAGCAGTGGGCTTCAACGAGCGTAAAAAGGGATGGATTCCCGTGGAAGAACGCGTGCGAGCACTGAAGAATCTATATGCCGGAGAGCCGAGAATTGAGGTCGTCAGCTACGATACGCTGACCGCGGATCTCGCCAAGCGACTGGACGCTTCGGCCATACTGCGTGGCGTGCGCACCTCGGCCGACTTTCTTTTCGAACAGACGCAAGCCGACGTGAACCGCCGCCTCACGAACATTGAAACGGTGCTGCTGCTAAGCCGCCCCGAACTTGCATGCATCAGCAGCAGTACGGTGCGCGAATTGGCAAATTTCGGCCATTCCATCGAAGATTTTCTGCCTCGAGGAATGCAGTACAACCTCTAAAAATTCCCGTTTTCGACTATCTGCGGGCAGCAAGTTGCGCCCCAAACTCGGCGCTGATATAGTTGTCCGTGCTGCGACAGGCTTCACCCGCAAAAAGGCAGGCTGTACGCACGAGGCGTTCCCATTCGTCGCGCCTCAGTTTCGGCAAGTCGGCAAGACCAAAGCCTTCCCAAATCAGTGCACAAGCAAAGCCCGCATTGAAATTATCGCCCGCTCCCACCGTGCTAACTACGTCCGTGACGGGCGGCACCTCGTAGTCGTATGCACCCGTCGGAGTGCAAACCGTGACGGCCTCGGCGCCCGAAGTACAAATAAAGAAGGGGCAGAACGAGCTGATATGCCGTGAATAAATCTGTCTGGCATCGCGCGTGGCGAACATCACCTCAAAGTCGTCTGCACTGCCGCGCACTATGCTACTATGCCTGAAGTTAGACTGTATCGTTGGAGTGAGCGCTGCCAGCTCGTGCTGATGGCTGCGGCGAAAGTTGAGGTCGTAGTACACAATTGCACCAGCGGAATTTGCCCGCTCAAGCATCTCTTCAATCATCGGACGTGTGCCAGTACAGGCTGCGTAATACGAGCCGTAGAGCATCACGTCGCCTGGAGAAAACGGTGGCAGTGTCCACTGCGTTCCCGCACGTGGAGATGTTTTGTAGAAAGTGTAATCGGCATCGCCATGCTCGTCGAGGAAGGCCAGACTGAGTGCACTTTTCTCGTCGTTGCGCACCTCAAAGAAATCCGTGCTCACGCCGTTGTGTCGCATAAACTCCACAGTCTGCCGCCCGACTGCGTCATTCCCCGTGTAGCCCACAAAAATACAAGGGACGCCTGCGCGCCCCGTGCTGATGATACTGTTGAAACTGCTGCCTCCAGGCACCGCAGCCACAGGTTGGCCTTGCAGAAAAAGAATATCGAGAATGGTTTCTCCCGTGCCGACGACTTTGCGCATGACTTACAACGCTGCCCGAATCTTCTGTGCCACCTCTTCGAACTCCTCGGGCGTGAGCGAGAGATGAGGATTCGTGAAGCGCATGTCGGCTTCCGTTTGCATTGGTACAAGGTGAATGTGGGCGTGAGGCACTTCAAGGCCAAGCACACACTGGCCGACCTTGACACACGGAATGGCTTTCTTGATAGCCACAGCCACTTTCTTCGCAAAAACTTGCAGACCGGCTATTTCCTCGTCCGTCAAGTCGAAAATGTAATCCACCTCACGCTTCGGAATCACCAGCGTGTGTCCTTTCTGCAGCGGGCTGATGTCGAGGAAAGC
Organism: uncultured Bacteroidales bacterium; assembly: GCA_902787575.1. GTDB lineage: Bacteria > Bacteroidota > Bacteroidia > Bacteroidales > Bacteroidaceae > Physcousia. The sequence continues at coordinate 164,512 of CADAGX010000002.1, read as the reverse complement.
ATAATAGCGCTCGTCCTCTGCGATTTTATAGCTGGGAATTTCGCCAGCCACTATCCTACTGAAAATACTTGCCATATACCTTTTATATTATACGCGCCAGACTCTGAAAAGTGAGGGAGCCGCCAAAAATATTACTCGTCGAAATCGATGCTGACAACCTCCAGCTCCACGATGCCCTGCGGCACCTGGATTTTTGCCACTTCGCCGACTTTTTTGCCCAACAGGCCCTGTGCGATGGGCGTGCTAACGGAAATTTTGCCTTCACGCAGGTTTGCTTCCGTTTCGCTGACGATGCGATATTTCATCTTCATGCCAGTCTTCACGTTCCGAAGTTCCACGTTTGCCAAAATCTGCACCGTATTGGTGTCCATGTGCGTCGTGTCAATGATTTTCGCCTCCATGATTGTCTGTTTCAACAGGGCGATTTTTGTTTCCAGCTTGCCCTGCCACTCCTTGGCGGCATCATATTCTGCATTTTCGCTCAGGTCGCCTTTGTCGCGCGCCTCTGCGATAGCTGCGCTGGCTGCGGGGCGATCTACAGTTTCCATGCGCTGAAGTTCGGCTACCAACTTGTCGTAGCCTTTTTGTGACATATAAGCCATATCTTTACTTAGTTTTTATTAGCAAGAAAAAAAGAAGAATCCCAGCCTTCGGACTGGAACCCTCTATCCTCTCATCTTTTATGTTGTCCGCTGCAAAGGTAGGGAGCTTTTTTGAAACGCGCAAATTTTTGACGGGGAAATTGCATTTCTCAGCCAGCAAGGAGCACGCATTCACGACGCGAAGTGCTGCAGGAAAAGTCTCAAAGCAGGGCTTCGATGCTCTGACGCAGATTGGAGATGTTCTCCTGCCGCGCCTGCAAGTCGCAGTTGCGGTCGATGAGGAAATAGTACGGCAGATGGTCCACGCCGTAGAGCTTCAGCATGTCACTGTCGAGGCCCTCTTCGCAGAAAACGCTGACCCACGGCAAATTTTCGCAACGCTGCGCCCAGAAATGCCGGTCGGCGTCGACGCTGACTTGATATATCTCGAAGCCGCGTGCGTGGTATCGTTTGTAGAGGTCTCGCAGCTGAAGAATTCTTTCCTGGCTGGCGGGAAGTGAAAAAGCAGTGAAGTCGAGCAGCACCACCTTGCCTCGCAAGCTGCTGAGCGACACCTCGCGCCCGTTGATGTCGGGCATCGTCATGTCGATGATACCCAGCTCACGAACTTTTTCGTGGTTCAGATCGAGCACTATCTCACGTGGTTTTGCCTGATTTCGCCTGCCTTCCTTCACGATGCTAAGCAAGTTTTCCGTCCTCGGGCGCCCAGGATAACGGTCGGCCCACGCGTTGGCCACAGCACTGACCCACATCAAATCGTTGGCGTTGCCCACGGGATCGAAAAGCAGCCGGCCTGCCAGCACCTGAAAGCACGCGTAGTAACTGCTGGCTGCAGCGTAGTGATTCAGGATGAACTGGCGCTTCACGTCGAATTTGTAGGCCTCTATCATTTTATATATGTTCGAGTCGCGCTCCTGCAACGTGTAGTTTCTGTCTTCTGCCATGGCGCGAATCTTTTTCTCGAGTGCAGCAAGCCTGAGCGAGAGCTGTCGAATGGTGTCGCACGTGCCGCTGCCTTCTACGGTATAACCGAACGACATATTCCGCAGCGAAGCCGCCACACGCACTGTCTCCGTGCTGTCGATGGCCAAATTGATGCAGTCTCCGCCGATGCGAAGGCGATAAAACTCCGGATTGCCCTCCGTTTTCCCCTTCATGCGGAATGTTCCCTCGGCCGTGAGCCTGACAGAATCTATGGGCACAACGCCGTCGGCCAGCGTAATGTGTTCGAGATACATTACCGTGTCCGCCGCTTCCGAGATTTGTCCCTCTACACAAAAATAATTGTTCCTTTTGCATCCGGCCAACACAAGGCCAAGAAGAAAATATAGTGCGTATCTTTTCATAATCCTACCTTACTGATTTTCAACCCTCTCGCCCTTGAGCAAAAAACTCCTCGTCGCTTTATTTTTGCCACGTGTAGTTTTCGCTCACGCCACACGTAGTTTTTGCTCACGCCACACATAGTTTTCGTTCATGCCACGTGTGGTTTTTTTCGCGCCACGTGCAGCCCTTATTTCTGCTACATGTGGTTTGGTTCATTCCAAACCCATTTTGGCAGCACAAAGGTATCACTTTCTGAGCAATTTAAGGTCGTTTTCGCACGAAAAAGAGGAAAAAACAGGGTCTTTTCGCATAATAATGCGCCCAACTTGCTGTGTTTTGGATTTAATTTACTATCTTTGCGCGATTTTTGACGTATAATATTATTATTTTCAAGTTTCAATGAACGTAATTACAAAGACAGTCGAGTTGCCTGATGGGAGAACCATCAGCATCGAGACCGGGAAACTGGCGAAACAAGCCGATGGAGCCGTGATGCTTCGCATGAACGACACGATGCTTCTGGCCACTGTTTGCGCCGCAAAGGATGCCGTTCCCGGCACAGATTTCATGCCCTTGCAGGTTGAGTACAGAGAAAAGTATGCCGCAGCCGGACGTTTTCCCGGCGGCTTCACAAAGCGCGAGGGCAAAGCCAACGACGACGAAATCCTCACGTGTCGTCTCGTGGACCGCGCGTTGCGCCCCCTCTTCCCCAGCAACTATCATGCAGAAGTGTACGTAAACGTAATTCTCTTCTCTGCAGACGGTAAAGATATGCCCGACGCACTGGCAGGATTTGCTGCATCAGCTGCGCTGGCAGTCAGCGATATTCCCTTCGAGGGCCCCATATCGGAATGCCGCGTCGCACGAATCGACGGACAATACGTGATAAACCCCACCTTCCAACAGCTGGAGCAGGCAGATATGGACCTCATGGTCGGCGCTACGGAAGAAAACATCATGATGGTGGAAGGCGAAATGAAGGAAGTCAGCGAGCAAGATTTGCTCGGCGCCCTGAAAGCCGCTCACGAAGCCATTAAGCCCATGTGCCGCCTGCAGAAAGAACTCAGCAAGGAACTGGGAAAAGACGTAAAGCGCGAGTACTGCCACGAAATCAACGACGAGGAACTGCGCGAGCAAGTGAACAAAGAATGCTATCAGCCCGCTTATGATGTCACCAAGCAGGCACTCGAAAAGCATCAGCGCGCCGAAGCCTTCGAAAAGATTCGCGAGGATTTCAAGGAGCGCTATGCTGCCGCACATACCGAACTTACCGCCGAGGAACTCGAGGAGAAGAACACACTTGTGGACCGCTATTATCACGATGTAGAGCGCGACGCCATGCGCCGCTGCATCTTGGACGAAGGAATTCGCCTGGACGGCCGCAAAACCACCGAGATACGCCCCATCTGGTGCGAGGCAGAACCGCTGCCCGGTCCTCACGGAAGCGCCATCTTTACACGTGGCGAGACGCAAGCGTTGGCCACTTGTACGCTTGGCACGAAACTCGACGAGAAATTGGTGGATGACGTGCTGGTTCGCGAATATCAGCGTTTCCTTCTGCACTATAATTTCCCGCCTTTCTCGACCGGCGAAGCAAAAGCACAACGTGGCGTTGGCCGTCGCGAGATTGGCCACGGCCATCTCGCATGGCGCGGCCTGAAAGGTCAGATTCCAGAAGATTTCCCCTACACGATACGCGTGGTGAGCGACGTGCTCGAGAGCAACGGCTCCTCGTCGATGGCCACCACCTGCGCAGGCTGTCTGGCACTTATGGACGCCGGTGTGCCCCTGAAGGCACCCGTCAGCGGAATTGCCATGGGCCTCATTAAGAATCCCGGCGAAGAGAAATACGCAGTCCTCAGCGACATTCTTGGAGACGAAGACCACTTGGGCGACATGGATTTCAAGACAACCGGAACTCCGAAGGGTCTCACCGCTACGCAGATGGATATAAAATGCGACGGCCTCAGCTACGAAATTTTGGAAAAGGCGCTCATGCAGGCAAAAGCCGGCCGTGAACATATTCTCGGCGAAATGATGAAGACAATTTCTGAGCCGCGTGCCGAACTGAAACCGCACGTGCCGCGCATAGAACAAATCATCATCCCGAAGGAATTCATCGGTGCTGTCATTGGTCCTGGCGGCAAGATTATTCAGGGACTGCAGGAGGAAACCGGCACAACCATCACCATTGACGAAGAAGATGGCGTTGGAAAAGTTCAGGTATCGGCTCCCGACAAAGCAGCCATCAGCGCAGCTATGGCAAAAATCAAGGCCATCGTGGCTGTTCCCGAAGTGGGAGAAATCTACGAAGGCGTTGTCCGCAGCGTAATGCCTTATGGTTGTTTCGTGGAGTTCATGCCGGGCCGCGACGGTCTGCTGCACATCAGCGAAATAGATTGGCGCCGACTGGAGACGGTCGAAGAGGCCGGAATCAAGGAAGGCGACACGCTGCGCGTGAAATTGCTCGAGATAGACCCCAAGACGGGCAAGTACAAACTCTCGCGTCGCGTACTTCTCGAGAAGCCTGAGGGCTATCAGGAGCGTCCGCGTCGCCCGCGCCCCGAACGGAAGCCCCGTCCCGAGGCTGGCAAAGAATAAGCAGAAACGCTAGTCCGAAACTCGGATTTCGGATTTGTTATTCCCATTTGAAAGAAAGCGCCCCGAGGCGCTTTTTTTCGTGCCCGTCGTTTTCGGAAAAGCACGTGTCGTTTCGGTCAAAACTACACGTGGTTTATTCTTGCCAAAAGCAGCCACTTCGGGAGGCACGAGGTGCAAAGTTCCACGCCGCAAGGCCGAAACCTCAAAAATATGATTTGCGGATTATGAATTACAAATTAAAAGCCGTATCTTTGCAGGGCAAAAAGATTACATCACCTTATTAAAAAGGAAAAATGGCACGCGAATACAATTTCAGAGAGATTGAACAGAAGTGGCACCGCCTGTGGGTGGAGAAACAGACATACAAGGTAACGGAAGATGCTGGGCGCCGGAAATTCTACGTCCTGAACATGTTTCCGTATCCCAGCGGGGCAGGTTTGCACGTAGGACACCCGCTTGGATACATAGCAAGCGACATATACGCACGCTTCAAGCGTCAGCAAGGCTACAACGTGCTGAACCCGATGGGATACGACTCGTACGGCCTACCCGCCGAGCAGTATGCAATCCAGACGGGACAGCACCCCGAGAAGACTACCTTCCAGAACATTGACAGATACCGCGAGCAGCTGGACAAAATCGGCTTCTCGTTCGACTGGAATCGCGAGGTGAGAACCTGCGACCCGGGCTATTACCACTGGACGCAGTGGGCATTCCAGAAAATGTTCGGCAGCTACTTCTGCCTGAAATGTCAGCAGGCTAAGCCGATAGAACAGCTCATACAGCATTTCGAGCAGCAGGGAACCGAAGGTATCACAGTGGCTCAGACCGAAGAACTCGCCTTCACAGCCGAAGAATGGCGTGCGTGGGACGAGAAGCGAAAGAGTGACGTGCTGATGAACTACCGCCTGGCCTTCTTGGGCGAAACGATGGTAAACTGGTGCCCGAAGCTGGGAACCGTGCTGGCAAACGACGAAGTAGTGGAAGGCGTGAGTGTGCGCGGCGGATACCCCGTGGAGCAGAAAAAAATGCGCCAGTGGTGTCTGCGCGTCAGTGCCTACGCACAGCGTCTGCTCGACGGACTGGAAACCATACAATGGAGCGAAAGTATAAAAGAGACACAGCGCAACTGGATTGGCCGCAGCGAGGGAACAGAAGTGAAATTCCGCATTGCCAGTTCCGACGAGACATTTACCATTTTCACCACGCGTGCCGACACCATGTTTGGTGTCACCTTCATGGTGCTGGCGCCCGAGAGCGAACTGGTGCAGCAGGTGACGACACCTGAGCAACGTCAGCAGGTGGAGGATTACCTGCGGTACGTGAAAGGCCGCACGGAGCGCGAGCGCCAGATAGACCACCGCGTGACGGGCGTCTTCACGGGAGCCTACGCGATAAACCCATTTACTGGCGAAAAGAACCCCATTTGGGTGAGCGAATACGTGCTTTCGGGATACGGCACAGGTGCCATCATGGCTGTCCCGGCCCACGACAGCCGAGACTACGCCTTCGCGCGACATTTCGGCCTGCCAATTGTGCCCCTCATCGAGGGAGCCGACGTTTCCGAGGAGAGCTACGACGCCAAAGAAGGCATTGTATGCAATAGTCCCGCCGCCGGAAAAACTCCCTACTGCAGCCTGACGCTGAATGGCCTCACGGTGAAAGAAGCCATTGCGGCCACGAAAAAATACGTAGAAGAAAACGGACTGGGCCGCGTGAAGGTGAATTATCGCCTGCGCGACGCCATTTTCAGCCGCCAGCGCTACTGGGGCGAGCCGTTCCCCGTTTATTACAAGAACGGCATCCCCACGCTGATTCCAGAATCGTGCCTGCCGCTCTGCCTGCCACACGTGGAAAGTTTCCTGCCCACCGAAACAGGTGAGCCGCCATTGGGCAACGCTCAGATTTGGGCGTGGGACGAGCAGAAGAAGCAAGTGGTGGACAAGCAACTTATAGACGAAGAAAATATTTTCCCGCTGGACCTCTACACCATGCCGGGCTTTGCCGGCAGTAGCGCCTACTACTTGCGCTACATGGATCCACACAACGAAACTGCACTTGTCTCAGCCGAAGCCGACAAATACTGGCAGTCGGTTGACCTGTATGTGGGCGGCAGCGAACACGCCACAGGCCATCTTATCTACAGTCGCTTCTGGAACAAATTTCTTTTCGACCTGGGCATAAGTTGCCGCGAAGAGCCGTTCCAGAAACTTGTGAACCAAGGAATGATTCAGGGCCGCAGCAACTTTGTGTACAGAATAAAGGACACAAACACATTTGTCTCACTTGGTTTGAAGGAAAACTACGAGACGACTCCCATACATGTGGACGTCAATATCGTCAAAAACGACGTGCTCGACCTCGAATCCTTCAAGTCGTGGCGACCGGAATACAACACGGCAGAATTCATACTCGAGGACGGAAAATATATTTGTGGCTGGGCCATCGAAAAAATGTCGAAGAGTATGTTCAACGTCGTGAATCCCGACATGATTGTGGAGCGCTACGGCGCCGATACGTTGCGCCTCTACGAAATGTTCCTCGGCCCTGTGGAACAGTCCAAGCCGTGGGACACCAACGGCATCGACGGCTGTCACCGTTTCCTGAAGAAGTTCTGGCAGCTCTTCTGGGACAAAGACGGACAATTGCAGCTGACAGACGACGAACCAAGCGCCGAAAGCATGAAAACGCTGCATCGCCTCATCAAAAAGGTGACTGCTGACATCGAAACCTTTAATTACAACACCAGCATCAGCGCGTTCATGGTTGCCACCAACGAGTGGACTGCCCAGCACTGCACCAACCGACAAGTCCTTTCGCAGGCAGTGGCCTTGATTTCTCCGTTCGCTCCGCACATAGCCGAGGAACTTTGGGAAGCACTCGGGCACGACACCAGCGTATGCGACGCAGAGTGGCCCAGCTACGACGAGAAGTATCTGGTGGAAAGCAGCGTGCGACTGGGCGTACAATTCAACGGAAAGGTAAAATTCTCTATGGATTTCCCAGCAGATGCCACGCCGGAGCAAATGGTTGCCCAAGTGTTGGCGGCCGACGAAGCGCAGCGTTTCCTCCAGGAAATGCAAGTGGTGAAGACCATAGCCGTGCCAAAACGCATCGTGAACATCGTAGTACGACCATAACATTCACCACGAGAGGTGACGACCTGCATCCTCGCCCCTAACACACACGACAGAATGGCTAAGATTCCCAAAATACAACGAGCCCACGTCTGGGAATTTACAAAGGACTTTCTCAGCATCAATCTCGGCATGGCGATTTATGCACTGGGATGGGCCGTTTTCTTGCTGCCGTACCACATCACCACAGGCGGCATGGTTGGTATTTTTGCTATCGTATATTATATCACCGGTTTCCCAATCAGTACCGCCGTGCTGATAGCCAATATTTTTCTTCTCGCGATTTCCGTCAAACCGCTGGGCTGGAAATTTGTTGTAAAGTCGGCGTACGCAGTTTTGGCCCTCTCGACGTTTCTCAGCCTCGGACAGGAGATGATGACCGACGAGACGGGAAAACTGATTCAGATTATGGGTGAGGGACAAGATTCCATGGCCTGCGTCTTGGGCGCCATACTGAACGGCGTAGGAGTGGGCACTGTGCTGCTGGCCGGCGGAAGCACGGGCGGATGGGATATCATAGCCTCGCTGGTTAACAAGTACCGCAACATTTCTCTGGGCCGCGTGATGCTTTATCTGGACTTGCTGGTAATTGCGTCCTGTCTGCCCATCTTTCACGACTGGCGCATGGTGGTATTCGGATATGTAACGCTTGCCATCTACACTTACGTCATCGACCTTCTGATAAACAGTACGCGGCAAGACACGCAGTTCATTATCTTTACGCACAAATATCGCGAGATAAGCGAACGTATCATACACGAAACCTCTCATTCCGTCACGTGCCTGAACGGAGAAGGATACTACAGCCACAAAGACATCAAGGTTCTCATTACGATTGTTCACAAGCGGGAGCAAATAAACATCCTGCGAATGATTCACGAAGTGGACCCGGTAGCGTTCGTATCACAGAGCAGAGTGGAAGGTGTCTACGGCAATGGATTTAATGTTATAAGGACATGAACAAAATAGTGAAGTTTATTTTCGGGGAAACCAGCCCGTGGCAAATGACAAAGGACTACGCGCAAATGACGGCGGGACTCTTTGTTTACGCGCTGGGATACTCGTGTTTTCTTCTTCCCTACCAGATTATCAGCGGCGGGGTGAGCGGTATTTCAACTCTCGTCTTCTATTCTACGGGCATTCACGCCAACCTTACGTATTTCTTCATAAACTTATTTCTGCTGGTTCTTGCAGCACGCATCATGGGGTGGCGCTATTTTGTACGTACCATCTATGGAATCTTTTTTGCGTCGTTGCTTATCGGCATTTTCCAGAACGCGCTGACCAACGTCACGCCCGAAGGAAAAGAAATACTGACGTGCATTGTCGGCGAACAGAAGTTCATGGCTGTTGTTATCGGCGGTCTGCTGGAGGGTCTCGGCCTTGCCATCGTATTTATGAGCGGCGGCAGCACAGGCGGCACGGATATCATTGCCTCTTGTGTGAATAAATATTGGAATATCTCGCTCGGGCGAATGCTTCTCTTCCTCGATATCTTCATTATCGGCTGCGGATACATCCTCTCGCACAGCATAGAACTCACCGTGTTTGGTTACGTAACCATGTTTATCAGCAACAATTTCCTCGACTACGTAATCAACGGTGCGCGACAGAGCGTGCAGTTTATCATCATCAGCAAGGAACACGAGAAGATAGCAGACGAAGTAGGCCGGAGGCTGGAGCGTGGCGTCACCATTCTCTACGGCGAAGGCTGGTACAGCAAGGAGCAGCGCAAAGTTCTTCTCATCTTGGCCAAGAAATACGAAAGCCGGCATCTGTTCCGCCTCATCAGAGAGACGGATCCCAACGCTTTCGTTTCGATGAGCAACGTGGAAGGCGTCTTCGGAGAAGGCTTCGATATTATCAAGAAAGGGTAAAAAAACCGGGACGGGACGTGCATCACTGCTACGCCGACCTGTCGTTTTAAATATATTATATATGAATAGAGAGCCGAAGACCATAATAATGGCCACCAATAACCCTCACAAGTTGGAAGAGGTACGTCAGATTCTTGGCGACGCCTTCTGCGTTAAAAGTATGGAGGCGATTGGCTGCCACGACGACATACCGGAAACAGCAACTACGCTGGAGGGAAATGCTCTGCAAAAGGCGCGGTACGTCCACCAGCACTTCGCAGTAGATTGCTTTGCCGACGATACTGGGCTGGAGGTGGAGGCGCTGGACGGCGCGCCAGGCATTTTTACCGCTCGCTTCGGTCAGATGAATGGTTTTGGCGAGAGCCACGACCCGGAAGCTAACATCCGCTGCCTGCTGGCACGCTTGGAAGGAAAAGAAAACCGCCGTGCCCGCTTCCGCACCGTAGTGGCGCTGGTCCAAAACGGGCAGGAGTATCTGTTCGAAGGCATCGTGGAAGGAACCATTCGCACGCACAAGAGCGGCGGCGAGGGCTTCGGTTACGACCCAATCTTCGAGCCGGAAGACACGGGACTGACTTTTGCCGAGATGGGGCCGGCTCAGAAAAACGCCATTAGCCACCGCAGTCGGGCCATACAGAAGCTGGCGCATTTTCTGCTTGGCACAGAGACTTCCGACAGCTCACACGAGAAGGAAAACTAACGACGTTCGGGCGGAAACGATCTGGCTGTCTCCGAACCGACAGACACGCAGACGCTGAACAAAACACACTGAAGAAATATACATGAGACCACGCAGTTTTCTATTTTTCGCACTTGGTTTTCTGGCTGCCACGCTCAGTTTTGCACAAACGATAGGCAGTTGGAATATCTATCCCTCGTACTATACGGCCACACAGAACGTGTCTGCGGGAAATATGGTGTATTCTCTCTCCGAAGGCAACCTGTTGGCGTACAACACGGAAGACACAGAAGTGCGGACTTTCAGCCGCATCACCGGATTAAACGGCGCTCACATCGCGCATATGGCGTATAACAATGAGAGTCGCCGCCTGCTGCTTGTTTACGAAGACGCCAACATCGACCTGCTCGACGGCGACGGAAACATACAGAATCTCTCGGCACTCCGCGACAAGACACTCGTCGGCAAAGATGTGACAGCCATTTGCATGAATGGCCGCATGGCGTACCTTTCCACGGGATTCGGGCTGGTGGAGATAGATACCGAAGAAGGATTTTTCGGACGCACGTGCCAACTTGGTTTGAACGTCAAAAGTCTGGCCATTTCGGACAAGGATATTTTTTTGGCCACCGATTCCGTCATTTACAGCTGTCCACTTGCAGGAAACATCGGGCAGCGTTCCGCCTGGCACGAGGCAGACAAAGTCCGACTGCGTGAGCCATGGCAGGAAATCATCTGGTGCGACGGCACGCTCTACGGCCGCCGCACATGGAACATCTTCAAGCTGAACCAGCAAAGCGCGACAACCTCCAGCATCTGCGGCGGGCACCACACATTCCTGCGGCAGGCCGGCAAGTACCTCGTGTGGGGAAATGAAACTCAGATTAATTTCTACGACCCTGCCTCGGGTAGCACCAACACCATCAGCATGGAAAATCAGTGGCAGGACGTGTCGGGCCTGAAGGACGTCCTTTGGGTCAGCGAGGGCGAACGCGGGCTACGCGGATATCGACTGGACGGAACCACGCTGACACAGGTGGCAGGTCCGATTCAGCCCAACAGCCCGAAGCACGATCTCTCGTACCGAATTTCGTGGGTCGGCGACCGTCTGCTCGTGGCAGGCGGAATAAATACCGTGGAGGCGCTGCTTTATCCGGCCACGACGATGTATTTCGAAAATGGCACGTGGACAAACTTCCAGGAAATGGACGAGCCAGCCGAATATCCAGACTTCATTCTCTGCAATATCTCGCATGTCGTGCAAGATCCCGACGACCCAAACCATCACTTCGCAAGTCTCTATCGCCGAGGTCTGTGCGAATATCGCGACGGAAAGTTCGTGAAGTTTTTCAACTGCGACAACAGCCCGCTCCGCTCCATCCTGCCAGAAAGTCCCGCTTACTACCGCTACGTTTCCTGCGCCGGGCTGCAGTACGACGGCGACGGCAACCTTTGGATGCTCAACAGCGAAACGGACACAATCGTCAGGATACGTCTGGCTTCCGGCCGCTGGGCGGCACTTTACTACCCCGAGATAGCAAAATCCTCGCTGTGCGACGACTATCTTTTCCACAGCAGCGGACTGGTTTTCCTCAATTGCCGCCGCACGGACATAAAAGGTTTCTTCTGTCTCGACACAAAGGGTTCGCTGCTTAACACGCGCGACGACCGCCACCGCCTGCGAACCGGCATCGTCAATCAGGACGGAACCACCTACGCGCCCAACGAATATTACTGCCTGACCGAAGATTTCGACGGCCGCATATGGTGCGGCACAGATATCGGCCTTTTCGTTATCAACGATGCCAGCGAGTTTATGTCCGACGACTTTCAGTACGAGCAGGTTAAGATTCCGCGCGACGACGGCAGCGGCTTGGCCGACTACCTGCTGAACGGAGTTTCCGTAAGTTGTATCGCTGTTGACGGCGCCAATCGTAAGTGGATTGGCACTAACGGCAGTGGTTTGTATCTTGTCAGCGCCGACGGCACGCAAATGATACACCATTTCATGGCTTCCGACTCGCCGTTGCTGAGCGACAACATTATGTCGCTGGCGGTGCATCCTGCCAGCGGACTGGTGATGATAGCCACCGAGAACGGACTCTGCAGCTACCTGAGCGACGCCACAGAGGGCGCAGCGGAGTTGGATGCCGACAACATTACGGCTTTCCCGAATCCCGTCTCGCCCGACTACACGGGGCCCATCGTAGTTCGCGGCCTGCCGGCGGACAGCGAAGTGAAGATTCTCAGTGCCTCGGGGCAACTGATTTGGAGCGGCACGTCGGCCGGCGGCACTTTCACGTGGAATGGTTGTACGCGGCAGGGACGGCGAGTTAGTTCCGGCGTGTACCACGTTGTAGCCAGCGATGCTGCAGGCCACAAGGCCGTCGCCACACGCATCGTGGTGATACGATGAAAATGACATCGCGCGCGTACCATATTTAATATATACGCGCGCATGAAGAAAAGTACGGGGCGCCCTCGATGGGGTGCCCCGTATTATTGTTTTTACTTGGAGGGAGCGGCTGCAAACAGCTCTGTGCTGAGATATCGCTCGCCCGTGTCGGGCAGAAGAACGACGATGCGTTTGCCAGCCATCTCGGGGCGACGAGCCACTTGCACGGCTGCCCATGCTGCCGCTCCGCTGCTGATGCCCACCAAGAGTCCTTCGGTCTGGCTCAACTCACGGCCCATCTGCATGGCATCCTCGTTGCGGACGCGGAAAACTTCGTCCACCACATCGGCTCCATACGTGTCGGGTACGAAGCCGGCACCTATGCCCTGAATCTTGTGTGCACCTGCCGGCGCACCACTCAGCACGGCGCTGCTGTCGGGTTCAACGGCGATGATGCGCACCGACGGGTTGTGTTTCTTCAGCGCACGGCCCACACCGGTGACGGTGCCGCCCGTTCCCACGCCGGCCACAAAGACATCTATACGGCCGGCCGTGTCGTCCCAGATTTCCTGGCCTGTCGTCCGCTCGTGCACCGCAGGATTGGCCGGGTTAGTGAACTGCCCGAGAATAACTGCACCGGGCGTATTGTCCCTCAGCCGCTCGGCCTCTGCGATGGCACCCGCCATACCTTTTGCGCCTGGCGTGAGCACCAGCTGCGCACCGGCTGCCCGCAGCAACATCTGGCGCTCCATGCTCATTGTCTCAGGCATCACGATGATGGTCTCGTATCCCTTGAGCCGTCCTATCCATGCCAACCCAACGCCCGTGTTGCCGCTGGTCGGTTCGATAATGACGCTGCCTGGCTGCAACAGCCCGCGCTGCTCAGCATCCTCTATCATACCCAGCGCCACACGGTCTTTGACACTGCCGCCGGGGTTGAAAAACTCCACTTTTGCCACCACTTCTGCCAGTGCCTCGTGTCGTTCGGCCAGCCGCTGCAGACGCAGCAACGGCGTGTGCCCCACCAGCTCGGAAAGTCGCTGATAAATCTTCTCCATACGATTCTGTTTTATTCTTGTTTCCTTTCGGAATGCAAAGTTATGCAGTTTTCGGCATCCGTGCAACATTCTGCGCGCGAAACGTCACACACCAGCGCCAGAAAAGCCAAAGGCGGCAATGCAAAATGCGACGTGTCGCGTGAACAAAAACTACGTGTCGCGTGAACGAAAACTACACGTCGCAAAACGAGAAACTACACGTCGCATTTTTGCCAATTACACTTTGCATCTCGCCAGCCAAAAGCAAAAATCGCGCGGATTGCTTGTGGGAGTCGGTTTTTCTTCGTAACTTGCACCGATTAAAGCCGAATTAAACGCAAAAAACAACTGAAAAAATATAAAAAACATGAAACGTGAAGAACAGATTGCCCAGCTCCGTGCAGGAGACAAGGAGTGGGATTTTGTGGTTGTAGGTGGCGGAGCCACGGGTTTGGGATGTGCCGTAGATGCAGCATCGCGCGGCTACAGTGTGGCCGTGCTGGAACAAGACGACTTTGCCAAGTGTACTTCGAGCCGTAGCACCAAGTTGGTTCACGGCGGCGTGCGATACTTGCAGAAAGGCGACGTGATGCTGGTGCTGGAGGCACTGCGCGAACGCGGAAGAATGAAAGCCAACGCACCGCATCTGGTGAAGGACCAGGCTTTCGTCATTTCGAATTATCGCTACTGGGACAACTTCCTATACTTCTGTGGGCTCGCATTCTACGATATCCTGTCCTTCGGCTTCGGTTACGGCCGCTCGAAATTCATCCGCGCCAAGAGCGTGATGAAGCGCCTGCCCACCAGCATAAAAAAAGGACTCAAGGGCGGCATCGTTTATCACGACGGACAGTTCGACGACTCGCGTATGGCTGTCAATCTGGCACAGACTTGTATCGACCACGGCGGCGTGGCAGCTAACCATGTGCGCGTGATAGAAATGATGCACGACGACAAAGGAAAAGTTTGCGGCGTCAAAGCCCAAGACACCGAGACGGGAGAAACCTTCACACTGAAGGCAAAAGCTGTCATCAACGCAGCCGGAATCTTTGTGGACAGCGTGATGCAAATGGACGAACCGGGCATGCCGGCAATGGTGAAGCCCAGTCAGGGCGTGCATCTGGTGCTCGACATGAAATTTCTGCAGTCCAACGACGCACTTATGGTGCCCAAGACGAGCGACGGCCGCGTGCTCTTTGCCGTGCCTTGGCACAACCGCGTAGTAGTCGGCACGACGGACGTACTGCGCGAGACGCCAGAGAGCGAACCCAAAGCGCTGGAAGAAGAAATCGACTTTATCCTTGGCACAGCCGGCCTCTACATGGATCCGGCGCCCACGCGAAAAGACATCCTCTGTGCCTACGCAGGACAGCGCCCGCTGGCTGCGCCAAAAAAAGAAGGCAAGAGCACGAAAGAAATCTCGCGTAGCCACAAGATTATCGTCTCGGACAACAATCTTATCACCATTACCGGCGGAAAATGGACCAGCTACCGTCTCATGGCCGAAGACACCATCGACAAGGCAATACACATGAAACTGGTGGAACCGAAGGCTTGCATCACCAAAACGTTGCACATCCACGGCTATCGCCCCAAGCCAAATCTCGACGACCACTGCTACGTTTACGGCGCCGATGAGCCCGCACTGCACCAAATGGAAGAAGAGAATCCGACTTTCAAAGAGAAGATTTCTCCAAAATATGAGTACACAGTCGGCGAAGCCGTGTGGGCCGTCCGAAATGAGATGGCTCGCACGGTGGACGACGTGCTGGCGCGCCGCGTGAGAATGCTCTACATAGATGCACGCGAGGCGCTTGCCGTGGCTCCAAAGGTGGCTCACATTGTAGCTTCCGAACTGGGACGCGACGAAGCGTGGGAGCAGGCACAGGTGGAAAACTTCACCGAAATTGCCAAAAAGTACATTGTAGAATGCTGATAGATGCCTTCTCTTCCAATCCTACGGAGCGGGAGAGAAGGCAAAACGTTATTAAGCAATTGTTTTACCTCACGTAGTTTCCTTCCCTCCACTGGTCGCACGAAGGAAATCACTACGCTATAAGACTTGAAGCATATGAGATCTTTCCTCGCTCCGCCTGCATTCAAACCCGAACAGACAGGTCCCGAAGCCGACGCGCGCTACCGCCGCTTGCGCTGGCAAGTGTTCATCGGCGCATTTATTGGCTACGCCGGATTCTATATCGTACGCAAAAACTTTTCTATGGCCATTCCCCTGCTCGAGCCGCTGGGCTTCGAAAAAGGAGAACTGGGCGTGGTGCTATCGATGAATGCCATCGCGTACGGGTTTTCCAAGTTCCTCATGGCCAGTATCTCAGACCGCAGCAACGCTCGCCGCTTCCTGCCGTTGGGACTTATACTGGCCGCACTTTCCATGATGTTCCTCATTGTGCCAGTGCAATGGATTGGAGCCGAGCATAAGACGTGGGCCATCGTCATGATGGCCGCTCTGAATTTTCTGGTTGGCTGGTTCAACGGAATGGGTTGGCCGCCGTGCGGCAGAGTAATGACGCACTGGTTTTCGCAAAAGGAACGTGGCACGTGGATGTCCGTGTGGAACTGCGCACATAATGTGGGTGGCGCGCTCGTCGGCCCGATGGCCGTGTACGGTGCCATGTGGTTCGGCTCGTGGTTCTACGGCAGCGACGCGTCGCGCTACTTTCTGATTGGCACGTACCTCTTCCCATCGTGCGTGGCAATGCTCGTGGCACTGATAGCGTATGTGCTCATTCGCGACACGCCTCAGTCGTGCGGCCTGCCGTCTATCGAGAAATGGAGCGGCGACTACGCTCCCACCTACGACGAGAAAGCCGAGGAAGTTCTTTCCACACGCGAAATCTTCCGCACCGTGCTGTCGAACAAATACCTTTGGTACATCGCATTGGCAAATGCATTCGTCTATGCAGTACGTTACGGCTGTCTCGACTGGGCCCCCACCATATTAACGGAAAAAGGCATCGACCTGAAAGACACAGGTTGGGCGTATTTCGCCTACGAAATAGCAGCCATCCCTGGTACGCTCATCTGCGGATGGCTCAGCGACCACCTGTTCCACGGACGACGCGCCATGCCCACAGTCTTGTTCATGGCCTTGGTAGCTATCTTTATCGTACTTTACTGGCAATTTATCGACAATATCAACGTGGTTATTGCCTGTCTTATCGCCATCGGCTTCTTCATCTATGGTCCCGTCATGCTCATCGGAGTGCAGTCGCTTGACCTCGCACCGAAGAATGCGGCAGGCACCGCTGCCGGTCTGACAGGCTTCATGGGATATGTCTTGGGAACGGCCGTACTGGCTAACGTTGTAATTGGATACGTGGCACAGACGTGGGGATGGAATTATACCTTCATTTTACTGCTTCTGAGCTGTGTTGCCTCAATTGCCTTCATGATGCTTACTTACAAAGCTGAACTGAAAGGACGGAAATAATAAGTCAAAAACAAACGAAGAATATGAATCGCGTAGAAATCGCACTGAAGAATGCCTCGCAAACAAAGGCGCTACTGCTGGGAGCAGGCGTCGTGGCTGGTGTTGCAACACTTTATAAGGAACAATTTGCCGACCACAAAGCAAAAATAATAGCCGACAAAACCACATGGGACATAGCCGGCAAGCGTGTCTCCCAGCTGTTGTCCGACGCAGGAGTGGAGCAGGAAGAACCATATATCTTTGATGAACCGGAATTTCACGCCGAGTGGAAATATATCGAACGGCTGGACGCCGTGCTGAAAGAATCTAAAGCAATTCCGATTGCTGTAGGTTCCGGCACGATAAACGACCTGACGAAACTTTGCTCCTTCCACAACGAACGCCGATATATGGTCGTGGCAACGGCTGCGTCAATGGACGGATACGTGGCATTTGGCGCTTCCATCACAAAAGACGGCAACAAGCAAACTTTCCCTTGCACGGCACCCCAAGCCGTAGTGGCCGACACAGATATTATATCCACTGCGCCTTCTCACATGACGGCCAGCGGTTATGCAGATTTGTTCGCCAAGGTTCCCGCCGGCGCCGATTGGATTTTGGCCGACGCACTGGACATTGAACCCATCGACCCGCTGTCTTTCGGAATTGTGCAGGACGGACTGGCCGACGCACTGGGCAATCCCGAAGCCATCGCACGCAACAACGACCCAAAGGCCCTTGAAAAACTTATAGAAGGACTGCTGCTGGGCGGATTTGCCATGCAGGCATATCCCAAATCGAGCCGTCCCGCCAGTGGTGCCGACCACCAGTTCAGTCACTTGCTGAACATGGAAAACTTTGTAATGCACAATGGCGAGGCACCTTCCCACGGCTTCCAAGTGAGCATCGGCACGCTGGTTTCGCTCTCTTTCCATCAGTCATTGCTGAATA
Organism: uncultured Bacteroidales bacterium; assembly: GCA_902787575.1. Classification (GTDB taxonomy): domain Bacteria; phylum Bacteroidota; class Bacteroidia; order Bacteroidales; family Bacteroidaceae; genus Physcousia. The sequence goes on along the minus strand of CADAGX010000002.1, from coordinate 146,480 downwards.
CGGATGTGGCCGCCATTGATGTGGAGCGCTGCGTGCAAGCATGGCCCAGCCTGGAGGAACAGGAAGCATACGCACTAAAACTTTATGAAGGCACCGATTTCCCAACTTTGGGCGCCCGCGAGATAAAAGCTAAGTATGTAGATCGCGACGGTCTGCGTGCAGAACTGAACAAACTGAAGGAACGCTGGCCGGAAACACGCGCGAGACTGCAAAAACAGCTCGTGCCAGTGGAGGAAGCCGTACGTCGCTTGCACACTGTAGGCGCTCCCGTCAAGCCCGAAGACATTGATCTTCCGCGAAAACGACTACGCGACAGCATCATTCGCGCCCAACATATCCGCCGTCGCTACACGATTCTTGATGTGGGCGTGCGCACATGTCTCTTGGAACAATGGAAAGAAGATCTCTTCGGAAAGGGAGGAATGTGGGAAACTAACTGACAAATCCATAATTAATACACGATGGAAACAGACAAGAAGTTCAAATATTGGCAGTGGCGCACCATCCTTGTTACAATGGTGGGCTACGCTCTTTTCTATTTCGTACGAAAAAACTTTTCTCTGGCCATGCCTGGCCTAACTGCCGAATATGGTATCACGAATAAGAGCTTCGGCTGGATTCTTTTTGCAGGTTCGCTGGTGTACGGCTTCTCGCGGTTTATCAACGGGTACCTGGTAGACCGAATCCACGGCCGCATCGTTATGGCGCTGGGACTCACACTTTGTGCCATTGCCAACTTTGCTTTTGGACTTGGCATGGATTTCAGTGCGTGGCTTACAGGGCAGCAGCACGGACCGCAACTTGTCGAAACTTTGATACTGGTAATGGGAATAACTATTATTCTGAATCAATATTTCCAAGGCATGGGCTTCCCGCCTTGCGCCCGCATTCTCCCACACTGGATTCACCCGTCGGAGCTAGCCACCAAGATGTCGGTTTGGAACTGCTCGCACTCCATCGGCGCTTCGCTGGCCGTTATTCTCTGCGGCTATCTCATGGGAACGCTGGGCTCAAACCTCAGCGCCGACCCCGAAACCGTGGCACGAATCACGGAGAACCTGACAAACAACAATGTGGCAGATGCCACCTCACAGGCCCTCGTTTACGCTGGGCACGTTGGAGCATGGAAATGGTGTTTCTGGGTGCCGGCTTGTATGGCACTTGCCGGTGCAATTATGATTTTGCTGTTGCTGCGCGACGATCCGACTGACGTAGGACTTCCCGAACTGGAGGGAACCAATCTGGGCCAGTATGAAAATACTAAGGACGCGCGTGCGCGTAGAAAATTCGAGTCCATAATGGTATGGAAGAACCGCTGGGTCTGGACATTCTGCATTGCAAATCTTTTCGTTTATATCGTCAGAATGGGCGTTTTGGACTGGGGACCGAAATTTCTGACCGAGAGTCGCGGACTTTCCATCAAGGACGCAGGTTGGACTGTGGCAGCATTCGAAATTGCCGGCGTCGTGGGAACACTTTTCGCGGGATGGGCCACAGACAGATTTTTCAAGGGCAAAGGACACCATACCTGCGTTGTCTGCATGTTGGGCGCCACGCTGTTTATGACCATTTTCCGTTTCCTTCCCAACGATACAAGCCTTACGCTCACGGCTGCCGTGCTTGTGGGAGCCGGTTTCTGCATCTACGGACCGCAGGCTCTCATTGGAATAGAAATCAGCAAGCAGGCCACAAAGGAAGCTTCAGCACGTGCCAACGGCGTTGCTGGCATTCTGGGATATATCGGCTCAGGCCTGAGTGGACTGCTGGTAGGTTACGTAGCTGACATTTTTGGTTGGACACGCGTTTTCGAGACCATCATAGTGGTGGCCATCATCGGTCTTTTTGTGTTACTCTCCATGTGGAAAGCGCCGCGCGATGGCTACGCGAAAGCTGCTGCCATTGTGTATGACGAAGAATGAGAGGCAAAACTTTGGAAACGGACTGCCGGACTTTGAATATCACATTCAGAAATAGATTTCGAACAGAGAAATGAACGAAGAACTCAAGAAGATACGCCACGTCGCACTCGACATGGACGGAACAATATACCTCGGAAATACGCTTTTCCCGTACACGCTGGATTTTTTGCGCCAGTTGGACGAATTGGGCATCACGTATTCTTTCCTGACGAATAACCCGTCGCGCTCCATCGCAGACTATCTTTTGAAATTGCATAAGATGGGAATCGAGGCTACGGAACAGGAAATTTATAATACCACCGTGGCAACTATCGACTATCTGCACGCACATTACCCGAATGTGAAGCGCCTTTTTCTGCTTGGCACGCCCAGTATGATTAGTCAGTTCGAGGCCGCAGGTTTCGTTTCGACAGCCGACAGTCCCGACGACCGCCCCGACGCAATTGTGGCAGCATTCGACATGACGCTCACTTATGCACGTCTTTGCCGCGCTGCGTGGTGGATAAGTCAGGGGTTACCATACCTCGCAACCAATCCCGACCGCGTCTGTCCCACAAATGAAGCGACCATTCTTGTCGATTGCGGCAGCATATGCCAATGCTTGGAACACGCCACAGGACGAAAACCGGACATAACACTCGGGAAACCCGACCCCAATATGCTGGTCGGCATCCAGCAGCAACGCCACTTGCAACCCGAAGAAATTGCAATGGTGGGCGACAGAATTTACACCGACATGGAGATGGCGCGACGCGCTGGCGCTTTCGGTGTGCTGGTCCTCTCGGGAGAAACTACAATCGAAGTGGCAAAAGCTGCGCCGCATCAGCCCAATCTCATCCTTCCATCGGTCAAGGAACTGGGCCAGCTGCTGGCAGAAGCGCAAAAAGGAAGGCTATAATTTCTAAAAAAACGTGCGTTTTTTCCTCCTTTCTTTGCAGGAAAACCGAAGATAACGTATCTTTGCAACAGAAAACATAGTTTAAAACTAAAAACAAAAAGTATGAAAAAGTTATTTACACTCGCAGTTGCTTTGGTCGCAGCGGCCAGCAGCGCAATGGCTCTCGACAACGAGCCGAAAGAAGGCATCAGCACCGAAGCTTTTCTGGGTTTCAACACCACGACGCTCCGCGGCATCAACGATTTTCCCGGCGTTGATTACAAAGGTAAGATTGGTGGTACCGCTGGTTTCAAGCTGAGATATGTGTTGCCGAAGGCTCACGGAACTTACATTAACGCTGGCGTAGATTGGACGCAGAAGGGCGCAAAGTGGAGCGACATTCCCACTGTTATCAATCTGACAGGTGGCGGCACTCAGAATACGAAGGCCACCGATAAGTACAACCTGCACTATATCGAAATCCCCATCCACGTAGGTTTCCTCTATAACATCACACCCGAGATTGGCGTGTTTGGCGAGGTTGGTCCCTACTTTGGCATCGGAGTTGGCGGCAAGCACAAAGTGTCTGTTGATGCTGATGGACCAGACGCACGTGCTGCAGAATGGAGTTACAAAGCGTTCAAGAAGAGCACTGTCAACCCCAACTTCCAGCGCTGGGACGCTGGCGTAGGCTTCCGCGTGGGCGCAGAATACAACCAGCACTACGTGCTCGCTCTCGGTATGGACTGGGGCGTCACGGATATGTTGCGCGACGACTACCGCGATGCAAATGCTGTCCCTGGTTTCTCTATGCCAAAGATTAAGAACTACAACTTCACAATTGCGCTGGGCTACCGCTTCTAAACAGATATCATAAGCAGGAAAGGGAGGATTGAACCTCCCTTTCTTTGTTCCCACACCTCGCAAAACCCATCTCATGGACAGAAGAAATTTCCTGAAGCGCACCACTGCTGGCGCCGGCCTGCTGGCCGTCTCGCCCAGCCTGCAAACGTTGGACGCTGCCACTCGGAAAAAGAAAAAAGTGAAGACGCGGCTGCCGGTGGAAGGCTACGTCAGCGAGCCGGCACGCCAACTACCCGTGGTGGCATCGGCCGACGTGGTGGTGGTTGGCGGCGGACCGGCAGGTTTCGCGGCTGCCGTGAGCGCCGCCCGACAGGGCAGTAGCGTCATCCTCGTGGAGCGTTACAACCATCTGGGCGGACTTTGGACAGGCGGACTGGTGCTACCCGTGCTCTCCACCCACGGCGCTGGAAATGGCGAAGTGTGGACCAAAGTTGTGAAAGGCATCAGCGATGATGTCTGCGGCCGCCTCTTCGAAATGGGCATGGCCAGAAATCAGAAGAATCCGCTCGTAGACCCCGAAGCCTGCAAATATGTGCTCGACGAGATGTGTCGCGAGGCAGGTGTCCGCACCATATTCTTCAGCACGGCAGCCGAGGTAATCATGGCCTCGGACGAGAAAATTGAAGCGCTGATCGTCGAAACCAAGAGCGGCCGCCTTGCCATCCGTTGTCAGGCGGTGGTGGATTGCAGCGGCGACGGCGACGTAATGGAGTGGAGCGGTGTGCCGTTCCGCGAGATTAAGTATCACATTGGCCATATGGCACGCCTTGGAAACACTGACCGCGTAGACAGGAACGCGCCGGGCTTCAAGGAAATACATCTGAACAGCCGAACGCCCATAGACGGCGTGTCGATGCGTCACATGCGCGGCGAGGAACAGCAAGATGGACTCGACGTTTTCAACCTGACACGCCTGCAACAGAAATTCCGCAAGGAGATTTGGGAAGACACCGAGCGTCTGAAACGGCAGCCCGGCTACGAGAAAATTTTTCTACTCGACACCGCATCGCAACTTGGCGTTCGTGTGACGCGTGCTTTGGACGCGCAGCATGTGATTACGCTGGAGGAGTCAATGATACGGACCACGTTCGACGACACGATTGGCATGAGTGGCGCCTCGGATCCCATCCCATACAAAGGCAGCATGGTGCCCACCAAAAAACGTCCTTGCTGGCAGATTCCATATCGTTCCCTGCTGCCGCGCGGCTGCCGCAACCTGTGGGTGGCCGGCCGTTGCTTCGGATTTGAGGAAGGACTGGCGTGGGACGCCCGCGAGATAGGCACATGTTTTGTCACGGGACAGGCGGCAGGCACCGCTGCGGCACTTGCCGTGGCAGCACGCTGCGCGTCAGACGAAGTAGATGTCAGCACGTTGCAACAGAAACTGCGCGAGCAGCGTGTTGTGCTATCCATCTGACAGAACCGCTCTCCCACCCTATGATAAAGATGAAACAGCAAGCCCTTGCAGAAACGTTTCGCCGCACGCTGCAAGGGCTTCTGTGCATCCTTTTCTTCATGGCGTCGGCGCATACGATGGCACAGGCGCCACGGTTTTCGTGGGATGACTTTGTACAAGAACTGACGGCCGACGAAGAGCTGGTGGAGGACGAAGATTGGCTCTCGTTCGTCGAAGAACTGAAAGTCTTGCACGACAGCCCGCTAAACATCAACACGGCCTCCGTCTCCGACCTGCTGCGCCTGCCATTCCTCACGGAGGAGCAGATAGAACAGATTCACGCTTACATCTATCTGCACGGCGCCATGCAGTCGCTGGGTGAGCTGCGACTGGTGCCACTCATCGACGAGCAGACGCGACGCTGGCTTTCGCTGTTCGTCTTCGCCGGACCTGCGGCAGCACCCGAGAAGACAGAGCGCAGCTTCGCCAAAACGGTGCGGCACAGCCTTTCTTCGCGCATCGACGTGCCGCTCTATTACAGACAGGGCTTTCAGAAACCGAAGGCTTACGCCGGGAATCCGCTCTACCAACGTGTGAAATACGAAGCCAAAGGGCAGAAATTCGCGGCTGGCCTGCGTGCGGAGAAGGACGCCGGCGAGCGGCGATACTTCGACTCGTATGGCGGATACGTGCTGCTACACGACATTGGGCACCTGCAGCGCGCCGTGGTGGGCGACTATCACATCGGCTTCGGCGAAGGACTGGTGATGGGTGGCGATGTGCGGTTTGCCAAGAATTCGCCGGCGCGTAAATCGCAACAGGGCATCAGAGCCATGCGAAGCACCGACGAGACGCGATTCCTGCGCGGCGCTGCGGCTACGATGGACTTCGGCCAGATTTCTACCAGCCTCTTCGTCTCACATCGCCGTCTGGACGCCACTCTGGCCGACGGACAGGTGCAAACGCTGCTACGCACGGGTTATCATCGCACGGCCTCCGAGATAAACTCCAAGCGCAGCGTGTCTGCCACCGTGGCAGGCGCCGACGCCACATGGCGACAAGGCGCGTGGCAGTTGGGTGCTACGGGCTACTGGCAGACCTTCAGCCGTCGACTCGAACCGGGGAGCGCCACATACCGACAAATCTACCCGCGCGGCCGACAGTTTGGCGCGCTGAGCGCTCACTACGGCTACACGATTTACCGACTCACACTGGCCGGCGAGACGGCATACAGCACGACGCGTGGATGGGCCACGCTGCACCGCGCAAATTACGACGTGTCGCAACGACTAAAACTACACGTCGTACAGCGATTTTTCACACGTAGTTTTTATTCATTCCACGCGTCGTGTCTGAGCGATGCAAGTGTCGTACAGAACGAGTCGGGCGTGCTGCTGCATCTGTGGGCCGAGCCATGGGCCGGAATCACGCTTCAGACCTATGCCGACTTCTTCCACCACGCGTGGCCTCGCTACCGGATGACGCACAGCGACACGGGGCAGGAATTCATGACACAGGTCGCATGGCAGACAGACAGGCGCAACAACTTCTCCGCCCGCTATCAGCTGAAGCGAAAAGAAGTAGCCGACCAGATGGAACCGCACCATCGCATAAAACTGCGTTGGGCACACACTGCAGCCGACGGCCGTTGGTCGCTGCGCAGCGACGCGTTCCTGCACCGCGTACTGCAGCACACAGGCGTAGGCGTACAGGAGAGTTTCAGGCTGGAGCCTTCGTCCCACTGGCGATTCGTCGGTACGCTGGCTTGGTTCCACACGCCGAACTATCTGAGCCGCCTTTACTTTTACGAACCCTCGCTCTACGAAAGCATCACTTCGGCCTCCTACTACGGACACGGCACACACGCTGCCGTCACAACACGATGGAGCCCGACCGACCACTGGATGCTGGAAATGCGATACGGCGCATCGCGTTACTTCGACCGCAGTCAGCAAGGCAGCGGACCGCAGGCCATACTCAGCCCATGGCGCAACGATTTGTCGTTTCAGCTACGCTACCGCTTCTGAGGCAAAGTGCCATTTTCGGCACACAAAAAGCCGCAAGAAGAGTTTCTCCGCGCGCGCGGAAGAAATTCTGCATTCTCTTTTACATAATCTGAATTAAAAATCGTAACTTTGCAACCGAGAAAAGCGAGGCCCCTGTAGTTCAATGGATAGAACTACGGTTTCCTAAACCGTCAATCCGGGTTCGATTCCCGGCGGGGGTACACGCCGAATTTGAAATCTGAGGTCAGGGAAATTGGATTTTGAAACTTTAGAATCAGACAGACGGCGTTAGCATTTCGTACGGCAGCAACAGCCGCACAGCAAACCTCACGCCAAAAGATGACAGACAACACATAACAAAATATTTTATGGCAGACTCATTGGAAGTAAAAGAGCTGGAACAAGTGGTGGTGCGCTTCTCCGGCGACTCCGGCGACGGCATGCAGCTGGCCGGCAACATCTTCTCTACGGTTTCGGCAACCGTGGGAAACAGCATTAGCACCTTCCCGGATTATCCCGCCGACATTCGGGCTCCGCAAGGTTCACTCACCGGAGTAAGCGGTTTTCAAGTTCACATCGGAGCAAACCCCGTGTTCACGCCTGGCGATTTGTGCGACGTACTGGTGGCAATGAACGCCGCAGCACTGAAGACGCAGTACAAATTTGCAAAACCGGGAGCCGCCATCATTATTGACACAGATTCTTTTGGTCCGAAAGACCTGGAGAAAGCTGCGTTCCAGACCGCCGACCCACTGAAAGAGATGGGCATCGACCCAGATCGCGTCATTGCGTGTCCGCTCACGACAATGGTCAAAGATTGTCTTGCCGGCAGTGGCATGGACGCAAAGAGCGTGTTGAAATGCAGAAACATGTTCGCGTTGGGACTGGTTTGCTGGCTCTTCAGCCGCGATTTGGACATTGCATTTAATTTCCTCCGCGAGAAGTTTGCCAAAAAACCAGAGGTGGCAGAAGCAAATATAAAGGTGATACAGGCAGGTTACGACTATGGCCACAACACGCACAGCAGCGTGGCGAATGTCTACCGCATTGAGACAAAACACAAAGTGCCCGGTCGCTACATGGATATCACAGGCAACAAAGCCACTGCCTACGGCTTCATTGCTGCCGCCGAAAAGGCGGGACTGAAACTCTATCTGGGTTCTTATCCCATTACGCCAGCCACCGATGTGCTGCACGAGCTGTCGAAACACAAGAGTTTGGGCGTGACAACCGTACAGTGTGAGGACGAAATTGCAGGCTGTGCCTCGAGCGTCGGCGCATCATTTGCCGGCGCGCTGGCTGTGACGAGCACCAGTGGCCCTGGCATCTGTCTGAAGAGCGAGGCCATGAATCTGGCTGTAATTATGGAACTACCGCTGGTGGTTCTCGACGTGCAACGCGGTGGCCCTGCCACGGGACTTCCCACCAAGAGCGAGCAGACGGACCTCTTGCAAGTGCTGTTTGGCAGAAACGGCGAGAGCCCCATGCCGGTGATGGCCGCCATCAGTCCGACGGACTGCTTTGATGCCGCCTACGAAGCCTCTAAGATTGCACTGGAACACATGACGCCCGTGGTGCTACTGACCGACGCATTTGTGGCTAACGGCTCCGGCGCCTTCAAATTGCCACGTCTCGAAGATTATCCCGACATCCGGCCGCCTTACGTTCCTGAGGAGCTAAAAGGAAAATGGACGCCTTACATGCGCGCTAAGAACGGCACGCGCTACTGGGCCGTGCCGGGACGCGAAGGGTTCGAACACATACTGGGCGGACTGGAGAAGGACGACAAGACGGGTGCCATAAGCACGAACCCCGAAAACCATGACCTGATGACGCGAAAGCGCGCTCAGAAAATTGCCAACATACCTGTGCCCGACCTCGAAGTGCTGGGCGACAAGGACGACGCCGAACTGCTGATTGTAGGTTTCGGAGGCACGTACGGACACCTGCGGGCCGCCATGGAAGAGATGCGGGCAGAAGGCCGAAAAGTGGCGATGGCTCACTTCCGCTACATCAACCCGCTGCCGAAGAACACGGCCGACGTGCTGCTGAAATATCCGAAGGTGGTGGTGGCCGAACAGAATATGGGACAGCTGGCTGCATGGCTTCGCATGAAAGTGGACGGCTTCGTGCCCTGCCAATACAACGAGGTGAAAGGACAGCCGTTTACCGTATCAACGCTCGTACAACATTTTATTGAACTCATAACAAAGTAAGCAATATGGCACAGTATACATTCCAAGATTTCAAGAAAGGGCAGCCGCGTTGGTGCCCGGGCTGCGGCGATCATTTCTTCCTCAACAGTCTGCACAAAGCTATGGCCGAAATTGGAGTTGCACCATGTGATACGGCCGTTATCAGCGGCATCGGTTGCAGCAGCCGACTGCCACACTACATGGCAACATACGGCATGAATACCATTCACGGCCGTGCTGCTGCCATTGCCACAGGCTGCAAGGTGGCAAACCCGCGGCTGACGGTGTGGCAAGTGAGCGGCGACGGCGACGGACTGGCCATCGGAGGCAACCATTTCATACATGCCAACCGCAGAAACATAGACCTGAATATGATTTTGCTCAACAACCGCATCTACGGCCTCACGAAGGGACAGTACAGCCCCACGAGCCCACGCGGATTTGTCAGCAAGAGCAGTCCCTACGGAACGGTGGAGGATCCGTTCCGCCCAGCAGAACTCTGTTTTGGCGCGCGCGGCCACTTCTTCGCACGTGCCGTGGCCACAGATGCACCGGGAACCATAGAAATTCTGAAGGCGGCCTATGAGCACAAGGGCAGCAGCGTCTGCGAAATACTGCAGAACTGCGTCATTTTCAACAATGGTACGCACGACAGCGTGTACAGCAAGGAGGGACGCGCACGTAACGCTATCTATGTGAAGCACGGCGAGCCGCTTATCTTTGGCGAAAACAACGAATACGGACTGGTGCAGGAAGGTTTTGGCCTGAAGATTGTGGAGATTGGCAAGGACGGCGTCACACGCGACGACATCCTAATCCACGACGCACACTGCGAAGACAACACGCTGCAGCTGAAACTCGCACTGATGGGTGACGGAGACGGATTCCCGGTGGCGCTGGGCGTAATACGTGACGTGGAAGCTCCGACCTATAACGACGCAGTGGAAGCTCAGATAGAAGAAATTAAGGCAAAGAAGCCGTACCACTCATTTGCCGAACTGCTGGAGACCAACGACATCTGGGAGGTAAAATAACTGCCGGCCAGACAGATGGAAAAAACTACGGGCGGGAAAGTTTTTCTCGCCCGTAGTAATTAAAAAACAGCGTGCAGTACCAATAAGTACTGCACGCTGTTTTAGAAGATAGTGTGCGAGACGGTGAGACTCAGCACAGGATAGCACGTGAAACGGCGCACGGTCTTTACCATATCCCCCACTTTGCCGCGAATGTTCGACACGTCGCGAGTGAGGTCGATGCGCTGTGGAGAAACATCTACGTACTCATAATTATCCATGCGCATCCACACCATATCGTAATAATAATAGGTCGCATCCTGTTCTACAGACTTCAGTTTGTAAACATTGTCCACGTAAACGTGTGGCTTGCCACCCCAGAAAAGAACACCTGCATCGAGTTGGAAATTCCATTTGCCATCACGCGAAAGATTTGTGTTGTAACCAATTCCCACGTATGGGCGGAACTTGCTAACTTCCATCACTGCCTTAGCCATACAATTGACGTTTGGCACCATCATTGCCTTCTCGCCATCTGGAAAATTTCCCAGTGGCATGCCCATCATTCCTGTCTCTACCATTCGGTCTATGATAGCCTGTGGCACGCTGGCGGAAGCCTGTGTACCATTCGACATCTCATAAACAAATAAGTCATCCCCGCGGCATGCTTTATAGTACATGGAATTATACATATTCACGGCGGTTAGGGTTGGGATTGGCTTTCCCGATGCGGGACGGACCGGCATAGAAGCCGGCAGTAACGCTCCAATGCTTATTCTGGCGGAAAGGACGCACATCGACCAAGAACTTGAAGTTCGTCCAAGTAGGTGTCATGAGCATGTCCACATTGTCCTGCATGGACTGGCCAGTGAAATTGCGCATCAGATCCTTCATGCGACGTTCGCGGTCGGCACCAACGGAGTTGTTCATCTCCACGCGGAAGTTACTTTTCATCTCGAACTGCGGCATGTAAGTGAAGCCCGTGCGCACGCGAACGAAATTGCCGACGGGCATCGCTATGTCTGCCCCAATGCCCATTGTGCTGGCGTGAACGCCAATATCCATGTGATTGAGCACATTTTGGGTTTGCGCCACAGCAAGCGACGGGAGGAACAGAACGGCAAAAAGCCAAATGTGGGACTTACTTCTCATCGTGGTGAAGGTTATGGGTGATAGATTTTCTTTCCGTTTACAATGTACACACCCTTCGAACGAACGCCACTGACGCGACGGCCAGCCATATCATAGGCCGTTTGCGAACCTGCCACCCGTACAGCGGAAACAGCTGTCTCGGGGCTGTAGATGCCAACAAGCGTAATATCGCGAGCCGGCATGGTCTGCGGCAGATCTGCCCAGCCTTGGAATGTATAGCCCGGCACGCGAGGAGCAGAGGGAGTGAACACCTCGTCGCCGAAATAGAACGTGTACGTGTCGAGTACGTAGTCTTCATATCCGCCACCCGACAGGACAAAAGTGACGGTGTAACTGTTGAGCGTGAAGAAACCGCGCACGGTTACATTCTGTGCGGGCATTACTTCTGGACGATTCAGCCAGCCGTCGAACGAATAACCTTCCCTCACAGGGTCGGAAATGGCAGGCAATGTCTGTCCGTATGCCACGCTGTCTACGTGATACTCCTCGCCATCCACAAAGTAGGTGACTACAAACTTGGTGGCTTCGTAACGTCCCTCGATCGTAACATCGTGTCCTGGCATGGTTGCAGGCTGTTCCGCCCATCCCAAGAACGTGTAGCCCATCTGAGAGGGGAATGTGGTGAGCGGCGTAACGGCTGTACCAAAGTTGTATGTGGCTGTGCGGTAAACGAAATTGTCGTACCCCGCGCCATTTAAGACATAGGAAATGGTGTAACGTCCCACGACGAACGAACCCGTTACCGTGACGTCTCGCGCCGGCATCGTGGCAGGCAAGCCGTTCCACCCGCTGAAATTATGGCCCTCCTTTTGCGGAGCAGCGAGCGGCTCGATGGGCGTTCCATACGAAAGCGTAGCGCTACTATACTCTACGCCATCCAGCAGATAGGTGAGTGTGAAACTCAGAATGTTGTACGCACCCGTGACGGTTACATCGTGTGCAGGCATCGTCTCTGGAACGTCAGACCAACCAGCAAAGGCGTATCCCTCACGGGCCGGAGCGTCGAGCGGTGTGACAGCAGAGCCGTAAACCACGGTTTGTGAGCCGAAAACTGCGCCATCGAGCATGTACGTCACAGTGTAACTATTGGCAGTGAGAGTACCACTCACCGTAACATCGCGGGCAGGCATCGTGACGGGCAAATCACTCCAGCCGCTGAAGGTGTGGCCTTCGCGTGTGGGAGATTCTAAAGGTGTCAAAGCGTCACCAAACGGTATGGAAAAAGTTTGGTAAACGACATCGTTCAGCATATAAGTAAGCGTATAACTATTTTTACTGAACGAGCCACGAACCGTGACGTCTCGCGCCGGCATCGTCGACGGCAGTCCTTCCCAACCGCTGAAGGTGTGACCCTCGCGCGTGGGAGCTTCGATGGCCGAAAGCGACGTGCCGTATGGCACCGTGAGCGTCTGATAGCTGGCACCGTCCACTACATAAATCAGCGAATAGCTGTTGAGGCTGAACGAGCCACGAACGGTAATATTCTCGGCTGGCATCGTTGCCGGTATGTCACTCCACCCACTGAAAGTATAGCCTTCGCGAGTGGGAGCAGCAAGAGGCGAAATGGAAGTTCCCGCCTTGAGGTTCTGCGTCTGATACACTACACCATCCACCAAATAAGTGAGCGAATACGTACGATTATTCACCGCCTGCTGATATTCTTCCTCGGTGACAATGGTCAGCTCGGCCGGCGAGCCTGACGCTACCGGCAGATAAGACTGGTTGGCCGGCAGGTATTGCACACCGGAATACGTCACAAGATTGCTGCTCTGGCTTACAAATCCGAGTTTTCCGCTGCTCGTAACTCCTAAGACACGCATGTCAGCAGTGAAAGCCGTGAGTGACGCTGCAGACTTCGGCCGCTTGTTTGTGCAGAAATACACGCCCTGAAGCAGATTCCCCGCAAGGGGAGAAGCCGATGTGCGACTCAAATCGAGACGATTTGCCGTGGCTTGGGCTGAACTGCACTCGATAAGTACCGGCGTGGAAGCCGGTATGACACCCGTCACCTGCGAAAGTACTGCCAGCCCCAGCTCGGAATCGACCTTGCTGACTGTGAAAACTTTCATGCCTGCCGAATATGTGGAAAAAGACAAATCGGCATAGAATGGGAAATAATACTTCGCACCAACACTTACCGTGGGTGTTATGCCGAAGAAGCTAGCGTCGTCTGTGGGCGTCACACGGAAGACATCCCAATTGCGATAGGGCGAAGAGCCACTTGTGCCCAGCACACCTTCGTCCACATTGGCTTGCTCATTATCGCTAAGATACTTGGTAACGCCAGATTGAGTCGCACTTACCGTGTACGAGCCCTTAAACGGACCAGATGTCACCTGTCCTACATCCACATAGCGGCTTACCAAAGCGTAGATTCCTGTGCCCTGCCCCTGCAAATCGAACTGCTGCTCGCTTTTCTTCTTTATGTAAATGAGCGTTGACGGGTCAGAAATTGTTTGCTCCTCGCCCTTCCACAATTGCAGCGCACCGAAGTCGCCCACGTTACGTGTCATATCGTAGGAACCAGTATTATCCCTCAGATAAATATAACGTTGCGAACCACGATTGCGGACGCGATAATATCCATCTGTCGTGTACTGCGCATAAAGTGACGAAGCAACGGCCACAATTCCAAAGGCCAAAAGCAGGAATCTTTTCATCTGACTTTTAAAAACAAAAGCCTCTCCTTGCATTTCCTACAAAAGAGATGCAAGGAGATGGCTTAGGTATTGGAGTTTTTTAATTCAACTGCTGGCAAAACTTATTCTGCCACACAGATACTTACACGGTTCAGGTCGTTTTCCTCGTAAGGCTGCTCGGTGTCACCCTTAGCCTCAGTTGTGATACGACTTGCATCAATGCCGAACTTGTTAATCAGAAGGTCGTAAACAATCTTTGCACGGCGCTCCGAATACATTTGATTCAGCTTAGCATTACCTGTACCCTTGTCGGCATAAGCCGTTACGCTTACCTTTGCTTCGGGATACTTCTTCAGATAAGCCACGATATCCTCAACTTTCGTCATCTCCTGCTCAGAAACTTCAGAGCCGCGGATGTTGAAGAAGATGTCACGACGAATCTTCTCGCGCTTAACGTCTGTATCACGATACACAACTTTCTCGACAATCTTCTCGACAGGCTTCTCAACAATCTTCTCCACGACGATTTCGCCGCAAGGATTCTCCTTTGTAACCTGCTTCGTGAGTTTGCCAAGATGTACGCGAACGCCAGCCAACGCGTTGAAGTACCAGTCGGAATTGCCGGCCTTCTTGCTGTTGTAGTGGTCGCTGAGCGTGTTGGCGTTGATTTCGATACCAAGGTCGACACGTTTCCACACATGGAAGTCCACAAATGCACCTACGCGCCCTGCGAAGCGAACTTTTGTGCCGTCCCAGAGATAGCGCATCGGGCGCTGGCTTATACGGCCGTTGGCAACCATCTGGGCGTTGATGCCCTGAGCGTCGTCATTATGCCAGCCAATGTTTGCGCCGAGGCCACCCAGAACACCGACACTCACGAGACGGGGTTTGTAGCCGCCAATCAGATTGGTAAGGTCGAGTGTTGCATCCAGCATCGGAGCCACATAATTCCATTTCCACTTGTAGAGAGCATAATCCGGAGCGGAGTACGTGTAATCCGTACCGCCCTTGCTCTGCCAACCATTCACAGAAAGACGGACACCCAACACGGGATTGAACAGGTAACCTACGCCAACCTGTACATTCGGCGAAAGCAAATCGCCAAAGTCCACTTCGCCCAAAGTATACTGAGCGCCACCTTGTGCCTGCAGATACCAGTGATGATTGAAGGCATCCACAGTTTGCGTCGTCTGCGCGGATGCATTGAAGCATCCGGCAGCGAGCAAAGCAGCAAATAATATTCTCTTTATTTTCATAGTCCTATTCTTTTGTCTGGTTCTACACCTTATTTATATATTACTGAATGGTCACATAATACTTCTTCGTTGCAATCTTGCCATGATAGTCGAGGGCAGAATATGCAAACTCGTAGGTATAACCAGCAGTGAGACCTGTCAGATTCAGTTCGCGAACGTTGGCATCCACAACGGTGTTCATGTTTTCAGCACCGTTTGCTGCAGTAAGCAGAGAAGTGCACGTAGCGTCGCCACCCTGAGCGCTGGCATCGCCCTTGAAGACGTTGGTAACAGCAATATGTTTCTTGAATACAGGAACGATGAGTTCCATTGTCCAAGTAGTGGGAATCAGCTTCAGGCTGCCACCGCTAACAATTGAAGGAGCACTCTTTGCCATGCTGAGGACTTGCGTGCCTTCGCTGGTGCTGAGTACCATAACGGGCTGGAGACGTCCGTTAATTCCGTTCACAGCGTCTGCAATAATCTTGTTGCCCTTGTTGAGCACATTGCGCAAGCGACTTGCCAACGAGTTGACGCCGTCGATAACTTGAGCCTTCACGTCGTTCATGTCGTCTATCACTTGGTTTACATCTTCCAAGAAGTCAACGATTGTCATTATCATGGTGTTCAAATCGTCCACCTGGCCGTTGATATTATTCATAATGGACTTGAACATCGTCGTCATGTCATAAGTTCTGGAAACCAATATACGAATGTTCTGGTCGGCAATAACAATGTCGTCAATGTCAGCTATGTCGATTGTGTACACCGTGTGGTCGGGAGCTTCGAACGTCAGTTTGTTAGCCAAGACATTCTTGATGGAGAAAGTCTTACCCTTCACAGTGATGGTGGTATCAATGACAGCCGTATATTGCAACGTGAGAGTATTCGCAAGGCTGTCCACATTGATCAATTCAGCCTTACGGATGTTGATGTTTGCACCGCTCTGCTGCAAATCTGCAAGGCTATTGAAAATCTGGTTGTCGTTGATCTTACCCTTGACAGTGCTTGCAAATCTGTCGATGAAGCTCATAGCCTGCTCGTAACCCGGCACAGTCGCAACATTGAAGTTCAGAGACTCGAACGAGAGCGGCTTCACAGCAGTTGCTGCCAAGCCGTAGTTAGAATATACTGCGTGATCCTTGCCATTCTCGGTCCAAGCGCACTTCACAGCATTTGCATCCAGCGAGAAACTTGTCACCACATCGTACATATCGGCTGCGATAGCGTCGAAGTTGGCGTTCTGGCGCTTTTCGAGGATTTCCTTTGCAGCATCCTTGATGGGCGTCACATCGAAGTTTGCCTTCTGCACGCTTTCGATATCATCAGCCTCTACGTGAGCGGGAGCCTCGTAGAAACCATTGCCGCTGGCGCGAGTAAATCCGAAGGCAAGCTTCTTGTTGCTTTCCTTGAGTGTGCCAAGCTTAATCTTGGAAGCCTCTGCCTGGCTGTTCTCGATAGACAGCTGAAGTCCCGTGTAATCTACCGTGTTGGGGTTGATGGTAACATAGAGCGTTCCTGCGTTGTCCTCGGCATTGCTAACCAACTTGTCGCCGGCGGAGAAGAGCGTAGCAGTGGAGGCACCTATGATTGCCATATCACCTGCTGTCAGAGCTTCCTCGGGACGCACGTAATTGCCGGTACGATCTGTGGGGAAATAAATATCATTGGCTGCTTCGCCGTAGAGAGCCACGAGCACGTTGGTGTTAAGGCCGGTGGGCAAGCTGATGGAGCCGAACATAGGATTGTAAGTTCCCTGAATTGTAACGCCGGTCACCATTTTTGCCAAAGTTTCCTTGATAGAGTCGACAGATTCTGTCAGCGTGTTCAAAGCATCCACGACAGAATCTACGCGATTCTTCACAGCTGTCATTTCGTTAGCCAGCGAGTCGATGTCGGCCATCATAATCGAGTCGGCAACTTGATATGCGCTGTCGACGGCTGCAATTTTCACCGAGTTGGCTTTGATAAGCTGGCAGACGCTGTCCACAGTTGCGCTGAAGAGGGAGTCAGTTACATAACTATTCTCAATAGCGGCCACGCGAGCTATCGTTTCTACAATCTTCGTCATCACACTGTCGCGGATATAGTCGCGAGTAGCGGTGTCGGCCTTTGCCAAATCCGTGAGGAGGCTGGCCACGCTGTCGATGCGCTCGTTAATCTTGCTGTCGGCGTTCTGCAGGTCGGTAATGTCGTTCTTAATGCCTGTGATGTCGCTGAGGATGGAGGTAATCTGACCCTTGATGGCATCCACGGCTCCTTCGACAGTGGTGATGCGATTCGTCAGCTTGTTGATATTGAGTTCAGTATTGCGCACGCGGTTGGTCAGAGCCTGGAGTTTTGTCTGCAGGTCTTTAATATTCATCGCGTTGGTGGCGATACTGTCGGAGTGGTTGGCGAGTGTTGCCTTTACCACTGCGATTTGTTCGTCGGCATAGTTCTTAGCCAACTGCAGGTTGGTGGCAGCCAAAGTATACAGGTTAGTAATTTCCTGACGCAGGTTAGCGATGCTATCGGCGTGTGCCTTGATGTCTTTGCGCAGGGAGTCGATGCTGTCGTGATGTGCAGCAGCAATGCTGTCGAGGCGATCGAGACGCACTTTCGTAGCGCTGTCGAGAGCGTCGATAAGGCCCTTATTGATGACGGTGGCTGCGTAAGCGTCGGCTGCCTTGTCGTATGCCGTTTTCAGCGAGTCGCTCATGGAAGCAATCTGCAGCTTGATGGCTGCGATGGCATCTGCGTTTTTCTGAATATTTGTTGTGTTGAGGTCTGCAATGCCCTTCACCACTTTAGCCAGCGAGTCTGCCGACTCGGCCGTCTTCTTGGCAGCGTTGGCGGTAGTGAGTGCGTTTGTAGCGTCGGTCTGTGCATTCTGAGCAGCGGTGAGTGCCTGGTTGGCTGTTGTCTGAGCAGCTGCGGCAGCTGCGGCAGCATTCTGGGCAACAGTCAGAGCAGAGTCGGCCAGAGCCTGAGCGTTCTGAGCTGCGGTGTTGGCTGCGTTTGCGGTAGCCTGAGCTGTGGCAGCAGCAGTCTCAACTGCAGAAAGGCGAGTGAGGATGGTGGACAAATCGCAGCTGCACGTGCCAATGTTATTGATCTGCGTCTGCAGGTTGTTGATTGCCGTGTTGAAAGCATCCTTTGCCACGTAAGTGCTGGCGATGGAAGACACCAACTGGTCGTGCTTGCCCTCGAGAGTGGTGAGTGCGGTCTGCAGATTGTTCACTGTGTTCTGCAGGTTTGTAACCAGCGCCTTGTCGGCCTTGTTGTTCTGAAGGTTCGTAATTTCGGTATTCAAGCCTGCAATTGTGGTTTGCATACCTGCGATTGTGTTCTCCAGCGTGGTGATTTTGCTCTTGTCGCAGTCGCAAGAGTTGATTGCGTCGAGCTGTGCCTTGTAAAGCGTCAGCAAGGTACGCAGGTTATCAACCTGTGCCTGCAGAGCTTCTGACGTGCTGGAGCCGTCACCAAAAATCTGAGTCTTCAACGCTTGCACGTCGTTCATCAAGTCTTCGTTCGTGTCCTTGCAGGAAGACACGCTCCATCCCATGCCGACCGTTGCGGCTAACAGCATAAGATACTTAGAAATTTTCTTTCTCATACGATTAAAAATTTTGTTAATGTGTTTGATATTTATGTTTTTTCTTTTCTCTTCTTCCGTTTTGGCGTTTCGCACGCATTCGCGTACGTAAACAAATCGGGGCAAAGATATGCATTTTTTCACAATTCGGGACGCGGGAGCGCACGCAAAGGACGTTTCTTAGCTTTTTTTAACACTTGAAAAGCTGAAAACAGCACGTCGGCAAGCATTTTCCCACCCTACACACTGAAAAAGCAGAGGGCAGAAACAACAAAATGGGGTCGAGAAGGACAATGACGGCTTGCGGGTTTCGGTCGGCGACGGGCAGAAAAGTAAACAACGCAAGCAGAAACCGAAAAAACTGCGTGCGGAAAATAAAATGCCACACGAGGGAAATACAAAACCACGTGCAGAAAATCGGGCTCCCACCAGCGGCACACTCCAATCTTGCCGTCGGAGGGAAGATTTTGACGGCCGAGGTTTTGCGTATTGAACTTATTGTTGTACCTTTGCGCCCTGAAAGTGAATGAAACTTAATAACAAACTAAGAAAATACAGATGAATTTTGTAGAAGAACTCAAGTGGAGGGGCATGATACATCAGATGATGCCCGGAACGGAAGAGTTGCTCGAGCGCGAAACCGTGACTGCCTACGTGGGAATCGACCCGACGGCCGACAGCCTTCACATCGGGCATTTGTGCGGCGTAATGATGCTGCGCCACCTGCAACGTTGCGGACACAAGCCGCTGGCCTTGATTGGCGGCGCAACGGGCATGATTGGCGACCCGAGCGGCAAGAGCCAGGAACGCAACCTGCTGAACGAAGAGACGCTGCGCCACAACGTGGCTTGCATCCAGAAGCAGCTTTCGCATTTTCTGGACTTCGAAAGCGACGCGCCCAACCGAGCCGAGTTGGTAAACAACTACGACTGGATGAAAGATTACACGTTCCTGGATTTCGCACGCGAGATAGGAAAGTGCATTACCGTGAATTATATGATGGCAAAGGACAGCGTGAAACGTCGGCTGAATGGCGAGTTTCAGGATGGAATGTCGTTTACCGAGTTCACTTATCAGCTGTTGCAGGGTTACGACTTCCTGCACCTTTACCAGACGAAGAACTGCAAACTGCAGATGGGCGGCTCCGACCAGTGGGGAAACATCACGACGGGAACCGAGTTGATACGCCGCAAACTGGGCGCGGAGAACGAGGCATTCGCACTTACCTGCCCTCTCATCACCAAATCCGACGGTAAAAAATTTGGAAAAACAGAGCAGGGAAACATCTGGCTCGACCGCGAGCGCACGAGTCCCTACGTGTTCTATCAGTTCTGGCTGAACGTGGCCGACGAAGATGCCGAGCGTTACATCAAGATTTTCACCAGCCTGCCCAAGGAGGAAATAGACGCACTCACCGAAGAGCATCGCCGCGACCCCGGACTTCGCGTGCTGCAGAAACGCCTGGCGGAAGAGGTGACAGTGCTCGTTCACAGCCGCGAAGATTATGAATTGGCAGTCGAAGCCAGCAACATTCTCTTCGGAAAAGCGACGAAAGAAAGTTTGACAAAATTGGACGAGCAGACACTTCTCGATGTTTTCAGCGGTGTTCCCCAATTCGAAGTCAGCCGGCAGCTGCTAAACGACGGCGTAAAAGCTGTAGATCTCATGGCGGAACACACGAAATGCTTCGCCAGCAAGGGAGAAATGAGGAAGCTCACTCAGGGCGGCGGCGTCAGTCTCAACAAAGAGAAGCTGTCGGCGTTCGACCAGACCGTGAGCGCCGCCGACTTGCTGGACGACAAATACCTGCTCGTGCAACAAGGAAAAAAGAAATATTTCCTGTTGATTGCAAAATAAAAACGCGTGAAATCCTTGCAAGGTAAGCAGAATTGTTTTACCTTTGCAGCCGCAATCTCAGAAGATTGCTTTGGATTGGGCTATGGTGTAATGGTAGCACAAGACATTTTGGTCGTCTTAGTTCTGGTTCGAAACCGGATAGCCCAACTTTTCAGCCAACAAACAAACTAAAAGTAAGCGCAAGAGTATTCCTGCGACATGCTGTACTTAAAAAAGACGAAAGAAGGAAGTGTAGGAACCTCCTTCTTTCTACCAAAACAAACTAAAAGTAAAATCGAATATCACATTCGACAGGGCAAAAATCGGAAGTTTCTTAGAAAAAAGCAAGCCTCCGACTGCCTTATTTTTCACTTTAGCGAAATTTTAACTATATTTAAGATTTTTGCGTAGCAAAGGTCGAATTACGGTTCCCGATTCGCATCTTCTTTTTGACCTACATGTCATACTTTTTCTGAGACAGCGGCAAGCAGGCTATGCCACGCGTCGCATCGCACAAAACTACACGTCGCAGAGACGAATGCGACGCGTCGCGTGAAGCAAAACTACACGTGGCAAAAACAAAACGACGTGTGGTTCCGAGTCGTACTTCCTACAGTTTTCTCTCTCTCCTGAGCAGCTATGCTGACAGACGACCTGTGGCAAAATAACGTCTCGCTGTAGCAACTTTCCCCGCGAAAGCTGCCGACGCAGGGTGCGGAATGAACAAAAGGCGGTCTCACGATTTGCATTTCTCTCTTTTTTTTCGTATCTTTGCAGCGCAAAAGTGTGTTCGGAGCAAAATGAAGCGTCTTTTCATAGAAACTTACGGTTGCCAGATGAATGTTGCCGACAGCGAAGTCGTCGCCTCGGTGATGAAAATGGCCGGATACGAGCCGTGCAATTCCGTGGAAGAGGCCGACGCCGTTTTTCTGAACACGTGTTCGGTACGAGACAACGCTGAGCAAAAAATTTTGCGACGGCTGGAATTTCTGCAAAGCCTGCGCCGCAAGAAGGGTGGCAGCCTCATCGTGGGCGTGCTCGGCTGCATGGCGCAGCGTGTGAAGGACAGCCTCATCGAGGAATATCACGCAGATTTGGTGGTCGGACCCGACGCATACTTGACGCTGCCCGAGTTGGTGGCTCAGGTGGAGTGTGGGCAGAAGGCCATCAACGTGGAACTTTCTACCACCGAAACGTATCGCGACATCATTCCGGAGCGGCTTTGCGGACCTAACATAAGCGGTTTTGTTACCATCATGCGTGGCTGCAACAATTTCTGCCACTACTGCATTGTCCCCTACACGAGAGGACGCGAGCGTAGCCGCGACGTACAAAGCATTCTGAGCGAAGTGAAGGACCTGGAGCAGCGCGGATTCAAAGAAGTGACACTGCTGGGGCAGAATGTGAACAGCTACCGCCAGGAGGACATCAGCTTCCCCGACCTGCTCCGACAGGTGGCACACGCCGTGCCGGGAATGCGCATACGATTTACCACGAGTCATCCCAAGGATATGAGCGACGAGACGCTGCGCGTTATCGCCGAAGAACCGAACGTCTGTCGGCACATACATCTGCCCGTGCAGAGCGGCAGCAACAGTGTCTTGCAAAGAATGAACCGCCGCTACACCCGCGAGTGGTACTTGGAGCGCGTGGAAGCCATCCGCCGACTTATCCCCGACTGTGGTCTGACGACCGATATATTTGTCGGCTACTCGGGCGAAACGGAGGAAGACCACCAGCTTTCGCTGCAGCTCATGCGAGAATGCGCCTTCGACAGCGCATTTATGTTCAAATACAGCGAGCGGCCCGGCACGTACGCCAGCCGACATCTGCCCGACGACGTGCCCGAGGAGACCAAACTGCGCCGGCTGAACGAACTCATCGCACTGCAAAACGAACTTTCTGCCCAAAGCAACCGACGATGCGTCGGGCAGGAATTCGACGTGCTGCTGGAAGGCGTAAGCAAACGCAACCGCGAGCAACTTTTCGGCCGCACAAGTCAAAACCGCGTCGTCATCATAGACCGAAACGGACACCGGCCGGGACAGACGGTGCGCGCCACAATCACAGACAGCAGCAGCGCCACACTGATTGGCGTAGAGAAACAGTAAAACAGACGTGAGCAAGAAGAAAAAAATAACATGGAGACCGCAGTCGCTGACGAGCGTCATCAGCACCACGATGGTGCTGGTGCTGCTGGGACTGGTGGTGCTCTTCGCACTTACGGCACGTGTTTTGGCCGACAGCGTGCGCGAAAACCTCACCGTTACCGTGGTGATGGAAGACGACACACCTGCCGCCGAGGCAAAAAAGACGGCTCAGGAACTGGAACAGCGCCCGTACGTTAGCGAGCTACTATACATCAGCGCCGAAGAAGCGTTGGCCGAACAGACAAAATCGATGGGCATTGACCCGATGGAACTCATGGAGAGCAATCCGTTTCCCATCACAATGGAATTGAAAATGCGCCCGTCGTATGCATGCAACGACAGCCTGCAATGGATCTCGCGACAGCTGCGCGATATGAAAACGGTGGCCGACGTGATGTATCAGAAAGACCTCGTGGAGAATCTCAACAGCAACCTCCGGCACGTCTCGCTCGTGCTTTTGGTCATCGCAGGCTTACTGGTGCTCGTAAGCGTAAGTCTCATCCACAACACCGTGCTGCTGAGTGTCCACTCGCATCGCTTCACAATTCACACGATGAAGCTCGTGGGCGCACGATGGAGCTTCATCCGCCGTCCGTTCATGCTGCGGTCGCTGGGCACCGGCGTGCTGTCTGCCTTGTTGGCAGACGTCGTACTATTGGGTGGCATATGGTGGGCGGCTCGCTACGACACTGCCATACTGCAATATGTGACAGGCACCAACGTGCTGCTGATGCTTGCTTGCGTGCTGCTCTGCGGCCTGTTGCTCACCAGCGTCTGCACGTATCTCTCCGTGACACGTTACCTAAGAATGAGAGAGGAGAGAATGTACTGAAATAACACGTGTTGCCGCCACAGGGCGACAGCAAAAATAATAAGAGACAAAGAGAAACTATGGGAAAGGAAGACTTCGCATTTCGAAAAATGAACTACATCCTGCTGGCCGTAGGCATGGCAGTGGTGATTCTGGGCTTCATCCTCATGTCGGGCGCCGGCAGCGAGGAAGGCGTATTCAACGCAGAAATCTTCAGTGCGCGCCGCATCAAGTTGGCTCCGCTGGTGAGCTTGTTGGGCTTTCTGTTCATCGTAGTGGCCATTCTGTGGAGACGTAATTCTAAAAACGAAGCCAAAGTATGACAGATTTGCAGGCACTACTCTTGGGTATCATCCAAGGCTTGACAGAATACTTGCCCGTCAGTAGCAGCGGCCACCTGACGATTGTGAGCCATCTCTTCGGCGTAAACGGAGAAGAGAACTTAGCATTTACCGTATTGGTGCACGTTGCCACCGTGCTGAGCACGATTTGCATCTTGTGGCGCGAGATATGGAAATTGCTGCAAGGTACATTCAGTCGCGGCCCCCTGCTGAACGACGCGCGCCGCTACGTGCTGTGTATCCTGGTGAGCATGATTCCGGTGGGAATCGTGGGCGTCTTCTTCAAAGACGAAGTGGAGCAAATCTTCGGCAGCGGCCTGACTATTGTAGGCATCTGCTTGCTGGTGACGGCGGCACTGCTCACATTCAGCTATTACGCCCGTCCGAGGCAAAAGGAAGACATCAGCCTGCTCGACTCGCTGCTCATCGGCGTGGCGCAAGCAGTCGCAGTTTTGCCCGGTTTGAGCCGCTCCGGCAGTACTATCGCCACGGGAATTCTGCTCGGCAACAAGAAAGAAAAACTGGCGCAGTTCTCGTTTCTGATGGTCATTCCGCCCATTTTGGGCGAAGCCTTGCTCGATGTACTGAAAATCACAGGTGGCGAGGCAGAGGCCGTCGTGGCAAACATCCCGACATCGGCTCTCGTGATTGGATTTCTGGGAGCCTTCGTGAGCGGTTGTTTGGCTTGCAAGTGGATGATTGACATCGTAAAACGTGGCCGGCTGGTGTACTTCGGCATCTATTGTGCCGTAGTTGGCTTGCTGTGCCTCGTCCTCTAACAGAAACTGCGCATGGTGGACTACGAAGCAGGAGCCGTCCTGTGTTATGACAAGCCCTACGGCTGGACCTCGTTCAACTTGGTTTCCAAGGTGCGACGCACACTTTGCCAGAAGCTGGGCGTAAAGAAGCTGAAGGTTGGACACGCCGGAACTTTGGATCCGCTGGCCACAGGCGTAATGATACTCTGCACCGGCCACGCTACGAAGCGCATTTCTGAACTACAGGCAGGCGTGAAGGAGTACGTGGCAACGCTGCAACTGGGAGCTACCACGCCCTCTTTCGACCTGGAGAAGCCCATCGACGCCACCTACCCCACGTCGCACATCACACGACAACGGGTGGAAGAAGTGCTTACCACATTCGTCGGGCGCATAGAACAAGTGCCGCCTGCATTTTCCGCCGTAAAGGTAGACGGAAAACGTGCATATGATTTGGCTCGGCAAGGCAAGCAGGTGGAACTAAAACCAAAGGTGCTGGTCATCGATGCGATAGAACTTATCCGCTTCGATGACACGCAAATGCAGATGGAAATACGCGTCGTATGTAGCAAAGGAACGTATATTCGCGCTCTAGCCCGCGACATCGGAACTGCATTACAAAGCGGCGCACATCTGATTGCCTTACGTCGCACTCGAGTGGGCGACATTAGGGTGGAAGATTGCCAAACAATAGAAAATTTAGACTCTAAGTAAGATATGAAGCTGTCACAATTCAAATTCAAACTTTCCGAGGAACGTGTCGCTCAGTACCCCGCCCGCTTCCGCGACGAATGTCGCCTCATGGTGGTTCACGCCAAAAGCGGCATCATTGAACACCGCGAGTCGTTCCGCGATATCCTCGAGTACTTCGACGAAGGCGACGTGTTCGTGTTCAACGACACAAAGGTCTTTCCCGCACGCCTCTACGGTAACAAGGAAAAAACCGGCGCACGCATCGAGGTCTTTCTGCTGCGGGAACTGAACCGCGAAATGCGTCTTTGGGATGTGCTCGTGGACCCGGCGCGAAAAATTCGCATCGGAAACAAGCTTTACTTCGGCGAAAATGAGTCGATGGTGGCTGAGGTCATTGACAACACAACGAGCCGCGGACGTACACTGCGTTTCCTTTACGACGGCCCACACGAGGAATTTAAGCGTCAGTTGTATGCTTTGGGCGAAGCTCCCATTCCGAAAAAACTTTTGCGACGTGAGTCAGAAAAATCGGACTTAGATGATTTCCAGTGCATCTTCGCACAGAAAGAAGGAGCCGTCACTGCGCCAACTGCAGGACTGCACTTCTCGCCTCAACTTATGAAGATGATGGAAATAAAAGGCCTCAACTTCGCATTCGTGACGCTGCACTGCGGTTTGGGATGTTTCCGCGATATAGACGTGGAAGACCTCACGAAGCACAAGATGGATTCAGAGGAGATGCACGTAGAAGCACAGGCCTGCAAGATTATCAACGAAGCCAAAGATAAGGAACGCCGCATCGTGGCCGTGGGAACTACCGTGCAGCGTGCACTGGAAACGGCCGTGTCTGCCGACGGGCGACTGAAGGAATTCGACGGTTGGACGAATAAATTTATTTTTCCCGACTACGACTTCCATCTGGCATCGGCCATGATAGCCAACTTTTACATGCCTTATTCCACACTTTTGATGCTTACTTGCGCTTACGGCGGCTACGACTTGGTGATGAAAGCATACAAGGAAGCGCTGAAATTCAACGAGAACGACCCAGAAAAGCGCTATCGTTTCGGCACCTACGGCGACGCAATGCTGATTTTGCAGGACTAAGGAACCCGAGAAAACACACGCATGAGTGAGCTTTACCTCTCGCTTGGTTCGAATCTTGGCAACAGGATGGCGAACCTGCGGCGTGCCCTCCGTCTCATCGATGAACGTGTGGGGCACGTCAGGCGCGTGAGTTCTTTCTACGAATCACAGGCAGTAGGTTTCGAAAGCACACATCGTTTTCTGAATTGTGCGTGTCGCGTGGAGACAAGCCACACGCCGCAGGAATGTCTCGACCTGACGCAGCAGATAGAACAGCAGTTGGGGCGCACGCAGAAAAGTGTAGATGGCGTATATCACGACCGCACGATCGACATCGACCTGCTTACGTACGACGACCTGCAACTCTCCACGCCACAACTTACCTTGCCTCATCCTCACATGCACGAGCGCAACTTCGTCTTGGTTCCCCTTGCCGAATTACAAAAGGCTGACGACGACGCTCGAAAAACTCCCTTCGGAAAGAAAAAGCTGCGGCCTACACCGCAACGGGCGCACACACATAATTATATATACGCGCGCGCGAAAGTCATCAGTCTGCCCGTCGCAACTGAAAAATGACCGCAGAAATTTCGGTTTTCGCTTGCCCACGTCGCACAATCTCACTACCTTTGCACCAGATTTCTAAGTGTGGAGGGATTTGGATGCTTGCAACCACCAAAAAAAATGCTAAAAAGATTTTTCCGTACCCCTTCCCGCTGTCTTATTAACTTAATGAAGTAGAAAAAGAATGAACTATCTTTTTACCTCTGAATCAGTGAGCGAAGGACATCCCGACAAGGTGGCCGACCAAATTTCCGATGCCGTTCTGGACAAACTATTGGCCTTCGACCCACAGTCTCGCGTTGCCTGCGAGACACTCGTCACGACGGGACAAGTCATTTTGGCCGGAGAAATCAACACACGGGCTTACGTAGACCTGCAGCGCATAGCTCGCGAAGTGATAAACCGCATCGGATACACGCGTTCCGAACTGATGTTCGACGGCGACTCATGTGGAGTTCTGTCGGCAATACACGAACAAAGCGGAGACATCAGCCGTGGTGTTGTCCGTACAAAGCGCGAAGACCAAGGAGCTGGCGACCAAGGGATGATGTTTGGCTACGCCACAAACGAGACGCCTAACTTCATGCCACTCTCGCTCGACCTCAGTCATCGTCTGCTTTACACGTTGGCCGAAATCCGCAAAGAGGGGAAACAGATGACTTATCTGCGTCCCGACTCTAAAAGCCAAGTGACGATTGAATATTCTCCCGAAGGGAAACCCGTGAGAATAGACACCATTGTCATCAGTACGCAGCATGACCCGTTCGACAACGACGTGCAGATGCAGGAGCGCATAAGGCGGGACGTACGCGAAATACTCATCCCGCGAACCAGTGCCGAAATAAAGGACGAGAAAATCCGCACGATGTTGTTGGATTCCGACATCAAGCTTTTTGTAAATCCGACAGGCAAATTTGTCATCGGTGGCCCGCACGGAGACACCGGATTGACGGGACGCAAAATTATTGTGGACACCTACGGCGGCAAAGGCGCACATGGCGGCGGAGCTTTCTCGGGCAAGGATCCGTCGAAAGTAGACCGCTCAGCTGCATACGCCGCACGTCACATTGCCAAAAACATGGTTGCCGCAGGTGTGGCCGACGAGATGTTGGTGCAAATTAGCTACGCCATTGGCGTGGCGGAGCCCGTCAGCATTTTTGTAAATACCTTTGGCCGAAGCCATTGCGACCTGTCGGACAGCGAAATTGCACAGCGCATAAAAGAACTTTTCGACCTTCGCCCCTACGCTATCGAGCAACGGTTGAAACTCCGCAACCCCATCTACGAAGAAACGGCAGCCTACGGCCACATGGGCCGCGAGCCACGCTGGGTGAAAAAGCGCTTCGAATCCCTCTACCACGACACGATAGAGACAGAGGTGGAACTCTTCACTTGGGAAAAACTCGACTACGTAGAACAGATACGTCAGGCACTTAACATCAAAGATTAACGTCCCAAACGCATGAACACGCTTAAAACTGTCTGTCTCTACTGTGCCAGCAGCACACAGATTGCCCCAGAATATTTTCAGGCCGCGCGGCAGTTGGGTCGCCTCTTGGCAGAAAACGGAATAACACTCGTCAATGGTGCCGGCAGCATGGGTCTCATGGCCGAAAGCACGAATGGATGTCTCGAAGCCGGCGGTCAGGCCATCGGCATCATACCCTCGTTTATGGTACGCGAGGGCTGGTGCCACACAGGCATGACACGCATCATCGAGACCGACGACATGCACCAACGCCAACAACTGATGGCAGAAATGAGCGATGCAGCCATCGTTTTGCCCGGCGGCTGCGGCACATTGGCTGAACTCAGCGAACTGATTACGTGGAAACAACTGGGTATTTATCTGAAACCTATCGTGTTTCTGAACACGCTACACTACTTCGATCCGCTTTTCACAGTGCTGAACCAAGCAGCCGAGCAACACTTCATGCGCCAAGAACACCTGGCAGCATGGACGGTGGCCGACACACCTGAGGAAGCCTTGCGTCAAGCGCGCGAAACACCACTGTGGGACACGCGCATACGACGCTTCGCAAAAATCTGAGCACAGGATAAAAACCGAGAAACATGTTCGACGGCTTCTTCGATGGCAATCCGTTTCTCCACCCCGAGCATGCGGGCGGAGCGAGAGGCGTACGTCCCATGCTGATAGAGGACGTGCCGTGGCACGAAGACTGGTTTGTCATAGCGCTGATGGTGCTCACCATCCTGACCATTTTCTCGGCCTATTATTCGTGGAGTGCGCTGAAGGAAGAAGGCCAGCGCCTGCTCTTCGGCACATTGGGAAACGACAGAACCAGCGCTGCAGAGGGCGGTTTCGAAACCACCCACACGCTCTTTCACACCCTACTGCTCTGCCTAATGGGCGGTCTGGCGTGTCTTTGGTATTACATCGAAGTGCAGCACATCACACTCTGGCACGTGAGCGGTCTCGAAGCATGGCTTCTGCTTAGCACCGGGTGGCTGTCGTACTTTGTGCTAAAGGCCGTGGCACAAGAATTTGTAAACTGGATTTTTTTTGACAGAACGGGGCGCAGCGAGTGGAGACGCACGCAATCTTTTGCAATAAGTGCCGAGGCACTGACAATTTTTCCCGTTGTTATTATTTCCGTTGGGCTGTGCCATAGTGCAAAGTTGCTTGCCGCAGCGCTAATACTGCCTGTAGTAGTGAGTAAAGCCATGCTTTGCATTCGTGCAAAACAAATATTTTTTCCAAAAAAGTATGGCTATTTGCATTTATTTGCGTACCTTTGCACACTCGAAGCCGCACCGCTGTATTTCACCGTGCGCCTTTACGCAAAAATTACGCAATATTTGATAGTAAATTTTTAGGACGTCGAAATGATTAAAAAGGTTCTCATCTCACAGCCAAGACCCTCGTCGGAAAAATCGCCTTACTTCGACATTGAGCGCAAACTGGGCGTGGAACTTGTATTCCGTCCCTTCATTAAGGTGGAAGGCATCACGCCGCGCGAATTCCGTCAGCAGAAGACTCCTATCCTGGAACACACCGCTATCGTCTTTACCTCGCGTCACGCCATCGATCACTTCTTCCAGTTGTGTCAGGCACTGCGTGTCACAATCCCCGAAGACATGAAGTATTTCTGCATCACCGAAACGGTGGCGCTCTACATACAGAAGTACGTACAATACCGGAAGCGCAAGGTTTTCTTCGGTACGACGGGTAAAATCGACGATTTGGTGCCGCTGATGGTGAAGCACAAGAACGAGAAATATTTCATTCCGACAAGCAACGTCCACAATACTGAGTTCTCCACGCTGCTCGACGCCCGCAAGTTGGTTTACCACGAAGCGGTGATGTATCGCACTGTGAGCAATGAGGAACTGAAAGATCAGCCGTTCGACTACGATATGCTCATCTTCTTTAGCCCAAGCGGCATTCAGTCGCTGCAAAAGAACTTCCCGGATTTTGTGCAGGGAGACACGGCAATCGGCACTTTCGGCCCCACCACCGCAAAAGCTGTGCGTGATGCCGGACTGCGCCTCGACTTGGAAGCTCCCTCGCCAGAGTACCCCAGCATTACTGCCGCACTGGCCGCCTACATAAAGAAGGTGAATGGATAATCCGCTGCGCCTTCGTCTCCGGAAGTGCCAAAGGCTCTGCAGCCGCAAAGCGCAGGAAGAGCTTTTTGCTCCCGGGCACGGAAGCCTTCGCGCCCACCCGCTGCACGCCATTTTCCGCCGCACAGACGATGCGCAGGTACGCATCCTCGTTAGTGTTCCAAAGCGCCATTTCAAGCATGCCACAGACCGCAACCGCATCAAGCGCCAGTTGCGCGAAGCGTATCGTCAGCAGCAACACTTGCTGACAGCAGGCGGTCTCCACATCGCCTTCCTTTGGGCCGACAGCCAGCACCTGCCAACGGCTGAAATCTTCGCTCGCATGAAGCGGATTCTGCAGCAGATAAACGACAAAAGAGCAGACGTTTAAGATTTCCCACCCTTGGCCTTCGCACCCTCTGCTGCCGAAGGCGAGGCTACACAAGGTAACAAATGCACGCATGAACTTCATCTCCACGCTTCTTATCCTTCCCATCCGGTTTTACCAGCGGTGCATTTCGCCTCTCACACCTCCTTCCTGCCGCTTTACACCCACGTGCAGCCAGTATGCCATTGAGGCGATTCAAAAGCACGGGCCAATCAAAGGACTCTGGCTGGCCGTACGTCGCCTTCTGCGCTGTCATCCTTGGGGAGGAAGCGGCTACGACCCCGTGCCCTAAGCAGGCCACTCGAAATGCCACACGTGGCAAGAAAAATACGACGCGTCGCAACGAGCAATGCCACACGTCGCATGAGCCGATGCCACGTGTCGCAAAAGACGTTGCGACACGTCGTATCCGTCCATCTGTCCGCCAGAAAAAACACGATTCCCCACATTTTGCAGAATGGCGCTTTGTGCTTTAAAGAAAAATGGCTACCTTTGTACGCAATTTGACAAACAACAATATAATTATCAAAAGACAATGGAATTCAAAAGACTTACGGCAGCCGAGGCAGCTGCCATGATTGAAAACGGACAGACTATCGGATTGAGTGGATTCACACCTGCCGGCGTTGCCAAGAGCGTGCCCGCAGAAATTGCGAAGAAGGCCGAAAGCGAACATGCAGCAGGTCGTCCCTACAAAATCAACATCTTCACGGGAGCCAGCACCGGCCAGAGTTGCGACGGCGACATGGCCAACGCTCAGGCAATAGGCTTCCGCGCTCCATATACCACCAACCCGGATTTCCGCCGCCACGTGAACTTGAACGAGCTCGCATACAGCGATCTGAACCTGTCGAACATGGCAACACAGATTCGTCAGGGCTATCTCGGACAAGTGAACTGGGCCATCATCGAGGCCTGCGCCTTAGAAAAAGTAGGCAACAAGGCACACATCTACCTGACAGCCGCCGGCGGCATCAGTCCCACCGTTTGCCGCCTGGCCACCGAAGGCATCATCATCGAACTTAACGCCTTCCACGAGCCGTCTTGCATGGGCATTCACGACGTTTATGAGATTGAAGACCATCCCCACCGCACGCCGATTATGATTACCCGCGCCAGCGACCGCATCGGAAAGCCTTACGTAGAAGTAGATGCCGACCGCATCATCGGCGTTGTGGAGTGCAACATCCCCGACGAGGCACGCTCTTTCAAGGATCCCGACCCCATCACCACACAAATCGGCCAGAACGTGGCCGACTTCCTGCTGCAGAACATGAAGCAAGGACTCATTCCTCCCACGTTCCTAAACCTGCAAAGCGGAGTCGGCAGCGGTGCCAACGCAGTGCTCGGCGCACTGGGCCACTGCCCCGAAGTGCCCAACTTCAGCATTTACACCGAGGTGCTGCAAGATGCACCCGTACAATTGATGCGCGACGGCCGCGTCCTCTCGGCTAGCGCCTGCTCCCTGACCGTTACTAACGAGTGCCTGAAGGGAATCTACCGCGACATGGATTTCTTCCGCGACAAGTTAGTGCTCCGCCCCTCTGAGATAAGCAACTGCCCGGAGGTCATTGCCCGCATCGGCGTGTGCTCGCTCAACACCGCCATCGAGGCAGATATTTACGGCCACATCAACAGCACGAAGATTTGTGGCACAAAGATGATGAACGGCATAGGCGGCAGCGCAGATTTCACGAACTCTGCCTATCTTTCCATCTTCACTTGCGGCAGTACGACGAAAGGCGGCGCCATCTCCAGCATCGTGCCGTTCTGCTCGCACATCGACCATACAAATCACTTCGTGGACGCCGTCATCACAGAATACGGCGTAGCCGACCTGCGTCACAAGTCCGACATGCAGAAGGCCGAAGAACTTATCCGTGTGGCTCATCCCGACTATCAACCCCTCCTGCGCGACTACCTCAAATACGCTGCACCGTTTGGCGGTCACACACACCACTGCCTGTCGGCCGCATTCGCCATGCACGATACGTTCCTTCGCAAGGGCGACATGCGCCTGACCGACCTCGCAGAATACGTGAAGTAAGACAATCGTTGAAGGGCGGCAGCCAAAAAACCGCCCTTCAGCCTTCCCTTCTCGCCCTACGGAAAAGCATTACGAACTCTAAACTACGAATTATGAAAAGGCTTCTGACCATTCTTGCCCTCTCGTCTGCCACCGCCCTCATGGCGCAAACGTCCATTACGCCCGAGGTACTCAATCAGCTGCAGGGCTCCTACACAGGCAGCGCAGCCGACAAGGCACTGCGCAACGCCATAAGCAGCGGCGGCATCCAGTCGATTGCACTGAATCAAGAGCACACACAAACGCCTGACACGCATTTCAGCATAGAAGTTAAGAGCACCGGCATCAGCGACCAGCAGAAGAGCGGACGCTGCTGGCTCTTCACAGGAACAAATGTGCTGCGCAATCGTGCCATGAAGACGCTTGGCATGAAGAATTTCTTCTTTAGCCAGGTTTATCTCTTCTTCTACGACCAACTGGAGAAAAGCAATCTTTTCCTGCAAGGCATCATCGACACGCGCAAAAAGGCGCTTGACGACCAAATTGTGACGTGGCTGTTTCAGCACCCGCTGAGCGACGGAGGCACATACACAGGCGTGGCAGACTTGGTGACGAAGTATGGTCTCGTGCCAAAGGACGTGATGGCCGAGACATACAACAGCAACAGCACCAGCGACTTCGTGGGACACCTGAAGCGCAAACTGCGCGAATTCGGCATTACCCTGCGCGAGAAAAGCGATGCTGGAGCCAGCGAGAAGGAATTACAAGCGCTGAAAGTGGAGCAACTGAAGACGGTATATCGCCTGCTGGTAATGGCATACGGACAGCCGCCTCAGACTTTCACCTGGGCACCCAAGAAAGACGGAAAAACTGTCGGAAAGCCGAAAACCTACACGCCGCAGCAATTCTACCGCGAAGTGTGTGGCGACGAAGATCTTTACGCAGATTACGTTATGCTGATGAATGATCCGAGCCGTCCGTACAATCAAGTTTACGAAATCGACTACGACCGCCATCTCTACGACGGGCACAACTGGCTCTACGTCAATCTGGACATCGAGGATCTGAAGCCCGCAGCTATTGCCAGCTTGCGCGACTCCATGCAGATGTACTTCAGTTGCGACGTTAGCAAGTTCCTCAACCGCAACAACGGCATGTTGGACCTCAAGAACTACGACTACGAAAGCCTCTTGGGAACCAGCTTCGGCATGAATAAGAAGCAACGTATCCAGACTTTCGACAGCGGAAGCACACACGCCATGACGCTGATGGCCGTGGATTTGGACGAGGAAAACAAACCTACGAAGTGGAAAGTGGAAAATAGCTGGGGCAGCAGCAGCGGCGACGCAGGTTACTTGTTGATGACCGACGAGTGGTTCAACGAATTTATGTTCCGCGTTGTCGTAAATCGCAAGTATTGTTCGCCTAAAATCCTCGAGTTGCTTAAGAAAAAACCCGTGCGTCTGCCCGCTTGGGACCCCATGTTTGCAGAAGAAGAATAAACGAGAATTATGGAGACTACCCGACAAAACAAGATAGCACGCCTCATCCAGAAGGAACTGAGCGACATTTTCCAACGTCAGACAAGCCAAATGCGCGGCGTCATAGTCAGTGTCTCGGCTTGCCGCATCAGCCCCGACCTAAGTGTGTGCCGAGTTTATCTGAGTGTCTTCCCCAGCGAGCGGGCGGACGAACTTGTCAACAACATAAACGCCAACGGGCGCAGCGTGCGTTTCGAGTTGGGAAAAAGAGTGGGAAAGCAGCTACGCATCATTCCCGAACTTAAATTCTTCATCGACGACTCGCTCGACTATGTCGAACATATCGACGAATTGCTAAAACAGTGAATGAAAACCCTCGAAAGTGAACGCCAGCTTTTACATAGCACGCCGCTATCTCTTCAGCAAGAAGAGTCATCACGCCATAAACATCATCAGTGCAATCTCGGTGGTGGGCGTGGCAATTGCGGCAACGGCTTTGGTTTGTACGCTTAGCGTGTTCAATGGCTTTCAGGAACTGGTGGCAGGACTCTTCACGGCATTCGACCCGGAACTGCGCGTAAGCCTTGCCGAGGGAAAAACCGTGGCCGAGAACGATTCCGCCTTACTGCAGTTACAAAAAAGCCCGCTGGTGGAAGTCTATACGCCCGTACTCGAGGACCAGGCACTCGTGGTGCAGAACGGACAGCAACAGGCGGTCATCATCAAGGGCGTGGCAGATAATTTTCCGCAGTTGTCGCGCATCGAAAGCACACTCTACGGCGATGGCTCGTTCTGCTTGCACGCCGATGTGCTGGAATATGGTGTGCTGGGCATACAGCTGGCAGCCAAACTCGGACTTGCCGCCTCGTTCCCCGATCCGTTGCAAGTCTATGCACCGAAAAAAGGTGAGCGCGTAAATATGGCTAACCCACTCAGTTCTTTCAATCACGACGAGTTGCAGAGTCCCGGCGTCGTCTTCATGGTGCAGCAAGCCAAGTATGACGGCCAGTACATCCTCACGAGCCTTTCGTTTGCCCAGCGGCTGTTCGACCAGCGCGGACGTGTGTCGAGTGCGGAACTGAAGCTCAGGGAAAACGTTTCCACCGAAAAGGCAAAAAAAGAACTCGCCCAATTGTTGGGCCCTCGCTTCCGTTTGCAGGACCGCTACGAGCAGCAGGCCGACATCTTTCGCATCATGCGCATAGAAAAGCTCATCTCATATCTCTTCCTGACGTTCATTCTGCTGGTGGCGTGCTTCAACATCATCGGTTCCCTCTCGATGCTGATGATAGACAAGCGGCAGGATGTGCAGACACTGCGTGCACTTGGTGCCGACGACAGCCTTATCCGCCGCATTTTCGTGCTCGAGGGATGGCTCATCAGCCTGCTCGGAGCTGTGGCTGGCATAGCACTCGGTTTAATTCTCTGCTGGCTGCAAAAACAATTTGGCCTCATCGCAATGGGTCAAACCGAAGGCAATTTTATCGTCGAGGCGTATCCCGTCAGCGTTTACGTGCGCGACATCGTGCTCATTCTCCTCACCACACTCCTTGTGGGCGCCCTCTCTGTTTGGTATCCCGTACGTTATTTCTCACGCAACCTGCTTTAAAACTTCGTAGATTATGGCCGACAAAAATATTCTGGGGCAAGAAATCCTCCTCGACAAGTTCGAAGACCCGCGAGGCAACCTCACAGTGGCCGAGGGTCTGACTGGCATACCCTTCCCCATCGCACGTGCATATTGGGTGACCGACGTGCCGGGCGGAGAAAGCCGCGGCGGACATGCACACCGCCAGTGCCGCGAGTTCATCGTGGCCGTGAGCGGTTCTTTCTGCGTGACGCTCGACAACGGACGGGAACGCCACACGTACCACCTCAAGCGCCCGTGGCAGGGACTACTGGTGGAGACGGGCGTCTGGCGGACACTCGAGGATTTCTCCTCGGGAGCCGTCTGTCTGGTGCTGGCCAGCCTTCCTTTTGACGAATCGGACTACATTCGCGAATATGATGACTTCCAGAAGATATACGGCAACAGATAAAACCGCGTGGGACGACCTTGTGCGCGCGTCGAAGAACGGCACGTTCCTCTTCCTGCGCGACTACATGGAGTATCATCACGAGCGTTTCACCGACCACTCCCTGCTTTTCTACGACAGCAAGGAACGCCTCGTGGCACTGCTGCCGGCACACGAAACAGAGACAGAGGGCATCCGCACGCTGGCTTCCCACATGGGGCTGACCTACGGCGGACTCGTGCTGACAGCCAAAGTGGGTGCAGCCGACGTGTTGGACATCTTTGACAGCCTCAACCGTTACGCGCAGGAAAACGGGTTCCGGCGCATCACGTACAAGCCCGTGCCCACCATTTATCACTTGCTGCCAGCCGAGGAAGACCGCTACGCGCTATTCCGTGTCGGAGCCGTGCAGGAGGCATGCAATATTTCATGCGTAGTTTCGCTCAAAACCACGTGCAGTTTTTTTGCCGAGCGCCGCAGATTTCGCGGAAAACACAGGGCGGAAAATTTGGGCTATCACGTGGCAGAGGGAACGCTGGCTGACTTTTGGCCAATTCTGGAAGGCAACCTGCTCCAGCGATATGGCGCCCGGCCCGTACATTCGCTTGCAGAAATGCAGTATCTGCAAGGCTGTTTCCCGCAGCAGATACGCTGCTACTTGGCCCTCGACGCACAGGGACAGCCACAAGCAGGCGCCGTGCTCTACGTTTCACAGCAAACCGTTCACGTACAATACGGCCACTGCACACCGCAGGGACGCCAGGACGGCGCGCTCGACATGCTCTACTTCGGGCTCATCGAGCGTTGCAGCAAGGAAACCACGCTTCGTTTCTTCGACTTCGGCACGAGCAATGAGCAGCAAGGACACGTACTGAACGAGAATCTCATCCGCCAGAAAGAAGGTTTCGGCGGTCAGGGCGTAGCCTACGCCACTTACCGCTGGGATATAGACAAATGACCGACTCACAAAAAACAGATCGAATATGAAAAAGTTACTCTTATCTCTGACCATACTCGCTGCGCTTTCTGCCACAGCACAGACCCAGACAGCACCCACCACGCTCGACGGATGGGCCTCACGCCTGCAACTTTTCGGCCAAAAGGTGCCACAGGAACAAGTCTTCGTGCACATGGACAACACGTCATACTTCCTGGGAGACACCATATACTTCAAAGCCTACCTGCGACGCAGCGACTCGGGTGCTCCCAGCCAGCTGAGCGGCATTCTCTACGCCGAACTCCTCAATCAGGACGGCTATCTGGTGGAACGCCAACTCATAGAAATGAAGAACGGACAGGGCGTTGGCTCCTTTTGTCTGCCCGACACACTCTACGGCGGCTACTACGAACTGCGCGCCTACACGCGCTGGCAACTCAACTGGGGCGAGTTTCAGCATCCCCACACGTCGTTTGCCGAGAAATGGTTCTTCAACCAGCGCATGGCACGCGAATATTACCGCGATTACGAGAAGCTCTACAGCCGTGTCTTCCCCGTTTACGACCATCCGCGACAGCCGGGAGCCTACGAGCCGAAC
This sequence comes from uncultured Bacteroidales bacterium, assembly GCA_902787575.1. GTDB lineage: Bacteria > Bacteroidota > Bacteroidia > Bacteroidales > Bacteroidaceae > Physcousia. Next base: position 108,356 of record CADAGX010000002.1, on the reverse strand, counting down.
ATGACATTGCGGCCGCTGCGCCGCTATTTCAAGGCCGACAACTCGACGCCCGAGGCCAGCCTGCTGCTGTTTCCCGAGGGAGGAAACTTGGTGGCCGGAGTGCCTAACCGCGTAGCCTTCGAAGTGGCAGACGAGGAAGGAAAACATCTGCAGGGCACTGTCACGCTGACCGACAACGCAGGACACAAAATAGCCGAGGCAAAAACAGAACAGCGAGGCCGCGGCACGCTCGAGTTCACGCCCGATGAGAAATCTGGCTACACGGCAACTTTCGTGTGGGACAAGGGTTCTGCCAAAACTAAGCTTCCTAAAGTGGAAACCGACGGTGTGGCGCTCATCGCCGACCAGAAGGAAGGACAGATAGAACTGCTGCTGGCAGCAGCCGGCACAGCTGCGCAGGAAAATCTGGGACTTACCATCCTAAATGAGGGCGTGATGCAGAAGTTCGAAGAACTTGGCATCGTAGGCCAAAGAAAGGCCCACACCATTTCCACCGACGGCCTGCGCAAGGGAGTCCTGCAGCTGACAATCTTCAACGCCGAAGGACGCATCTATGCCGACCGCCTTATCTTTGTCCGCGGCACTGAGACAGAAGGCCGACGGCTCACCTTCTCGGGCGTGAATGCGAACGGCTACGAACCTTTTGCTGCCGTCAATATTGGCATCGAAGGCGGCACACCGGGCAGTTCCGTCAGCGTGGCCGTGCGCGATGCGGCACACAGCGAGTACACTTACGACAACGGAAATATTCTCACCGAGATGCTGCTCGCCAGCCAGATACGTGGCTTTGTGGAGAATCCCACCTATTATTTCGAGAAAGACGACGCCGAGCACCGTCGCGCCCTCGACCTCTTGCTGATGATTCAGGGCTGGCGACGCTACGACTGGCACACAATGGCCACTCCGCGAGCCTTCACGCTGCAATACATGCCCGAGACAACGCAGATACTGGCCGGAGAGGTGAACAAATACGAGGCCTTCAATCCAGCCAGCGAGTTCGGCGACATGGCTACGGCCACAAGCGCCGAAGTTACGGAGACCGAGGCCGAACGCGAGGCACGCGAAGCACAAACAAAGACCAACAATAACAGAAAAGTTGGCGAGACAGATGAAAACACCAACGAGACGGGCCTGAAACCGCACGAGAACCCAGCCACGGCGCTGCGCAAGCAAGACATGGAAGCCGAGCGCGAATTTAAGAAAGGCACCACCACATCGTCCGATGGCGTGACGGAACGCTTCGGTCTGGGCCGCGGTGGACTTAAACGCGAAGTGATGGTTCATGCCGAGTTCACGCAGCCGGGAGCACAAGAGGGCGTAGTGGGCGACGTGGCTACCAAGAACGCCCGCTTCAACATCACGGCGCCCAAGTTCTACGACACGTGCTTCTTCACGGTGGCGGCAGCCGACACCTCGCGGTGGGACGCATCGGAGATGCAAAGCCACAACTGGGTGGCGATGAGCGAGGACGAAAACGAGCAGCCCAACTTCCCCGAATTCTACGTCCGCCTCACGCCGATTTTCCCACGCTTCGTGAAGCCCTACAATTGGTACCAGACAAATCTGGCCGAGATACCGAAGGGCTCTGTGCAGTGGGAGGACTGGATGAAGGACGGCTCACGCACCTTGCAGGAAATCACCGTTGGCCGTAAGCGTAGCGGCTATCAGCGTTTTGATGCGTCGAAGCCAGCGTTTGTCATCGACGCGTATCAAGCTTTCAACGACGCATGCGACGCCGGTCTTTGCACGGGCTTGTATATGGGCGCCCAGCGGTTTATTCAGGACGTGGTGCGAACCTACATTGGCGACATGAACATGCACCGCGCCTACGATGTACAGCTGCGGCGCGACACGCACAACGAGTCTTACAACATGTCGAATACGGAAAAGGAGAAGTTCAACCATCTGCCGCGCTTGAAGCAGGTATATATCTACACGGACTACAGCCCGCGACGCGAGGGAGACAAGCATTTCGAAGGCGACAACCAGCCAGAAGTTATCGTAGATCTTCGCCGCGACCCGAATGACGGACGACGTGTCATACATCGCGACCGCCGCTTCGTGCTGCAGGGATATGCCGTTTGCGAGGATTTCTATCAGCCCGACTACTCGCAGCGTCCCGCACCCGAAGTGAAAGACTACAGACGCACACTCTTCTGGAACCCCAACGTGCAGCTCGACGCGTCCGGAAAGGCAGAACTGAAGTTCTACAACAACGGAAAGCAGACACAGATTGGCATTTCGGCTGAGGGACTTGCAGCCGACGGCACGCTGCAGACGGGCGCCAAAATGCCGGAGGATAAATAACAACAGAGAAGAACCAAAAACAAAGAGCCGACACACGGCCAGAAACCAATATAACTATGGAACAACAGCAACTGAGAGACATTGTGGCACTGTTTGCCACCGAAGGAAGCATTGCAGAGATAAAACCACTGGGCGAGGGCCTCATCAACGACACATTCTTGGTCCGCACCGCCGAGACGACGGCACCCGACTACGTGCTGCAACGTATCAACCACCATGTCTTCCCCGACGTGGAAATGGTGATGCACAACATTGCAGCCGTGACAGGTCACATCCGCCACAAGTTGGAAGCACAGGGAACGCCCGACATAGACCGCCGCGTACTCACCTTCATACGGCTGAAAGACGACGCGCAAAAACTCTACGTCCAAAAGGACGGCAACTTCTGGCGCCTGATGATTTTCATATCCAACGCCATCACCAAGCAGGCCGTGAACCCCGAAAGCAGCCGTGCCGCAGGTCTGGCCTTCGGCAACTTCCAAGCCATGCTATCCGACCTGCCTGTGCCGCTGGGCGAGACGATTCCGAATTTCCACAACATGGAGTTCCGACTGCAGCAACTGCGGCAGGTTGTAGTCGAAGACCCTGTAGGACGCGTGGCCGAGCCCGAGGTACAGCACCTGCTACGCGAAATAGAGATGCGCGCTGTGGAGATGTGCAAAGCCGAGCGCATGGGACGCGAAGATATCTTGCCAAAGCGTATCTGCCATTGCGACACGAAAGTGAATAACATGCTTTTCGATGAGAACGACAACGTGCTCTGCGTCATAGACCTCGATACGGTAATGCCGAACTTCATCTTCTCGGACTACGGCGACTTCCTGCGCACGGCTGCAAACCTCGTGGCCGAAGATTGCCCCGACATGGACCGCGTCGGATTCCGCATGGATATTTTCCGTGCCTTCACCGAGGGCTACCTGCAGAGCGCTCGCTCGTTCCTGCTACCCGTCGAGGTGGAGAACCTGCCATACGCCGTGGCCCTCTTCCCATACATGCAGTGCGTACGTTTCCTGTGGGATTATCTGAGCGGCGACAAGTACTGGAAGTGTCAGTACGCCACCCACAACTTTGTGCGCGCCAACAACCAGTTCCACCTCCTCAAGAGCATCGAAAGTCATTACGACGAAATGACCGCCTGCATCAAGGCATAGAAATTCTGACATGCCCCACCCCAAAAACATATAAATGTTATGAGCAACGAACTTAGTTATAGTTTCACCTCCCTGCTGCGGAAATATGTCAGCGCCAGCGTGCTGCTGATAATTTCTACCGTGCTGGCTCTCATCGTGGCCAACAGCCCGTGGAAGCACGCCTATGCCCAACTGTGGCAGCTGCCTGTGAGCCTCAGCATCGGCTCCTTCAATTTCTTTTCACACGGCGGAGAGCCACTCACCCTCGGTACGTTTATCAACGACTACCTCATGGCCATCTTCTTTCTTAGCGTGGGCCTCGAGATTAAGCGCGAGATACTCTGTGGCGAACTCTCCTCGGTGAAAAAAGCACTGGCACCCGTCATCGGTGCTTGCGGCGGAATGCTTGTGCCAGTCATTGTCTTTCATCTGATTTGCCCGAACGATGCTGCGATGCAACGCGGTATGGCCATCCCGATGGCCACAGACATTGCTTTTTCGCTGGGCGTGCTTTCGGTTTTCTCTAAGCGCGTTCCTGTGGGACTGAAGGTATTCCTTGCCACGCTGGCTGTGGCAGACGACTTGGGAGGCATCATAGTCATTGCCATACGTTACACCGAGCACATGCAATGGGCCTATTTGGGCGGCGCGTTGCTTTGCGTCGTCATTCTCCTCATTGGAAACATGCGACAGGTGCGTACGAAAGCTTTCTACATCACCATCGGACTCATCCTTTGGTACTGCATGCTGGGCAGCGGCATACATGCCACCATTGCCGGCGTCATCCTGGCTTTCTGCATCCCGGCCAACCTGCCTCGCGGCACGAAGTTCTATATCGAACGTATCCGACGTGCCATCCGTAATTTCCCCGAGACGCAGGTGTCATACGCCGACCGCAACAAACCGACTATACTCTCGGACGACGAGGTTTCGATGCTCAAGAGCGTGGAAAGCGCCAGCGACCACCTGATAAGTCCACTGCAAGACATGGAGGATATACTGAAGGTACCTGTAAATTTCTACATCATACCCATCTTCGCCTTTGCCAATGCCGGCGTGGACCTTGCGGGAATGACAGCGCAGAACCTGCTGAGCGGCGTAGGACTTGCAGTCTTCATGGGTTTGCTCATCGGCAAGTTCGTAGGCGTCTTCTCCTTTACGTGGCTCTTCATCAAGATGCGCGTCATTCAGATGCCGAAGGGCGGCACGTGGCCTGCCTTTGCTTCGGTTTGTATGCTCTGCGGCATCGGATTCACGGTCTCCATGTTCATGGCCAACCTGTCTTATCTTCCGGGGCACGCCATTCTGCTCGACGACGCCAAGCTTGGTATTCTCGGCGGCTCTATAGCCTCGGCCGTGGCGGGCTGCATCATGCTCCACTTTACACTGCCTCGCGAGACGGCGGGCGAGTAACAACTTGTCGCAAAAGGAAGAGGGCGCAGACTTACATTTGTCAGCGCCCTCTTTTCTATATATAATAATGTATATCTTGCCTTAGCGGTCGGCACGTTTGCGCTCCAGGTGGTCGAGGATGCACTTGCGCATACGCATACTCTTGGGCGTCACTTCTACGTACTCGTCTTCTTTTATGTATTCGAGCGCCTCCTCCAGCGAGAAGATGGTGGCCGGAATGATACGCACTTTCTCGTCCGAGCCGCTGGCACGCATGTTAGTCAGCTGTTTGGCCTTGCAGACGTTCACCACAAGGTCGTTCTCGTGCACATGCTCACCCACCACCTGACCGGCATACACTTGGTCTTGCGGTTCGATGAAGAAGCGGCCGCGGTCTTGCAGGTTGTTGATGGCGTAGGCAAACGCTGTGCCCGTCTCGAGGCTAATCATAGAGCCGTTGATACGACGGTTTATCTCGCCCTTGAAGGGCTGATATTCCAAATAGCGGTGCGCCATGATGGCTTCGCCCTGCGAGGCCGTAAGCACATTGGTACGCAAACCGATGATGCCACGGCTGGGAATCTGGAATTGTATGTTCACGCGGTCGCCCTGCGTCTCCATGCTCAGCATCTCTCCCTTGCGGCGCGTCACCATATCTATCATCTTCGAACTGAATTCCTCGGGCACATTGATGGTGAGTTCCTCTATTGGCTCGCAGCGCTGGCCGTCGATTTCCTTATAGATAACCTGCGGCTGACCCACCTGCAGCTCGTAGCCTTCGCGCCGCATCGTCTCGATGAGAACAGACAGGTGAAGCACGCCACGGCCGCTTACAATCCAGCGGTCGGTGTTGCCTTCCACCTCTTCCACGCGCAGTGCCAGGTTCTTTTCCAACTCGCGCTGCAGACGCTCGTAGATGTGGCGGCTCGTGCAGTACTTGCCTTCCTTACCAAAGAACGGCGAGTCGTTGATGGTGAAGAGCATAGACATCGTGGGCTCATCGATGCTGATGGTGGGCAGTGGTTCGGGCGATTCGGCGTCGCAGATGGTGTCTCCAATCTCGAAGTGCTCCAAGCCGATGATGGCACAGATGTCGCCGCTCGAGACTTGCTGCGTCTTCTGGTGTCCCATGCCGGTGAAGGTATGCAACTCCTTTATTTTCGTTTTCTCCATCGAGCCGTCGCGATGCGCCACGGTGATGGGCATTCCTTCGCGGATGGTTCCGCGATGCACACGGCCCACGGCTATGCGACCGGTGTAGTTGCTGTAGTCGAGCGACGTGATGAGCATCTGCGGCGTGCCTTCCAGATATTCCGGTGCAGGTATGTGCTCGATGATGGCATCCAGCAGGTAGGTGATATCCTCGGTGGGCGTGTTCCAGTCTGCGCCCATCCAGCCGTTCTTGGCCGAGCCGTAGATGACGGGGAAGTCGAGCTGTTCCTCTGTGGCATCGAGGTCGCACATTAGGTCGAATACCATCTCGTACACTTCCTCCGGCCGGCAGTTTGGCTTATCCACCTTGTTCACCACCACGATAGGCTTCAGCCCTATCTGCAATGCTTTCTGCAGCACGAAGCGTGTCTGCGGCATCGGGCCCTCGAAGGCATCCACCAACAGCAGGCAGCCGTCGGCCATATTCAGCACGCGCTCCACCTCGCCACCGAAGTCGGAGTGACCCGGAGTGTCGATGATGTTGATTTTCGTGCCGCGGTAATTGATGGAAACATTCTTCGAGAGAATGGTGATGCCCCTCTCGCGCTCCAGTTCGTTGTTGTCGAGCATCAGTTCGCCCGTCTGCTGGTTCTCGCGGAAGAGGTTTCCAGCCAGCAGCATCTTGTCCACGAGAGTCGTCTTGCCGTGGTCTACGTGGGCAATGATGGCAATATTTCTTATGTCCTGCATACGCCTTAACTACTTTTCGGCTGCAAAGGTACGCTTTTTAATTCGTAATTCATAATTTTATCGGTGCAAATTCCCTACACCTTGATGCCACATATTGAAAAAGGAAAATGGCATGGAAGCCTCTCACTTGACAAGTGGTGGAGATACGCGATGTGCCAAATCCGACACACCATTTGGGGTTGCGAAATGCGACGTGTAGTTTGCGCTCACGCGACACGTCGCATTGGCTCACGCGACACGTCGCATTGGCTCACGCGACGCGTCGCATTTTCACTTGCGACGCGTGGCATAGAAAAAAGGCAGGGACGGCATGTTTTGCCGCCCCTGCCAGAGATACGATATCAGTCGAAAGAATTTACTTCACGAGTACCTTGCGGCCTTCGATGATGTACAGGCCTTTCTCTGCCTTCTGTACGCGGCGACCTGTCAGGTCGAAGAGGACTCCTTCGATGTTCTCCTCCTTGCGTACGGCTACGATGCCGTCACCTTCGTTGGTGTAAACGCCTTCTGCTGTCTTATAGACAATCTTGCTGTTGGAGCTGAGCATGGGATAATCGTCCTCGCCCAGTGTCTGATAATACAGCACGCTATCAGAGCGTTCGCCATTGAGCTTGTAGGTAATCTCACCACTGGCAAACTGCTCGTCTGTGGTGGTGCGGCTCTCGTAGTTGTTGCGCACGTTCACTGTCTTTGAACCCTTGCCACCGAAAGTATTCAGAGGAGTGGCAGTGCCTTCCACATTGCGGATGGCATGATATGCAAAGCAGTTCTCCAAGATGGAGGAAGCGGTAGACGAAAGGTAACCCACGATGCCACCTGTGCCGGTAGTTGCCGACTCCACGATGGGTTTTTCGTTTATCGTGAAGTTAACCGCACAGCAGTTCGTAATGGAGCCCGAACCGTCTCGACCTACGATTGCACCACGAGCCACCTGAGCCGTGCTCTCATTGTTGATGGTGATGTCCTTGACACACAAGTTGGTTACTGCACCGGGCGTGTACAGCAGGCCGATGAAGCCTACGTGGTTGGTGTTCTCGCCGTCAATATTGATGGTTACGTTCGATACGGTATGACCCTGACCGTCGAAGAAACCGATGAAAGCCTTTCCGTTGGCACTGGTGAAACCGATGGGCGTGAAGTTATCTATCACGCTCATGTCGATGTCAGCGTCCAACACAGCCTTGGCATTATTCTCGCCTTCGTTGACGATCGTAGAGAACATAGCCATGTGGTGAGCCGTGCTCAGATGATAGAAACCATCGTCGTCCTTCGGCAGAGAGATGCTGCCATAGTAGTCCTCGAGTTCCTTGATAAGGTCGCGTGCTTCCTGCTCGCTCATAGTTCCTTTTTCGAAGCCGTCCCATGCCTTGCTCGTAGCACTGAAAGCTGCCATATAATCGTCTTCGCTCAGCAAGCCGTTCGTATAAAGTTTCGTTGCAAGGTCCTCGAGAGTTTCTACGGACTTCAGCAAGTCGACGTATGCCATGCGGCATGCGTAAACCTTAGCAAAGAGGTCGCTGAAGCGTTTGATGAGAGCCATCTTCTGCTCTCCCGTGGATGCTGTCTCGCTCTCGGTGATGGCCGTAGATATCTGGTCAATCAGGTCGGACGAGATGTTCGGACGCTTCGGATAATCGGTACCGGAGTCGGCCACGAAGTCGCGAATTGTGGTGGCGCGTGCCACGAAGCTGCCCAGCACAGCCGTCAGCGAGTCGTTAGCCTCTTCTGCTGTTCCGAGGAAGTAGAGACGTGCGTTGGCGAAGGTCGTCCAGTTGCCCAAAGTAGAAGCATGGTCGCGCACACCGAGTGTGAGTTTGCCGTCGGTAACCTCCACAGCCACACGGTTCAGATAACGGTTAGCACGGAATGCATACGAGCAGCCCACCAGGTAACCAGGCACCCAGCCCGTTCCGCCGTTGATTTCGTCGTAGAACACTGCATCGACACTCGAACCAGTGATGTGGCAGTTCACGCTGTCCACTGCATCCTCCTCGTAAACGGGATCTTCGCCGATGGCCATAATGTTGTTGGCCACGTCGTTCATCAGTAAGTCAGCCGTGTAGAGGCGAACACTTGGGTCGGAGGCCGTACGTGTGAAGCCGTTCATCACCAACTCGTAGATGCCGTTGGGCAGATCCTCGAGGGTCTGCGTCATGCTGAACACGCCATTCATACCGCGTGCACAGGTCATCACAGAGGCTTCGCCACCCTTGTACATTTCTGCATTGCCTTCCACGGTCCAGCCATTGAAGCCGCCAGTAAAGTCGGGATTATCCATGACAAATGTCATGTCGGTACCGGCTTCGGGGTTGGACAACAACACGCGCAGGAGCAACTTCGACATGTACTCCGTCTCGGCGGTAAGTTCCTCGCCCGTCAGGGTGTGATGGGCCATGACGTAGGCGCTGTTACCGTTGGGGAAGTCGCCGGGCTCTATTTCGTTGCTTTCATCGAGGTAGTCCTCGGCTACATCGCGATAGCTGTTCTGCTGCTCGATGGTGCTGAGCTGATCGCGTGCCTCCTGACAAGCTTGTGCGTAGGCCTGATACTCGCGCACGGACTTAGCAATGTCGTCGCGCATAGCCTTTGTCTCGGCATAGGCAGCCATCAGAGAGTCGAGCGTTACGATGTCGCTCCAGCCAGCCACTGCGGCCTTATAATCGTCGAGCAACGACTGTGTGGCAACTTTCTCCTCGTTCGCCTCTGTTTCCTGTGTTATCAGGAACTCGCGGAAGGCGGGGAACGAATCGTCGTTTCCTACGTTGGCATAGTTCTCACCGTTCTTATAAACGATGGCAGAAGCGGGATTGAGCACGGGATATGCATCGGTGCCAATGGTCTGGAACCAAACGGGGTTGACAAACGACTTGCCATTCAGCAGCCATGTCAGCTCGCCCGTACCTATTTCTTCGTCTATTGCAATGTTCTCATCCTCTACGCCGGTGGCACTATACGTGTTGGTCATTGTAGCCGAGCCTCGGTAGATATAAGGATAAACATATGTACTTTCAACGTCGTAGCCTGTCACCACGCCAATGTTGTAGCAGTTACGGATGATAGCGCCGCTGCCAACGTAGCCACTCAGAGCAGCGCTCTCGCGTGCACCCTGAATGGTGCCGGTGTTGTAGCAGTTCTCGATGGTGAACTTAGCCGTTCCGCCATAGTTGCAACCGATGATAGCTCCGGCGTTGCGGTCCGATGCAACGACTACTCCCTCCTGGCCAATGCACTGCAGGATGACGTTGCCTTCACCATTGGATGCACCAACGATGCCCACATACGAGACACCATAGATGGAGCACGTGTTGTCCAGCACAAAGTTCTTTATCGTAGCACCTCCGATGACAGTACCGAAGATACCTACGTTCTCGCCCTCAACATTGATATAAAGGTTCGAGATTTTGTGACCTTGGCCGTCGAAGGTAGCATGATAGGGAGATGCCTTCGTACCAATAGGCTTGAAGTTCTCCACGCTGGCAAAGTTAATGTCTGCCGTCAGGCAAGCATTAGCAGTACCGTGGTTGCCGTTCACATAGGCTGCAAACCACTGTACCTGCTCGGGCGTACCAAGCTGATAGACGCCGTCCACCGGAGTAAGCCATGTCTCGTCGGCATTGCCGCAGATATTGCAGACGCCATTGACGAAATCATGGTCGTCGCGTTGGCCGGGACCACTGTTGCCGTAAATGAGTTCGTCGCCCTTGGGCTTGCCGTCGCAAGTCAAGTCATTGGCCACATACACCGTCTTGTGCGTGCTGTCCAGCAAGGGCGAAGCGTCCTCTTCGAGCGTCTGGAACCAGACGGGAGTTTCGCTCTGCGAACCGTTGAGCAGATAGCACACCTTACCGCTGGCAAAGTCAGCTTCTTCGGTAGTCGTGTTGTCGTAGTTGTTAGTCACGGTAGCCTTGGCACCCTTGCCGCCATACGAACGAATGGGAGCACTGTCCTCGCCCGTCACGCGAATGGCATTGTAGGCATAGCAGTTCCGGAAGAAGGTTGTCTCGCTCGACGAGAGGTAACCCACCACGGCACCAGCCGTCGTAGTACTGCTCGAAGTGAGGCATGCATCGTTCAGCGTGAAGTTGATCACACAGCAGTTCTCGATGGTACTCGATCCGTCGCGACCAACCAAGGCACCACGAGCCACTGCCGTAGTACTGTTGCTGTTGATGGTGATGTTCTTGATGCACAAATTGCGAAGGGTTCCACTGAAAAGCAGTCCGATGAAGCCCAGATGATTACCATGGCTCTCGGGCGTAGAAATCGTCACGTTCGAGATCGTGTGACCCTGACCGTCGAAGATACCACCGAAAGCGGCACCGTTAGAACTGGTAAAGCTGATGGGAGTGAAGTTCTCCACCGCGCTCATGTCGATGTCCTTCGTCAGCTTGTAATTAGCTGTACGCACGTTGTCGCGCTGACCCACATCGTTTGAGAGGGCCGACAACGTCTGAAGATCCTCTGCCGAGGAAAGCAAGTAATACCCGTCCTCGAGGGTGAAGGGAACTTGCGCCCGAATGACTCCGAACGTGCAAAGAAGCAACGTCAGAGCAAGAGTAAATGTTTTCTTCATAGTTAAACAGTTATTAAAGGTTGTTATACGTTTGTTAGATTAAATTATTGTGCGTTTATTCGTAGTTTGCCAACGTTCTTTCCAATGGCTGCAAGCGGTCTCCCACATGCTCACAGAGGACAAAGTTACGGAATTTTTCGTTACGCCAAATTTTTTCTCCACTTTTTTTGAAGCGAACGCACAAAAAGAACCCACCGAAGCATATCTTCCTTCATCTTTTACGCGTACGCGCGTGAAGCCAAATCCTTACATCGGGCCAGCAAGACGGCGAATGCGCACAAATCACAAAAAAAGAGGCGAAAGTTATGGCGGTTCGGAAATAAATGCGTAACTTTGCACCGCAATAAGGCGAAGACAGGGGCGTAGCCCAGTTGGTTTAGAGCGCTGCAGTCACATTGCAGAGGTCATCGGTTCGAGCCCGATCGTCCCTACCCCACTTCCCACAAGTCGAGAGAGAAGTCACACACGATGCTTCTCTCTTTTTTATGCCTCGTGCTGTGGTGGTTCCGCAGAAAATGCGTATCTTTGCCAGTGGAAAAAATACAAATTATGGCGAAAGAAGGGCTGACGCCCATGATGAAGCAGTTCTACGACCTGAAGGCAAAGCACCCCGATGCGTTGCTGCTCTTCCGTTGTGGTGACTTCTACGAGACATACGCAGAGGACGCAGTCATTGCGTCCGAGATTCTGGGCATCACGCTGACAAGGCGCAACAACGGCAAGGAGAACATGCCTTCGACAGAGATGGCCGGATTTCCGCACCACGCACTGGACACTTATCTGCCCAAGCTGGTGAGGGCTGGCAAGCGCGTGGCCATCTGCGACCAGCTCGAAGACCCGAAGCTGACAAAGACACTGGTGAAGCGAGGCATCACGGAACTGGTGACGCCGGGCGTGACGATGAGCGACACGGTGCTCACTTACAAGGAGAACAACTTCTTGGCTGCCGTACACTTCGGCAAGACGGTGTGCGGACTGGCTTTCCTAGACATCAGCACGGGCGAGTTTCTGACGGCCGAGGGCAACACAGACTACGTGGACAAGCTGCTCTCGTCGTTCGCACCAAAGGAGGTTCTCTACGAGCGAGGCAAGAAAAGCATGTTCGAGGGCAGCTTCGGCACACGCTTTGTGACGTTCGAGCTCGACGACTGGGCATTCGCCGAGAGCACGGCAAGGGGCAAACTGCTGAAACACTTCGGCGTAAAGAACCTGAAGGGCTTCGGCGTCGAACACCTGAAGAGCGGCATCGTGGCCTCGGGCGTCATCTTGCAATACATGGAGATGACGCAGCACCTGCAGCTGGGCCACATCACGGCCCTGCGACGCATCGAGGAGGACCGCTACGTGCGGCTCGACAAATTTACGGTGCGCAGCCTCGAGTTGTTCGGCTCGATGAACGAGGACGGCATCTCGCTGCTCGACGTGATAGACAAGACAGTGACACCGATGGGTGCACGTATGCTGCGGCGCTGGCTGGCATTTCCGCTGAAGGACGTGAAGCAGATAGCCGAACGGCAGGATGTGGTGGACTGTTTCTTCCGCCACCCCGACCTGCGCGAACTGCTCGACGAGCATCTGCGGCGCATGGGCGACCTGGAACGCATCGTCGGAAAGGTAAGCGTGGGGCGCGTGTCGCCGCGCGACGTGGTGCAGCTGAAGGTGGCACTGCAGGCCATAGAGCCCATCAAGGAGGCATGCGAACATGCCGAAGACGCCACATTGCGGCGCATCGGCGAGCAACTCAACCTCTGCGCCAGCATACGCGACCGCATAGCACGCGAGATACAGCCCGACCCGCCACTGCTGGTGAACAAGGGAAGCGTCATTGCCGACGGAGTGAACACCGAACTCGACGAACTGCGCCGCATTGCCTACCAAGGCAAGGACTACCTGCTGCAGATACAGCAACGCGAAGCCGAGAAGACAGGCATTCAGAGCCTGAAGATTGGCTACAACAACGTCTTCGGCTACTATCTCGAGGTGCGCAACACGTACAAGCAGCAGGTGCCGCCCGAGTGGATACGCAAGCAGACACTGGTGCAGGCCGAGCGATATATCACGCAGGAGCTGAAGGAATACGAAGAGAAGATCATGGGAGCCGAAGACCGCATCCTGTCGCTCGAGACACAACTTTTCAGCGAACTGGTGACGGCGCTCAACGAGTTCACGCCTTCCATACAGCTCGATGCAAGCCTCATCGCACGCCTCGACTGCCTGCTCTCCTTTGCCGTCAGCGCCGAGGAGAACCGCTACATTCGCCCGAAGGTCGACGAGACGGACGTAATAGACATACGTCAGGGACGACACCCCGTCATCGAACACCAGCTGCCCGTGGGCGAACGCTACGTGGCCAACGATGTCTATATGGACACCGAGAAGCAACAAATCATCATCATCACCGGTCCCAACATGGCCGGCAAGAGCGCACTGCTGCGACAGACGGCGCTCATCACGCTGATGGCTCAGATGGGCAGCTTCGTACCGGCCGAGAGCGCACACATCGGATACGTGGATAAGATTTTCACCCGTGTGGGAGCCAGCGACAACATCTCGGTGGGCGAAAGCACCTTCATGGTGGAGATGAACGAGGCAGCCAACATACTGAACAACCTGTCGGCTCGCAGCCTTGTCCTCTTCGACGAACTGGGACGCGGCACCAGCACCTACGACGGCATCAGCATTGCGTGGGCCATCGTGGAATACATACACGAGAATACGCGCGGCCATGCCCGCACCCTCTTTGCCACGCACTACCACGAACTCAACGAGATGGAGAACCACTTCCCGCGCATCAAGAACTTCAATGTGAGCGTGCGCGACGTGGATGGCAAAATCATCTTCCTGCGCAAGCTCGAACGCGGCGGCTCGGCCCACAGCTTCGGCATCCACGTGGCACGTCTGGCAGGTATGCCCACCTCCATTGTGCGGCGTGCCGACACGGTGCTCAAACAGCTCGAGGCCACGAAAGATCACGACAATCTGGGCGCCGGAATCGCTGCCGGCCACGAGAGCAATCAGGGCGTACAGCTCAGTTTCTTCCAGCTCGACGACCCCATCCTCTGCCAGATACGCGACGAGTTCCTGCACCTCGACATCAACAACCTCACGCCTATCGAGGCACTCAACAAACTCAACGAGATAAAAAGGTTGGTAAAAGAGAAATAGTTAGACATTCCGGACTACCCGGTCAAAACAGCAAACAACATGAAGTGGATAGGCGGTTTCCTCGGACTCCTGCACGGCGGCCCATTGGGTGCGCTGGCCGGCTTTGTGCTGGGTGCCATGTTCGACATGTTCACCGAACGGGCATCGAATTTCACGCCCGAAGAGCAGCGAGCCTATGAGCCGCAAGGCCAACGCAACGGCTTCCTCTTCTCACTGATGGTGCTCTCGGCCCACATCATCCATGCCGACAGCAAGATTATGCACAGCGAGATGGAGTACGTGCGACGCTTCCTGCGCACCAACTTCTCCGCCCAGGCAGAAAGCGAGGGACAGGAAATCTTGCTACGCCTCTTCGAACAGAAGAAACGGATGGGCGAGCCACAGTGGAACGCCCAGATCCAAGCCGTCTGCCGACAGTTGGCAAGCGCCATGCCACAGGAGCAACGCCTGCAACTCGTAGCCTTTCTGTGCGAGATTGCCAAGGCCGACGGACACATTGCCACACAAGAGCGGCAGGCACTGCAACAGATTTGCGTCTCGATGGGACTCGCCGCCGGCACGGCCGAACAGATGATGGGTCTCGGCGGCTCCACGCTCGAAGACGCCTACCGTGTGCTGGGCCTCACCTCCAGTGCCACAGACGACGAAGTACGGCGTGCCTACAAGCGTATGGCATTGGAGAACCACCCCGACCGCGTCGCCTCGCTGGGCGACGACATCCGACGGGCCGCCGAGAAGAAATTCAAGGAAATCAACGAAGCCAAGGATCGCATCTACAAAGCGCGCGGCATGAAATAAAACAAAAAGGGAGAGCAGTTCGTTGCTCTCCCTTTTGTTTCTACTTGTCCTCTTCTTGTTGTTTCCAAGCCTCCCAATCCGTCTCTACAAGCACGCGATCGATGGCGTCAATGATATGTTCCAAACGTCTGCGGTCTCTAACTGGCTCTCTCATAGATAAGCGTCTTATCACGGTTTACAGACTCTCTGGCAAATGGGAGCAACCCTTTTTCTTCCACCAAATCCACTGGTCGATGCAGTTTTTGCTCCAAATCTACCATCATAGCAGCAATCTTTAGAAGGCCTATTCTCTGCGTACGGTCATACACGACCAGTATATCTACGTCGCTTTCTTGCGTTTCCTCACCACGTGAGAAAGAGCCAAAGAGCCAAGCCTTCAGTACGGGTTGAGTCTTGAAATACTCAGCAATTACTTGTGTCATTGCCTGTGTGGTCATACGCAGTTAATATAGAATTCAAGGGCAAAGGTACAAATTAATTCTGAAAAACAACCTATTCTCGTTTTTTTCCGGAGAAGAAACCTTTCTTTTTCCTTATCTCACATCGGGCATAGGCTGCTCGGCCTTCGTCACGTCGCCCGTCGCGAAGTGTGGCCAGCCGTCGTCGCCCACCACCAGTTCTTGCAAGATGGGCTGGCGCCCTTCGCGGTAGCGACCAATCAGGTAGGCGTGGCATAGATAATAGTAGCGGCCGCCCGGTGTCTCCACCAGCGTGCCGTGGCCGCACGACTGAATGTACTGCCCGTCGCCACGCAGGATGGGGTTGCCTTCATACTCCTCATACGGACCTTCGAAACGTTCGGCACGCGCCACGCGCACCTCATAGTCGCTGCGTTCCGTGCAGCAGTCGCGGGCTGCATAGAGCAGATAGTAGTATTTGCCGTGGCGGAAGATGCACTGCCCCTCCATGCCCAAGTCGCGATAATCGGCCAGCAGCGTGAAAGCCTCACCCTCCAGCGAGAGCCCGTCGTCGCTGAGCCTGCTTCCCAGCAGCTCAATGGGTCGTTCGGGATGCAGGCCGTAAGCCTTCCATGTGATGTAGAGTTGACCGTCGTCGTCAAAGACATACGAGTCAATGGCCTCGTTGGTCCATTTCAGCAGCGGCCCGTGGTCGGTGTATGGTCCGGCGGGTTGCGATGCCGTGGCCACACCGATACACGACGTACTGTCGCTGCGGTCGCGCGCAGTGTAGTAGCAATAGTAAGTGTCGCCGTGGTGGAACAGCTCGGGAGCCCAGAAGGAGCCCATCGTCCACTCGGGCCACTGGCTGAAGATATGCCCCACGCTGTCCCAATGCACCAAGTCGCGCGACACAAAGATCGGATACACCTCTGCCGCGTTGCCCGATGTGCCTGCCGCATAGTATTCGCGTCCCACGCGTATCACTGTCGGGTCTGGCACGTTCTGCCTAATGACCGGGTTCTCATACGTCTGCACCTGCCGGTGGCACGATGCGGCAGACAGCACCAGCAGTGCTGCTGCGAGCGGAAGGATATGAGTCTTCATGCTTACCTATTTATAATATTAGTGTACGTCGTCATTGAATCTGCGACCCAAGTCGTCGTGGTCAATGCCCCGGCTTCCCGAGCGGGCCCACGATTCGAACTCGTCCTCCATCTTTCCACTCATACGGTCCTTCAAATCCTTTGCGCCGTATGCCGCTAATCCCTTTTTGATAACATCAAATGCATCCATTCGTCAGAAAGTTTATACGTTCTATATTCCACGGCAAAGATAACGACATTTCTCAGCAATGCAAAGCAAAAGGCGAAAAAAGGCATTCACCGCCCACAAAGAGTTACCCTCAACTTTCTTTCCCTAAAGTTTTTTCTCCAAAAAACCTACATCCTACACTTTTCTATAGTTAATCCTCTGGTTTCCTGCGCAGTGAATGTGTGTAGGCAAGTGTGTAGGTTTTCGAAAAAAGTGTAGGTTTTATTTGCATTTCGCTCTTATTTTTTATATCTTTGCAACGGTGAAAGACATCGGGCTGAATCGTCAGCCATAGAACACAGAGACATCCTTCGGCGCCACATCGCGAAGCAGCCGCTTCCCTTGTGCGTAGCGTCAGAAACTCCCACGCGTGACAAAAACGGTGCGGCGTGTCGCATTCGTTTTCCCACACGTGGGATACAAATTCTCACGTCAAGCGCGAGAGCGCTGTGGGCCGAGGAAGAATCATAAACATTTCAAAACCCAAAAACTAAAAACAAAGCCTATGAAATTTTCCACAATCAAGACCGACCGTCGCGGCGAGCACCTTCGCCAGTGGGATGCCACCAAGTTCTTCGAACGCATCCAGACCGACACCCCCAACCGTCTCATCCAGAAGTTACGCCACGAGACGACGCCCGACCGCGTCCGCCAATTCCGCTGCTACGACGAAGTTCCGCACGTGGTGGCAGCCGCAGAACTCTGTCGCCAGACGAACGGAGCCACAGGCATCGCCCACTTCAACGGGCTGGTGGTGCTCGAGGTACGTCAGCTCATGGGTCAGCAGGACTGCGACGATGTCAAACGTGCCGCCCTAACGATGCCATCCACGCTGGCCGCCTTCGTGGGTGCCACCGGCACAGAGGTCATCCTCCTCGTCAGCGTATCTCGCTCCGACGGCACGCTGCCAGTGCTGGAGACCGAGGTCGAGGACTTCTACTCGCTGGCCTATCATCGTCTGGCCGCAGTCTATGACTCGCTGCTGCCCAAACGCATCACCCGCATGAAGCCCACGCTGCGGCATGCCTTCCTGATGCCACTGGATTCCTGCCCACTCATCAACCCTGCGGCAGCCCCATTCCGCATCAGCCCGTCCGACACCGCCACACCCACATACGACGAGGCCGACGACCACCTGCTGGCGCTACCCGAAGAGCGCCATTTCGAGGAAGCCGACATGACAGCGTATGCCAACTACGAGCGGGCCTACGACCAAGCACTCGCTCAGGTGAACAAGCAGCTGCCCGCCGTCTCGCAGAACAGCAACGAGTGGTACAAACACTTCGTCACAGCCATGGCCACAGCACTCTGCGGCATGGGCTGGCCCGAGGAGGAGGCCGTCTGCCACCTGTGGCGCCATCTTACCTATAAGGACTGGCCCGGACTGACGGAGGAGTTTGTGCGGATGCTCGTCATGACCGTCTACGACGAACAGCGCGTTCTACACAAGAAACCGTCGGCTCTCGCCGATGAACCCCTGATGCAGCAACTCATCCGTCGCATGGAGAGCCGCTACGTCTTTCGCCGCAACACCATCATGGGCTACACCGAATACCGCACCAACCACAGCTGGGTTACCCCTTGGCGGCCCGTCACCGAACAGGTAGTCAACACCTTCTCCACCGACCTCCAGCTGGCAGGCCTCGACGTGTGGGACCGCGATGTGCGCCGTTACGTCAATTCCACTCGCATCCACGAGTATAACCCCGTGGAGCATTATCTCTATGGTCTCGCCTCGCAATGGGACGGCCGCGACCACATCCGCTCTCTGGCCGCCACCGTGCCCACCGACCATCCTCAGCTCTGGGCCGACTGGTTCCACACCTGGTTTCTGGCCATGGTGGCACAATGGCAGGGGCGCGACCTCCGCTACGGCAACGCCCTCGTGCCGCTGCTCGTCTCCGAGCAGGGAATGCACAAGAGCGCTTTCTGCCGCTCACTGCTTCCGCCCGAACTGCGTTCGTGGGGCTACACCGACAACCTCTCGCTCAGCGACGAGCGTCAGGTCCACTTGGCCATGGCACAGACCTTGCTCATCAACCTCGACGAGTTCAACCGCATCTCGCCCGCCAAGCAGCAAGGCTTCCTCAAGAACATCCTGCAGCTACCGTCCGTCAAGGTGAAACGTCCGTATGCCCGGCATGCCGAAGAGACACCACGTCTGGCCTCGTTCATCGCCACCACCAACATGGCCGACGTCCTCACCGACCCCACTGGCTCGCGCCGCTTCCTCGGCGTACAAGTCACGGGCAACATCGACGTCAGCCAGACACCCAACCACGCGCAACTCTTCGCACAGGCCCAGGCCGAGCTGAACGCAGGCACACGCTATTGGTTCGACGATGCCGAGACCGTCGCCATCATGCAGCACAACCGCCGCTTCCTGCAGCAGACCAGTGCCGAGATGTTCTTCCATCAGTACTTCCAGACTCCCCAGCCCGATGCCGACGGTCAGTGGATGTCCGCCACCGCCATTCTGGTCATCCTCAAGCAGCGTGCCGGCTCCGTCTTCAAGGTGCCTGCTGCCAATGCCTTCGGTCGTATCCTCCACTGCCTGCCCAATCTCTGCCACCGTCGCAGCAACAGCGGCAGTGAGTTCTACGTCCGCCTCCGCGAATAGCTCCGAAATTTAGCTTTTTGCCGCATATTTGGCCAAAACCTACACCTTTTCGGCTTGCCTACACCAAAACCTACACACCTATACCGCGCAGATAACCAACCGGTTAACCTGCAAAAGTGTAGGAGTGTAGGTTTTTTCTCCGAAAAATTTTCTGGGGTTGCTTTCCGCTTCCTTATTACCCCTCATCATGTTCTGCTGCCAGAAGGCCTTCTTGGTCTTCTACTACGGAGTAGGGGTTACTTATCTGGATGATTTGCGTCGGTTGGTAATTATTCTCCGTCGTATTCAGGAACTTCTGTAGGTATGCTTTCAGTTTGTCTATTACCGTCTGTTTTTTCTCTCCGCTTTCCGGTAAGAAGGGATTGCTTGCCGGCAGTATCTTGGCGATGCCTGTACCGGTCTCTGTCACGTAGCCATCCATGAAGGCGCGCTTCACGAAAGCCTCTGTCTCTTTTGGCTTCAGGTTCTCTTCTGTGATGATGGCATCCAGTCGTTCCTTCTTCTCCTGCTCGATAAACTGTTCCCATTCCTCACTCACATCCGCTCCCTTTTGCGGAGTCATGCGCTGGATGAACTTTTCTATCAGGTCGCGTTTGTCGCGCATGTCGGGGCTGGCATCTATCTGTTTCCTTATCTTCACGATGATTTCCTTGTCTTCGCAGTTCGAGTCGTGATACTGCTGCACCAGACTCAGGATGTATCGGATGTTTATCTGCACTTGCTTCACCAGCTCCATCTCGAAGACGATATCATCCTTGATGGTTTCCTCTTCGCCTTTGTGCGTGGTGGGGCGGAATTTCTCGTAGTAGTTGTTATACCATCCCAGATAGTCCTGATAGCGCATTTCGCCTATCAGCTTTGCCTCTTCTGTGAAGTCGTCGAAGGCCGCCAGCACGTTCCGCACACGCAGTATCTCTCCCATCAGTCTGATGAATGCCTTCTGCTCTTCTTCATCCAGGATATTAGCCATACCCTCCACTGGGAACAGGCTTAGCAATCGTTCTATCAGCGCGGTATAAGGTTCGTGCCATACGCCCTTGTCATCCTCATAGCCTCGGCTGTAGTATTCCTCATAACTCTTCAGGAACACCATTCCCGATGCATTCTCGTCGCCAAAGATGGCCAGACTCTTGTTCGTGGCCTCCTCCAGGTTGCGGAAGCAGACGATGTTGCCGCAGTTCTTCACGGCATTCAGGATGCGGTTCGTGCGGCTGTAGGCCTGCAGCAGGCCGTGCAGTTTCAGGTTCTTGTCTACCCACAGCGTATTCAGCGTCTTTGCGTCGAATCCCGTCAGGAACATTCCCACCACTATCAGAATGTCTATCTGCTTGTTCTTCATCCTCAGTGAGACATCCTTGTAGTAGCTTTGAAACGAATCCCCGTCTGTCGAGTAGCTGGTACCAAACACCTCATTATAGTCTTTGATGGCCTGTTCCAGCGCGTCGCGACTCTGCAGGTTGGGCGGTGTGCCTGCCTCTTCGGGGTTCTCATCTCCCCCGAATCCCCACTCATCCACTTCTTCCTCGTTGGCGTTGAACGTATATATGGTCGCCACTCGCAGGGCTGGATTGTCGCCCAATTGTTTCTTGAACTCGTTATAGTAGAGGATGGCAGCCTCCACGCTGTCAACGGCAAAGATGCTGTTAAAGCCGCGTGTGTGTATCCGCATCTTCTTTTCATCTGCTTTTCGTCCTTTCCTGATGACTTCCGCCACGTTCACCAGTTTGTTCATCGTGTAGGCATCGGCTCCCTGCTTTGTCTTTTCGGCAAAGTGCTCGATGATGTAGCGAGTCACTATCTCGATGCGTCTGGGGTCGTGCAGTGCCTCTTCCGTATCGATGCCCCACACCTGCTTGCGCTCCACATCGTCTTTCATTCGCATCGTGCGGTTGTAATCGACATGAAACTTCAGCACGTTCTTGTCCCTGATGGCATGTATGATGGTATAGGTGTGCAGCGGCTTTGTGGGCTTGCCGTCTTTGTCAGGCTCTCCGCCAAAGAGCTGGGCCGTAGTGGTGTACTTGCTGCCTGCACTGGTATTGACGGCAAAGATGGGAGTACCTGTGAAGCCGAACATCAGGTACTTCTTCATGCGCTTCACAATCAGCTTATGCATATCGCCGAACTGGCTCCTGTGGCATTCGTCGAATATCAGCACAATATTCTCCTTCTGCAGTATCTCACGCAGTTCCTCATCCTTGTCGTAGATACCTGGCTTCATCAGGTTCGACAGCTTCTGTATCGTGGTGATGATGATGGTCGACGAGGCGTCCTTCAGTTGTTTCTGCAATATCCTAGCCGACGAGTTCGAGTTGGCACAGTCCTTCTCGAAGTTGTCATACTCCTTCATCGTCTGGTAGTCCAGGTCCTTCCTGTCCACCACAAAGAGCACTTTCTTCACGCCCTCCATTCTCGATGCCAGCTGTGCGGTCTTAAACGAGGTCAGCGTCTTGCCGCTTCCTGTGGTATGCCAGATGTAGCCGCCAGCCCTTGTGGTTCCCTGCCAGCGGTTATACATAGCAGTCTGGATGCGCCCAAGTATCTTCTCCGTGGCGGCTATCTGATACGGACGCATCACCAGCAGCTGCTTGTCCACGTTGAACACGCAGTATTTCGTCAGGATGTTCAGGATGGTGTGTTTCGCAAAGAAGGTGGTCGTAAAGTCCCTGATGTCCGTCAGCAACGTGTTCTCCTGGTCGCTCCAGTAGCTGGTAAACTCAAAGGTGTTGCCGTCCGTCTTGCCTCTTCCGTCAGACCTCTTACCGCTTCCTTCCTGCTCTTTCGCGTAACGGGTGGTGTTAGAGTAATACTTTGTCTCTGTGCCGTTCGAGATGACGAATATCTGCACGAAGTCAAACATGGCCCTGCCTGCCCAGAACGAGTCCCTCTGATAGCGGTTTATCTGGTTGAAAGCCTCCTTGATGTCCACGCCTCTTCGCTTCAGCTCTATGTGCACCAGCGGCAACCCGTTCACCAGTATGGTCACGTCGTAGCGGTTCTTGTGCGTGCCGCCTTCCTCCTCGTACTGGTTTGTCACCTGCAGTCGGTTGTTATAGACGTTCTGCTTGTCGATGAGCTTGATGTTCTTTGTCAGGCCGTTGTCCAGTGTCAGGTTCAGCACATAGCCCTTGCCCTGTATCATCTCGGTCTTGTCCTGTATGGTCATCTGCTCGTTCGAAATCATCGGCAGCAGTCGTGCCCATTCCGAATCAGAAAGGCTGACCCCATTCAGCGCTTCCAACTGTTGCCGCAGATTGCGGAGCAGACCGGCCTCGTTCTTTACGACGAGATAGACGTATCCCATCCCCATCAGCTGGTCTATCAGGTCACGTTCCAGCCTGGCCTCACTCTGATAGCCCCCATCAGGCTTAGCGATAACCTCGTAGTGAGCCATCACCGTCGAATGCTCCTGCTCTACTATGATTTTATAGTCGTCCATCATAAGCATTATGTTTTTTGCCAGTTCTCCCTAGTTCCAACTAGTCCCCCTAGTTCCAACTAGTCCTAGCCCCTACTCTCTCCTCCCCCTCGCCTTCATCAGCTCGGCCTCAAGGTGGCGTTTCTCGCGCTCGAGTTCCTCGATGCGCTGCTCCAGTATCGGCACCTGCTGACGCAGCCGCTTATTCTCGTCTCTCAGGCGCTGCAGCTCCTCATCAACACCTTTTCTGTAACCTGTGCGGGCAGCATACATGCGTTCCTTGATGCCGCCTTGTGTCACAAACTGCTGATCCAGACCGCTCAGGTAGGTCTTCATCATCCTGTCGGTCATGTGTAGCAGGGTCAGGGCGATGTTGCATAGCTCTTCGTCGCCCCAGCGACTGAAGAAAGGCTCGTAGTCGCTCACCTTGTTGTGCTTGCGACAGAAGCCCAGCATCTCGTCATAGCGTGGGTGCGAGGCTTCCCAGAATGCCAGCCCTCTGGTGCGCAAGTAGTCCTCATAGTCGGCACGCAGCTCCTTTAGCGAGGCGCGGGCGACGTTGAGCAGCTTCAGCTGTGTCTCCGTCGATGTCATGCCGTCAGCCAGACCCTCTATGATGTTCTGCTTGCCCGAGCGGGCTGCCTGTATCATCTGGTCAACGGTACGGTCGCCCTTGCTTGCCAAGAAACGCTTCACAAAGTGATAGGTCAGTGCATACAGCACCTCCGACTTCTGATAGAAGTAGAGGTCCTGATACCGCACCTCGTTGAGCAGCACCTTCGGCAGCGGCTTGGCGCCCGTAACGTTGTTATCTTCTGTCATGTTTTCGTTTTCTTAATGATTAAAATCACTAGTTTTAACTATTCATACTAGTTCTAACTAGTCATACTAGCCCTAACTAACCTTCTCGTTCTCTCTCTCAAACGTCAGGAGCTTGTTTCTGTAATATTCATATTGCTTTTCGCGCTGCTCCAGCTGCGCTTCAAGGTTCTGTATCGAAGCCTCGAAAGTATCGAGGATAGAGACAATGCGCTGCTGCTCTTCTTTCCCAACAGATGGAATAACATATGAAAGCACACGTTTTTTCTCGCCCCTAGGCATCTTACCATCCTTCAATGCCTGATTATAATATAGGAAGAAAGAATCCGAAGCTAAACAATAAAACATAAACTCTGGTAATAATGTGTCATTTGGTCTTATTACAATAACATCACCATTTGTTCCCCCTTCTCTGTCAGACAACCATATTTTTCGTAAATAAGGACGTATGTTTCCGATTAAGACATCACCCTTTTGATACCTTATCCAATTTCCCTCTGATGGAAAATTCTCAGCTTCTTTTCTACCTGCTTTATCTTTTAGCAAGTTTTCAACACTGGTATAGTTTTGTGCAGTCAATTCATTTGCAAGAATTCTTTCTTTAACAAAATAGGCAACTTTCTTCATTTCCACCCCTGGTTTTCCTTCGAGGTCAAGGAGTTGGTCACGATAATATTCGTATTGTTTTCTTCGCTGAGCTATCTGCTCCTTTAGGTTGTCTATGGCAGAAGTGAAGGTATCAAGGATTCCAACTATCCGAGCCTGCTCTTCAAGAGAAGGGATGGGGATGGGGAAGTTCGCAATATCTTTTCCGTGAACATGGGGAACTCCAGCTCCCTTTTGTGTTTCAAATATCCTATTTTGGTTCATTTTGAGCCATTGAAAAAGATATTTGTGTTTAATGCTTTGTGATGGGTCAACAGTAAACGCATCTGATACAAATATAGGCTTGTTCCAATAAGAAACAAATCCAGCATAGGCTCCTGAGCCAGCAACTGTTATAGATTCACCTTCTCTATTAGATTCGTTATGATAATAAGAAGGAGTTTGTCCTCCTGCAATAACAGGAATATCACCATCAACAGCATCCTTTGCTGTGATGGTTCTACCTCTGTTAAAAGCACACACCTCTCCTAATTTCTTCCACTCCACCATATACTCAATATAGCTTGTTTTTATGAGTTTCTAAGCCTTGTTTTATTATCTCTAGTTTTTTGATAAACTCGTTGTATAGCTGATAATCTCTTTCTGGTTTCTGCTCCTGAAACTTTTGCTTTTCGATTTCTTTAAATTGAGCGAGTGACATTCCGGAGTTGTTTATTTCGTTGATTCCGACCCACTCTTGTTTTGCACTCTTGGCGAGGATGAGATACTTCTCTATTTCTAACTCCACTTGCTTAATGGATGCCTCTATCTGCTGGGCCTGAAGGTCTTTTATGCTCTCCACCTGTTTCGCTGTGCTGACTTCGAGCGCTGTGAGTTTCTTCTCTGTGTCTTTGGCGCTGTTTCTACTCGTCCACCATGCTATTACGACAGCAATAATGGGACTTAGTATTGTGGCCCATTGTACTACATATTGCATACGCTACTCTCCTAATTCATTATCATTATCAGTACCCTCTGGCAACAGATAGTCGCTTGCTTTTTCTTTGGTGATGACGCTGCGGCCTAACTTGCTTTCCAGTTGTTTGCGTGCAGCCTTAGCCACGCTGCCGCCTTCTCTTGCCACCTGCGTCTGAGCGTTGTAGCCCTTAGGATCACGCTCCTTTGAGATTTCTGTAGCAGAAGCCTCCGCCAAGATATTGAGAGCAATCTCCAGATTGGTCATATTGTCTCGCAGGTTCTCTTTCTTCAAACCCTTATAGTGCTTATATTGCTTGGTGGTGAAGCCGCTCCATTCGCGAGTGATGATATCTGTCAAAGAGGCATATTCAAGTCCCTCTTGCACCCCTGTGCGCTTCCACTCATCTGTCAGTTCCTTGCGTACCTCTATACTCTTGATACGCTGGTTAATCCAAGCCTCGCTATACCCCAAGCGTCTGTAGTCAACAATTGCCTGTTCGATGCTCAGTTCTGGGTCTTGCATTTGGTCAAGACGCTGGCTGGCTACCTGCGCCATCCACTGTTTGAATGGCTCAGCCTTGGGCGATGGGATGGACTGAATGATGCGGAAAAGGCCTTCTTGTTTGGCACAATTCACCCGTTGCTTGCCTCCTGGAGTTTGTATCGAAAGGGGGGTGACAATTTGTCCCCACCCTTTAGCAAGTTCTGGGTCGCGCTTCTTCATTTTCTTAATGTAATCCGTCGGGTTGACACTATCTGTTAGTGCTTCCACAACATCTACTACGCAGAAGTACCACTTCTCTTCCTTATCGTCCCATACGGTACGCACCTTGCGCTCCTGAAAAAGCTGTATTGCTTGTTTCTTTGTCATCTTTATCTAAGTTTTATTCTCCCAATTCCTTCACAATCGTCTCAATCTTCTTGTTCAGCTCATTGCCTTCGGCAACCAACGCTTCGAGCTTGGCATTCACTTCCTCGATGTTGATGACTTCGCGGGTGTCTTCCTGTTCTACATAGCTGCTGACGGAGAGGTTGCAGTCGTTCTCAAGGATGTCATCATTCTTCACCAGACGGGCAAGGTATTGCTCATCCTTACGTGCCTCGAAGAGTTCCATTATCTTGTCCTGATGCTCTGGAGTCAACAGATTCTTATTGCCGTTCTTCACAAAGAGTTTGCTGGCATCAATAAAGAGCACTGAGGCATCCTGCTTGGCGCTCTTCTTCAGCACGATGATACAGGTGGCAATACCCACTCCGAAGAAGAGGTTGGCAGGCAGCTGGATAACGGTATCGACGAAGTTGTTCTTCACGAGATATTGGCGTATCTTCTTTTCGTCACCACCACGATAAAGCACACCAGGAAACTCTACGATAGCAGCTGTGCCTCGTTCACTGAGGTGCCAAAGCATGTGCATGGTGAAAGCCAAGTCGGCAGCACTCTTAGGAGCCAGCACGCCCGCTGGTGCATAGCGCTCGTCGTTGATGAGTATCGGATTGTCCTTTCCGTCCCACTTCAGTGAATAAGGTGGATTCGATACGATGGCATCGAACGGAGCATCCTGCATGTGTTGGGGCTTCAGCAGGGTGTCCTCCAGACGAATGTCGAAGTTGTCGTAGTTCACATTATGCAGGAACATGTTGATTCGGCAAAGGTTGTAAGTCGTTGGATTCACCTCCTGACCAAAATACTTCAAGTTGGGATTCTCCTTCCCTACCGTCTTAGCAAACTTCAACAACAACGAACCGCTGCCGCATGCAGGGTCGTACACTTTATTAATATGAGGGTTGTTATAGGCAGCCAGACGAGCCAACAATTCACTCACTTGCTGAGGGGTGAAGAACTCACCTCCACTCTTGCCGGCCTCGGAAGCATACATCTGCATCAGGAACTCGTAGGTATCGCCGAATGTATCATTGTCAGTATTGTTGTATCGGCTACCAAGATCCATCTGAGCAACGGTCTTCAGCACTTTCGCCAGCAGTTGGTTACGCTTGATAACCGTAGAACCCAACGAAGCACTATCTACCGTGAAGTCGGAGAACAGACCTCGCAGGTCGTCTTCTGAGGGTGTGCCTACTGCGCTGGCCTCAATACTGCGGAAGATGCTGGTCAGACGCTCATTCAGGTTCTCGTCCTTATCGGCAGATTGTACCACATTCTGGAACAGCTGCGAAGGCAGGATAAAGTAGCCTTTCTCCTCCACCATCTTCTTACGGATGTTCTCTGCCATCTCATCGCTGATGGTGGCATAGTTGAAATCGGGTTGACCTGCATCCGCCATCAGCCCGTGAATATAGTCGCAGATATTCTCCGAGATAAAACGGTAGAAGATGGAGCCAAGCACATAAGCCTTAAACTCCCATCCGTCCACGCTGCCGCGCAGATCGTTGGCTATCTTCCATATTGTCTTGTGCAGTTCTGCACGTTCTTGCATTGTTGCCATATCTCTTAACTATTATGTACGTGTACTCGTGTGATGTGCTGCAAAGATACAACTTTTAAAAAGAAAAGTTATAAGAAAAAAAGGAAAAGGGAAAAAAATAGAAACGGAACAGTGCTCTATCATTCAACGGACACATCGGTGTCCGCGATGAAATCGGGCATGTCGGTGAAGGTGTGGCCGTCAAATACAAGCTGGCAAGCGTGAAGCATCAGGCGGTCGCCTTCGGTGCCATAGAGTCTGTCGCCGACAATGGGATTGTCGAGACCAAGAGGATGTGCGCAATGCACACGCAGCTGGTGGGTGCGTCCCGTTTCGGGACTGAGTGCCACCACAGCATGGCCGTCTTGGTTGGCTAAGACGCGGTATCGCGTCAGAGCGCGCTTTCCATGCTCGGAGTCTACCATCTGGTGCGGACGGTCTGTGACGTCCGGTCGCAAACGAAGGTTTATCTCGCCCTCCGTACCCACTGGCATCTCGCGCTCAAGCAGGGCAATGTATGTTTTCTTCACAATGCGACGCAGAAACATGTCTTGCAGACGATGGTAGCTCTCCTCGTGCAGCGCCACCACCATCAATCCACTGGTATCCATATCCAAACGATGCACGATAAGCGGCCCTGTGGCTGCAGGAAAGCGCGATTTCATCGAAGAATAGACAGACGGCAGGTCTTCTTTTCCGGGCACTGAAAGCATTCCCTCTGGTTTGCTTACGACGGCCAGGTCTTCGTTGCTGAACAATACCCGCAGCCGCTCCTCCAGCTCTCTGTTTTCGGCAGCCAACGGATTGGGTTCCACCGCCAAGCCCTGCAGCATGTGCGTGAGAATGGGCAGACACTTGCTGCGGCACGCTGGGTAGTAGCTTCCGGCCCGACGTAGCACACCCGTAGGCGAGCGGCCAACCCAAAACTCGGCCATGCAGATGGGACGCATCGACGCGGAGTAGGCATACTGCAGTAGGCGCGGTGCACAGCAGTCGCCGGCTCCACTCGGAGGCGTGAATGGATGAAACAATTGCGTCAAGTCTTTTTTCTGACCTTTTGCATTCAGGAAAGAGAACTGTCGGAAGAGCCATTGCTGCAGTTCCTCGCTGCGA
The DNA here is from genome assembly GCA_902787575.1 of uncultured Bacteroidales bacterium. Taxonomy (GTDB): domain Bacteria; phylum Bacteroidota; class Bacteroidia; order Bacteroidales; family Bacteroidaceae; genus Physcousia. The sequence goes on along the minus strand of CADAGX010000002.1, from coordinate 79,421 downwards.
CGGCGGCGTTCGCTGCACAGTGCATCAATCTCTGCCTGCAAGGGTTGATTCTGTTGTTCGGCCTCTGCCTCCTTTGCTCGCCAGAAAAGTATCGTGCGGCGGAGTTCGGCCTTCAGAAACTGGCTCTCGCGTATCATCTCGTCGGTCCGCTCCCGAAGTTGGTCGGCAGAAAGCTGGCGGCGAAGTGCATCGCGCCGTGCCTTTGCCTTCTGCATTGCCACGCGTGCTTTCTCCACTTCCTGCACGCCCTTTTGACGAACAGACGAGGTGGTAATTTCTCTGCGAAGTTCCTCCACCCGACGATTCAGCTCGCTGATGTGTGCCTGCTCGGCCTGGAAATATGAATCGGGCGCCATTAGGTCGTAAACCGGCGGCACGAAATATTCGTGCTGCGTCTGACCGCCCAATGTGCCGGAGAAGGCTGCCAAGAAGCCGCGCTGGCCGTCTTTCTCCACAATGAGTACGCCAAACATCTTGCCCATGCTGAGTTCGGCCTGCCATTGCTGCTGAGCCAAGACATAACGCTGCACCTCGTTGGCTGCAGCCACACAAAGCGGATGAGGACGATAGCAGAAAGGATAAGTGAAGAGCGGCGGAGAAGGCGTGTCTGCTACTGAGGGAGGAAGCTGATGCCACTTCATAGGAAAAGAACTGATTCGTTGCCCATGTTGAAGAGGAGATCCACGATGCTCAGGTCGGGCAGGAAGCCGTGCTGCGAAGCAAAAATCTGATAATAGGGCTTGACTTCGCCCTGTCCGTCCCAGGCCGTGCAGCCTACGTAATGCGAGGTTCGCACGGTGGAGAGCGAGACGTCTATTTCTTTGGCCACAAGCTGTAGAAGCTGATCGTTGAAATCGAGCAGAAATGTGTACTTCCGCTCGTAAAAAGGCGCGAAATCATCGGCATAATACTCGAAAAAGGGCGTCTGGTGGTAGCTGCTCACAAGTGCGTTCCAATGTTGATGACGCCAGTTGCCGTGGTCGCTGATGCGCACATCCCTGATGGCTACCTTGCCGACTGTCTTTTCGACGGGGATGGTGAGCGGCAGACGGCCTGCCGGCGAGTCTATCCAACACCTGTTGCGCAGTGTCTGTTTGACGTAGTGTTCGCACGCTTCCAGCTGCACGCAGTCGTGCCTCATCGCAGCCCGAAAGTAAGAAATGGGCGGCAGGTAGGCTGTAGGCAATACGAGTGTTTCGCAGGAGTTCATTCTACGGTCCGGAAGAAACGTTTCTTGCGAAGGATGCGATACCAAGGCTGCTCGCCATCTAACGAATAAAGGACTGCATCAAGTCGGCCAACCACGTGCTCGGCCGGCACAAAACCGAAACTGCGGCTGTCGAACAGGTTCGCATCGTTGCCCGAAGAAACCCAACAATAATCGCGATGGAATCGGTAGAACTCCATACTGTGGTTGGCGGCAAAGAGTGTGTCGCCCTTGGCCGTGGCATTCTCTCCTTCGTGCCGCTGGATGGTGAGTGCATAGAGGGTGACTGCCCACGGCGAGATATGAACATGCATGCCACGAGCCGGAACAACCAAAGGCCAGATGCAGCCGCGACGGAAATCCTTGCGGTCGCTGACAAGGCCGTCCTTGCCCATCCACACGGTGTCGCCCGGACAAGCTATCACTCGCCCCACGCAAAGGCTACTGGTATCTGGCAAAGCATCGGGGCAGACCTGAGGCGAGTTGAAAGCTATCCAATCGTATTTACGCAATGGCTTACGACGGACGCGCTGATAGCCGAACCAATCTGTTCGCGGCAGCCGCAACCCGTAGCTCCACTTGTTGAGCAGCACACGGTCGCCCTGCAGGAACGTAGGTGCGTTGCCACCCTGAGGAATGGCAATGATGGTGCAGACGCACTGTCGCAGCAAGAAAAACAAGATGCCTGCCGCCAGAAATGTCAGTATGAGATGCTTGCCCAGCTTCACCACCTATTTGATTCTGTCCACCAACCGGAAGAGACGGCTCCAGCGGATATGTCCGCGGCCCCAAGCGCGGTCTTTGTCCGTGCTCAGCCAGATGATGATGGGTTTGCCTACGATATGATCTTCGGGTACGAAACCCCAGAAGCGGCTGTCGGCGCTGTTGTGACGATTGTCGCCCTGCATCCAATAGTAGTCCATGCGGAAGGTGTACTCGTCGGTCTCCTCGCCATTGATGATAATACGGCCGTCGGACGTCACCTGCAAATCATTGTTTTCGTACACGCGAATAGGACGCTCGTAGATGGCAATGTTGTCGAGCGTCAGATGTACGGTGCTGCCTTTCTTCGGAATCCAGATGGGTCCGTAGTTGTCGCACGTCCAACCCGTGTAAGCATTCTGAGGATAGAGATTCTCGGACGCGCGGTTCTCCACCAGCTGAATGCTTTCCACCACATCGGTATGCTTGGCCAGCGAGTCTCTGGTTGCAGCCGTCAGCGGAAGTGTTCCGAAGCGGTAGAGTGTCTGCAGGTCCTCGCTGCTGATATGCAATTCGTGTGCCAGTTCCTCTGGCAGTGTATTGGAACGCAACGCGACGTTATAGTTGTACTGCACGTTCTCGGCATCCGGATTTACCTCGCCATCGAGATAGACAACACGGTCCTTAATCTGCAAAGTCTGTCCGGGCAGTCCGACGCAACGCTTCACATAATTCTCGCGACGGTCCACTGGGCGCGTGTCTATTTTGCCGAATTCATCGGGGGTAAGCGAGATGTATTTTCTGCCCAGCGAGTAGAAGGTCTGATACATCTCGCGCTGCTTCAACGGCGAGAGCGATGCCATGTCTGGCGTGAGACCTGTCTGTTGTGTATAGATCTGTTCGCCAATGCCGTAGCAGAGCGAGTAGTATTCTGTTTGATACGGCATGTTGGTGACGATGGTATCGCCTGCGGGGTAGTTGAAGACCACAATGTCGTTCAGCTGAACGGGCTTCGGAGTCACACGCTTGTAGTCCCACTTCGGCCACTCGATGTAACTCTTGCCGCCCCAAGGAAGCGTGTGCTGGCACATAGGCATGTGGAGCGGCGTCTGCGGCACACGTGGCCCGTAGCTCATTTTGCTTACGAACAGGTAGTCGCCCACGAGCAGGCTCTTCTCGAGCGAGCTGGAGGGAATGGTATAATTCTGGAAGAAGTAGATATTCACAAAGTAAACAGCCACCACCGCAAACACAATGGCATCCACCCAGCTCATCACGGTTCGCAGTACGGGGTTCTCGAGGTCTTTCCACCACGTCCAAGGAATGCGTCGTGTTACGTAAGCATCGAATATAAACGGAATGACAATGGCTCCCCACCAACAACGCACCCAAACCAGAAATGCAACGAATAGTGCAATGGCCACAAGACCCTTTATCCAATCTTTCGTCGTTGGCTGATATTTCTTTTTCTTCATCTTAAAAAGTTTCTGCTCTTAAAAGTTAAACAAATCGTTCATAGTCAGCAATCCTTCGTGCTTGGCCGTATATTCTGCCGCCAGCACAGCGCCAAGGGCGAAGCCGCGACGATTGTGTGCATCGTGTGTGATGGTTATCTGGTCGGCCTCGCTGTTCCACGTGACGGTGTGTATGCCCGGCACCTCTCCGCGGCGGATGCTGTTGAGGCAAAGTTTGTCGGCCGGCACTTTGTCCGTGCCTTCTTCTGTGCCATCGGGCTGCACGAGCTTTCCCATCTGCCATCCGCTCAGGCGGTCCACTTCGGAAACCAATTCTTCGGCCAACGTGATGCCGGTGCCGCTGGGATGATCGAGTTTATGCACGTGATGAGTCTCCTCGAGCTGCGGCGTGTAATCCTCAAAACGATTCATTATCCGAGCCAAGTAGCGGTTCAATGCCCTGAAAATGGTGACACCCAGACTGAAGTTGCTGCTCCAGAAAAGCGTTTTTCCACCTTCCGAGCAGAGCCGCTTCACTTCGTCTTCGTGCTGAGCCATCCAGCCTGTGCTGCCACTGACCACCTTCACATTATGCTCAAACGCCCTCATGCAGTTGTCGAACGCCACATGCGGAGCCGTAAACTCGATTGCCACATCGGCCGAGCAGAAAGACTGGCTGTCGAAATCCTGTTGGTTGTCCACATCAATGATGCACACAATCTCGTGACCACGACTCCGAGCTATCTCCTCTATCATGTGGCCCATTTTGCCGTATCCTATGAGCGCAAGTTTCATTTCTCCTTCATTTTTCGATGCAAAAGTAATGCTTTTAACGCAGAATTTCCTACATTTGCTTCAAAATTTCTAAAGATTACGCGCGAAAGCATGGAAAAATTGCTCCATTACGTGTGGAAGCACAAGATTTTACCGCTGAAGGCTTTGCTAACAACCGATGGCCGCGATGTGGAAATCATAGACCCTGGACTGCAGAACAACGACCAGGGACCGGATTTCTTCAACGCGAAGGTGCGAATCGGTGAAACCGTTTGGGTCGGAAACGTGGAGATACACCTGAAGTCTCGCGACTGGTACCGTCACGGACACCATACAGACCCTGCCTATAACAATACCATTTTGCACGTAGCACAAGTGGTGGACTGCGACGTAGAAACAGAGTCCGGCACACACCCGCCGCAACTTCAGTTGGACATTCCTGCACAACTGGCTGTCCATTATGAAGAACTGAACAAAACGGACGATTATCCACGCTGCCACCGCGTGATTCCACAACTCGAACGCATGAAGATTCACAGTTGGATGGACGCGCTGTTGGTGGAACGGTTGGCCGAACGTTCGGAAAATGTGGTGGAGCGCGTAAAAAAGACAAACGGCAACTGGGAAGAAGCTACGTGGATTACGCTCTGTCGCAACTTCGGTTTCGGTCTGAACGGTGATGCCTTCGAGCGTTGGGCGCGACTGATTCCGCTGCAGGCAGTTGGCAAGCACAGAGACAACCTTCTGCAGATAGAATCCATCTTTCTCGGAGAAGCAGGATTGCTCGATGAAATGGACGATTCCGACTGCCAAAAGATGAAAAACGAATTTGCCTTTCTCTGTCACAAATTCAACCTGCCGGCTCCCATGACACCACAAGATTGGAAATACCTACGTACGCGACCGCAGAACTTCCCACACGTACGCATCCGGCAGATAGCACGTCTTTTTCACAGTGGGCATACACAAATGCGCAGTTTGGTGGAGACGACGGACGTGAAAATGCTGCAGAAGGCACTTGCCGACGGAGGAATTTCAAAGGCCAGTTGCCAGCTGATAATCATCAACACAGTAGTGCCTCTGCTCTACGCTTACGGACAATGCCACAAGGAGCAGGCGCTGATGGATCGCGCATTGGCTTTCCTTGCGCAGCTGCCAGCCGAGGATAACTACATCATCCGCCAATGGAAGTCGTGCGGACTCGATGTCACTTCGGCAGCCGACAGCCAAGCGCTGATACAACTGAAACGCGAATATTGCGACCGCAAAGACTGCCTGCGTTGCCGCATCGGATACGAATACCTAAAAAGACTATGAAGAAGAACTACGTTTTTGAGCTTCCTTTCAAAGTTCGCGACTACGAGTGCGACCTTGAGGGCATTGTGAACAATGCCAACTATCAGCACTACATGGAGCATACACGCCACGAGTTTCTGCTTTCGGCAGGGCTGAGCTTTGCAGACATGCACGCACAAGGCATTTCTGCCGTGGTGGCCCGCATAAAAATATCGTATAAGACACCACTGCGTAGCCGCGACGAATTTGTCTGCAAACTGCGGTTACGTAAAGAGGGTGTGCGGTATGTTTTCTATCAAGATATCTTCCGGCTGCCTGACATGAAACTTATTGCAATGGGACAAGTGGATACGGTCTGTATTGTACACGGCAAACTGCAAGAATGCAAGGAAATGGAACAGAACTTGATGCCCTACTTTGAGAAAGACGAAGAATGACAGAACAAGAAATTATCTATACCATTGCACTCAGCCGCCTGCCACGACTGAGTCTGGCGGCACAGCACGAACTGCTTTCGGCTGCAGGTAGTGCTACTGCCCTCTACGAGAATCGCCAAGACATACGCAAACTCCTGCCCGAAGCTAACGATTGTGTGCAGGAAGCCCTCTCGCAGATGGATACCCAACTGCATCGGGCAGAAGAGGAACTGCAGTTTGCACAGCGTGGCCATATACAATGCATCGGACTTAACGATGCTGCATACCCGGCACGACTGAGGGAATGTGCCGATGCACCCATCATACTTTTCTATAAAGGTAAGGCGGACCTAAATGCCTGCCACGTGCTTGCGATGGTGGGTACAAGACAGATTTCCGACTATGGTCGCGATGTCTGCCGCCACTTTGTAGAGGAACTGGCAAGCCTTTGTCCCGACATTCTCATCGTAAGCGGACTGGCTTACGGCGTAGACATACGTTGCCATCGTGCTGCCTTGGAAAACAATCTGTCCACGGTGGCTGTGCTGGCACACGGCTTGGATCAGATATATCCACGCAACCACCGCGACGATGCCATACAGATGCTCGAAATGGGCGGTCTCGTTACAGAGTTCTTGAGTCAGACGAATCCCGATAAAAAGAATTTCGTACAGCGCAACCGCATCGTGGCTGGCATGTCTGATGCCACCATCGTGGTAGAAAGTGCCGCTAAAGGTGGCTCGCTTATCACAGCTGATATGGCTGCAGGTTATCACCGCGATGTATTTGCTTTTCCTGGTCGCGTTTACGACACGTATTCTGTGGGATGCAACCAATTAATCCGTAAGAATAAAGCATCACTCCTTACGTCGGCCGAGGATTTTATGGAAGCCATGGGATGGGAAACTGCCGAGGCGCGAACGGAGAAACTCTCGGAAGGCGTGCAACAAGAACTCTTCCCCGACCTTACTGCCGACGAGCGACTTGTCGTGGAAACTTTGCGTAACTGCGATGGTATGCAAGTTAATTTGTTGGCTCAAAAGACTGGTCTTCCTGTTTCCGCACTCACTTCCATGCTTTTCAGCCTTGAGATGAGCGGTATAGTGGCCATGAAGAGCGGCGGCACGTATAGGCTGCTCAGATAAAAACTATATACCCATTCGCAAAAGGCTCAGGTCGGCATCCTCGCCAACTATCCATAGAATGTCGCCAGACTGGAAGGTGCGTCTGGCGTGTGCCACCTCTATGTTCCCAACTCTGTCCTCGATGCCAATGAGCATACAATGATATTTGTTGCGAAGGTCTGCCTCCAAAAGTGTGTGGCCGCAGAGCGGAGAACTCTTAGAAAGTCCGATGTTAATAAGTGTCAGCCGGTGCATATCCTGATGTTTATCATTAGGATTCTGCACCTCACTTTCCATTCTCTGACTGAGGCTCTGTATGCTATCATCATCGCCCACAACCTCTATCACGTCTGCCGGAAAGAGTTTGTTGTTTCCTCCTGGAATGTTGATGCGTTGATTACCTCTGACGATGGCCACCACATGCACATTATCTATACTGCCAATTCTGAGTTGAGAGAGCGTACTTCCGCCCCAGGCCGTATTCAGCGGCAACGTAAGCGAGGCAATGTGCAATTCCTTTCCGCGTAGCTTTCTTCCATAAGCTGGATTACTTTTCTGACGCATCTCTTCCCTACTGTTCAGGTTCTGCATGAAGGTACGCTGAATACGAATACTCCACAACTTCACTCTCCGGCTGCGTATTAACATGACAACCAACACCACACTTACCATTACGTGCCAATACCAGCGGAAAGGCGAAAGGAAATTAAGTATGTAATAAATTATCTGACATCCAATGAAGAACTTCAACAGCAGAACAAGCGTATAGAAGAAACGCTGCACGAGGTTACAATTTCTTATAAAGATAGCCTCTGCTGAATTGTTCTTCCGCATAACTATGGGACGTATAAAAGGAGCCACCACAGTAAATGTGAATAGTCCGCAAATGATGTTACCTGGCCAATGTGTGAATACGTGTCTACAAATGGGTAGCAGCGATGCAAAACTAATTCCTATTACGGCTACACAAAGTGTCAGATAGACAGCAGTCTGACTCACCAGCGACTTTAAGAAACTCTTCCACGCCTGTGCCAGAGTCATCTCTTCTGCACGCTTCCCTTTGCTCATCAGCCACATGGTGTGTTCGTCCAACACCTTATTAATCTTTTTAGGCAGAATATGTTGTATTTTTTCGTACAATGGTTCTGCCGATTTTATCATATAGGGTGTGAAGAATGTGGTGATGATACTCACTGCCACTACCACGGGATAAAGAAACTCGCTGGTAACCTTTAACGACTGACCCAAGGCTGCAATAATAAAAGCAAATTCGCCTATCTGTGCCAAAGAAAAACCGCTCTGCAGAGAATCTTTCAGCGAATTACCGGAAAGCAGAAAACTCATGCTGCCGAATATCATCTGACCAACGATGACAGCCAACGTGATAACTAAGATTGACAACCAATATTGTACCAAAACTGCCGGATTCACTAACATTCCTACCGAAACAAAAAAGATGGCGCCGAAGAGGTCTTTGAGCGAACTTACTGTATGTTCTATGCGTTCTGCCTCCACCGTTTCTGCCAGTATGCTACCCATCATAAATGCACCAAAGGCGGGACTATAACCTACATACGATGCAATGACAACAAGCAAGAAACAAAGTCCAACGCTCACTATTAGAAGTGTCTCTGTGTTGATGTATTTTTTATATTTTCTGAGGAAAAGAGGAACCAAGAAGATACCCACAATAAACCACAGTATAAGGAAGAATCCCAACTGCAACATGCTTTTTATAAGCTGCGTACCTTCCAAACTTCTGCTCACGGCCATAGCACTCAGTATGACCATAAGCAGAATGCCAAGTATGTCCTCGAGTATCAGCACAGACAACACAGCAGAAGCAAACTTCCTACTGCGCAATCCAAGGTCGTCGAACGCCTTATATATAATAGTAGTAGAAGACATGGCCAGCATACCACCAAGAAAAAGCCGGTCCATGCTCTCCCAACCGAAAATGGTACCTACCGTATTACCCACTCCCATCATACAGATCATCACCATCACGGCTGCAATGATAGGACGCATACCCATCTTCACTATTTTCTTGAACGAGAATTCCAGTCCAAGCGTGAACATCAGAAAGATAACTCCTATCTGACTCCAGTCGTCGATGCTTGTATGGTCCATCACAGACGGAGTGTAAGGCATATAAGGGCCTGCCAAAAATCCTGCTACAATATATCCTAACACAAGCGGCTGCTTCAGCTGCTTGAAAATAATAGTCACCGTGCCGGCTATTATAAGGATATATGCAAGATCTGTGATGAGTTTAGGCAGTTCTTCCATCAGTTAAGAAGCTTTTCTACGTCAGATACCTAACTTTTCGCTTATCTCCAACATGCGTTTTATCGGTCGTACTGCCTTCTTCGCTACTTCTGCATCCACTTCCACTGTTGGCCATTCGTATTTCAGACAGTTGTAAAGTTTCTTTAGCGTAATAAGTTTCATATAATTGCATTCATTGCATGCACATGTGCTGTCGTCTGGCGGTGCTGGAATGAATGTTTTCTCTGGAGCAGCCTCCTGCATCTTGTGTAAGATGCCGCTTTCGGTTGCTACAATGAATTCTGTAGCATCACTTTCAATACTGTATTTTAACAGAGCTGCTGTGCTACCCACTTTGTCGGCCACCTTCACCAGCGGACCTTTACATTCCGGATGAACAAGTACCTTGGCTTCTGGATGTTCTTTCTTAAGCTCCAAAATTTTTTCCAAAGAGAACTTCTCATGCACGTGACATGCACCATCCCACAGCAACATGTTCCGGCCTGTAATACTATTTATATAGTTTCCTAAGTTCTTGTCCGGTCCGAATATTATCTTCTCGTCCTGAGGCAGACTTTCCACTATTTGTCTTGCATTCCCACTCGTCACCACCACATCCGTCACAGCTTTCGTCGCAGCCGTTGTATTCACATAGCTTATGACTGTATGGTCGGGATGAGCATTCACAAAATCAGCAAACTTGTCGGCTGGACAACTTTCTGCCAAACTACATGTTGCATTCAAATCAGGTACAAGCACTTTTTTCTCAGGACACAGTATCTTGCACGTCTCTCCCATGAAGTGCACACCACACATCACTATCATTTCAGCGTCAGTCTGTGCTGCCTTTTGTGCCAGTGCAAGACTGTCACCCACAAAATCTGCTATATCCTGAACTTCGCCATACGTATAATAGTGAGCCATGATGAGGGCATTCTTCTCCTCACACATGCGGCGTATCTCTTTTTTAATGTCTGTAGTTTCGGAGATTGCTTCGTCTACGAATCCCTGGTTTTTCCACGTATCTTTAATCATTATATAATTATTTATTTTTTCTTTTATTTAAAAATAGATATGTGATGATGATGGGCCGTGGATAATGTTAGTAAAAATAGCATAGAAAAGTTATTAATAGTTTTCCACGCTCTTTTCCTCCTTTTTCCTTAGTCTTCATCATGCTTGTCTCTTCTTTATATATACTAAATTCTTTCCTTTCTATGTATTCTTAAGTTTGTATATTTATCAACATCTGTTTATAACTGCAAATATAATAACTTTCTATGATTTGATGGCTCAATAACTTCAGAAAAATATGTTGAAAGGAATTAATAAAAATGTTGCTTTGTTGAAATCATTGGCATTGCACCATTTTATTGTTGATACATGTTGATTATTTATAATAAGTGCGCCAGTTATTAACAAGGATTGTTATTATTAAAGCTCTTTTTATTTATTGATGTTATAAGTATAGACTTCGTGTATTTCGTGATCGTAGCCAGAATAGAAGCCGGAAGGCATACCAAGGATGATTCGGGCACCTCGATTGTAGAGCACCAGCAACTGGTTGCGTTCTGTGTCGAAAGTCAAGCCTTCTATTTCTCCTTGTCGAATAATGTCATCCAGTTTCTTTTCTTCAGTAATTTTAAAAACATTTTCTTTTTTGCACCAAACTGCTTTGTACACATGATCACACTGATCATTATCTGCATCACCATCGTCTGCCGTCAGATAATATGCTCCTTTGTGATAAGCAATGCCTTGTATCCACTTAGGAGCAGGGTCGAGGCATGTTTTGCCGAGATATTCTCCGCTTTCGAGTTTATACTGATACACATAGTGTCCTGCTTCGTCATCGGGCCAAGCACACATCCACACAGTTCCTTCGTCGGGATTGACAGCAATGCCAGAACATTCGTTTTGTCCACTTTCGGATTCGAAGGGGAAGGTGCGTTTTAGGGTAAGAGTTTCGCTGTCATACACAGCTATTTGTATGTTGGAAGCCACGCCATCGAGAAAGAGCTCCACACCGCAGTAGATTTCTCCATTATAGACATCTATGTCACCGATGTGATTTACTTCCAGCTCGTAGCCTTCTGCAAAAGGTTTATCGTTCTGGGCAACAATGTTCCAGTTCTTGTCGTACTTAGTTAGGGTGGTGGAACCGCTGACGTAGTAATAGTCACCTTCGCAAGCAACACCTTGTCTGCCGTTTACTTCGTGGTAGCAAGCAAGTGTGTAGGGTTGAACTTCGGTTTTCGAGGTTTGCTCCTTTTGTGTACATGATACGAGGGGTACGGAAAACAGCAGTGCTGTGGTAAGCTTTGTAAATTTGTGGAGTTTCATCTTATACAAGATTTTTTGATTTATGCGACGTCAGTGTTTCTTTCTGTGGCAAATATAGCGTTTTTTATTGGAAACGCAGATGTTTTATGAAAGAAAAGCATTACCTTTGTTTCGTCCTACCTATATATAATAAGGAATGAGAAAGCTCAAGGTAACAGAGATGAATCGCCTCTCGGTGGAGGAGTATCACACGTCGCATAAATTCCCACTCATTGTGGTTCTGGACAATGTGCGGAGCCTGTATAATGTGGGTTCCGTCTTCCGCACGTGCGATGCCTTTCGTCTCGAGGCGGTGTATTTGTGTGGTATCACTGCCACCCCACCCCATCCCGAGATACATAAGACGGCATTAGGAGCAGAGGACAGCGTGTCGTGGACGAGCTTCGAGCGGACAGAGGATGCAGTGAGGAAATTGCAATCCGAAGGTTACACAGTGTTGGCAGTAGAGCAGTGCGAGGGCAGCACAATGCTTCAGGATTTCAAAACCATAGCAGGAAAGAAATATGCCATCGTATTGGGCAACGAGGTAAAGGGAGTGAACCAGGCAGTGGTGGACCAGTGTGACGGTTGTCTCGAAGTGCCTCAGTATGGAACAAAGCACAGCATGAACGTCTCGGTGACGGCTGGCATTGTCATTTGGGCTATAGTTGCCCAGTCTCTATTTGGCGAACCACTCGCTCTATGAGTTTGTCGTCGTCTTCCGGTCGGTACTCCTTTTTCAGACTGGCACGGAATGTCCAGGCAAACACCTGATAGAAAGTAGCTTTCGTTGGACCGAAGAAGGCTTTCACTATCTCGTAGGAGTTCTGGTTGCACTCGCGGTCCACCAGTTTTATGAGCAATTTTCCTTGCGAATACGTGAGTTTCTTCATCTCGGGCGTGTATTGCTCCTTGATGCAGCGTTCCACATCGCGTATATGTGCTTCTTTAGATTTTTGGTCGGGCAGGCTTTCCAGCACTTCGTATGTCTCGGCAATCATGCTGTTCACCTGTTGAGCCAACGGCAGCACACGCTTTACGTTATAGATGAGTTTGTTGAATTCTCTCCGCTGCCTTGCACTCTTGAAGACCAGCGGAGGATAGACGGGTAGTTCTGGCAGCAGGTAGCACCACATCGTGTCGCCGTGTTCGATGATAGGCTTCACGTATCTGTATCGCTGCAACTTCAGTTTGTATGAGAGTGGCTGTTGTGGCAGCAACTCGTCCACATCTTCCTGAGCCATCAGACACGATGTGACGAAGCACAGCAATGCAATTATGGTGAAAGCTTTTCGCATAATCCGCTGCAAAGTTAAAGAAAATGTGCAGAATGCGGCAAACGATAAAGTTTAAAGAAAGCAAAATATGCTTAATTGCTGTAATATTTGCTCCAAAGGCTTCCTTGTCACTTGTCATACCGACGTTTGGAGGAATATCATTTGTAAAGGCTTTGCGATGCTTGAGATGCTTCCTCCGCCTCGCTCCTTCAGAATTACACGAATGGGACACAAGCAAATTTCCTACCCACGATGCATAAACAAAGAATAACATGCATTCTACCCCAATAAATTTTTTCTCGAAAAAAACCTACATCCTACACTTTTTGGCGGTTAGCATGTTGGATAGCAACGTGTTAAGTGGGTGTAGGTTCGCGTGTAGGTTCGGGCAAAAAGTGTAGGTTTCGAAGAAATAACACGTATAATTTGTAATTGCCACGTGTGAAAAAAGAGAAAACTACACGTTGCAATGAGCTTTGCTACGTGAGGCAGGAATTCCTTTTTCCGTAATTATTAGCTACTCTCGAAGGTACTTGTGTTCCAAAGAGTAAAGCAAATAAACTATTTATGCTTGGTTCTTTCTTCGCTTATTCGTAGCTTTGACTTCAAAAGGCGTCGAAGTTACTCCGTCTCGGCATAAAAAAGAAAAGGATTTCTTTTGTTCTGCACTCGACTTTCCGTAACTTTGACCAGTTTGTCTAAGTTACTACGCCTCGGAAATGAAAGAGAAAAAATATTTTCTCTTTGCATTTCTCTCGTTTTTCCGTAACTTTGCAAGCAGTTATGAGTACGATAATTTATCCTTCGCCGGTCTTTGGTCCCGTCAGAAGCAGACGTTTGGGCATTTCGTTGGGCATAAATCTGTTGCCCGAAGGTGGAAAATGGTGCAGCTTCGATTGTATTTACTGCGAATGCGGCTTCAACGCCGACCATCGCACGCACAATCCCCTACCCTCGCCCGAACAGGTGGAGGCTGTGCTGACTGCAAAACTGGAGGAAATGAAGGCAGAAGGGTTGACGCCCGACGTGCTGACATTTGCTGGAAATGGGGAACCCACGCTGCATCCTCAGTTTCCTGAGATAGTGCACCGCGTGCTGAAAGTGAGGGACATACATTGCCCGTCGGCAAAACTTAGCATCCTGAGCAACGGCACGCAGATTCACCGGCCAGAAATCCGCCAAGCACTGTTGCTGTTCGATAACAACATACAGAAGCTCGACACAGTATCGCAGGAATACATCGAACGGGTGGACCGTCCGCAAGGGGCATATGATGTGCAGAAAAAGATTGAGGAATTGAAGGAATTTGACGGACACGTCATCATACAGACATTGTTTATGAAGGGCGAATTCGAAGGTCGAAGTGTGTCCAACATAGACGAGGAAGCATTCGTAACTCCTTATCTATCTGCCATTAAGACGATACAGCCGCAGAGTGTAATGGTTTATACCATCGACCGCGAGACGCCAGCACGTGGTTTGCAAAAGGCAACGCCGGAGGAGCTGGATGCCATAGCCGACAAGATACGTGCCTTGGGCATTCCTTGCAGTGTTAGTTATTAAAGAAATGATGTTTCGGAACGCATGGAACTGAAGTACGATGTGGTGATAATAGGTGCGGGTCACGCCGGATGTGAGGCTGCCACTGCCAGTGCCAAGCTCGGTGCAAAGACTTGTCTTGTGACGATGGACATGAACAAGATAGCGCAAATGAGCTGCAATCCTGCCGTTGGAGGAATAGCCAAAGGTCAGATTGTCAGAGAAATAGATGCACTTGGCGGACACATGGGCGAGGTGACGGACCAGACGGCCATACAATTCAGAATGCTGAACCGCTCGAAGGGACCGGCGATGTGGAGCCCGCGTGCACAATGCGACCGGAATAAGTTTATATGGGCTTGGCGCGAGGTGCTGGAGAACACACCAAATCTGAATATCTGGCAGGATCAGGTGAAAGAACTGCTTGTAGAGAATGGACAAGTGACAGGTGTTCTGACATATCTGGATGTGGTGATACGAGCACGATGCGTGGTATTAACCGCGGGCACTTTCTTAAACGGGCTGATGCACGTGGGGCGCACCAAGATACAAGGAGGCAGGTGTGCAGAGCCGCCCAGCCTCTGCCTGACGGAGAGCATCACTCGGCACGGCATCAAGTCCGGACGTATGAAGACCGGTACGCCCGTACGAATTGACGGAAGGAGTATCCACTTCGACGAAATGCAAGAGCAGCCAGGCGAAACGGACTTCCATAAGTTTTCCTTTATGGGCGAGCCGCGACAGTTGCCGCAGTTGCCCTGCTGGATTACGTATACAAATCCGCAAGTGCATGAGCGTCTGCGACAGAGCTTGGCCGACTCTCCCCTATTCAACGGACAGATTCAGAGCATAGGGCCGCGTTACTGTCCCAGCATAGAAACGAAACTCGTCACGTTTGCCGACAAGGAGCAACATCAACTTTTTCTGGAGCCGGAAGGCACAAGCACACAGGAATACTATCTGAATGGCTTCAGCAGCAGCTTGCCCATCGATGCGCAGGTAGAGGCTCTGCGTCTGATTCCTGCCTTCCGCGATTTGCAGATTTATCGTCCCGGCTACGCCATAGAGTACGATTTCTTCGACCCGACACAGCTCAACCACTCGTTGGAATCGAAGCTCGTGGACGGTTTGTTTATGGCAGGTCAAGTAAACGGAACCACTGGATACGAAGAAGCAGCCGGACAGGGTCTTGTGGCTGGAATGAATGCTGCACTGAAATGCTCGGGTGCATCGCCTTTTATTATGCATCGTGATGAGTCGTATATTGGTGTGCTGATTGACGATCTGGTGACGAAAGGTGTGGATGAACCGTATCGCATGTTTACCAGTCGTGCTGAATACCGCATACTTCTGCGGCAAGATGATGCAGACGCACGACTTACTGAGCGTAGCTTCGAAGTCGGATTGGCAACAAAAGAGCGTTTCGAACACTGGAATAAGAAGAAAGAGAAAATCGAAGAGATTATATCCTTCTGTAGGGAATATAGTGTGAAGGCTGCCTATATCAATGAAGCCCTACCTAAATTAGATACTACCCCTCTGGAGCGTGGATGCAAGCTTATCGACCTTATCGCTCGGCCGCAGTTAAACCTGCAGAATCTATCACCATTTATCCCTAAGCTATCAGAGTTACTGAACACCCTCTCTGATAGAAAGGACGAAATAAAAGAAGCGGCAGAAGTGCGCATGAAATATGCTGGCTACATTATGCGCGAAAGAGAGATTGCTGACAAAATGCAGCGCTTGGAGGACATTCGCATTCGAGGACGTTTCGACTACGACACCCTACTCTCTCTTTCCACAGAAGCACGTCAGAAACTGAAACGCATCGATCCGGAAACTTTAGCTCAGGCAAGTCGCATCCCAGGTGTTTCGCCCAGCGATATAAATGTCCTGCTTGTGCTGCTGAACAGATGATGTTTCACGTGAAACAAAACACGAATACTTTAACTATAAACAATTGATTATGAACAACGAAACATTGCTTAAGAATCTGCGAAACGTGCCCGACTTTCCTATCCCTGGCATTCAGTTTAAGGACGTGAGTACGCTCTTCAAGAATGCCGAGTGCCTTCGTCTGATGGTGGATGAGCTGTACGATATTTATAAAGATAAGGGCATAACCAAAGTAGTGGGCATAGAGAGTCGAGGATTCGTTGTGGGGGCTGCATTGGCAGTGAAGCTCGGAGCAGGATTTGTGATGTGTCGTAAGCCAGGAAAGTTGCCTGCCGAGACGCGAAAGGAAACGTATATGAAAGAATACGGCAAGGACACAATAGAGATTCATACGGATGCAATCACGGATGACGACGTTGTGCTTCTGCACGACGACCTCTTGGCTACGGGCGGCAGCATGAAGGCGGCTTACAACCTTGTGCAACAGTTTAATCCTCGCAAGGTATATATAAATTTCCTGATTGAGCTGACCATTGAAGGCTTGAATGGCAGGTCGGTTTTTGCGCCAGATGTAGAGATTTCTACATTGATGAAGATATAATGCCTTGGTTTATAGTTAGTTCTTCCACATGATGAAAGAAAAAACCGTCTCAGAGGAAAAACAGAAACTGGCTGATTATCTGCGAGGTATCGTGCTTAATCTGCCAGAAAAGCCGGGATGCTATCAGTATTTCGACGAGACGGGAACGATCATCTATGTGGGCAAGGCGAAGAATCTGAAACGTCGCGTCTATTCCTACTTCTCTAAGGAACACGAAAACCGCAAGACAGCGATGCTGGTTAGTAAGATTCGCGACATCCGTTACATCGTGGTGAATACCGAAGAGGACGCTTTGTTGCTGGAAAACAACCTGATAAAGCAATGGACGCCACGCTATAATATTCTGCTCAAGGACGGGAAAACCTATCCAAGCATCGTCGTGACGAACGAATATCTGCCGCGGATTTTTCAGACACGAAAGATAAATAAGAAAACTGGCACGTATTTTGGTCCGTACAGCCACGTCCCCACCCTATACGCGCTGCTGGATCTGATAAAGAACCTCTATCCTCTTCGCCGCTGTCACGAAGTAATCACAGAAGAATCCATCAAGGCGGGGAAACATAAGGAGTGCTTGGAATTTCATATCAAGAACTGTAAGGCGCCGTGTGTGGGACGTCAGAATCACGAGGATTATATGCAGTATATCCGCGAATCCATCGAGATTTTGAAGGGTAACACTGCTGCTCTGGAACGTAAGATGCTGGCTGAGATGCAAGCGCTGGCGGCCGAGATGCGTTTCGAGGAAGCTGAGACGATAAAAAGAAAGTATGTCTTGCTCGAAAACTACAGAAGCAAGAGCGAGGTGGTGAGCGCCACGCTGCACAATATAGATGTGTTTAACATAGAAGATAACGAGCGCGTGGCGTACATCAATTATCTGCATGTGACAAACGGCTGCATCAATCAGGCATTTACGTTCGAATACGCGAAACGACTGGAAGAAACGGCCGAGGATCTGCTGGTGGCTGGAATTGTGGAGATGCGACGTCGCTATGGCAGTGAGAGTAAGGAAGTTATTCTGCCGTTTCCTGTGGAACTGCCGCTGGAGGGCGTCAGCGTGACAGTGCCGCAGAAGGGAGACAAGCGGAAACTGCTGGAACTGAGCAAACTAAATGTGCTGCAGTATAAAAAGGACCGTCAGGCGCAGAGCGACAAGCTAAACCCCGAGCAGAAGAGTGTGCGACTGATGAAGGAACTGCAGGACGCGCTGGGAATGGAGAAGTTGCCTTACCAGATAGAGTGCTTCGACAACAGTAATATCAGCGGCACCGACGCGGTGGCCGGCTGTGTGGTCTTCAAGAAGTGCCGTCCCAGCAAAGCCGACTACAGGCGATACATCATAAAGACCGTGCAGGGACCGGACGACTACGCCAGCATGAAGGAGGTTGTGAGGCGGCGCTACACACGGCTGCAAGAGGAAGGAAAGGATTTGCCCGACCTGATTATCACGGATGGCGGACGCGGTCAAATGGAAGTGGTGCGGCAGGTGGTGGAGGACGAGTTGCAGCTGTCCATTCCCATTGCAGGATTGGCAAAGGACGACCGGCATCGCACCAACGAACTGCTGTTCGGTTTCCCGCCGCAGGTGGTGGGAATGAAGACGGACAGCGCGCTCTTCAGATTGCTCACACAGATTCAAGACGAAGTGCACCGATATGCCATCGCCTTTCACCGCGAAAAGCGCAGCAAGCACCAGATAGCCAGCGAGTTGGACGCCATAAAGGGAATTGGCGCGAAAACAAAAGACTTGTTACTCAAGCGGTTCCACAGCGTGAAACGTGTCAGAGAGGCAGATCGTGCGACGCTGGAGGAACTGCTGGGCGCGACGAAGGCGAGCATCCTCTGGCAGCATTTTCACAGCGAAGTGTAGCGTGTGAAAATGCCACGCGTCGCATGAAGAAATGCCACACGTCGCGTGAGCGAAAACTACGTGTCGCGTGAAGCGAAACTACACGTCGCATATTTAACACTTATTTGAGGTGTCGCAGAAGAGGCTTAAATAAAATAAACGGCGCGCACTTTAAAAACACACAGATTTTGCGGTATTAAATAAAAAATGTATCTTTGCTTCGGAAAAGTAATTTCGAAGCGGACGAGATGCGTGCTGTAATTCAACGGGTAGGGCAGGCCAGCGTGAGTATTGGTGGCGCGAAGAAAGCCTCGATAGGCCGCGGGCTGCTGATTCTGCTGGGCGTGGAAGACGCTGATACAGCGGAAGATGTGGATTGGTTGGCGCGAAAGATAGCAGCATTACGTGTGTTTGACGACGAGGCAGGTGTAATGAACCTGGACGTGCAGGCAGTAGGCGGAGAAGCACTCGTTGTAAGCCAGTTTACGCTGATGGCCAGTTACAAAAAGGGGAACCGGCCGAGTTGGATTCGTGCAGCGCGCCACGAACATGCCATTCCGATGTACGAAACGTTTGTGAAGCGACTGTCGGAACTGCTCGGAAAACCCGTTGAAACGGGCGAATTTGGCGCAGACATGCAGGTGGAACTTGTGAATGACGGCCCTGTGACCATCTGTATGGACACGAAGAATAAGGAATAGTGCGTGCGGTGGATTAGAGATTAGAGGTGAGAAGAATATTATAACGGACAGGAAATATGAATGTGGACAAGCTGACAAGTATTTGTCGATACGTAGGAGCACTGCTGTTGGTGGTAAGTCTGATTGGCGGCAATGTCTGGGGCGGAACGTTGTGGCTCGTCCTCTTGTGTGTATCGTGCGTGCTGATAGGTGCACGCGTGGTATATGAAATGATACACTTCAAAAAGTATCGGGAGCACAACATAAGCTTACTTGTAATGTTTCCCATAATAATTATCGTGATATTGATTTTGGAATATTTCCACGTATTATGACAATAGACGAGGCGCAGAAACGAGTGGACGACTGGATAAAAACGTACGGTGTACGCTACTTTAGCGAGCTTACGAACATGGCTTGCCTGACGGAGGAGGTGGGCGAGCTGGCGCGCGTCATGGCGCGGCGGTATGGCGACCAGTCGTTTAAGGCGGGAGAAACGTCGGATCCATCGGAAGAAATGGCAGACGTGCTGTGGGTGCTCATCTGTCTGGCAAATCAGACGGGTGTAAATCTGACGGAGGCCTTGGAACACAGTTTCCAGAAGAAGACAATGCGAGATGCTGAACGACATAAAAACAATCCTAAACTAAAACAGATATGATGGAAGAGAAGAGTAAGTACGAGCAGGCGCTCGATTTATACAACACAAAGTTGAGTGACGAGGAAGTGAAGGCCAAAGTGGCCGAAATCATCGAGAAAAAAGTGCCCGAGAACGACACGCTGGCCGTGAAACGTTTCTTGATGGGCAGCGTGGAACTCACCACACTGAAGACCACAGACAGCGAGGAGTCGGTGCTGAAGTTCACCGAGCGCGTTAATGCGTTTGAGGATGCTTATCCCGACCTTCCGCACGTGGCCACCATCTGCGTGTATCCCTGTTTTGCCAGCATCGTGAGCCAGAGCCTCGAAGTAGAAGGCGTGGAAGTGGCTTGCGTGAGTGGCAGCTTCCCTTCGTCGCAGGCAGTGATGGAGGTGAAAACCGTGGAGACGGCACTTGCCTTGCGCGACGGTGCAACGGAAATAGACATTGTGATGAGCGTCGGCAAGTTCCTGAGCGGCGACTACGAGTCAGTGTGCGATGAAATCGGCGAATTGAAGGCCATTTGCGGCCAAAAGAAGATGAAGGTAATCCTGGAAACGGGCTTGCTGGGCACAGCCGAGAACATCAAAAAAGCGTCGCTGCTGGCCATGTACGCTGGTGCAGACTACATAAAGACAAGCACTGGCAAGGAAAAACCGGCTGCCACGCCCGAGGCTGCGTATGTGATGTGCCAGGCCATTAAGGAATATTACGATAAAACCGGCATTCAGATAGGCTTCAAGCCGGCTGGCGGCCTTAATACTGTGCATGACGCGCTGGTGTATTATACCATAGTAAAGGAGGTACTCGGCGAACAATGGCTCACAAACCAGTGGCTCCGCCTTGGCACCAGTCGTTTGGCCAATCTGTTGCTGAGCGAAGTGCTGGGCACAGAAACGAAGTTCTTCTGAGCTTTTGAGATTCCTGAATTTCGGTCCGTCGGTGGCGAAAGGCGGGAAAAACGAAATCTCAGAGGGGTAGAGTAGGGCGCAGCAGCCTGATAGACAAAAGATTGAAGCATGATTTTTATGTGCGACATTTAATTTAAAATAGACGAAAGATGAGAAAAATGAATCTTTGCGCACTCTTTCTGACGTGCGTCGTGCTTTCCTCGTGTATGGTAAGCCGCAAAAAATACGAAGCCACAGAAGCCAGCCGTTGGGCGGCGATTTACAGTCGCGACAGCTTGGCCGACCTTTTGGATGGCAGCCGTGGGCTGTGCGCCACGTTGAAGAACGATACGTCGCTCTTGGGCAGCAGCCTAAGAAACTACCAGGCGTTGCTGGCCAGCAACCAAAGCGAAAATCAGAAACTCAACACGTCGCTCCTGTCGAAGCAGCGAGAACTGGCCGACCGAGAGAAGACAATCGCTCAGTTGCAGGAGATGATAAATGCACAGAACGAGAAAGTGAAAAAACTGCTGGCCAACGTCAAGGACGCGTTGCTCGGCTTCAGCAGCGACGAACTTACGGTGCGCGAGGAGGGCGGCAAGGTGTACGTGGCCATGAGCGACAAATTGCTTTTCGAGTCTGGAAAGGCAGTTGTGAACGCTCAGGGTCGGAATGCGTTGGGCAAACTGGCGCAAGTCTTGAATAAGCAGACGGAAATAGACGTTTACATCGAGGGCCACACAGATAACGTGCCCATTAAGACGGCCGTTTACCAAGACAACTGGGACTTGAGTGTCATCCGCGCAACCAGCGTTGTGCGCATACTGACTGAGACATACGGCGTGGCGCCTATGCAGATTCAGCCGTGCGGACGTGGCGAGTTCAAGCCCGTGGCAACGAACGAGACGGCCGAAGGTCGCGCCAAGAATCGTCGCACGGAGATTATCATGGCTCCGCGGCTCGACAAGCTCTTCGAGATGTTGCAGAACAACTGACCCCCTTGGTAGGAATGAGAAAGAAGGTGTTTTTCTTCCTGCTGCTGCCGGCACTCCAGCTCTCGGCGCAGGGACTCAAGGATGCCTACGAGGGACTGTTCACGGTGGGCGTGTCTGTAAACCTGCGTAACGTCACAGATTCGGCGCAGGCCGCACTTATCTGCAGGAACTACAACAGCGTCACGGCGGAGAACGCCATGAAGCCGGCATCGACTGAGCGCGAGGAAGGACGATTCGACTGGCGTGGCGCCGACCGCGTTGCCAACTTCTGTCGTCAGCACGGCATTAAAATGCGTGGCCATTGTTTGATGTGGCACAACCAGATAGGCCGCTGGATGTATGAGGACGAGGAAGGAAATCCACTGCCGAAGGAAGAATTCTTCAGGCGAATGCGCAATCACATTCATGCCGTAGTGAGCCGCTACAAGGACGTGGTGTACTGTTGGGACGTGGTGAACGAAGCTATCACAGACGACAGGCGTGCCGACAACCCTTATAGACAGACGCCCATGTATCGTATTGCCGGCGAGGAGTTTATTGCCAACGCTTTTCGCTTTGCGCACGAGGCAGATTCCACGGCGCTGCTTTTCTACAACGACTACAACGAGTGCGACCCCGTGAGGAGTCGGCGCATCTACGAGATGGTTTTGCGGCTGAAGGCTGACGGAGTGCCCATAGACGGCATCGGAATGCAGGGGCATTACAACCTGCGTCGGCCGCAGCCCGAGGAACTCGACCGTGCCATACGTCTCTATCGACAGCTGGTGCATCACATTCACATTACGGAACTTGATGTCCGCGCCAGCAGCCAGCAGGGCGGCGACCTGCAGTTCAGTAAGGATGGAACGACAGCCAGCGACTCGCTCGACGAACGTTTGGCAGCGCAGTACGGCCGCATCTTTACGGTGCTGAGGCGTCACAGCGATGTTATCGACAATGTCACCTTCTGGAACCTCTCGGACCGCGATTCGTGGCTCGGCGCAAAGAATTATCCGTTGCCTTTCGACGTGAATTATCAGCCGAAGCGAGCCTACGATGTCATCTTGCAGAAGAAGGACGTCACGCAGTAAATGATTTGCCGCACGTAGTTTTGCAGAAAACAGCGGGTTGCAATTATTTTTCCGGCTGTGAGAAATAAAAGAGCAGAGGCGCTCATCGGGTGCCTCTGCTCTTGTTTCTGTAGCATTTGCGTGAAGTGCTTTATTTGCTTAGCTTGATGGCGAAGCCGCCGCCAGGAGCCATGTGGATTTTCATGGTTTCGCCGGCCGAGAAGCTGGCCGTGGTGTATTTGTAGTCGGAGCCCTTGTATTTGGCATTGACGCCATCTACGAAGGATTCCACCTTATACTTTCCGCCGGCGAGGAACGATGTGGCGATTTCCACGTCGCGTGCATCCCAGTTCGTAATGCCGCCCACGTACCATGTCGTGCCCTTGCGGCGTGCGGTGACGATGAACTTACCCATTTCGCCCTGCAGCACGATGGTTTCGTCCCATACGGTTGGCACTTGCGCAATGAAGTCGGTGCAGGGGCCGCCCAACGTAAGGTAGTTGCTGGGCGAGTCGCAGAGCATCGACAGCGGCGACTCCAGAATCATGTAGAGGCCGAGTTGGTGGCAGCGCGTGCCCTGGCTCATCGGTTCCGAGTAGTTTGGATAATACGACCCTTTGGCTGCGTTTACCATGGCGCCCTGCGTGTAGTCGAGCGGGCCAGCCGTCTGACGGATGAAGGGAATCTCTGTGTCGTAGGCCACCTGATCTACGTCTGCCGAACTCCATTTCAGCTGCTCCAGACCGTTGACGCCCTCAAAGTTCACTACGTTTGGATACGTTCGGTTGAGGCCGGCGGGTTTGAACGCTCCGTGGAAGTCAATCATCAGGTGATACTTGGCGGCCATGGCTGCGGTGCGATAATAGAAATCTGTCATAATCTGGTCGTCGCGGTCCATAAAGTCGACTTTGAAGCCTTTCACGCCCATCTGGCTGTAGTGGCTGCAGACGTGCTCCATGTCGCGCTCGAAGGCCCAGTAGCCGGCCCAGAGGATGATGCCCACGTTTTTCTGCTTGGCGTAGTCGACAAGTTCCTTGAGATGTATCTTAGGAATGATTTGGAAGAGGTCGGCTTTCTTGTTGACGGCCCAGCCCTCGTCGAGTATCACGTATTCTATGCCTTTCTGCGAGGCAAAATCGATGTAGTACTTGTAAGTCTCGTCGTTGATGCCTGCGGTGAAGTCCACGCCATAGATGTTCCAGTCGTTCCACCAGTCCCATGCCACTTTTCCGGGCTTCACCCACGACACATCCGGCACGCGGCACGGTGCCGCCAGCAGGTAGCTGAGATTGTTCATGGCGAGGTCTTTGTCCTGACGGCTTATCATGGCAATGCGCCAAGGGAAGGTGCGCGGAGCTTCGACCTTTGCGATGAAGTTTTCGCGGCTCTTCACGAGCATCTGCAACATGTTGTGTCCGCCCTGCTCCACGTCCTTGGGGTGGGGCGCATGGACGCCGCTGAACTTCTTTGTGCTGCCTGCGAGATACAGGCCGGGATAATTCTCGAGATGCGTTTCGGTGATACATAGCTTCACACCGTTTTCGGCCTGCACCACGAGGGGCAGGAAACAGTAGCGGCGCGAATCGAGTTCCGACGACTTAGCCGTCGTGTAATAGTTCTCGAAGGAATTAAAGAACTGCGCCTGCGGGTCGCTTTCGTTGAAGCGTTTCACGTAGGGCACCGTGCAACTGTAGTCCTGCGGCAGGCAGTATTCCACGCCTTCGCGCTCCACACAGAACGGCTTCTTCTGCTGCGTCAAGAATCTGTAGGCCACGCCGTTGTCGTACGCGCGGAATTCCACTGCATACTGGCCTTTGAACGAGAGCGTCAGCACGTTGCACTCGTTTTTCATCGTTGCCTGGCGTGTGAGCGGCGAGGCAATCTCTTCGTTGATACTTGTCTGTTTCTTGCCTGCGATGCGCGGCCGCACACCCCACTCTGTGCCGTCCGTCAGTTTCATGCTGATGGCCGATGGAGCCAGCACCTGTCGGCCGTCCACGCGGATGTCGTAAGTTAGGTTGTCGCCCACCGAAATGGTGGAGGTGACTTTGCCGTCTGGCGAGGCAAGGGTGAATGTCTTCTGTGCGGGGAGCACGCCGGCTGACAGCATGCACAGCACCGCAAAAATGATTCGTCTCATCATAGTTTTGTTAGTTTAGAAATTATGTATTATAGGTTTTATCGCTCAGTTTTTCACCACCTTTACGCCCTTTGGCGCCTTGATGCGCGAGGTCACACGGCCGTCGGCCTGCCGCTCGTGGCGTATTTCTATTTGGCCGAACGGAGTAGGGTAGGTTCCCTCGGCCCATTCGAGTTCGCCCAAGTGTGGCGTGATGCGTACTACCTTGCATCCCGGCTCCAGTATCTCGACGCCGAGCACGTGCTCCATGAGCCACGCCGTGGGGCCGCTGGCCCAGCCGTGGCAGAAGCTGTGGCGGAAGCCGGGATAGCAGTAGGCACCGAAGTCGCCGTGTATGTCATCTTTGCCCTCGGGCACGAATTCGTCTATGCGACCTGCATTTTTTGTCCACTCGAGGTTGAAATCTTCCCAGAAGGACGTGGCGCCCAGATCAAGCATGCCTCCCCAATATTCTTTGATGATTGACATTGCTTTTTCGTACTCGCCGGCCATAGCCAGCGCCTCGAGCATATAATAGCCGTAGAACGTGGAAAAATTCTTGGCACCGTCCACCAGTATGAATTCGTTGGCCGCCACCTCGGGTTTCATCAGGCCGGCAATGGCCATGAGAGCCGCCGCTTGCTTTAGGTTGTTGGGAGGCAGGACCTTCTGTCGCAGGCGAGCATCGATGTCGCGACACTTCTGTGCACGTGCTTCGTCGCCCAGCAAGGTGCAAAGTTGTGCGCCGTCCTGCAGCGCCCAGCTGAGTAAAGCGCGGTAGCCAGACTCCACACCTTCCTTGTTGGGGCTCGACGGCCAGTCGAGGAAGCGGCTGGCGGCCAGATGCTCCGTGCCGTCGGCGTCCACCTTCGTGTCGATGAGGTCGATGAGACCTGTGATGTAATCTTTATGTTTCTGCAGAAATTCCAAATCTGCGAAGTGGCGATACCAGTCGTACTGTATGATAAGATACCACATGGAGTAGGCGCTCATGCCGTTGAGCCACGAAGGGAGCGGCCACTGCTGACACGCCAGGTCCAAGCTCGCGTAGAAACTTTCTTCGTTGCCGAAGACGGTGCTGATGGTGGACGTCTCGGGATGCATGTCGCCCAACCAAATCAGGCGGTCGCGCTTCACGCCGTCCCAGATGTACTCTTGCATGTTCAGGTGCACCGTGTAGGCGCCCGTCATCCAAATGTCGTTGAGTCGCTGGTCGGAGCAGTTGAAGCTGCCGAGATACGGGATATTTCTGAAACGGAAGATGGCCGTAGCTTCTTTGAGGTTTATCAGCATGTCGTCCAACAGGTCGATTCTGACGAAACGGAAGCCCGTACTGCCGATTTCTATTTGTCCGTAGAACGGCACGGTGAGCACCATGTCGCGTACTGCGTGGTCGTTTGTGGCGGTGTTGGCTTTGAGATTTGCGTCGGCACGGCTGCCAGTCTCAGCAACGGACTTGGCGGTGTTGAGTTCGCTGCACGTTTCGCTTACCGACTCGCCGAAGCGGATGCGCAACGTCGGCGTCTTTGTGGGCTGGCACGCGCTTATGACCAACTTCAGGCCTCCGTGCAACTCGCGTCCGAAGTCGAGTATGATGCTTGCCTGCTCGTCGCCGGAGGTTTTCATGCGGCACATTCCCTGTCCGAAGATGTCCGATTGTCCGGTGTTGGGCTGCAGCAGCAGGTTTGCGTCGTCCACTTGTCCCTGTGTCCACAGCACGCGCCGCGGTGTGATATAGGC
Source organism: uncultured Bacteroidales bacterium (assembly GCA_902787575.1). Lineage (GTDB taxonomy): Bacteria > Bacteroidota > Bacteroidia > Bacteroidales > Bacteroidaceae > Physcousia. Next base: position 52,580 of record CADAGX010000002.1, on the reverse strand, counting down.
GCGCGTCATATTGTCTTGCCTTATTCCAGCGGTGTCTGTGCCGAATACGGGCGGCAGCATGAGTGACTTTTCGGTGTTGGGCGCCTGTCCTTTGCATGCGACCAGCAGGCAAAGGAGGGCAATGAGCGAGAGAAATTTGTTCATAGCTGTGTGGATTTGTTTTGTTGGTTGCAGTTTAGTCGAGTCTGAAGAGTCCGTCGCGTACGCTCACGTGATGTTCCTTGATGCCAAGGCGGTCCATCCAGAGTCGCGTCTCGATGGTTTTCAGATGGCCCGTGTTGTAGCCATTCCCCGTGTCGTTGTTCCATACCCACATGGGGGTGGGCCACAGGCATGCGCGGAATCGGAACGAGCGATAGAACGCTTCGGAGCAGCCCTGCTGGCCGTGGTGCGCCATTTGCAGGTAGTCGCAGTTCAGGTCGTCGCGGTAGGGACTTCGGAGCATGAGGTCTCCGCATTCCACTCCGGCGTCTCCGAGGAAAACTATGGCCTTGCGGCGGTCCCAGACGCGCATTATCATGGAATTATTGTTGTAGGCGTTATTTGTCAGTCCCGTGGCCGTGCTGAGGATTTTCAGCTGCATTCCGTCGAAGTCGTAGGTGTGGCCGGCCTGCTGAATATCCGTCACGGGGATGGTTCCCTCGTCGAGCAATTTGTAGAACGCGCGTGTCTTCTTTGCCTCATGAGGCTCGGCGTCCGTCACTTCGTCTGTGAGACGCGAGTGATAGATGTGCCGGATGCGCAGGTCCTGCACATCCTTTAGGATTTGGCACAGGGCGCCCATGTGGTCGTCGTGTGGGTGCGAGATGAACCACGCGTCCACTTCGTTGCCCAATGCGCCGAGGAAACCGCGCAAGGTGAATTCCTCTTCCGGAAAACCGCCGTCCATCACCACCACTTTGCCGCCTCGTGTGCGGAAGACATACGAGTTGCCGATGGTGTTTCGGTGCGAGGGAATTTGCCACATCGTGAAGCCCGACTTCCCCTTGCCCGTCTCGCGGGCCAAAGTATGTGTCGGAATCATGGTGCCGGCTGTCAGTAGGGCCGACGATTGCAGGAAGTGTCTGCGCGAAATGCCTTTCTCTTTGCTCATGGCACAAGTGTTGTTTTAGTGTTCTCTGTGTGCAAAGTTACGGAATGTCGGGCGCAGAACAAAAGAAATGCGTTTCTTTTTTTACCGAGACGCAGTATCTTCTGCATTCCGTGAAGTCCGTTCGAAATAAGCCACGTGTGGCATCGCTTCACGCGACGTGTAGTTTTCGTTCACGCGACGCGTCGCATGAGCTCACGCCACACGTAGTTTTTTTCACGCCACACGTCGCATTTCAGAGGCCCGCGTGTGGCGGCTGTCGAGCGGCTCAGAGATAAAATGTATGCGAAACGTTCCGCGTATGCGGAATTCTTCTTAAATTTGCAGTGCGAAAGCAAACGAGTAAGATGAGCCAGCGTAATATCCAGACACAGGAGGCGTTGCAGCAGCAACAGCAAGTGCAGGTGCAGGCGCTCTCGGCGCAGCAAGTCATCGCTGTGCGCCTGACGGAAATGTCGCTCGAAGCGTTGCAGCAGCGCGTGGAAAACGAGTGTCTCGAGAATCCATGGCTCGAAAAAGACCCGTCGGCCGACGCAGTTCTGCCTGCCGAGGGTAGCACCGAGGAAAACATGCAAGACATGATGGCAGACTACCGCTCGGAGGAGGACGTGCCCGACTACCTGCTGCGCACGCAGAACGGCACACCCACGGCCGAGACGGTGGAATACGGCGACACCCTCTCGTTCTACGACCAGCTCAAGGCGCAGATGGCAGAATTCGACCTCAGCGACCACGAGAAACAAGTGCTCGAATACCTCATCGGCTCGCTCGACGACGACGGCTTGCTCAAGAAGAACCTTGCGCAAGTGGCCGACGAACTGGAAATCTATCAGGCCGTAAATACCAGCCCGGCCGAGGTGGAGCGTCTGCTGCACGTGCTTTGGCAGTTCGACCCCGCCGGAGTGGGAGCTCGCTCGCTGCAGGAATGCCTGCTCATACAGGTGCGGCGCGACGAGCGAAACCCGATGCGGAAACTGCTACAGCAACTTCTGGAGACGGAGTTCGACAACTTTATCCATAAGCGCTGGGACCGCATACAGCGCCGCATGAAACTTTCGGACGGACAGGTGGAGCGCCTGCAGCGCGAAGTGGTGAAACTCAACCCGCGACCCGGCATGGCGCTGGGCGAGCGGCTCAGCCGCAGCCATCAGATAACGCCCGATTTCATTGTCGAAGCCGACGGTTACGGAAACATCAGCATGTCGCTCAACCAAGGCAACGTGCCGACGCTGGTGATAAGCCCCGATGCCACAGAAAAGCTGCGTCAGTACGAAGGCAAGAAACTGTCGTCGCTCAGCCGTGCCGCGCAGGAAGACCTGCGCTTCACGCGGAGCTACGTCGAACGAGGGCAGATGTTCATCAACGCGTTGGCCATGCGGCGCGAAAGCATGATTCGCACCATGCAAGGCATCATCCGCCTGCAGAAAAACTTCTTTCAGGAAGGCGACGAAGCACAGCTGCGGCCAATGAAACTGGAGGACGTATCCAAGGTGTCGGGCGTCAGCATCAGCGTGGTGAGCCGCGTCTGCAACAGCAAGTACGTGCAGACGCCCTACGGCACCTTCCCGCTGAAATGGTTCTTCTCGGGCCGCGCACAGCAAACAGACGGCGACGAAGTGTCTGCCCGCCGTGTCATGGCCGTGCTGCGCGAACAAATCGAGCACGAAGACAAGCGGCAGCCACTCTCCGACGAGCGCCTGACGCAGATGCTCAACGAGAAAGGATATCAGATAGCACGCCGCACGGTGGCCAAGTACCGCGAACAAATGGGTTTCCCCGTAGCACGACTGAGGAAATGAAGAGTCTTATCGTCCTTGCCCGCATTCTGTCGGCGCTGTTCCGCCCGACGTTTTATCCCACGGTGGGTTGCATTTTCCTGCTGACACTCACCTATCTGAATATGCTGCCGTGGCAATTCAAACTCTGGGTGCTGGCGCTGGTTTACATCTTCACCGTCACACTGCCCGTGCTGGGCACGTATCTCTATCGTCGCGCCCGTGGTTTCAGACGGCACGAGCTGCGCCACCAGCGAAAGCGCGTGATACCCTACGCCATCCACCTGTGCTGCTACCTCTGTCTCATGCAGTTGATGACAACGCTACACTTGCCGCACTTCTTCACGGCCATCATCGTGGTGTCTATGTTGGTGCAGTGTAGCTGTTTGCTGCTGAACCTTCGCTGGAAAGTAAGTATGCATTCGGCCGGTTCGGGCGGCATCATCGGTGCTCTGGCGGCTTATTCTATAATTTTCTCGTTCAACGCCGTGTGGTGGCTCTGCTTGGCAATCCTGGTTTCGGGCTTAGTGATGACGAGTCGCATGCTGCTGCGCCAACACAGCCTCTGGCAGGTTTTGGGCGGCACGGCCGTCGGTATCGTCTGTGGCTACTGCGGCGTCATATTTATGTAAGGTGGTCGGGCAGGAATCGACAGGAAGAAAGCGAAAAAACTACATCATAAAAACGTTAATATCATGTTGTTGGTAAGTATTATCATGGGCAGCACCAGCGATTATCCCGTTATGGAGAAGGCTGCGGCATTCCTCGACGAGATGGAGATTCCCTTCGAAATGAACGCGCTGAGCGCCCACCGCACACCTGCTGAAGTGGAAGAATTTGCCCGCCACGCGGAGGAACGCGGCGTGCGAGTCGTCATAGCCGGAGCTGGCATGGCCGCCGCACTGCCGGGCGTCATTGCGGCCAGCACCACGCTGCCCGTCATTGGCGTGCCGATAAAGGGCATGCTGGACGGACTGGACGCCATGCTGAGCATCATTCAGATGCCGCCCGGAATTCCTGTGGCCACGGTGGGAGTGAACGGCGCGCTGAATGCAGCCATACTGGCCGCTGAAATGCTGGCACTGAGCGACGAAGCGCTCTCCGCACGCCTGAAAGCCTACAAGGAAGGCCTCAAACAGAAGATTGTGAAGGCCAATGCCGAGTTGGCCGAAGTGAAGTTCCGCTTCAAGGTGAACTAAGTAGCGGCGATGGAGCACTACGATTTCGACCAGGTGATAGACCGCAGCGGCACCAACGCCGTGAAGCTAGAGCAGATGCGCGAGCAGTTTGGCCGCAGCGACCTGCTGGGCATGTGGGTGGCAGACATGGATTTTGCCACGCCGCCCTTTGTGCTTGAGGCGCTGCGCTGTCGGCTCAGTCATCCCATACTGGGATACTCGGTCGTCCCGGACGAGTTTTGGCCCACTGTGGCGCGCTGGATTCAGGAACATCACGGTTGGAAAGTAGAAACCGACTGGATGCGCTACGTCCCCGGCATCGTGAAAGGAATCGGCATGGCCGTGAACGTGTTCACTTCCGCAGGCGACAAGGTCATCGTTCAGCCGCCCGTGTATCATCCCTTCCGGCTCGTACCCGAGGGCAACAGGCGTCAGGTGGTGTGGAATCCGCTGCGGCGCTGCGAGGACGGCACGTACGAAATGGATTTCGACCAGCTGGAACGTGTGTGGGACGAGCGCTGCAAACTTTTTATCCTCTCGAATCCGCACAATCCAGCAGGCATCTGCTGGGACGCTGACACGCTGCGCCGCTTGGCCCACTTCTGCGCCGAGCGGAACATGGTGGTGGTAAGCGACGAGATACACTGCGACATGGCGCTTTTCGGCTGTCGCCACACGCCTTTCGCATCCGTTTCTGATGAGGCTGCGCGGCAGAGCATCACGTTCCAGGCGCCCAGCAAGACGTTTAACATGGCCGGATTGGTGAGTTCGTACTGCGTGGTGCCGAAAGACGAACTGCGGCAGAATTTTTTCGGTTGGCTGGCGGCCAACGAGTTCGACTATCCGCCCACGCTTCCCATCGTCGGCACGCTGGCTGCGTACCGCGAGGGCGAGGAGTGGCGCAGGCAGATGGTGCACTACATCCAGCAGAATGTGGAATTTGTCGAAGCGTTCTGCGCCCAGCGTCTGCCAGCCCTTGTGCGTCCGCTGCGTCCGCAGGCATCTTTCCTCGTGTGGCTCGACTGCCGTGGGCTGCAACTTTCGCACGCGGCACTGGTGGATCTCTTCGTCAATCACGCTCGGCTGGCGCTCAACGACGGCGAGATGTTCGGTCCCGGCGGCGAGGGTTTTATGCGCCTCAATGTGGGCGTGCCGCGCAGCGTGTTGCAGACGGCAATGCAACGCGTGGAATCTGCGATACGACACGTGGGAATCTTAAAATGACGTGTGGCAACCGGGAAAACTACGCGAGGAAATTTCTGATCTCTTGCAGCCGGCGCTCAGCCTCGGCGCGCCCCATGTCGTAGACAAGGTGCATCTTCTTGGCATTCTGCTCGGTGCGCCCGATGGGCAACGTGTCGGCGGGATGAATCAGCAGTATGTTGCCCAGCTGTTCCTGCTCTTGCAGGTAAGCCAACTGCGCGTTGTACATCTCGTGCCGACGTGCCATGGCACTGACAATGGCAGGCTGTTTTCTGCACATGACACGCAGTATCGGCATTAGCCGTGTGCGTTTCTTCAGGAAACCTTTCGGCTGTGTGAGCACTACCATGTTTCGCGTGTATCCCAACTGCTGGAAGTGGCGCAGCGGAATGGAGTCGGCAATGCCGCCGTCGAGCAGTCGTTTCCCCTCCAACTCCACGGGGCGCGACACAATCGGCATGGAGGCCGACGCGCGAATCCACTCCATACAGTCGTAATCGACGTGCGAAAGTTGTTTATACACCGGCTCGCCCGTGTCTACATCGGTGCAGACAACATGAAATTCCATGGGCTCCGCCTCGAAAGTCTGCGCGTCGAAAACGTCCAACTGCGTGGGCATGGTGTGGTAACTGAACTCGGCAGCCACCAAATCGCCAGTTCGCAGGAGCGTGCGCCACCCCATGTAGCGCGAATCTCCGATGAAGCGCAGGTTGTAACGAAGTGCACGACCTGCCTGATGCGACTTGAAGTTGCAGCCAAACGTAGCGCCGGCCGACACGCCTATCATGCCGTCGAAATGGATTCCGGCGCCCATCAGCACATCCAGGAAACCCGATGTGAAGAGTCCCCGCATGCCGCCGCCTTCCAATACCAGCCCAGTTTTCATTTCTGCGTCCTTAAGTTATCTTTGTGATACAGTGTGCAAATTTAAGAAAAAGCTTTAAAGTTTTCCCTCCTACCTACAACTTTTTTCGTACCTTTGCTGCCGATATGAAAAGTTTTCTTGATTTGGGGCTTTGCGACGCTTTGTTGCAGGCCATTGGCGAGCAGGGATACGAGAATCCCATGCCCGTGCAGGAGGAAGTTATTCCGTTCTTATTGGAAAAGCAAGTGTCGGACGACGAATCCGCCGTGCCGCGCGACTTGATTGCCCTTGCGCAGACGGGCACCGGCAAGACGGCGGCCTACGGACTGCCCGTGCTGCAACTGCTGCAAGACGATGCCGCGCAGCAGCCACCCGTGCCGCGTGCACTCATCATGGCGCCCACGCGTGAACTCTGCCTGCAGATTGCCGACGACCTGGAGGGCTTTGCCAAGTATCTGCCCACGGTGCGCATTCTGGCCGTGTATGGCGGCGCCAATATAGAACCACAGATTCGTGCGCTGAAGCATGGAGTGGATATCATCGTGGCTACGCCCGGACGACTCCTCGACCTGATGAAACGAAACGTGGCGAACCTGGCCACCATCCGATACGTGGTGCTGGACGAAGCAGACGAGATGCTGTCGATGGGATTCCAGGAAGACATCGATGCGATACTCAGCAGCGTGCCCACCACACGTCGGACGTTGCTTTTCAGCGCCACGATGAGCCGCGAAATAGAGCACATAGCGCAGAATTATCTGCACGCAGATGCCCGCCAGATACAAGTGGGCAGCAGAAACGAGGGCGCGGAGAACGTAAACCACGTGTACTATATGGTCCACGCCAAGGACAAATATCTGGCGCTGAAGCGCGTGGTGGATTTCTATCCTCGTATCTACGCCATTATCTTCTGTCGGACGAAAGTTGAGACGCAAGAAGTGGCCGACAACCTCATTCGGGACGGATACAATGCCGATGCGCTGCACGGCGATTTGAGCCAACAACAGCGCGACCTCACCATGCAGAAATTCCGCCAGCACCGCACGCAACTGCTCGTGGCGACTGACGTGGCAGCACGCGGACTGGATGTGGACGACCTCTCGCACGTAATAAATTATGGTATGCCCGACGATGTGGAGAACTACACGCATCGCAGCGGCAGAACGGGGCGTGCAGGCAAGAAAGGCACCAGCATCTGCATCATACACGTGCGCGAGAAAGGCAAAATCCGACTCGTGGAAAAAGTCATACGCAAGGAGTTTGTGCAGGGAACCTTGCCCGACCCGAAGGACATCTGCGCCAAGCAGCTCTACCACGTCATTGACGAAATCGAACGCGTGGAGGTGGAAGAAGAGGAAATAGCGCCTTTCATGTCTGAAGTGCAGAAGCGATGGGAATGGCTCGACAAGGACGACCTTATCCGCCGCGTGCTGAGTCGCGAGTTCGGACGCTTCCTGCGCTACTACGCCAACGCACCGGAGATAGAAGACGTGCGTACGGCAAAAAAAGATGCGGGCGAGGCGAGCGGTAAGACGCGCGGCAGCCGCAAGCGTAAGGGCGATCACACGGCAGAGGAAGGCTACGTACGTCTGTTCCTCAACGCCGGAAAGATAGACGGCATGTTTGCCCGCGAAATAATAGGACTTATCAACAGTCATGTGAAAGGCGACAAGGTGGAAATTGGCCGCATCGACCTGATGCGCAACTTCTCTTTTGTGGAAGTGGCCGAGAAGGACGCAGCGCGCGTGGTGAAGGCCATGCGACACGGCGTTACGGTGAAAGGACGCAGCATACTGATGGAAGAGACGTCGGCCGCAGGAAAACCAGCGCCAAACACCGATTCGTCGCGGCGTAAGCCCAAAGGCAAGAGTGCGTCGCCATGGCTGGAAACGCCTGCCAAGGAGAAAAAGAAAAACAAGCCTTCGCGCGAAGAGCGCGGATATGTGGCACCGCGAGGAAAGAAGTTTGCCAAGGAAGATTGGATGAAGTTCCTCCATCCCGAACAAACCGAGAAACCTGCAGCCGACGGCTTGAAGGGCGAGATTCCCGACTTCAGCGAGGAGGGATGGGCAAGGCGGAAACCCAAGAAAGGAAAGTAAGAAAACACGATACGACATGAATTGCAAAGTAAAGTACCTGTGGCTGGCCTTCGTTTTGGCCTTTGCTACGAAAGCCGCGGCCGATGAAGGCATGTGGATGCTCAACAAGATTGACCCCAAGACGGCCGAGGCAATGCAGAGTCTGGGCTGCAAACTTTCACCACTCGACCTGTACAATCCCAACGGCGAAAGCCTGAAAGATGCAGTGGTGGACTTCGGAGATTTCTGTTCGGGCGTCGTAGTGAGTCCCAACGGCCTTGTTTTCACCAATCACCACTGCGGATATGGTGCCATACAAAGCCTCTCGACACCAGAAGACGACATTCTGAAAAATGGATTCGTAGCGCAGTCCTACGAGGAAGAACGGCCCGTGCCGGGACTTTTCGTGCGTTTCTTGCTGCGAACCGAGGAATGTTCGTCGCGCGTCATGATGGCGCTGGACAGCATTTATCGTGCCAACCCAACAGTTCCGGCGCGTGAAATTGACCGCGATAAGCTCGACAGCATCTGCAACGCAGTGGAGAAAGAATACCAACTGGCGCACCCCGACTTGGATTGTCAGCTCAAAAGTTACTATGGCGGCAATGCATATTATATTTCCTTCTATAAAGTTTACGAGGATGTGCGCTTGGTTTTCACCGCCACGGAGTCGCTCGGCAAGTTTGGCGGCGATACCGACAACTGGATGTGGCCGCGGCAGACGTGCGACTTCAGCGTGTTTCGCATTTATGCAAGCCGCGACGGAGAACCGGCGCCCTATAGCAAGGAAAATGTGCCCTTGCGTCCAAAAAGATACGCCAAGGTGAGCCTGGACGGTTACGAGGCCGGCGACTTCTGTATGACGGTCGGTTATCCCGGAAGCACCAGCCGATACCTCAGTTCGTGGGGCATCAGAGAGCGAGTGGAGGACCGCAATATTTCAGTTATCCAAGTTCGCGGTAAGAAACAGGACGTGTGGAAACGTTGGATGCAAGCCGACAGAAACATCGCTTTGAAGTATGCCAGCAAGTGGGCCGGCAGCAGCAATTACTGGAAGAACTCCATCGGAATGAACAAGGCGATAGCCAATCTCGGCGTCATCGGCCAGAAGCAGCAGACCGAGCAGCAGATAAAATCGTGGTACGAAGGGCGCGAAGACCTGAAACGACGCTTCGAAAATGTTTTCCCGCAGCTCGAAAAGGCATATGCCGAGCGTCGCGAAGCGGTTCATGCCAGCGGATTCTTCAACGAGACATTCGTGCGAGGCATAGAGGTAGCGCGTGTGGCGCAGAAACTGAACCGTCTGCCGCAGGATGCCGACTCGTCGCAGATTGCCGCTACAAGGCAGTCGCTCGAAAAGTTCTTCAAAGATTATGAGCCGCGTGTAGATGAGGAGACGATGGCCGTCCTGTTGCAAAATTATCGCGAGCAGGTGACTTCTGCGAAATACCAGCCTGCATGCTACCAAACCATCGACAGCCTTTTTGGCGGCGACTGCAGGGCTTACGCGGCCGACCTGTTTAAGCGCACAATATGTAAGGACATATCCTGTCTCGACGCGCTTCTTGCCGACAGTACCTTACGCGACAGCGACCCGGCCCTGCTGTACGAACAGGGGATTCCAGACATGTCAATGCAGATTGGCGGCTCCATGCGCGAGCAAAACAACGTGATAGGGCAGGGCGAACGCCTGCTGACTCAGGCTTTGCTCGAGATGGATCAGGAGATGCCACACTACAGCGATGCCAATTTCTCCATGCGCCTTTCGTACGGCTTCATTCAGGATTACACGGCCGGCGGCACGCATTTCGATTTCTATACGGCCGCACCCAGTCTTTTGGCGAAGGCGGAGCGGCAAAACGAAGTGGAGGACTATCGGTTGGAGGCTGACATAGTAGAACTTATGAAGCGCGGTCAGTGGGGTCGCTACGCCGACAAACGTACGGGCCAAATGCACCTTTGCTTCATTTCGAACAACGATATCACCGGTGGCAACAGTGGCAGCCCCATGTTCAACGGCCGAGGCGAATTAATCGGACTGGCGTTTGACGGAAATTGGGAGGCCATGTCGGGTGATATCAGCTTTGATAACAGTCTGCAACGCTGCATCGGAGTGGACATTCGCTTCGTGCTTTTCCTTATCGAGCACTGGGGCAAGTCAGACCGACTCATCCGGGAAATTTTAAACCAAAGGTAATAACATTTTATTCACTAAAAGAAGTAACTATGAGCAAGTCACTGAAAGGAACAAAGACAGAAGCCAACCTGATGGCTGCATTTGCCGGCGAATCGCAGGCACGCAACAAGTACACCTACTACGCTTCGAAAGCAAAAAAGGACGGCTTCGAGCAGATTGCTGCCCTCTTCGAGGAGACAGCGGCACAGGAGAAAGAACACGCTAAGATGTGGTTCAAACTTTTTCACGGCATTGGAACGACGGAAGAGAACCTGCTTGACGCAGCAAACGGCGAGAACGACGAGTGGACCGACATGTACCCCACCATGGCCCGCGAGGCGCGCGAAGAGGGATTCGACGAGATAGCCGAATTGTTCGAGGGCGTTGCTGTCATTGAGAAGGCTCACGAGGAGAGATACCGCCAGTTGCTGGCCAACGTGGCAGGCAAGCTGGTCTTTTCGCGCGACGGCGATTGCATCTGGCAGTGCCGCAATTGCGGTCACATTCACATGGGCAAGCAGGCACCCGACGTTTGCCCCGTTTGCAACCATCCGCAAGCTTACTTCCAGCTGAAGGCTGAGAATTATTAAGGCTGACTAAAAATCCCACGCCGGCAGGCGACAGGATAGAAAGTGCAGGACGGAATCTGATTTCCGACCTGCACTTTTTTATTTTCTTGCTGTAGTTTCGAGCGAAACTGCGTGTCGTATCTGTGGTTGTCGGCCGTGGGAAAATCAGCGGTTGCGGTCTACGATGAAATCGATGTAGCTACGCAGTGCAGTAGCGACGTCTGGTTCTTCCGTATCGAAGATGAGGCCGTTGGCCATCATGCGCAGTTCGTTCATCGACCACTGGGCGTACTCCACGCCGCCATGTTCGATAGCAAAGCGGGCCAGTGTGTCCTGCTCCTTGGCCGAAGCCTCGCCGCGGCGTGTCTTCAGTGCGAGTTCCAGCATCTGGCTGTCGCCGGTCTGTTTCAGTGCGTGAATGACGGGCAATGTGAGTTTGCCTTCCCTGAGGTCGTTGCCCGTGGGTTTTCCCAGCTCGTCCGACGACGAGAGGTCCAACATGTCGTCGCGCAGCTGGAAGCACATGCCAGCCAGTTGTCCGAACTGACGCATCCGTTCTACGTCGTCTGCCGTGGCGCCAGACATAAGGGCGCCCAGTTGGGCACAGGCTGCAAAGAGCGAGGCTGTCTTCTTTCGTATCACTTCGTAGTACGAGGCCTCATCTATTTTTTCGGATGTGGTATTGTGTAGCTGAAAGAGCTCGCCGTCGGCCAGCGTCTGTCCCAGTTCGGAAACCACGCTTACCACCTGCGTGTTGTGTGTGAGGGCGGCGTGCTGCAAGGCGCAACTGAGCACGAAGTCGCCTGTCAGGACGGCCACTTTGTTGCCCAGCAGCGAATTTATCGAAGCCTGTCCGCGCCGCATGTCGCTCTCGTCCACCACATCGTCGTGTATGAGCGTGGCCGTGTGAAGCAGCTCCAGTGCGAGCGCCACGTGGAAGACCTGCTCGTTCGTCTGTCCTGTCAGTCGTGCCGAGAGTAGTGTCAGCGTCGGGCGCATGAGTTTTCCGGTTTTCTGCAGCAGGTGCGAGAGCGCTTTCTGCAGGAGCGGATTTTCTGTGTGCATGGTTTCGCTGAACAGGGCGGTGTATTGCTCCAGTTCTGCGGCAATGGGCGATTGTATTTGCTGTAGTCTGTCCACGTTCAACGTCTTTCAGGGTGCAAAGTTACGGAAAAACGAGCGAAGTGCAAAGAGAAAATATGCTTTTCTCTTGCAGTTCCGAGTGCTGCGTAAGTTCGACGAACGTCAAAGTTACGGAAAAAAGACGAACGTTTCAGTTTTTTTTCTTAATTTTACGGGCAAAACGAAGAAATTATGCAGAAGTTATTTCTATTGGATGCCTATGCCCTGATATATAGGGCCTATTACGCCTTCATAAAGAACCCACGGTTTAACTCCAAGGGACAGAACACATCTGCCGTGTTGGGCTTTGTAAACACGCTCGAGGACGTGCTGCAGAATCAGTCTCCCACGCATATTGGCGTGGCTTTCGACCCGGCAGGCGGGACGTTCCGGCACGAAGCGTTCCCGGCATACAAGGCACAGCGCGAGGAGACGCCCGAGGGTATCCGCTTTGCCGTGCCGTATATTAAAAAGGTGCTGGAGGCCTACAACATACCAGTGCTCGAAGTGGCGGGCTTCGAGGCCGACGACGTCATCGGCACGCTTGCTCACCAAGCCGACGAGCGTGGCATAGAGACGTACATGATGACGCCCGACAAGGACTACGGCCAGTTGGTGACCAGCCGCGTGCGGATTTTCCGTCCTCCCGTGGGAAAGAACGAGGCCGAAGTGATGGGCCCCGAGCAAGTGACGCAGAAATGGGGTCTGCAGCACCCGCTGCAAGTCATCGACATGCTTGGCCTGATGGGCGACGCCGTGGATAATATTCCCGGTTGCCCGGGGGTGGGCGAGAAGACGGCGGCCAAACTGATACAGGAGTTCGGCAGTGTGGAGAATCTGTTGGGCCAGACCGAGAAACTGAAGGGTGCGCTGAAGCAAAAGGTCGAGGAGAACGCCGAGCAGATACGCCTCAGCAAATGGCTGGCAACCATCAAAACCGACGTTCCCATCGCTTTGGACATGGATTCCCTGCTGCGGCAGCAGCCCAACGAAGAGGCGCTGGCTGCGCTGTTTGAGGAGTTGGAGTTCCGGACGCTGATGCGGCGGAAGGAAATAGCTCGTCCGTCGGCACCCGTCAAAGCGCCGGCGCAAGCCGTGCAGGGCGACCTTTTCAGCGGCTTTGCCGAGACGACCGAAAATGCGACGCGTGGCAACGACGAAAACTACACGTCGCGTGACGCGATGCCACACGTCGCAATTGACGATGCGACGCGTGGCGGTTTGAAGACCTTGCGCGACGTTCCTCATCAGTACACTTTGGCCGACACGCCCGAGGCGCGTGCCGCCCTGTTGCGACGGCTGGAGGAGTCTGATGTGGTGTGCCTCGACACCGAAACCACCGGCACCGACCCGCTGCAGGCCGAGCTGGTGGGACTGAGCTTTGCTGTGTGCGAAGGCGAGGCGTGGTACGTGCCGTGTCGCACACAGGCCGTCGTCGAGGAGTTCCGCGGTGTGTACGAACGCAGCGACACGCTGAAGGTGGGACAGAACCTGAAGTACGACTTGCAGGTGTTGCAAAACTACGGCATCCACCTGAGCGGTCCGATGTTCGACACCATGATAGCGCACTACCTGCTGCACCCCGAGATGCGCCACGGCATGGACTACCTGGCCGAGGCTTACCTGCATTACCAGACGATACACATTGACGAACTGATAGGCCGCGGCAAGACGCAGAAGAACATGTCGGAACTGGAGCCGGCGGCCGTCTGCGACTATGCTTGCGAGGATGCCGACGTCACCCTGCGCCTCTACAAACTCTTCGAGCCACAGCTGGCAGCCGAGGGTCAGGAGCGTCTCTTCCACGAAATCGAAATGCCGCTGATGCCGGTGCTGGCCTACATGGAGCGCAATGGTGTGCGCATCGACACCGACGGCCTGCGCGAGACCTCGCGGCTCTACACGGCACAGATGCAAAGCCTCGAGGACGAAATCCACCAGCTGGCCGGACTTAACTTCAACATCGCCTCGCCGAAACAGGTGGGCGAAGTGCTGTTCGACCACTTGCATATCGTAGAAAAGGCCAAGAAGACCAAGACGGGACAATATGTCACCAGCGAGGAAATACTCGAGAGCCTTCGTCAGCGCCATCCCATCGTGGAGAAAATCCTGGAGCATCGCGGGCTGAAGAAATTGCTGGGCACGTACATCGACGCACTGCCGCAGCTCATCAATCCGCAGACAGGTCACATCCACACTTCGTTCAATCAGACCATTGCTGCCACGGGCCGTCTCTCGAGCAGCAACCCCAACCTGCAGAACATCCCCGTGCGAGACGCACAGGGCAAGGAGGTGCGCAAGGCATTCATACCCGACGAAGGCGAGATTTTCTTCAGTGCCGACTACAGCCAGATAGAGTTGCGCATCATGGCTCACCTGAGCGAGGACGAAAACCTCATAGACGCCTTCCGGCAGGGACACGACATACACGCCGCCACGGCCGCCAAGATTTTCAAGAAGGCGCTGGCCGACGTCACCACCGAGGAGCGCCGCCGGGCCAAGACGGCCAACTTTGGCATTATTTACGGCATCAGCGCCTTTGGTCTGGCCGAGCGAATGGGCGTCTCGCGGCAGGAAGCGAAGCAGCTTATCGACGGATATTTCCAGACGTACCCCGCCGTGAAGGAATACATGGACCGCAGCATCGCCATGGCACGCGACAAGGGATACACCGAGACCATCTTTGGCCGCCGATGCTACTTGCCAGACATCAACAGCCACAACGCAGTGGTGCGCGGATATGCCGAACGCAACGCCATCAACGCTCCCATCCAGGGCAGCGCGGCCGACATCATAAAGATTGCCATGATTCGCGTCTATCGTCGCCTGCGGGAAGAAGGGCTCCGCTCGAGGATGATACTGCAGGTACACGACGAACTCAACTTCAGCGTGCTTCCCGAGGAGAAATCGCGCCTCGAGGCTCTGGTGCTCGAGGAGATGCAATCGGCCTGCTCGCTGCGTGTGCCGCTGATTGCCGACTGCGGATGGGGCAGCAACTGGCTCGAGGCGCATTGATGCCACAGCAGACAGGGAATGAAAGGAAACAAAGAACGAAGCGTATGAAGCGAGGGATACATCTTTGGCTACTGTGTAAGCTGATACTTGCGGCCAACCTGTGCTGTTGCGCTCAGCAGCCACCTGCCGACACTGCGGCTCAGGACTCGCTGCCCGAGGTGCATCGCCTGCGCCTGCTCTTTGCCGGCGACCTCATGCAGCACATGCCGCAGATCACTGCCGCCCGAAGGCCCGACGGGACGTACAGCTACGAGGAGTGCTTCTCGCGCGTGAGACCCGAGATAGAGTGGGCCGATGTGGCGATTGCCAACCTCGAGGTGACGTTGGCCGGGCCGCCATACAGCGGATATCCGCGCTTCAGTGCACCCGACGATTACCTGCGAGATATCCAGCGTGCAGGCTTCGACGTGCTGCTCACGGCCAACAACCACTGCGTCGATACGCGACAACAAGGACTGGAGCGCACGATACAGATGATGGACTCGCTCCGCATCCCGCATCTGGGCACGTACCGCGACAGCATCGAACGCCGTCAGAACTATCCCTTCCTGCTCGAGCGGAACGGATTGCGCGTGGTGTTGCTCAACTTCACGTACGGCACCAACGGCATTCCCGTGCAGAAACCCAACATGGTGAACATGATGGACACCACCGAGATAGCTCGCGACTTGGAAGCAGCCCGCCAGATGAGGCCCGATGCCATCATAGCCCTTCCGCACTGGGGCGTGGAATATCAGACGTTGCCCAGCGAAGAGCAGCGACAGATGGCTCAGTGGCTGACGGAGCACGGCGTGGACCACATAATCGGCGGCCATCCGCACGTGGCGCAACCCTTGGAGCTGAGCGACGACAGCTGTCACCTTGTGGCTTGGTCGCTGGGCAACGTCATCAGCAACCAGTCGAATCCCAACACGTATGGCGGCTACATGGTACGTATGGAGCTCAGCAAGCGCGACTCCCTCACGACGCTTTCCGATTGCAACTACATGCTCTACTGGGTCAGCCGCCCGCACGACAACGGACACCGCCACCAGTATCGCATCCTGCCCGTCGACGAGCCCGACAGCTTGCTCACGGACGTCGAACGCCAGCGGCGCGATGCCATACGCAGCTCCATGCGTCAACTCCTGCAACAGCGCAACAGAGGACGCATCTGCGAACACATTTTTGGCACTGCGGCCACCGACTGCCAGCCCGACAGCCTCGGACGTGGCGCTGCAACTTTACGTGCCAATCCTTGAGGTTTCTCAACATTTTTTCTTACCTTTGCACGTCAAACGCTAATAATCGTATCAAGATATGGCTCTCAAAGCAGGAATAGTGGGACTCCCCAACGTGGGTAAGTCTACCCTTTTTAATTGTCTCTCCAGCGCCAAGGCGCAGGCTGCCAACTTTCCGTTCTGTACCATCGACGCCCAACTGGGACAAGTGTCTGTGCCGGACGAGCGGCTCACCAAGTTGGCCGAACTGGTACACCCCGGACGCATCGTGCCCGCAGTCTGCGACATTGTGGACATAGCAGGTCTGGTGAAGGGTGCCAGCAAAGGCGAGGGACTCGGCAACCAGTTCTTGGCTAACATCCGTGAGTGCGACGCCATCATCCACGTGCTGCGCTGCTTCGAAGACCCGAACATTGTGCATGTGGACGGTTCGGTGGACCCTGTGCGCGACAAGGAAATCATCGATGCCGAGTTGCAAATCAAGGACTTGGAGACGGTGGAAAACCGCATCAAGAAGGTGGAAAAGCAAGCGCGTGTGGGCGGCGACAAGATGGCAAAGGTGGAACTCGACGTGCTGCTGCGCTATCAGGAGGTACTGCAGCAGGGAATGAGCGCGCGAACCGTAACTTTCGAGACGGAAGACGAGTTGGCTGCAGCCAAGAGCCTCTTCCTGCTCACCACAAAGCCCGTGCTCTATGTTTGCAACGTAGACGACACGTCGGCTGCCTCGGGCAATAAATTTACGCAAGCCGTGGCCGAGGCCATCAAGGGTGAGCAGGCCGAAATGCTTATCATCAGCGCACAGACAGAGGCTGACATTGCCGAACTGGAGACGTACGAAGAGAAGCAAATGTTCCTCGAAGACATGGGTCTCACCGAGAGCGGCTGCAACCGCCTCATCAAGGCCATCTATCACCTGTTGAACCTTCAGACATTCATCACTGCCGGCGAGATGGAGGTGAAAGCGTGGACGTTCCGTCGCGGCTGGAAGGCTCCTCAATGTGCAGGAGTTATCCACACAGACTTCGAGAAAGGATTCATTCGCGCCGAGGTAATAAAGTACGACGACTACATACATTACGGCTCCGAAGCTGCAGTACGCGAAGCCGGAAAGATGGGCGTCGAAGGTAAGGACTACGAAGTGCAGGACGGCGACATCATGCATTTCAGATTTAATGTTTGACAGAGTCAAGATTAGGGAATAGAGATTAAGGAATTAGTGACAGAGCCACATTATGAAAGATAGTTGTATTATTTTCGAGAAGCTATTTGCCAATGGTAAGAAAACAGTAAATATTTACTGTGAGAATAATTACGAGAATGTAGAGGAACTAATCGTTAATTACGATATTTATTATCATGATGGCAAGGGGCTGCATGGATATGCCGCTGTAGAACTGAAAAATGTTTTAGAAGCATATGGCTTTACAAATTACGATATGCTCAAGAATTATCTATATGAAAAATATAAAGATAACCTCAATTCATGGAAAGAGATTCTTAATGAATTTAAAGAAAAAGGGCTTGATCCATATGAAAGCGAGGATGAAAGTTTTATGACACCCGCAGGAAATCCTGTATGGACAAATATTAATTTTTAATGCGCTCCTGAAAATGTTATCATACATCCACTGGAATCCCGACATTTTTGCCTTCCATATCGGTTCGTTCGGCGTGCGTTGGTACTCACTTTGCTGGGCCATAGGCATAATCAGTGTAACGTTGCTGGAGCAGCGGCTGTATAAAGAGCAGCGCGTGCCGGACGAAAAGTTCGAGCCGCTCTTCATCTATTGTTTCCTTGGCATCCTCATCGGTGCACGCCTCGGCCACTGCCTGTTCTATGAGCCGTCGTATTATCTGCAGCACCCGTTGGAGATGCTTCTGCCCATGAAACAAGATTTGCAGGGCGGATGGCACTATACGGGTTACGAAGGGCTGGCCAGCCACGGCGGTACATTGGGTCTGATGCTTGCTTTGTGGCTCTTCGTGCGAAAGACGAAACTCAGCTTGCGGTTTGTACTCGACAACATAGCCATTGTCACTCCCATCTGTGCCTGTGCCATCCGACTGGGCAATCTGATGAATTCTGAGATTATCGGCAAGGCTACTTCGGTGCCTTGGGCTTTCATCTTCGAACGCGTGGACATGCTGCCGCGCCATCCGGGCCAACTCTACGAAGCCCTCTGCTACGCGGTGTTCTTCTTCATCGGCTGGTTTATCTATCGGCGGCGTCCGCAACTCGTCGGCACTGGGTTCTTCTTCGGACTCTGCCTGACGCTTATCTTCACGGCACGCATCTTCATCGAGTACACCAAGGAGAATCAGGTGGACTTCGAGAACGGCATGTTCTTCAACATGGGACAACTGCTGAGCGTGCCTTTCGTCATCCTCGGCCTCTGGTGCATTTGGCAGGCCCTAAAAAAAGAAAACGTCGAGGAGAAGAAATAAGGTCGCGAGAACATCGGCAAGCATGTCTCGTGTCGGTTGCAGCGAGACCGTCCTTCTACGCAAAGAATACATTTTGTACGGCTTGTTTCTTGCCGGTATCGGCAAGAAATATTTCCTTTGCAACGACAATCGGCACGAAATCTTGCCGATAAAACTGCGTATGTCTTGTACTGATTTTGGTTGACAGCACCTCACACAAATTTTTCCTCGAAAAAACCTACATGCCTACACTTTTGCAGGGTAATAACTTGGTTATCTGTGCGGTATGGGGTGTATGTTTTGGTGTAGGCAAGCCGAAAAGGTGTAGGTTCGGGAGCGTTTTGGCTGCATTTCTTCCTAAATTTGCTTTGTCAGGTGGTGAGTTTGGTGTTACGTGTTGCACGACTTTTTTGGCGTGTGAAATGTTAAATGTGGCGTGTTTTGCCGTTAAACCTACACGCTTTTCACGAACCTACACCGAAACCTACACACCCATAACTCGCAGCGTGTCAAACGGATATTGGTTCGAAGTGTAGGTATGTAGGTTTTTTCACAGAAAAAATTTATGGAGGAAGGTGGTTCACCTTAAAACGTAAGAGCAACGCCACCTTATCTCCTACAACCTAAAACTCTATGGCACGCGTTCGTAGACACGGACGTAGTCGATTTCGTAACGGATAGGAAGGGCTGTGTCGTCAATCTCGCCACCAGCCTTTCCGCCCATGGCAAGATTCAGCAGGATGAACTGCGGGCGATGGAAAGGATTGATGTGGTGACCCAGCTCACCGTTTACCGTTTTACTGAGTTTGACTTCGTTGAGCAGTTCATCGTCGAGAAAGAGACGGATGGTCTGCTCGTCCCAGTCCATTCGCCAGACGTGGAAGCGCTGGCTCCATTCGGGGTTACCGTCTGTGAAATAGGAGAAGGGCACGCGTTGTGTCTCCCACGTGCCTTGGTATCGCTTGTTGCTACCCCAAGCTACGTTGGCCAGAATGTGCGGCACGCCTTTGATGCGGTAGTACTCCATCACGTCAATTTCACCGCACGAAGGCCATTCCATGCCGCGTCCCAACGTCCAGATGGCTGGCCACGCACCGCGCGAGGTGGGAATGCGGGCACAGACTTCGAGTCGCCCGTACAGGAATTCGAACTTGCCTCGTGTGTTCAGGCTGGCCGAAGTGTACTCGATGTTCGGTCGCTGCTGTCCCCAATAGCGGCCATCGGCCTTGTAAGTGGGATTGGGCTTGTGTTCCTTACGGCCTTCAATGATGAGGCGGCCGTCCTCTTGCCACGCATTGTCAGACTGGTACCACTGTGCCTCGTGATTGCGCTCAAATCCGTGTTCGTAGCTCCACTTTGTGGTGTCGGGACGCCCGTCGCGGTCGAATTCATCATTCCACACAAGCCGCCACTTGTTCTGCTGTGCGAAAAGAGTGGCAGGAAGGACGAGACACAAAATAAATACTTTACGCATACCTTATTATATATAAGGCCACGCCCGATGATTTGAGTTTTCGAGCGTGGCCATTGTGTTTTCTACAGTCCACGAGCACGGAGCAAGCCCGAAGCATCGGGTTGTTGCATGCCAGTGAAGTCGGTGAACATCTGCATGAGGTCGCCCGTATTGCCACGGCTCAGTATCTTGTCGCGGAAATCCTGACCCGTCTCGGGTTGCAGTGCTCCTCGCTGGGCAAATACGTCAGCTATGTTCACGGCCAACACCTCGGTCCACAGATAGCTGTAATAGCCTGCGGCGTAGCCGCCACCCCAGACGTGGTTGAAATAGCTGGTGTGATAGCGTGGTGGTATCTGTGCATCGAGCAGCCCAACTTGCCGCAGGGCTTCCGTCTCGAAGTTATCGGCCTGTTCAGCAGTAGGAATCTGGTCGGACGAAAGCATATGCCAAGCCATATCGGCACAGGTGGCGGCAAGGTTCTCGCCAAGTGAATATGCTGTCTGGAAGTTGATGCTCTGTAGCATACGCTCCTTCAGCTCGGCTGGCATGGGCTGACCTGTCTCGCAGTGACGGGCAAAGTGATCAAACACTTCGGGAATGGTGGCAAACGACTCGTTGAACTGCGAAGGCATCTCCACGAAGTCGCGAGCTACGCTGGTACCGCTCAAACGGTTGTATTGGCAGTCGGAGAGCATTCCGTGCAGAGCGTGGCCAAACTCGTGGAACATGGTGGATACCTCGTCCCAAGTGAGCAGCGAAGGCTGTCCCTCGGGTGCCTTGGCGTTGTTGCACACGTTGAAAATGATGGGCAGTTGCTGGCGCTGGTGGCTCTGTTTGGCAAAGCTGTCCATCCACGCACCGCCTCGCTTGGTGGGGCGGCGGAAATAGTCGCAATAGAAGAGCGCCTTGGTGGTGCCGTCCTTGTCAATGACTTCGAACACCTTCATGTCGGGATGATAGGTGGGGATGTCGGTACGCTGCTTGAACGTCAGTCCGTAAACGCGATTGGCGGCATAGAAGACGCCATTGATGAGCACGCTGTCCACATTGAAGTAGGGCTTCACTTCGTCATCTGAAATGGCCAGTAGCTCCTTCTTCATCTTTGCGGAGTAGTAGAAGCGGTCGTAGGGTTGCAGCTGGAAGTCTGCTCCTTGCGTCTTGCGGGCGTAGTCCTCAATGGCTTTTGTCTCGGCTTGCGCTTTCGGCGTGTATTGTGCTATTAGGTTGCGGAGGAAGGCATAGACGTTTTCGGGCGTCTTTGCCATCGTCTTTTCGAGCGAGTAAGAGGCAAAGTTGGGATAGCCCATTATCTCGGCTTGTTCGGCACGCAGCTTAGCTATTTCCACCACGATTGGGAAGGTGTTGTATTTGCCAGTGCCGTCGGCACGATGCACTGAGGCTTCGAAAATCTTCCGGCGCAGCTCGCGGTTGTCGAGGCTGGAGAGGAGTGCCTGCTGCGTGGTATTGACAATGACAATGGCATAGGGTGCCTTTTCTCCGCGGCTCTCTGCGTCTTTCTGGCATTGTGCAATGTCGGCCTCGCTCAGGCCGGCCAGATCTTCTTTCTTCTCGACCCAAACCACTGCATCATTGGTGGCCTTGGGCAGCATGTCGCCCCATTGGATTTGCAGGTCGGAGATGCGCAGGTTTATCTCCTTCATGCGAGCCATCTTGTCGTCGGGCAGCAGGGCTCCCTTGCGGACAAAACTTTTGTAAGTCTCTTCCAGGAGTTTCTTGTCTTCGCCCTGAAGGGTGTCGAACTCTTGTTCGTAAACCTGTCGGATGCGCTCGAAGAGTGTCTTGTTGAACGAAATCTCGTTTTCGAGGTCTGTAAGCATTGGCGTCACCTGCTTTTCCGTCTCGCCTATTTCGGGCGTCTTGTCGGCATCGGTCAGTGCATTGAAAATGCGCGAGACGCGGTTTAGTGTGTGTCCGCTTTCTTCGAGTGCCAGTATAGTATTTTCGAAGGTGGCAGGATCGGGATTCTCTGTTATCTGAGCAATTTCGTCGCGTTTCTGCTGAATGGCAACTTCAAAGGCGGGCAGGAAGTCTGCGGCTTGTATCTTGTTGAAGTCGGGAGCACCGAATGGGAGCGTGCTTTCTTGCAGGAGTGGATTTTCGCGTGGCGACTCTTTACAGCTGCTGAGGTGTAGCAGCGTGGTGGACAGCATGGCTGCCGAAAGGCCGAGGGTCATAAGATTCTTTTTCATTTTCATGGATAAAAGGTTGCAGTGATGGGTCATTCTGTTTTGTGTGCATAAAAAGAAAGGAGACCGCAAAGTGTTTGGCTCCGCGGTCTCCTCTCGGTCTTGACTTTAGTCTGCCAGTTTGGCGCAGATGAACTCGCGGTTGAGGCGTGCAATGTTGGAGATGGTCTCACACTTGGGGCAAACGGCTTCGCAGGCACGTGTGTTGGTGCAGTTGCCGAATCCCAGTTCGTCCATCTTAGCCACCATGGCTTTGGCACGGCGGGCAGCCTCTACCTTGCCCTGCGGGAGCAGTGCGAGCTGGCTCACCTTGGAGCTGACGAACAGCATGGCGGAGCCGTTCTTGCAGGCAGCTACGCAGGCACCGCAACCGATGCAGCTGGCGCAGTCCATTGCTTCGTCTGCATCTTCCTTCGGGATGAGGATGGCGTTGGCATCCTGTGCCTGTCCGGTGCGGATGGTAGTGTAGCCACCGGCCTGCATAATCTTGTCGAAGGCAGCGCGGTCTACCATACAGTCCTTGATGACCGGGAAGCCGGCCGAGCGCCACGGTTCTACGGTAATGACGTCGCCATCCTTGAAGCGGCGCATGTAGAGCTGACAGGTGGTGGCTCCACGTTCTGTCTTTCCGTGAGGCGTTCCGTTGATGTAGAGTGAGCACATGCCGCAGATGCCCTCGCGGCAATCGTGGTCGAACACGAATGGTTCCTTACCTTCGCCAATGAGTTCCTCGTTCATGATGTCGAGTGCCTCGAGGAACGAAGTATCATCGGGAATGTTCTTCAGTTCGTGTGTATCGAAGTGTCCTTTTTCCTTCGGTCCGTTCTGTTTCCAGAACTTTATTGTTACAGAAATATTCTTAGCCATAGTCGTTAGTTCTTATAGTTACGTGTCTGAACTTTAATAGCCTCATACTCCAGCGGTTCCTTGATGAGTTCAGGGTCTGCATCCTTGCCCTGATACTCCCAGCAGCCGACGTAGAAGAAGTTCTCGTCGTCGCGCTTGGCTTCTCCTTCTTCGGTCTGATATTCTTCGCGGAAGTGACCGCCGCAGGACTCGTTGCGCGAGAGAGCATCGTGTGCCACCAGTTCGCCCATCGTAAAGAAGTCGCGCAGGTGGATGGCCTTGTCGAGTTCTACGTTCAGGCCTTCCTTCGTGCCGGGCACAAAGAGGTTGGTGTCGAACTCCTTCTGCAGTTCTTTCATCTTCTGTATGCCGGTCTTCAGGCCTTCAGCCGTGCGTCCCATGCCCACGTATTCCCACATGATGTGTCCCAGTTCCTTGTGGATGCTGTCCACCGAACGGTTTCCCTTGATGTTCAT
This sequence comes from uncultured Bacteroidales bacterium, assembly GCA_902787575.1. Lineage (GTDB taxonomy): Bacteria > Bacteroidota > Bacteroidia > Bacteroidales > Bacteroidaceae > Physcousia. The sequence goes on along the minus strand of CADAGX010000002.1, from coordinate 28,877 downwards.
CAGGCGGTCGATTTCGGCCTGCACGCCTTTTTCTGCCTCGTCAAATTCGGGCAGTTCGGTGCTCACCTTGGGCCAGATGCTCTGGTCAGCCAGATAGTTCTGTATGGTATAGGGCAGCACGAAGTATCCGTCTGCCAGTCCCTGCATCAGCGCCGAGGCGCCGAGGCGGTTGGCTCCGTGGTCGGAGAAGTTGCATTCGCCGATTGCAAAGAGTCCCGGTATGGAGGTCTGCAGTTCGTAGTCCACCCAGATGCCGCCCATTGTGTAGTGGATGGCGGGGTAGATCATCATGGGCTTGTAGTACTTCACGCCGTTGATTTCGTTTGCCAAGTCGCCGGGATAGACGTCTGTGATTTCTTCGTACATGTCAAAGAGGTTGCCGTAGCGCTGTTTCATGGCGTCGAGTCCCAGACGGTTGATGCTCTCAGAGAAGTCGAGGAACACGGCCAGTCCGGTGTTGTTTACACCGAAGCCTTTGTCGCAACGCTCCTTGGCTGCGCGGCTTGCCACGTCACGCGGCACTAGATTGCCGAAGGCCGGGTAGCGGCGCTCCAGATAGTAGTCGCGGTCTTCCTCCGGAATTTCCCATCCCTGCTTTGTGCCGGCCTGCAGTGCCTTGGCATCCTCCAGTTTCTTGGGTACCCAGATTCGGCCATCGTTGCGCAGCGATTCGGACATCAGTGTCAGCTTCGATTGCTTGTCGCCATGCACAGGGATGCAGGTGGGGTGAATCTGCACGTAAGAGGGGTTGGCCATGTAGGCGCCCTTGCGGTAGCACTGCACGGCTGCGGTGCAGTTGCAACCCATGGCATTCGTGCTGAGGAAGTACGTGTTGCCATATCCGCCAGTGGCTATGACCACTGCGTTGGCAGTGAAGCGCTCCAGTTTGCCCGTTACCAGGTTCTTGGCTATGATGCCGCGTGCCCGGCCGTCCACAATCACCACGTCTTCCATCTCGTAGCGTGTGAAGAGTTTCACCTTGCCAGCGTTTACCTGACAGGAGAGCGACGAATAGGCGCCGAGCAGCAGCTGCTGTCCCGTCTGCCCCTTGGCATAGAATGTGCGGCTCACCTGTGCGCCGCCGAACGAGCGGTTGGCCAGCATGCCACCATATTCGCGTGCAAAGGGTACGCCCTGTGCCACGCACTGGTCTATGATATTGTTCGACACCTCGGCCAGACGGTATACGTTAGCCTCGCGGGCGCGATAGTCGCCGCCCTTCACCGTGTCGTAGAAAAGGCGATATACGGAGTCTCCGTCGTTCTGATAGTTTTTTGCTGCGTTGATGCCACCCTGTGCGGCAATGGAGTGAGCGCGGCGGGGCGAATCCTGAATGCAGAAGTTCAGCACATTGAAGCCCATCTCACCCAGCGAGGCTGCAGCACTGGCACCAGCCAAGCCCGTACCTACGACGATGACATCCAATTTCAGTTTGTTCTTCGGGTTCACCAGACGCTGGTGAGCCTTGTAGTTTTCCCACTTCTGGGCCACTGGTCCCTCGGGGATTCGAGAATTTATCGTTTTAGCCATAACAGTATTGTGTCGTTTATCCTTTTTATCATTTACAATTCACCACAACAAGAGGCCCCCAACGAGGGAGCGCAGCCGAAGGCGAATGCCAGTATCACTGCCAGGAACATCAGCATCAGCAGCGTCACGTAGATAAAGCCAATGCAGCGCCAGCGGTCGAGCCACGTCTTACCGCTCCATCCCAACGTCTGCATGGCAGACCAGAAGCCGTGAGTCAGGTGGAACCAAATGGCTACAATCCAAATTACGTAGAGTACCACGAAAACAGGATTAGAGAAAGTCTCCTGTATCCAAGCAAATCCGTCGGCCGGCGAGTGAGTCAGCGTTTCCCAACCCATGAGTTCGGCAAACATCATGTTGTACCAGAAGTTGTAGAGGTGCAGCACCAGACCGAGCAAGATGATGATGCCCAGCACGAACATGTTCTGGCTGGCCCACTCCACCTTTTCCGGTTTGTCGGTCACTGCATAGCGTGCCGTGCCGCGAGCTCGCTGGTTCTGAATCGTCAGGATGAAGGCGTACACGATGTGCAGCATGGCCAGTGCAGCCAGTCCCAGCGTGGCCGCCACGGCATACCAGTTGGCACCCAGCAGCTCGCAGATGGTGTTGTAAGCCTCGCCCGAGAAGAGCGCCACCACGTTCATGCAGCCGTGGAACGTCAGGAATAGGATAAGTGCCAGTCCCGTCACGGACATCACCACCTTCCTACCAATTGAAGAGTTTGTTAACCACATAATAAGAATGAAATTTTAGTTATTTGATTTAATGATTTTTAATTGAATCACTATATTTAGGTATTTTTAACGCTGCAAAAGTAACATAAAAAAACGAGCCTTCAAAACTTTCGCCACAGAAAATGCCTGCTTTGCAGGGCAGAATGGTGTTTGGCATCGGTGCGACATCCTGCCCTTGGCCGTTAGTTTATTCGCTGAACACGTAGTTGAAGCGTCCGCCCGGGGCTGTGTCTCCGTTTACGTAGAAGTCCATGGGGTTTCCCTCGTCTTGCATGTTGTCGCTCCACTTGAACTCGAAGTCGAGCCGTCCTTCGGTTCCCAGTACCTTGCGCGGCAGGCGCAGCATCAGCTGGTTTCCTTTCACGTTCATCAGACCTTCGCCCTGTTCCTGCCAAATCCACTTATTTTGGTAGCTGTGTGAGACAAAGACCTTCTTTCCGCGCGGCGGCTGGAGGTTGACCACGTAGTCGTATCCCTGCCAGCCAGTGCCCTTGTCGCGGTCCGCGTCGATGAAGAGCATCATCCAGTTGCGGTCGGTCTTTGGCGTGAGCGGCTGGTCGGTGGTGACATAAAAATAGAGATACTCTGCGTCGCGTGCCACGCGTGCCGAGACGATGTCGTTGCGGCCGCTGAAGTTAGCATACTGCGTCTGGCAGCAGCCTAGGGAGTAGCGGTGTCGGGTGTTGCCGCGATAAGATGCATAGACGGGCTCGACGTCTTCCCACGCCGCCCAGTCACCGAGCTGGATAGTTTTTGGCGCGGAGGGACGAGGCTGCGGCGCGGTGCCCTTGAAGCGGCGCACGCGGTCTACGAATTGCAGATAGTACACATCGCCGCGTTCGCCCCATGCTTTTACGGGTTCGAGGTCGCGGCTGTGGTCCCAGTCGAACTCGTCTACGAACGAGAAAGGCTGGCCGGTCCATGTGCTGTTGTGCGGGAAAAACTGTCCGGCAATCCATTCGTTCCATCCGGTCACGAAGACGGCCTGCGGGTTGAGCTCGTAGGCGCGTTCCCACTGCTCGGCGAAATTCCATCCGTAGAGGTAGCCTTCGGGGCGCGGGTCGAAGCCGTGGCGCTGGCTGTAGCTGCGCGAGTGGGCCCCGGGCAGGTTGAAGGCACTGCAGTGGCCATGCGTGGCAGGCGCTGCATTCTGTGCCACGCCCACTGTGACGAGTTCGAAGCCACCGCCTGGGAGCGGCACGTAGCCGTGCTGAGGATAGTTCTCGAGCCAGCCCCATTGGTCGGAACGGCTGGGGTGCGGCCCGTTGACGTAGTCGGGCTGCCCTGGCCGGAAGGTGAAGAACTGGCGGATGGCGCGGTCGGTGGGACTTTGTGTTAGGTTGTCGGGGTAGGCCATGATGAGCGGCTTGCCCTGCCAGTAGTACCAGAGATTCTGGTACAGCCCACGGCTATAGAGTCGGTCGTAGAGGTGCCGGAGCGAGGTGCGCGAGTCTTCGGTTGGAGCGAAGGGGAGCAGGAATCCGATGCGTGGCACGCAGACGCCGTCGCGCTGTGCTTGGTCCCACACCTCGAGCAGGGAATCGGTGGAGGCGTCCCACGTGTAACTGCCATTCGTGCAGTCGAAGAAGACGGCGTCCACCTGGGCGTCGGCCAGCAGCTCGGCGTGACGGCGCAGCACCCACTTGTCTGTGGATTTATAGTAGCCGAAGAGCGGTTCCTCCCACCAGAAGTAGCCTGGACTGCCTTTCCATTCGGGGTGATTGGCAGAGAGCATGGCTTCGGGGTGGCAGCGTATGATTTCGGACACGTTTCGGACGCGGCACTGGGGTCCGTCGTGGCGTTCGTTCCACGTCCAATAGAAGAGAATCACTTGCTTGTCGGGCCCCAGCCCGGGGTATTGCCCCACCTTCCGGCCGAGGGCGTCGGTGGCAGCCCACGTGTCGCTCTGTACTTGTGGAGGCTGTGTGCTGAAGGCCGACAGGTCGTAAGCGGAAAAGAACAGCAAGATGAACAGGAAAACGGCCGTGGTTTTCCGTGTGGTGCAGGCAGAAAAATTTGGCATGACAGGCAGTTTTTAGGTTGTCGTGTGTGGAAGATAAAAAAGAAGAGCGGAGGAGCGGAGAATCGGGATGTCCGCACCCTCCGCTCTTCGCTGTCGGGTCTTTCTTTGACGTTAGTCTTCTGTGCCGCTGGAGCCGTCGGAGCGTACTACAATCTTGCTCAGAATCATGTTCTTGGCTCCGGCCTTTTGGTCTTGAGCTTTCTTGATGGCGGTCTCAGTGATGTTGCCGTCATTGTCGAGCTCACCAACGGTGGCCTTTGCCTTCTCCACAGCGCTGTAAGCCTTGTCCGCATTCTGGCGGGCCTGCTCCAGTTTCTGCTCGGCGGCAGTAACCTTCTTGTCGGCATTGGCAGCTTTCTGCTGAGCCTTGATGACTGCGTTCTCTGCCTTGTCTTTCTTCTGCTGCAGTTTGGTGGCCTGCTTAGTGGCCTTCAGAAGGTCCTTCTCGGCACTCTTCTCGCTTTTTACTGCCTCTTGAGCCACCTTCAGGTTCGTCTTGGCAGCCTTCAGGTCGGCCTTCTTCTTGGTAACCTTGGCTTTCATCTCGCTACTCTTGTCGGTCTTAGCCTGGAGTTCGAGGTTCTTCAGCTCAGCTGTGAGCGTGGTAACTTCGCTCTGGAACTGGTTTTGCCATTCCATGCACGACTTGTCTGTTTGTGCGGTGGCTGTCAGCGACACGGCCAGCAGCGCCATTGCAAAAATCTTCTTCATAGTTCTTTTCGTTTTAAAGGGGTTATTATTCTCGTTTTGTCTCTGTTCTCTCTATGGTGCACACAGGATGTTGCAAATCTGGTCTTGGAAACTGCGTCCGAACGAGGCCTTCGCAACGCCTTGATTGATGATGCAGAAGCTCATCACGTGTCCGTTTCCTGCTGTCAGGTAGCCAGCCAGCGAGGAAATGCCTGTCAGCGTTCCTGTCTTTGCCAGTACGCGGCCCTGAGCCGGAGTGTCGGTCATGCGTTTCTCGAGCGTGCCGTCTGTGCCGGATACGGGCAGGGCGGGCAGCAGGTGAGCGCGGATGGCAGGCTGCTGCTGCACGTAGTTGAGCAGCGAGACCAGGATTTCGGGTGTAGTGTAGTTGTACGGCGAAAGGCCGCTCCCGTCGGCCACCTGACAGAGTTCGGCAGGCAGTCCGAGCGACTGAATGAATGTTTTTGCCTTCTCTTCGGCCATCTTGCAGCTGGCCTGCTTCTGTCCTCCACAGGCTGCAATCTGATAGAAGAGACATTCGGCAAAGATGTTCTCGCTCTTCTTGAGCATGGGATTCAGCACTTCGTCTATGGTGTGCGTGATGGTGAGCAACTGACGGACGCCCGTGGCCGGACAGGTTTTCGGCTTCATGCCTGCATGGGACAGACGGATGCCTGCCCGACTGAGACACGTGGCCCAGTCGCTGGCAAACTGGTCTTTGCAGCCGACCATCAGTGCAGAGAGCGGTCCGTAGTCGTCATCCCAGCTCCAGCCCCAGCCGTAGGGCTGGTCGTCTTTCATGCTAAGGTCGGCATAGACGTGCCCTGCCACGCGAACGACGCCCGCCTGCTTCAGTGCGGCAACCATTTTCTGCAGGTCTTCGCGGCAAAGCATGGGATCCATGCCGCCCACCACATAGACATCTCCGTTGAGTGTGCCACCGCTCACCGCACCTGTCACGCAGAGTGAAGTGTGGAACAGGTAGTCGCCACCCAGGAATTGCAGGGCCGTGATGGCTGTGACGAGTTTCTGGCACGAGGCCGGACGCATGCGGTGTGTGGCATTCACTGCGTAGAACGGCGTTCCGGCCGTGAGGTCATAAACATAGAGACCCAACTGGCTTGTCTGCAGCAAATCCTGCTGGCAGGCAGCGTTCAGCGCAGCCACGGCACGTTCTTCCCACGTAGCCTCGGCTTTCTGCTCGGCCTGCGGTTTTGACGTTGCCGCAGGTTGTATTTCAGTTGCGACAGCCGGCGCAGATGAAACCTGCGTGAGCGAGAGCACTTCCGACGGCACGCTTCCTGTCGCTCTCGGCTGAACAGTGGAAGTTCCTCTCGGCGAAAAACATGAGCCGAGAACCAGAGTGAGCAACAAGATGCTCCAAAAATATCGTTTCTCCGTGCTGCGCATACAGAAAATGCCCTTTTGTAACGACAAAGGTAAAGAAAAAAACAATAACACGATACAAGGTTCCAACTTTTTCCGTACTTTTGTCCCATAATTTAGGCAAAAGAAATAAAAAAACAATGATACGGAAAGCAGATTTCTTGATAATCGGAGGTGGAGTTGCGGGCATGAGTTATGCGCTGAAGGTGGCTGATGCCGGAAAAGGCAAGGTGGTTTTGGTCTGCAAGACTACGCTGGAAGAAGCCAACACGGCAAAAGCGCAGGGCGGCATTGCCTCGGTTACAAACTTGTTGGTGGACAACTTCGAGAAGCATATCGAAGACACCATGATAGCAGGCGACTACATAAGCGACCCGGCAGCCGTGGAACAGGTGGTGCGTAACGCTCCTGCCGGCATTCGCGACCTGCTGCGCTGGGGCGTTCACTTCGACAAAAAGGAGGACGGCGAGTTCGACCTTCACCGCGAGGGCGGACACTCCGAATTCCGTATCTTGCACCATGCTGACGACACCGGAGCAGAAATACAGCGCGGACTGATGGAAGCTGTGCGCAGCAACCCAAACATCGAGATTCTGGAAAACCATTTTGCCGTGGAAATCATCACGCAGCACCACTTGGGCATTCGCGTCACACGCCGCACACCGGACATAGAATGCTACGGCGCGTACATTCTGAACCCCGATACCGGCAAGGTGGACACCTATCTGAGCCGCATCACACTGATGGCAACCGGTGGCACAGGTGCCATCTACGCTACCACCTCCAACCCGAACATTGCCACGGGCGACGGCATTGCCATGGTGTATCGTGCCAAAGGGCGCGTCAAGGACATGGAATTCGTACAGTTCCATCCAACGGTGCTTTTTAATCCGCAAGAGACGCATCCGGCCTATCTGATTACGGAAGCCATGCGTGGCTATGGCGGCATCTTGCGCCTGCCCAATGGCGAAGAGTTTATGCAGAAATACGACGAGCGCCTCTCGCTGGCTCCACGAGACATCGTTGCCCGGGCCATTGACCGCGAGATGAAAATTCACGGACTGGATCACGTCTGTCTCGACGTGACGCACAAAGACCCCGAAGAGACGAAACACCACTTCCCAAACATCTACGCCAAGTGTCTGAGCATCGGCATCGACATTACGAAGCAGTATATTCCCGTTGCTCCGAGTGCACACTACATGTGCGGAGGCATAAAAGTGGATTTGGACGGCCAGAGCAGCATCCGCCGACTCTATGCAGTGGGCGAATGCAGCTGCACCGGACTGCACGGAGGCAATCGTCTGGCCAGCAACTCGCTTATCGAAGCTGTGGTTTATGCCGACGCAGCAGCACGCCATAGCTTGGAAGTCATCGATCAGTACGACTTCAACGACCGTGTGCCAGAGTGGAACGACGAAGGCACCATGTCGAACGAAGAGAAAGTGCTGATTGCACAGGACGTGAAGGAGGTAAATCAGATAATGAGCACGTATGTGGGCATCGTTCGCAGCGACCTGCGTCTGCACCGCGCCTGGGAGCGACTCGACCTTCTATACGAGGAAACGGAACATCTGTTCAAACGCGTGAAACCTACCAAGGATATCTGCGAACTGCGCAACATGATAAACGTAGGCTACCTCATTACGCGCCAAGCCATCGAGCGCAAAGAGAGCCGTGGTCTGCACTATACAATCGACTACCCCAAGCACGCAATGCAGCCAGACGCGTGAGGCACGTAGAATATGAAGTAAAGAGTTGTTGCCCTTGAAAAGATGAAGAAAAGTATCTTTGGCATATTGCTCCTGATGGAAGGCGTCTTTCTGCTGCTGACGCTGGCAGTGTCGCTTTTCTATGGCGAGGGCGACTGGCTTGTCTTCCTTCTCACTGCTCTGCTCTGCTTTGGAGTGGGAGGCATCTGCAAGTGGCGAGGCGAGGCGAGCAAGGACAACCACATGAGCCGGGCCGACAGTTTTCTGGTGGTGGCGCTTTCGTGGATTGTTTTCTCGGCTGCGGGCATGTTGCCTTACATCTTCATCAAACATCTCGACGTGGCCAGCGCTTTCTTCGAGACAATGAGCGGCTTCACCACCACAGGCGCCACCTGTATGAACGACATAGAAAACTCCACCCACGCCCTGCTCTTCTGGCGCAGCCTGACGCAGTGGATGGGCGGTTTGGGAATCGTGGTATTCTCGTTTGCGCTGATTCCGGTGTACGAGATGAAGAATACCACCGTTTTCTCGGCCGAGGTGACGGGTGTGGGCGTAAGTAAACTGACGCCCAAGATTGGCAGTACGGCACGCCGCCTGTTGCTCATTTACTTGCTGCTGACGCTGGGTTGCCAACTATGCTACTGGTGCGGACCGATGGACTTCTTCGATTCTGTTTGCCACTCGATGACCACCATTGCCACGGGCGGTTTCAGCACACACACTCAGAGCATAGGTTATTTTCATTCCACGTATCTCGAATATGTGTGCCCTGTTTTCATGCTGTTGAGTAGCGTGAACTTCAGTCTCTACTATTATACGAGCATCCGTCGGCCGCAGGTTTTGTATCGCAACGAGGAGTTGCACACGTTTCTGGCCATCGTAGCCTTCATGGTGTGCTTCTTCTTTCTGCTTTTCTACATTGCACCGCATGATGCACAGAGCATGGCCGCCTTGCCTTTTGGCGTAGAGGAGCGCATTCGCTCGGCGTTCTTCCATGTATCCACAACCATCACCAGTACTGGTTTCTCGGCCGAGAAGTTTGACTACGTGGCATGGGGAGCTCCCTATTGGATGCCGACTGTGGTGATAATGGCCATCGGAGCGTGCGCAGGTAGCACGGCAGGTGGAATAAAGATAATACGTATCCTTATTTGTGCTAAGAGTGTTTTCAACGAATTCGTGTTGCAACTCCATCCGCGGGCTGTCGTGGCCGTGAAAGTGAGCGGCGAAGTGGTGCCAAACGACCGCGTGCGGCGTGCATTGGCCTTCATCTTTATTTATTTCCTGATGGTGGTAGTCGGCATGGTGGCCTTTACGCTGATGGGAAGTGACGCCGATACGGGACTTGGCAGCAGCATCAGTATGCTCAGCAACGTGGGTCCGGCCACAGGAACAACGGGTCCGGCCAGCACTTTCGCGCATGTGCCGGCCATTGGCAAGTGGATGATGAGTTTCTACATGCTTGTCGGTCGTCTGGAAATATACACCGTTCTCTTCCTTTTCATGCCCAGCTATTGGAAGGAACGCAAGTGAGCCGTTCGTCCGCTCAGCGTACCACCTTCTGTCCGTTCACTACGTAGATACCCCTTCCGGGCGTGCTTTTCAGTTTCCGTCCAGCCAAGTCGTAAAGGTCTGTAGTCGCAGTTTTTCGGCTCTTTGCCGCCGTTTCATCGATGCCTGTGGTGTCGTCGAGACGTACGATGCGCCAGTAATCGGTGGTGAAGTAGCCCGTTTCATTGATGGCTGTCGTCGCTCCTCGCATGTTCAAGTTCGACGAGCGGATACCGAAGCGCAGGTCTTCTCCTTCGGCAAGCGTCAGCGTGACGGACATCTCCTTCAGTTCGTCCACGTTCGTGGCGCGCCAACCGGCAAAAGTGACGGTTTCATCGGGGAAAAGCGCACGCAGTTTCTCGGCATCGTAGCGTGCTTCGGGGCCATAGTATTGCACAGTATTGTTGGCGAACATGCGCGTAACTCCGGCCCTCAGCAGGTTCTGGCCCATGAGACACGAGACACGGTAACGGCCGGGCTGGAGTGTGCCGGCGGGGATGGTCTGCGAGAGTTCGAAGTCCTCGGGCATCGGGCCGCGACTCGAGTAGAAGGCACAACTCTTGCGGCTGATGCCCAGCGTGCCACCTTTCAGCCCGAAACTGGTGGGCGAGGCAGAGGAGGGGAAGGGCGTTTCGGGGTATCCCTTCCATGTGTGCTGCCAGCCGTAGGGCGCATCTTCGGTGCGGCGCTCTGTGCCGTCGTTCAGAAGTATGCCGTCAGCCGCAGTGTAGAACTCGAAGTCGTAGTTCGTGATGAGGGTCTTCGTGAGTCGCAGTGTGTCGGGCTCCGGCATTGTCACGGCGATGGTGTCGGCCTCCAAGAGGCCCAAATGCACCAGTTTGTTGAACATGCGCGAAGCACACGTGACGTTTCCCTCAGCGTTGAAATGCAAGTTGTCCGAGCCCAGTGTGCAGTCCGAAAAGTCCACGACGTGGAAATTCGGGTCCTCGTCCTCCAACTGGTACAGCGCGCCTTCCACGGCAATGTTGTATTGCGTACTGCGGCGGTGTACTGTGCCAGCGATAAAAGGCAGTGTGGCATATTTTTTCTCGCCTGTCTTTTCTACCAGAAATGCACGTACAAAATCCACCAGCTGTCGCAGGTTTTTGGCGTAGTCGCAGCCGCGTGTGCGGTCTGCCTCGCCCTGATGCCACATCATGCACTGTATTTCGTAGCCTTCTTTCAGGCCTGCCAGCGTGTTGTCGATACAGAGGCTGATGTTCTCGGCCAGTTCTTTGGCCAGCGAGTGTCCGCTGCGAGGCGACGCGGTGCGTAGCCATTCGGGGTCGGCGCACCACCAGAGGTTGGCGTTCGTGGAACAGCGCGTGTCGATGGCCGTGCCGCCCAGACTCTCCTTGATTACGTAGAATCGCTCGCGCAGTGCTTCCTCGATGAAGTGATACACCACGCCGTCGAAGCCACAGCGAGCCGTCGTGTTGCTTTCGGTGTACGGCTGATAGGGCACCAACTTGCCGCCGAACGTGTTCCACGACCAGTCGGAGCCGTGGCAGTAACTCCAATAGCAGAACTTGCTGCCGCCGTTCGTTGCGTAGTCTTGTATGTACTGCGGCATGGTGGTAGTCTCGGCGCGCCCGTCGGCGTTCGACTGACCGCCCATTAGGAACACTTTGCGCGGTTTGTGATCGTATGTTTCGTCTTTCGCTCCGCACACCTGGCAGTAGCCGTGTTCGAATACGTGCGGCAGCCTGGTCACCTGTTCCGCCCGATTCGAGAACGTCAGCGCGTCGCCGTCAGACACTGTGCCGTCGCATTGTAGCGTGCCAGAGGCATATACTCGCTTGCTGTTTTCCGAAAGCGTCGGTCGCTCGTCTGAGCCCAGTGTTTGCCGCCATTGGATGTCACTCTGGTCGCCGTTCAGCATCCAGCAGAGCTCGCCGCTGCGCAACGGATCGTCTGTGGCCCATTGGCGCATACCTTGCGTCTTGACCGTCGTTTGGCTCACATCGAAAATGTTCTGCGTGGCAATCAAGTTGGCGTGGCGGAAGAGATTGCGGTGGCTGTTGTCCATACCCTTCACAATGCCCATATTGAAGCAGTTTTGTATGCTGCAACCTGCGTTGTCGCCCATCCAACCCACCAGTGCCGCGCACTCTGTGGTGCCTGTCACGCTGCCTGCGTTGTAGCAGTTAATCATCTGGATGGGCGGATGCGGGCTGAGGCTCGCGCCCATAATGCCTCCGCCGCCGTTGGTCGGCACACTTATGGCAGCTTCGTTGCCGCAATTGATAATCCTGATGGGTCGGTTGGCGTCTACCACGGTCTGTGCACCGCCGGCAATGCCGCCTGTGCGAACTCCGCCAGCCAGTCGGCAACTTTTGTCAATGATAAGGTTGCTGATTGTCGTCCCGCCGCCGCGTAGCAGCCCGAAGAAACCCTGGTACGGGTCCGACGTACCGATAATCATATTCAGGATACGATGGCCTTGGCCGTCGAACATGCCGTTGAACTTCGTGCCTTCGGTATTACCGATGGGCGTGTGTTTGACACCCGACATGTCAATGTCAGCCGTCAGCACTGCGTTGAGAAACATATTGTCGCCGCCCTTGTTCACTTGCGCAGCGAACCACTCCACGTTTCCTGCGTTCGCCAACTGATAATAACCTTTCGAAAGCGTGGCAGGCTGATAGGGAGCAGTGCATCCCGCATCCGTGCAAATACCGTTCTCTCCGTAGTTGTGTGCGGCGGCACTCGTCGCAGCCAGACACACCAATGCCATCGCCCAGAGGCGACATCCTGTTTTCTGCATACCTTTTAATATTATACGCGTGCGCGCATAGAAAAGGGGACAAGCACCCTTCGCACTTGTCCCCTCCGAGTTGGTTTATTCTTCTGTATCCTCGTCTTCGCCGAAGATATCCCAGTTGTTTTCCTTTGTCAGCGCGTCGCCGCCACTGACTGTTCCCTTGCCGATAGGCAGGCTGGCTGCCAGCATCTCAGTTGCCTGCACGAAAGCTACTTCCATAGCAGGCGACAAATACACCTTCTTCATATTATTTCAGAGTTTTCTTGCCATTGATAATGTACAGTCCCTTCGTGGCTTTCTCTACGCGGCGGCCAGAGAGGTCATAAATAGCAGCACCCTCTTCCGTCTCACTGAGCGGAGAAGCAATGCCATCGGCAGTGCCGAAGGTAACAGCCTTCACACCTGCGCTGATGCCTGTCAGATAAGCCTTGCCGGCAGCGATGGTGCCTTCGGTAGCCTGATAGAAGCCGACCACGTCGTCCTTCTTGGCCAGTACGTACTGCGAGCCGTCAGCAGTGAGAGCCGTGGCGGTACCCTTCAGGTCGTTCTCGGCAACTGCGGCAGCACCTGTGGTGGGCATGAAGCTGTAGAAGCCTTCTGCACCCTCCAGCACAACAGCTGTAGCAGCAGGAATCTTGTCGGCCACCTCGGTAAGATTGAGGTAGCTGCCGCTCACCTTACCAGCGTAAGCCTTCACGGCGGCAGGAATCTCTACGTCCTTGTCAGCAATGTACTGCGTGGCGTAGCCTGCGGCAGTAATCTTGTTCACGTAGCCTTCGTTCAGCGGCGAGGGATACTCGTCGGTGCCGATATTCTGGAAGAACTGATCAGTATCTTTCGTGTCGTTCTGGTTGATGTACCAAGCCAGTTTTCCGCTTGCGATATCTTCTTTCTGCAAGCCTGTTTCGTGTCCATAGTTGGTCTCAAGGCTACTTGCGAAGTCTGTGTCGGAGAGGTCTATGATGTTAGTATTTGTACCAGCAATACGACCGATGTTACCGCCGTTGTGACCATTGATGGTACCAAGATTAACGAAGTTCTCAATAACGCTTTCGTTGTTGCCGCCGAGATAGCAGCAAAGTGCGCCAGCATAGGGAGCTGCGTTCTTGGCAGTAACTGTACCGAGGTTTATCACATTGTGGATGTACCACTTCGGGCCGTTGCCTTCCTGACCGCCAATGATGCCGGCAGCATCCTGATGCTCAGCAATGACGGTTGCTTCGTTGATAATGTTTTCCAGAGTGATGAGAGTTCCACTATTCTGGCAGCTACCTGTGATGCCCCCCACGCGGTTATAAGCGTGTATGGTACAGCTCTTGTCGATGATGAGGTTCTTGACAGTCGTGTTGGCAGCGTTACCACGCAGGAAACCGAAGAAACCGATGTTGCTCTCAGTGGGACGCTCGATAATCATGTTCTTGATGCGGAAGCCTTGACCGTCGAAAGTGCCGTTGTACTTCTTGGCGGTGCTCACGCCGATAGGCTTGTGGAGGTTCTCGATGCCAAGCATGTCAATGTCGTTCATCAGCTTACCGTTAATCTGAAGGTTAGCATCGCCACCTTCGTCAACCTTATGGCTGAACCATTCGAGGTTACCGGCATTCTTGATTTCATAGTATCCGTCAACAAGTGCAGGCTCTTGGAACTGGGTATGACAAACGTCGCACATACCAATCTCGTCGTTGATGTTGTGAGGCAGGTTGATGACGCCGTCGGGTCCTTCGTTGTTGTAGATGGTACCAGGGGCAGAAACGCCGCTGCAATAAATCTGACCGTGTACGTATACTTGGTCGCCACCTGCGTCGAAGGCAGGAGTATCCTGCGAGCCGTCCAACTTCTGCGTCCAGCGGATTGTGCTCTGGTCGCCGTTCAGTCTGTAGCAGAGTTCGCCGCTTGCAAACATGTCATCGGTAAGCAGCGTTGCAGTACCTTCCTGTACTCCAGTTTGTACGTCAGCCAGGCCATAGTTGGTGGCCGTTCCGCGGTAGAGACTCTTTGTGCCGTCCAGACCCGTCACGGTGCCCTTGTTCCAGCAGCCGCTGATTTCGTTGCCTGCGTTGCTGCCAATCCAGCCGGTGATGGCTGCATTCTCGTTGGTGGCTGTCACGTTACCCGTGTTCCAGCAGCCGCGAATCGTCACAGTAGTCTTGCTGCCCGAGTTACCGCCAAAGATACCGGCGCAGTTCTTGCCGGTGCCGGTGATGTTACCTGTGTTCCAGCAGCCGATGATGTTCAGCGTGTAAGCAGTCTGCTCAGAGATACCGATGATACCGGCATTGGCGTCGCCTGCAGCCGTGATGTTGGCTTCGTTGCCGCAGTTCAGGATATTTACAGTTCCGTCACCAGCGTTGATATGACCTGCGATACCGCCCACCCAGTGATAGGGAACGTTGATGTCGCAGCTCTTGTCGATGATGAGGTTCTCCACCGTAGCTTCGGTGCTCGACACTACCCAGCCTTCATCTTCGATGCCGGCACGCAGCGAGCCGAAGAAGCCCACGCCGTCGTAGTCGGGATTGCTGAGTACAAGGTCGCTCGTCAGTTTCATGCCGATGATGCGATGGCCCTGACCGTCGAAGTGGCCGCCGTACTTGTGAGCGCTGCAGCCGATGGGCTGGTGTGCCTTTACGCCGCCGAAGTCGATGTCATTGTCGAGCTTTGCGTTCATCGCGCCGTGGAATTTCAGGTTTACCATTGCAGCGAACCATTCTACGTCTTCCACTGTGGAGAGATGGTAGTAGCCTTCGCCGTCGGGAGTCTTGTAATCCTCGATGCCGTCGAACGCATAGTTGTTGCAGTTCACGCAAACGAAGTTGGCACCCTTCACGTGCTCATCTACTGTGCTGCTGTTCACATTGCTGTAAACAATCGTGCCTTTCGGCTTGCCGTTGCAGCTGTAGTTGGCCACCTGATAAACCTTTGGTCCTGCTGCATTGGGCATAGGAATAGAGTTGGGGTCGCTAAGGTCTTGCGTGTACTCCTCACCCTCAGTTACCTCGCTACGTCCCATCATCTCCATACCGTGATTCAAGTAGTAGCAAAGCTCGCCGCTGTGCAGAGGATCAGCTGTCTGGAATCCATTGCTTATGATGTCGGCAGGGACATTAGATCTTGACTGATACGTTGCATCTTTGTTAACCACATCATAGGAGTTGAGGGTGCTACGGTTCGAGCCACGGAAGAGGTTGTTGACGCCGTCAATTTTGCTCAGGGTTCCTGCATTGTAGCAACTCCAGACCTGAGCATTGCCACCGGCCGAGTTGTTCCATCCGTTGAAGGCAACAGTATAGTTTTTTTCGGCATCGGTGGTGATGGCACCGGTGTTCACGCAGTTGTGCATCTTAAAGAACGGATACTGGCTCTGTCCTGCACCAATGATGCCGGCAGCAACGCCAGAGTAAGCATGAATGGAAGCCATGTTGACGCAGTTTAACACAGCCATCTTCTTGTCGGCCACAGTCTGAGTGCTGCCGATAATTCCAGCCACGCGGTTCTTACCCTTGATGGAGCATGAACTGTCGATGATGATGTTCTTAATCACCGCATTACCGCGTACAATACCAAACAAACCTACGTTCTCCTTTTCGGGCAGGTCGATAATCATGTTGCTGATGACATGATGCTGTCCGTCGAACTCACCATCATACTTGTAAGTGGTGCTTGGGCCAATGGGGGTGTGGCTAACGTCAGTCATGTCGATGTCGGCTGTCAGCACAGCCTTTGCATTGAGCATTGCCGTGTTACCACTGCTTGCCGAGTTCACGTACTCAGCGAACCACTCCAGCTCAGATGCGGTGCCGATTTGGTAAACACCGTCCACTTGCGTCGGCTCGTCCCAAGCCATGGCGGTGCCTGCTCCGCCCATTGCCATCAAGGCAACAGAAAGGAAGTAATGTTTAAATTTCATGTTTTTGTTGTTTAAAAAATGATTTATAATGAATTAATAAAGCTTTATTCGGGGCAAAGATATAAAAATAATGTAGAAGAGAAAAAAATTAGTAAAAAAATTGCTAAGAATATGCTGTTTTTTGCACTTTTCCTATGCTTTTTATGCGAAATTGTGCAGTTTTGCGTGCAAAAAAGTGGAAGTGGGACATAAAATAGTGGTGTGCGAAGGTGCTGGAAGAAGGGTTTAGAATTGGATGTTGCTAAAAGTGGTTTTCGGTGTGGCGAAATGCGCATCTGGAGCGGAGTTTGGGTGGTTTCGGGAAAGACGATGTGTGACGTCGAAAAATGCGACGTGTAGTTTTCGTTCACGCGACGCGTGGCGTGACGCTTTGCGACGTGTGGCGTGAAGCGATGCGACGCGTGGCATTTTTCAGAGGCAAGCGTGGCGGTGTGAGGAGGCGTGTTTTGGATGTGGAACGGCGAACGGCTGATGAGCAAAAAGTGCAGTGTGGCGGCGAAAAAATATTGGTGGAAAAAGTTGGGCAAGGGACGTTTCTGTCGTATATTTGCAAACGGAAACAGAAACAACAACGAATCGGAATATGAAAAGAACACTTTTTTGCATGGCCATGTGCGGCGTCCTGTTGGTGGCACGCGCTGCCGACTACACGAAGTATGTGAATCCTTTCATCGGCACGCAGACCGACGAGACGGGCGCCCTGAGCGGCAGCACGTTTCCGGGCGCCACGCTGCCTCAGGGAATGGTGCAGCTGAGTCCCGAGACGGAAAATTACGTGACGTGGGACCCGTGCTGCGGCTACGACTACAACTGCGACTCCATCTACGGCTTCACTCACACACACCTGAGTGGCACGGGATGCACCGACCTCATAGATGTGAGCCTGATGCCCGTCTCGTGGGAGGTGACGCCCAAGCTGCTGGCGGCAGGAAACTTCGGGCAGCGCTTCAGTCACGACGCGGAGGGTGCCGAGCCGGGCTACTACTGGGTGCAGTTGCGCGAGAGCGGCGTCAAGGTGGAACTGACGGCCACCGTGCGTACCGGCATTCATCGCTACACATTCCCAGCCGGCAAGCCTCAGACCGTGGTGCTCGACCTCGACCGCAGCACGTTCCGCGGACCGGCGTACTACACCGGCCGTCGCGCCTACGACATCATCCAGAGCCAGCTACGGCTGGTGGACGAGCGGACGGTGGAAGGTTTCCGCGTCATTACGGGTTGGGCCAAGCTGCGCAAGGTCTATTTCCGTGCCGAGTTCTCGCGGCCCATCGTCGGCCATTTCTTCATGGACGGCAACCGCGGTGTGGGCAAGAGCGATGTGCTGAACGGCCGTCAGCTGCGAGCCGCACTCAGCTTTGCAGCCGATGCCGAGCCGCTGACCGTGAAGGTGGCCATCTCGCCCGTCGATAATCTGGGCGCACAGCTGAACATGAAGGCCGAGGCCGCCGGGTGGGACTTCGACCACTACCGCAGCACGGCACACGATGTATGGCAGCGCGAACTCTCGCGCATCGACATCGAAGCTACGGATGCACAGAAGACAATCTTCTACACGGGCCTTTACCACGTGCTGATGCAACCCAATACGATGAGCGACACCGACGGCCGCTACATGACCACCAACTTCGAGATAAAGCAGATGCCTGTGGGTGAGACGTATCACAGCACGTTCAGCCTCTGGGACACGTTCCGTGCGGCTCATCCGCTCTATACGCTCATCGCGCCCAACGTGGCAGCACAGTTTGTGCGCGACATGGTGCGGCATCACCAGTCGTACGGCTACCTGCCCATCTGGGACCTCTGGGGCCAGGACAACTACTGCATGATAGGCAACCACGCCATCCCCGTGCTGTCGGATGCCATACTGGCCGAGCTGCCGGGCATCGATGTGGAAGAGGCCTATCGGGCTATGGTGGAGAGCAGCACGCGCAGCCACCGCAACTCGCCGTTCGAACTGTGGGAGCAGTACGGCTACATGCCGCAGGACCAGCAGAATACCAGCGTGAGCATCACCTTGGAGCAGGCCTTCGACGACTGGTGCGTGGCAGCCGTGGCGCGCAAGCTGGGACGCACGGCCGATGCCGAGCGCTTCGGGCGCCGCAGCGAGTTCTATCGCAATCTCTTCGACCGCGAGACGGGCTTCTTCCGTCCGCGCGACAGCCACGGCAACTGGGTGGAGCCTTTCGACCCGCTCAGCTACGAGCAGCCGTGCTTCATCGAGGGCAACGCTTGGCAGTACATGTGGTTCGTACCGCAGAACCCCGACGGACTTATCGAACTGCTGGGCGGCCGCAAGGGATTCCTCCAGAAGCTGGACGAGAACTTCTCGCTCACCGCCACCAGCGGCGAGGTGAACGGCAACGCCAGCGGCTTCATCGGTCAGTATGCTCACGGCAACGAGCCGAGCCACCACACGGTATATCTCTACAACTTTGCCGGCCGGCCCGAGCGCACGCAGGAGCTTGTGGAGCAGGTGCGCTCAACGTTCTACAGCGAGAAACCTTGTGGCTATGCGGGCAACGATGACTGCGGTCAGATGTCGGCCTGGTATATCTTCTCCTCGCTGGGATTCTATCCATTCAATGCCGGTGCAGCCGAATATGTCATCGGCACACCGCTCTTCACGAGCGCCACACTGCATCTGGCAGGCGGCAAGACGTTTACCATCGAGGCAAAGAACAAGACGCCCGAACGCATCCATGTGAAGAGCGTGCGGCTGAATGGCATACCCGTCAAGGACTGGCGGCTGCAGCACAGCCAGATAGTGGCAGGCGGCAAGCTGGAGTTTGTGATGAAATAGCTAAACACACGAAAAACGACACTACGATGAGACGACACATTTCCATCCTTCTGGCGCTGCTGGTGGCAGGCCTCTCACGCGCCGACGTGTTTGTACATCCCGCACAGGAACTGGGAACCATCAAACCCATGAACGGTGTGAACAACGGCCCTGCCGGCCCTTACGGACTGGGGAAGACGCAGACGCGCGACAACTTCGACGACTGGCGCGCCGCTCGCATTCCGTTTGCCCGCACCCACGATTCGTCGTTCAGCGAGTGCTACGGCTCGGAACACACGGTGGACATCACTTCCATCTTCCCCGACTTCAGCCGCCGCGCTGACGACCCCACGGCCTACGACTTTGCCATCACCGACTGGTACCTGCAGCGCATCCGCGAGATGGGTACCGAAGTCTTTTTCCGCCTCGGGCAGAAGATAGAGCACCACGTAAAGAAGTACGGCATCATGCCGCCGAAGGACTTCCGCAAGTGGGCGCAGATATGCGAGCACATCATTCGCCACTACAACGAGGGCTGGGCCGACGGCCACAAGTGGGACATCCGATACTGGGAGATCTGGAATGAGGCCGACCTCGACTCCAAGACGTGGAACACCAGTCCGCGCACGTGGGGCGGCACCGAAGAACAGTTCTTCGACCTCTATGCCACGGCTGCCAAGCACCTGAAGAATTGCTTCCCCGGTCTGCGGATAGGCGGACCGGCGCTGGCCGGAAACGAGGAATGGGCCGACCGCTTCCTCGCACACATGGAGAAGAACAACGTGCCGATAGACTTCTTCTCGTGGCACATCTACAGCACCCAGCCGCGCAAGATAGCCGAGAAGGCCGTGCGGATGCGCAAGCTGGCCGACGTGCACGGTTACACAAAGGCCGAGACGATACTCAATGAATGGAACTATATACGCGGCTGGACGGACGACTATCCGTACAGCCTGCAGGTAATCCACGGAGTGAAGGGTGCGGCGTTCACTGCTGCCACCATGCTGGCCTGCCAAGACACGCCAGTGGACATACTGATGTACTACGATGCCCGGCCCGAGACGCCTTACAACGGGTTGTTCGACTTCTACACCTTCCGGCCGCTGCCGTCGTACTATAGCTTTTACGCGTGGAGCCGTCTGGCCGACTTGGGGCGGCAGGTGAAGGTGGAGACGCAGGAGGAGGCCGACATCTTCGCTGCGGCAGCCGCAGGCAGCGACGGCACGGTGCGTACCATGTTGGCACGCTACAATGACAACGACAATCTCAACCGCACGAAGGCCGTGAAGGTTCACATCGAAGGTGCACGCGACGGGCAGGCCGTGGCACATGTGGTCGATGCCGTGAAACTCTACTCCGAGACACTTCTGCCCGTGCAGGACGGCACCGTCACGCTGACGCTCGAACCCAACAGCTTTGTGATGATAGAGACACGGCAGTAAAGCCGCAGCCGCTCTCTCGCATAAAAGAAGATGCCAGTGCTCAGCGCACCAGCATCTTCTTTTTTCCGTATAAATACACGCCTCGGCGCAGCGAGGGCGAAGCAGCCGCTCGCCCGGAGTACAATCGCCTTCCGTCGAGCATATACACGTCGGAGGCAGGTGCCTCGCCACCCGCAGCATTCACCTCCTCCACAGCATCGGGTCCTTCTTCCACGGGAAACATCAGCATCAGCGCCGGCAGTGCACTGGCGTTGTAGCTCTCCACCTTTGCGTCGGAAGCCACCACCGTGCGGCTCTGAAAGTCACCGTCGTGTATGCCGCGTACCGTGTCGCGCGTATCCCATGCCCGCTGTATGTTTCGCTTCACGTAGGTGAGGTAGCGCGTCTGGCCCATGTCGTAAATCAGCATGGGCAGGTACTGTGCGAAGATAGCACCGTAGATGCCCTGCTCCACGCCGCGCTCCAGCGGCAGGTAGAGGCTCGAAGTCATGTTGCGGAACACATAGTCGGCACCGGCAATGGCTTGCGTCTTGTACTTCGTCTCGCCCGTTATCTGGTAGAGCATACAACTGGCACCGATGAAGGTCGCTTGGTTGTAGAGATGGTCGGTGAACTCGGGGCCGCCACCATGTATTCCGTCGGCCACGCGTCCGTTCTGCACCAGCGTGCTGGTGGCCCAGTTGTAAATCTCTTTTGCCTTCTCGAGATACCACTCACGCGTCTGCCTTGCAGGTCGTGCTGCCGTGGGAGTACTGCGCCCGTCGGGCACATTGTTGTAGAGCGTGCAGGCGGCAATGACAGTGGGGAAGTTGATACACGCCGAGCGGAAGTCGCCGTTCTGGTGAGCTTTGGGCTTGTCGATGGGCTGCCACTCCCAGAACATGCCGCCGCCGAGTCCGCGTGCCGGGTCGGCATAGGAGCCGTCGTCGCCCACCTTGTCCGAGCCGTACCAAACGCGGCAGAAACTCTTCTCGGCATAGGTGAGGTAGGCCGATGTGCGGAATGTCTCGTAGGCACGGGCCAGGGCGCACGTCCACCACATGATGTCGTCGTAGACAAACCATCCGGTGTTGGTGTTGCAGTTGTCGAAGTCGAAGTCCACGTACTGCGCCTTCTCTCCGGCATAGATGCGCTGGAAGAGGAGCCTGTACTTCGCCTTGCGTGCCGTGTCACCCTCTTTGTCGGCGCGTCGGTAGGCATTCAGTGCCATGTCGAAGAAGATGGCCTGACACCAGATGGCTGCAGCGCCGTTCCAGCGGTCTACGGCATTCTGGCGTTCCGAGTGGTCGCGATAGATGTTTTTCTGCGTGTCGAGAAACACGTTGTTGAAGTCCTCGTACGCTTGCCACTCGTCCTCGTTGGTGTACGTCTGTGCGAAGGCTGTGAGGACCGATGCCAGAAGTGCCAGTGTCAGCAGTGTGCGTCTCATTTTCTTTTCTTCTTAGCCTTGCTTTTGGCGGGTGTGAACTCGCTGCTGAAGGAGTAGGGTGCGGCTTCGGCCGATGTGCCTCGCTGCTCGTTGGGCTGAGCGGCCATCGTATAGTCCATCTTCACACCCTGCAGCAGGTCGGTGTGCTGAATGAAATTCTTGTCGTATGGTGTGCCGTTGATGCTGAGTTGGCCGACGTAGCGGTTTACGTCGTTGTTCTGCGGAGCGCTCACCACCACGTCCTTGCCGCCGGGCAGGTGCAGCGTCAGCTTCTTGAAGTACGGAGCGCCCAGCACATACTG
Source organism: uncultured Bacteroidales bacterium (assembly GCA_902787575.1). Classification (GTDB taxonomy): domain Bacteria; phylum Bacteroidota; class Bacteroidia; order Bacteroidales; family Bacteroidaceae; genus Physcousia. The sequence continues at coordinate 6,625 of CADAGX010000002.1, read as the reverse complement.
GTTGCTGCCCGGGCAGACGGGATAGAAGCCCAGTGCCGTGAAGATGTACCACGCGCTGGTCTGTCCGTTGTCCTCATCGCCGCAGTAGCCGTCGGCTTGCGCGTTGTACATGCGGTTCATGGTCTCGCGCAGCCAATACTGCGTCTTCCACGGCTGCCCACTGTAGTTGTAGAGGTAAATCATGTGCTGTATGGGCTGGTTGCCGTGAGCGTACTGTCCCATGTTCATAATCTGCATCTCGCGAATCTCATGTATCACGCCGCGGTAGTAGCTCTCGTCGAAGATAGGTGGGAGCTCGAACACCTGGTCGAGCATTTGGTTGAAGTTCTCCTTGCCGCCCATCAGACCGATGAGGCCTTGCGGGTCGTGGAAGACACTCCACGTGTAGTGCCAGCTGTTGCCTTCGGTGAAGGCGTCGCCCCACTTGAATGGGTTGAAGTCGGGCGCCCACTCGCCGTTCTCGAGCTTGCCGCGCATCAGGTTGTACGTCGGGTCGAAGAGGTTCTTGTAGTTCATGGCGCGCTCGGCGAAGACCCTGATTTCCTTTTCGGGCTTGCCCAGTGCCTGCCCCAGCTTGTAGATGCTCCAGTCGTCGAAGGCATACTCCAGCGTGCGTGCAGCGCTCTCGCGAATCTTGTCGTATGGCACGTAGCCCAGTTGGTTGTACTCCTGCCAGCACTCTCTGCCGCTGGCGCTGCCCGGATGCTTGGCGTTGGCACCATGCACCACGGCTTCCCACAGCGTCTCGATGTCGTAGCCGCGGATGCCTTTCAGGTAGGCGTCGGCCACCACCGAGGCAGAGTTGTTTCCAATCATGCACTGGCGGTGTCCGGGCGAACTCCACTCGGGCAGGAAGCCGCTCTCCTTGTATGCGTTAGCCCATCCCTCCTGCATCTGCTGGCTCATCTCGGGGTAAGCCAGATTCACCAGTGGGAAGAGGGCGCGGAAGGTGTCCCAGAAGCCCGTGTCGCCAAACAGACGGCCCGGCAGCACTTGCCCGTTGTAGGGGCTGTAGTGCACAATACGTCCCTCGGCGTCCACTTCGTGCAGCGTGCGTGGGAAGAGCACCGACCTGTAGAGGCACGAGTAGAACGTGCGCAGCCGCTCCTCCGAGCTGTTGTCCTCCACATCGAAGCGTCCCAGCACGCGGTTCCATTCTGCTCGGCCTGCCTCGCAGAGCTGTTCCATCGACTGGTTGCCCAGTTCCTTCAGGTTCTGCTCGGCCTGCTCGGCACTGATGAACGAGCTGGCCACGCGCACCATCACTTCGGCATTCCCCTTGGTGCCGAAGCCCACGATGCCTCCGGCGTGCTTGCTCGTAATCTCATGGATGCCGGGCTGCAGGAGTCCTGCGTCCACTGTGGCGGTGTAGGTGAAGGGGCGGTCGAACTCGATGACGAAGTAGTTGCGGAAGTTCTTTGTCACGCCGCCGCTGTTGCGCGTCGTGTAGCCTACTATCTGGTTCTTCTCGGGGACAATCTTCACGTACGAGCCACGGTCGAAGGCGTCCACCACCAGATACTTGGCAGCGTCGCCGCGGAACGTGAAGCGAAACAGTGCGGCACGGCACGTGGGCACCATCTCGGTCATCACATCGTAGTCGGCCAGATATACCCTATAATAATAAGGTGTAGATTTCTCTGCCTTGTGCGAGAACCAGCTGGCGCGTTTGTCTTGGTCGAAGACGGGCTCGCCCGTGATGGGCATGATGCAGAACTGCCCGTAGTCGTTCATCCACGGACTTGGCTGGTGTGTCTGCTTGAAGCCGCGAATCTTCTCGGCGTCGTAGGTGTAAGCCCATCCGTCGCCCATCTTGCCCGTCTGCGGTGTCCAGAAGTTCATACCCCAGGGCATGGCCGCAGCAGGATAGGTGTTGCCGGTGGAAAGTGCGTGTGTGGAGTGCGTGCCCACCAGCGGGTTTACGTACTGCACGGGGTCGTCGATGGCCATGGCGCCTGTGCAGCAGAGCGTGGCCAGCACGAGGAGAAAAAGTTTTCTGTTCATCGGTTGCTTTTCTAAAGTCAGAAGTCCCCTTCTGTCCTTAGCTCTCTTGCGAGGCCAAAGTCGGAAGGGGACGAGTCTGGAGATAAGTTTCTGTTAGAGTTCTTTAATCTTCACGTTCTTGAACCACACTTCGTCGCCGTGGTCTTGCAGCAGGATGCGTCCGTCGCGGTTGCCGAAGTTGGGCCATACCTTATACTTGCTGTATGCCACCAGTGCGTTCCACTCCTGCGTGTTGCGCTCGTACTCCACCATCTTCACGCCGTTGAGCCAGTGCTCCACGTGGTTGTCCTTTACGATGATGCAAGCCGTGTTCCATGCTGTGATGTCGAAAGGCTTCTGCTCGGGAGCCGGTATGAGGTCGTAGAGCGAACCCAGCTTGCGGTTGCCCTTCACGCCCAGCTTGGCATCCGGGTGGCGCAGGTCGTCCAGAATCTGGAACTCGCAGCCGATGGCACTGCCCTCGCCCTTGTTCATGTCGGGGTCTACGAAGTACTTGATGCCGCTGTTGGCACCTTCGGTAATCTTGAAGTCCACCTTCAGGATGAAGTTGTGGTAGGGGCGAGTCGTCACGATGTCACCACCGTTGCCGCTCTCGGCACCGTTGGCCTTCTCCACCTTCAGGATGCCATTCTCTATGCGCCATCCCTTCTGCGGGAAAGTCTCCAGCTTAGCACCGCGCCAGCCTTCGGTCGTCTTGCCGTCCCAGAGCAGTTTCCAGCCTTCGCGTTGCTCCGTCTCGGAGAGCGTGTTGTCTGTCGAGGGAGGCTCGGGAGCAGCCACCACCGTCTTCTTCTTTGCTGCAGCCATAGGCAGGGCCATCAGCGCTGCCAGGGCTATGAAAACAATCTTTTTCATTTCGTCTTTTCTTTGTTTAAATGTATGATATCGTCTTTTTAATCCAGTTTGTAGAAGTCTTCCCAGCCGCGACGCGGAGGCATGCCCGAGAGCATGGCATTGGCGAACGCGTTGTTGGTAAATTGCTTCGTGCGCGGGTCGAAGAACAGCTGCGTGTTCAGGCGCTGTGCGATGACGCCGAGGCAGAACACCTGGCTCAGCACGCCGTTGATTTCGAACGGCGAACGTGTCTTCTCCGTGCCTTGGCAAGCGCGCAGGAAGTTGCGGTAGTGGTTGCTCGGGCTCTTCGGCACCACGGGCAGCTTGCTTTCCATCTCCTTGGCCTTCTCCTCGGGAATAATCTTCAGCGTGCTGCCGTGGCTGCCGCCCTTGAAGATAAGGTCGCGCGAGTAGATAATCTTGCCCGGGTTCAGTTTCTCCTCCTTATAGACGCCCTGGTTCGTGGTAGGAATGCCGGCAGCCAGTTCGCTCTTGCCGTAGCCGGCGGGCAGTGGCGGCAGGTTGTCCACACCGTCGTACCACGTAATGTCGCAGGGAGGCATGTTGCCGCGTGCGCCGAAGCGGAACAGGATGGTGCTGCTGTAGGGAAAGAAGAACTCGTTGTGATACTTCGCGTAGAGCATGTTAATCTCGTACGGCAGGCCCAGATCCAGGAACTCGTGTACCGTGTCCAGGATGTGAGCACCCCAGTCGCCCAGTGCACCCATACCGAAGTCGTACCAGCTACGCCAGTCGCCCTGATGGAAGAGGTTGCTGAAGTTGTGGTAGCGCACGCCGCCGTGCCATGTATCCCAGTCCATTCCAGCCGGGATGGGATCGCCCTCCGGCATCTTTATCATGTTGGGGTCGTACTTGTGCCAGCGGCGGTCGTTGTTCATGTGAGCCGTCACAGCCGTCACGTCCTTGATGATGCCAGCCTCTTTCCAAGCCTTGAACTGGAAGTAGTTGGCGTCCGAGTGACCCTGGTTGCCCACCTGAGTGGCCAGCTGCGGGTTGCGCTTTGCCATCTCTATCAGCAGCTCAGCCTCCTGGAAGGTGCGAATCATCGGCTTCTCCAGATAGATGTGCTTCTTATACTTCAGAGCCATCATAGCCACGAAGAAGTGGATATGGTCGGGCACGCTGGCGGCCACAGCCTCGAAGTGGTCTCCGTACTCCTCGAACAGCTTGCGGAAGTCCGTAAAGCGCTTGGCGTTGGGATACATCTCCAGCACCTTCTGGCACTGCTTGCCCTGCAGGTCCACGTCGCACAGAGCCACCACGTCCACCATGTTCGTCTTTGCAAACTCGCGAATATTCTGTTCACCGCGGTTACCGATGCCGATGTAGGCAATCTTCACCTTTTCCGTCTTTGCCTCCTTCGTCTCTTTCGAAGTCATGGCAAACACATCACTCGGGCTAATCGTCAGGCCAGCTGTTGCCAAGCCCACGCCCTTCAGAAAATCTCTTCTCGAAGCCATAAATAAACAATTTTGGTGTTAAAATTCAGATTCTTCGGCACAAAAATAAAAATAATATTCTAAACGCGCAAATATTTCTCCAATTTCTTGCAAAAATCATATCATATTTTTCTTTCCTTACATTCTTTCCACTTTTCTTCCCTTGGCAGAGTTGTATGCTTGATGACGCCAGAGGCGTGGTCGAGGAAGGGCGATGACTGTGGCGCGAAAAAAGCCAGGAGCGCTTCTCCCCAAATAATTTTTCTCCGAAAAAACCTACAAACCTACACCTCGGACCAATATCCGTTTGGCACACTGCGAGTTATGGGTGTGTAGGTTTCGGTGTAGGTTCGCCAAAAAGGTGTAGGTTTTGCCCCAATACCCATAGTTTTTAACATTTCACACGTCATAAACACAAGCGCGACGCGTAGCATTTCACCTTGCCACACGTCGCACGAAGCACCAACTAACCACCTTCCGGACTCAAAAAACGCCCCGATGTGTAGGAAAACCTACACTAAAATGGCTTGCCTACACCAAAACCTACACACCTATACCGCACAGAGAACCAATCTGTTACCCTGCAAAAGTGTAGGTGTGTAGGTTTTTTCGAGGAAAAATTTGTGTGGGGAGCTGTCACCCCAGATCTGTATAGGTTATTGTGTGGAGGGTAGGCACTAATAAATCTCACATTTTTACTATCCTTCTTAGTTGACTAATTACCTCTAAATCTGCTGGAAGCCACTTCACACTATCCAGTTCGTCTTTTGATAACCATTTAGCAGCTTCATGCTCATTTAAGTGTAGAGCTTCAGACAGCAACGAGCAGAGGTAGCAATGCATCGTTAGATGAAATTTCGGATAGTCATATTCCACGGTGCAGAGAAACTCATCCACACTGATCTCCGTCGAGAGTTCTTCGCGAATTTCTCGTTTCAGCGCTTCCTCCGGCGTTTCTCCGGCCTCCATCTTTCCACCAGGAAACTCCCACCAGTCTTTCCATTCACCATATCCACGCTGTGTGGCAAATATCTTATCACCTTTGCGAATAACAGCAGCAACGACTTCGGTTATGATCATTAGTAAAGGTCAAGGAATATTTTTTAAAACATATTCAAAAGGAATCTTTTCTTGTTCTAAACGTAGATAATTGGCTTTTAGAAACTTGAACATCATCTTTTCTTCTTCTGTTAAATGCAAATCTTTTTCTACGTTTGTTTCTGCACCTTTATCACCTTCATAAAACAAATCGAATGTATGCCTATCCATCATGAAACTCTCCACCTGCTCAAAATGTGTCCTAATCTCAGAAAGGATTTGAAAACCATAAGCATCTAAATCTCCCCAATAATAGATTTTTTTCGTCTTGAGCCATTCAACATTCTTCATTATATCAACACCGAATCCGTGTCCCCATATAACAATACTGTTTCTTTTGACGGGAAAAGTCAGCATATTAATCTTGTTTTCCACCACATATGCGGTCTGGATGGGAAGAGACAGGTATTGAAACTCACTTATTGGAATGCTTATATCATCAATACCCCCAAAAAGTTGCTGGCTAATGGCCTTGTCTAATATCCGAAAGCGCACTAATGTTTCGTCGCATTTAAGATTGAAACGGCTTTCAAATTGCTTTTCATCTACATTAATGTGTTCTGCTATAATTATTTCTAGCAACTCCCGAATAATACCTTTGTTGTTTTCAATGAACTTGGTATGAACTTGTATTGGCAACTCACGAATATAAAGATGTGGTTGGGGGATTGCCTTGAAATATTTGCATACCTTGAGCAAACTCTCCCAATCATTCTCTATGACTTTAATGGGGTATTTGTAAATCCAATCTTTCAGTTCAGGAAAGGAAGAGAGAATACTGCTTATGTCTTTCTTGAATTTTGCAGTATCCTTTTCTTCATTTATATATTTAAGATAGTCATATTCTGTCTGAAAACTGATATATGTAGGAATATCCTGTATCCCATGTCTTTTCGTTTTTACAGTTTGGTATTCGATTGTATATCCATATCCTTTCTTCTCTTTGGAGCAACTAATTAATTCCCTCAACTCTTCCTCAAATTTGACGGTATCCTCGTTTGGTTTCTTATCACCAACAATGACAATTGGGTTGAAAGATTCTCCTTCAACAATAGACTGCAAATAAGCCTTGTATTTATTCGCTGCTTTCTTCTTTATTTCAATTGGCGTTATCATTGGCTAAGAATTTATCGCGTTCTTCTTTAAAGACTTCAATAGGCATATCAAACAGACGTGATTCATTGCCATTGCGCTCCACATAATGCACAAAAGAAATGTCATCCTCTACG
>CADAGX010000001.1 GCA_902787575.1 uncultured Bacteroidales bacterium | reverse complement strand
TTGGCAACCCGCAATCAGGGTGTTTGTGGCAGTTTCAATAATGGCATTGCAGTTGTCACGGGAATCATAGGTGGTATTACCGGTTTCAACCTGAATGGAGGTCAGGCTGGTGCAACCATTAAAGGCATAATTTCCGATGCTCTTTACTCTGTTTGGGATGGTGATGGATGTCAGGCTGGTGCAACCATTGAAGGCATAACTACCGATGCTTGTCACGCTGTTTGGGATGGTGATGGAGGTCAGGCTGGTGCAATCACGGAAGGCATCAGGACCGATGCTTTTCACGCTGTTTGGGATGGTGACGGAGGTCAGGCTGGTGCAATCACGGAAGGCATCTATGCTGGTCACGCTGTTAGGGATGGTGATGGAGGTCAGGTTGGTGCAACCTTGGAAGGCCATGCTGCCGATGCTTGTCACGCTGTTTGGGATGGTGATGGAGGTCAGGCTGGTGCAACCTAGGAAGGCACTATTGCCGATGCTTGTAACGCTGTTGGGGATGGTGATGGAGGTCAGGCTGGTGCAACCATAGAAGGCACAGTTGCTGATGCTTGTCACGCTGTTGCCAATGGCGATGGAGGTCAGGCTGGTGCAACCAAGGAAGGCATAATCTCCGATGCTTGTCACGCTGTTTGGGATGGTGATGGTTATCAGGCTGGTGCCTTGGAATGCACCCAAACCGATGCTGGCCACGCTGTTTGGGATGGTGATGGAGGTCAGGCTGGTGCAATCACGGAAGGCATACTTGCTGATGCTTGTCACGCTGTTGCCAATGGTGATGGATGTCAGGCTGGTGCAACCTGAGAAGGCATCACTACCGATGCTTGTCACGCTGTTTGGGATGGTGATGGAGGTCAGGCTGCTGCAACCATAGAAAGCAGAATCGCTGATGCTTGTCACGTTGTTTGGGATGGTGATGGAGGTCAGGCTGGTGCATCCATTGAAGGCACCCCTACCGATGCTTGTCCAGCTGTTTGGGATGGTGATGGAAGTCAGGCTGCTGCAACCACGGAAGGCTTCACTACCGATGCTTGTCACGCTGTTTGGGATGGTGATGGAGGTCAGGTCGGTGCAAGCAGAGAAGGCTTCACTACCGATGCTTGTCACGCTATAAGTCTTGCCCTTGTAGGCAACGGACTTAGGAATAACTACTTTGCCTGAATAATCAGAGTTTTCAAATTCCCTATAAGTCACCGTTGCATTGTTTCCTGAGAAGTTGTAATAGATGCCGCCAATCTGGGCATCATAGGCACTGGCTATCATTGGCAGCAGAGCCACAAGAAGAAGTAAAAGTTTCCGTTTCATATACTTTTGTTTTTTATGTTAGTACTATCATTTTCATTCAAAAGCCTGTACTAACTTATGGACATAAGAAAAGCGCAGGCCCCATTCATGTAGTGATTGCCCTTTATTTCCTTTCGGTGTATTTGTTCGTTTCCAAATCGCGAGACGAGGCATATCCTGCTTTGCTGCCCCACTTCAAATCCTCCTCCGTACCCCAAATAATGCCAAAGGTGGCGGTGGCGAGTTCTGTGGGAGACAAATTGACGTAGCCGACAAACGAGGCTGACGTAGCGCTGATGTCGTACACGCCTCCCGTCACAGAGGTGGAAGCCATCTGTTCCTGCGGAGAGGGTTCGCCATTCCCTGTGTTGCCTCCATTCGACGGCGCAATTTCATCATCACCGCATGCGCTGAAACCCACGCTTAGCACCACAGCCATCAGCGCCAATAGAATCGTCTTTTTCCTCATCATTGTTTTCTTTGTCTTCCCAGTCCCGAGGAAGACATTTAATTATACGTAAAGCGTGGAACTGATATACCACACCGTCTAACTGCGGTCCTGAGAAACCTAACGAATAGATGTAATAATGCAGTCCACGCCATGCGCGGAAGGCATTATGTTGTCTTAATTCGTTGTTGAAATTTCTCAGGTTTCAGTTAGACAAGACGAGCATAACGCTTCTTTTTATTTCCAATAAATTATCCCCGTTCCGTCGCTACGGAATTCAGGGAATCCGATGCAAAGATAGCGTAAACGAGCGGAATGCGCAAGAAAAGAAACGGAATTTTCTGCGCGAAGCGTGGTGTGGTCATTAGGTCATTTTCGTTTTCTGAATGCAGCAGGCCACCCACCCTTGTCATTCTGACAGAGCGAAGCGGAGGAAGAATCTCACCACTCAGCACGATTGCGTGAGATCCCTCCTGTCGTCGGGATGACACAGAGGTGGGACAAGTGTAGGGCAATCGCGCGTTATGCGTTCAAGCGTTTGGTGAGGGCGCAGCCCGAAGGCGGGGCTTGTCAAATTGCGTAATGCGCCACCTTGTCATTCCGACGATAGGAGGAATCCCACATGCCGTTCGCGGCTTGACGTGCGAAAAGGGTCGCTTCGCTCAAAATTTAATTTAAAATTCGTATTTAAAATTTTATTAAACCGCCTTTCGTTTAATTTTAAATATAATTTCAAGGCCGTAGGCCGCCCTAACATACAACACGGAGCACACCCGAAAGGGTGTCAGAATGATTGCGTCTGTCGCACCTTCGGCGCTATGTTCGCTATCTGCTCTCTCGCAGGGACTTACGCCCCTGCCTGTACTCTTTTGCCCCTTCGGGGCGACCTCCGCCCAAGAAAATTTTTCTTTGAAAAAACCTACACGCCTACACTTTCGTGGGTTAATCGTTTGGAACTCTGCGCAGTATAGGGGTGTAGGTTCGGGTGTAGGCAAGCCGAAAAGGTGTAGGTTCGGGGTCGTTTTGGCTGCATTTCTTCCAAAATTTGTTTCGTCGGGTGGTGAGTTTGGTGTGACGTGTTGCACGACATTTTTGGCGTGTGAAATGTTAAATGTGTCGTGTCGTGCCGTTAAACCTACACGCTTTTCACGAACCTACACCCGAACCTACACAGTGTCAACGATCGGAAATTCAATGCATTGATGTGCCAAAAGTGTAGGATGTAGGTTTTTTCGCTCAAAAAATACTAGGGAATGGTAGGCCGCAGGTGGCGTTGTCTGCTGGCTGCATTTCGGAGGCTGTTTGTCTGAGCTAAGGCTCGGAGATGCAAAAGATTGGGGATGGTGCGGCGCTTTTGGCGAAAAAGTTGTATCTTTGCGGCACAAAAGAGAGCGAAAGATAAAAAACGAATAAGATATGGAGAAACAATTCAAGAGGACCACGGTGACTTCGGCACTGCCGTATGCCAACGGTCCGGTACACATTGGACATCTGGCAGGCGTGTACGTGCCGGCCGACATCTACGTGCGCTATCTGCGCCTGAAGCATCGCCCCGTGCTGTTTATCGGCGGCAGCGATGAGCACGGCGTGCCGGTGACCATCCGCGCTCGCAAGGAGGGCATCACGGTGCAGCAGGTGGTGGACCGCTACCACACGCTCATCAAGGACTCGTTCGAGCGCTTCGGCATCTCGTTCGACGTGTATAGCCGCACTACTTCGCCCACGCACCACAAGCTGGCCAGCGACTTCTTCCGCAAGTTGTACGACGACGGCAAGCTGGTGGAACAGGTGAGCGAGCAGTTCTACGACGAGCAGACGGGTCACTTCCTGACCGACCGCAACATACGCGGCGAGTGTCCGCGCTGCCATGCACCGGAAGCTTACGGCGACCAGTGCGAGAAGTGCGGAGCAACGCTCTCGCCCGAGGAGCTCATCAATCCGTACAACGCCGAGACGGGCAACCCGCTGGTGAAGAAAGCCACGAAGCACTGGTACCTGCCGCTGGATAAGGACCAGCCTTGGCTGGAGAAGTGGATTCTGGAGGAGCACAAGGAGTGGCGGAGCAACGTTTACGGGCAGTGCAAGAGCTGGCTCGACGGCGGCTTGCGGCCGAGAGCCGTGACGCGCGACTTGGACTGGGGCATCCCCGTTCCCATAGAAGGGGCAGAGGGCAAGGTGCTCTACGTGTGGTTCGACGCCCCCATCGGTTACATCTCCAATACGAAGGAACTCTGCGACCAGCATCCCGAACTGGGCTCGTGGGAGACGTGGTGGAAAGACCCCGAGACGCGGCTCGTACACTTCATCGGCAAGGATAACATCGTGTTCCACTGCATCGTCTTCCCGGCCATGCTGAAAGCACACGGCGGCTACATCCTGCCGGACAACGTGCCCGGCAACGAGTTCCTGAATCTGGAAGGCAACAAGATTTCGACGTCGAAGAACTATGCCGTATGGCTCAACGAGTATCTCGACGAGATGCCCGGTCGGCAGGACGAACTGCGCTATGTGCTGACGGCCAACGCGCCCGAGACGAAAGACAACGACTTCACGTGGGACGACTATCAGGCACGCTGCAACAACGAGCTGGTGGCCGTCTATGGCAACTTTGTGAACCGCGCGCTGCAGCTGACGCAGAAATACTACGAAGGTCGCGTGCCCGAGTGCGGCGAGCTGAACGACTACGACCGCGAGACGCTGGCTGCCTTTGCCGACGTGAAGTGTCAGTTGGAGAGCCTGCTGGAGAACTTCAAGTTCCGCGAGGCACAGAAGGAGGCCATGAACCTGGCCCGCATCGGCAACAAGTACATCGCCGACTGCGAGCCGTGGAAGGTAATCAAGACCGACCCCGAGCGCGTGAAGACCATCATCTATCTGAGCCTGCAGATTACAGCCAACCTGGCCATCGCCTTCGAGCCGTTCCTGCCCTTCAGCAGCAAGCGGCTGCGCGAGATGATAGCCATGGACGGCTTCTCGTGGGAAGACCTGGGCAGCACCACGCTGCTGCCCGCTGGCAAGCAACTGCCCAAGCCCGAACTGCTCTTTACGAAGATAGAAGACGACGTGATTGCCGTGCAGAAGAAGAAACTCGAAGACATCATCAAGGCCAACGAGGAGGCTGCCTACAAGGCTGCTCCCGTGAAGGCTACCATCCCCTTCGAGGACTTCGAGAAACTAGATATCCGTGTGGGACTCGTAAAGGCGTGCGAGAAGATAAAGAAAAGCAAGAAGCTGCTCAAGTTCACGCTCGACGACGGAAGTGGCAAGGACCGCATCATACTGAGCGGCATCGCCCAGTGGTACGAGCCCGAGCAGCTGGTAGGCAAACGTGTGCTCTTCATCGCCAATCTGGCACCGCGCCAGATGATGGGCGAGGAGAGCTGCGGCATGATACTGAGCGCTGTGAACTACAACGGCGACCTAAGCGTCACGACGACTCTCGACAGTGTTAAACCGGGCAGTCAAGTAGGATAGTTCACAGTCCATAGTTCATAGTTCATAGTTCATAGTCCATAGTGCATAGTTCATAGTGCATAGTTCATAGTTCATAGTTAATAGTCCATAGTTAATGAAGCAAAGTATCGTTAAAGACAAGAGTAAGCAGTTTGCGATACGTGTCGTAAGGTTGTATCAGTACCTTACGGAGTCGGCATCGCAAAAAGAATACGTCTTGGCTCGACAGGTACTTCGAAGTGGAACAAGCATTGGGGCTAATGTGAAGGAAGCCTTGCGAGGACAAAGTCCTGCCGACTTTACGGCAAAGATGAACATCGCATTAAAAGAAGCGAGCGAGACGGAATACTGGCTGGAGTTGCTCGGAGAAACAGGTTATATAGAGGATAAGCAGTCGGTTTCTATGCTGGACGATTGCCGTGAGTTAATCCGGATGTTGATGTCCATTGTAAAATCGACAAACAAACTTTAACTATGGACTATGGACTCTGAACTATGGACTCTTAAGTCTCGCGCTGCGAAAGGCTTCCTTTGGGGGATGCTGAACAACGGCACCGTGCAGGTGCTGGGCGCTCTCTTTGGCATCCTTATCCTGCAACAGCTGGACCCTACGGCGCAAGGCAAGATTACCAAACTGATGGTTTTTGCCGGTCTGGCCAGTGTTTTGCAGGAGAGCGGCTTCACGGCTGCGCTGTGCAACCTGAAGGAGCGCACTCGCAACGACTACAATGCCGTCTTCTGGTGTCAGGCGGGCATCGGAGCGGCGCTCTACGTCCTATTGTTCTTCTGTGCCCCGCTGATTGTAAACTATTACAACGACCCTGAGCTGCTGTGGCTGAGCCGTTTCCTCTTCTTGGGTTTCTTCTTCAGCAGTCTGGGCACGGTGCAGCGCGCTTACCTTTTCATCCACCTGATGAACCGCGAGAGTTGCATCATTGCCATTGTCTCGCAGTGCGTGTCGAGCATTGTGGCTGTGACGATGGCGTGCAAGGGCTTCGGCTATTGGAGCCTGGCGGTGCAGCACGTGCTGTTTATTCTTATTGTGGCCGTGATGAATTGGTGTTACTCGCCGTGGCGCCCGTCGTTGCATATCGACCTCCGGCCTGCTTGGCGTATGTTCGGCTTCAGCAGCAAGCTGTTGCTGACGAACATCGTGAACAGTCTAAGCAGCAATGCTTTCGGCTTGTTGCTCGGCAAGTATTACGGCGACTATCAGGCTGGCGTCTATGGAGCGGCACGCAAGTGGACCGACATGTCCTCCAATACCATCAATGGGATGCTGACAGGCGTGGCGCAGCCTGTGCTGTCGCGAGTGGTTGACGAGGAGGCGCGTTATCGTCGCACGTTCCGCAAGATGTTGCGCTTCGTGTCTTTTGTCTCCTTCCCTTGTCTGCTGGGCATGGGACTCATCGCCCGCGAGTTTCTGCTGCTGGTGGTGGGCGAGAAGTGGAGCGAGAGCGCCACGTTGCTCTCTATGCTGAGTCTCTACGGTGCCATCTTTCCCCTGCTGACGCTTTACAGCCAGTTGGCCATCAGCCGTGGGCGGAGTAATATCAACATGTGGAGTACACTCTGTCTGAGCCTGCTTATACTGGTTGGGCTGGTGGCGCTGCGAGGCTACGGGCTGTACGTGATGGTGGTGTATTTCATTGGCGTGAATGTGCTGTGGCTCGGCGTGTGGCAATGCATTGCGTGGCGGCTCATTCGCCTGTCGGTGTGGGACGCCTTGCGCGATGTGGTGCCGTTCTTTGCCATTGCACTGGGCGTGATGGCCTTCACGTGGTGGGCCACACGTGGCATCGAATCGCTGCTGTTGCTGCTAATCTGTCGTGTGGCACTTGCTGCCTCTCTATATTTTATAATAATGTACGCGAGCGGAGCGCGGATTATGCGCGAGAGCATTGTCTATCTTCTCCGCCGCAAAGGAGATACGAATCTATGACCGACGGCCCATCCATTGCCTATCTCATCTCGGCGCATACCGATGCTCCGCAGCTCGGGCGGCTCATCCGCGCGTTGCAACGCGATGCGCAGTTCTTCATCCACATCGATGCCAAAAGCGACATTTCGGCCTTCGACTGTGTGCGTGCGGCGAATGTTCATTTCATTCCCGACCGTGTGAATGTGCGCTGGGGTACGCTCTTGGAGGTGGAATATCAGATGAACCTCATCCGTGCGGCAGTCCGTTTCGCGCAGCACTTCGACCGCATCTTCTTCCTCTCGGGCATGGATTACCCGATATGGTCGGCAGAGCGCATCAGTGCGTGGCTCCGTGAGCAGCAGGGACGCGAGTTGCTGCAGGGCATCTGCATCGACACGCCCGAGATTGGCGAGCGGCAGAAGGAGATGTACACCGTGGCGCGTCCGTTCCTGCCCAGTCAGAAACTTTCTATCTTGGCTCGCATGCTGCTTCGCGCCGTGGGCTATCGCAAGAAACGCCACTTCCGGGTGGACGGCCAGACGTGGCGGCTCTACAAGGGCAGTGCGTGGTGGTGCATCTCGCAGGAGCTGGCCGAATATGTGCTGCAGGTTTACGAGACAAAGCCTGCTGTCAAGCGTTATTTCCGCTCCAGTTTCGGTCCGGCCGAGACCCTCATCCAGACCATTGCCTTCAATGCTCCACAGTGGGCCAGCCGCTGCATCCTCTCCGAAGGGCCGTATGTGAGCCTCGCAGCCCTCACGCCGCTGCACTTCATCGATTACAACCCAGTCATTAAGGTGATGGACGAGACGGACTACCCGCGCCTGCTGCAGAGCGGCAAGATGTTTTGCCGAAAGGTGGTGTCCGGCACGAGCGACCGCCTTGTGGAAATGTTGGACAAAGCAAAGAGAGGGGAGAGCACAGAACCTTGTACTAACCTATAATCACTAACCTATAAACTCTATCTCATGAAGAATCCGTATTTGAAGGCCGTCGTGGCCGTTCTGTTGTTCCTGGCAGCGCAGATAGTGGCCGGGGCAGTAATGATTGTGGCTGCCATAGTTATGCATCCTGAGTCTGCCAAGCAGGCTCTTGCCGGCGGATTAGATCCGTCGCTCGTTCCGCCTTCGGCCTTGGCGCTCGGTCTCATGGTGTCGGGCGTGCTTGCCTGCCTCGCTATGTGGTGGCTCAGAATCATCCGCCTGCCGCAGGCTTTCGACTGCCGCGTGTATTGGCCTGCAGCGCTGCTTGGCATTCTTGGTGCTGTGTTTGGCATTTTGTCTACCGATCTGCTGAGCGAGCAACTCCAATTGCCCGACCTGATGGCAGACCAGATGCAAGGAATGGCCGACAGCGTGTGGGGTGTGCTGGCTGTGGCCTTCGTCGGTCCGATTGTGGAGGAGTTAGGTTTTCGCGAGGGCGTTCAGGGTTCGCTCTTGCGAGGCGGCGTGCCGGCTTGGGTGGCTGCCGTTGTGAGTGCTCTCTGCTTTGGTCTTATACATGCCAACCCGGCACAGATTCCGTTTGCCTTCATCATGGGACTCATTCTGGCCGTCATCTATCAGAAGACGGGCAATGTGGTGGTGACTTCGCTGGTGCACATTCTCAACAACAGCCTTGCCGTGCTGGAGATGCATCTGCTGGGCGACCGTATCGGCGACTTCCGTTACGACCAGTGGCTCGGCCTGTCGCCGGTGGAAGTGTGGGTGATGGTGGCAGCTTTGGCCGTCATCTGTCTCTGCTTCCTTCGCCTCTTCTGGCGCAACTACCCGTCGCAGGCTTAGTGCTTGCCTTTGTATTCGAAGTGCTGATAGTCCGTGTGGTGCTTCCATGAGCCGCCCCACTCGAATCCTGCCTCGGTGAAGAGCCGATAGCACAGGTCGTCTTTGTCTATCTTGTAGGGGAAGTTCCAGTCGCGGTCGCAGAAGTCTGTACCGTTGGAGGGTTGCATGAACCGTATCTTGCCATGCTTGGTACGGATGTATGGGTTGTAGAGTGTGTTCACATCCACGGCCAGCCCCAGTGCGTGCTTCGAGAGCTTCTGGCTGCCCGCGATGGGACGGTAGCAGAAGCTCGAAGTGTTGTTGTCGCACATCTGCCGCTCATCGTCTGCCCCGTAAACGTCGGGCAGTAGCATGCGCTGGATGGGGTAGTGGGCTTCGAAAAGTTGGCGGAAGATGCGTGCCACCTTGTCGGCCACCAGCTGATTGCATACCAGCTCGCCAATGTGAATCCGGTTGTCGTAGTCCCAGTGCAGTGCTCTGACGTGTCGCAAGTCGCGTCGCCCGATGTGGGGATTGGGCTTGTACGTCTTGCCTTGCATCCGCTGCCACACCGCATCGGGAATGGGCTCGGCAGCAAAACATTTTTCCACGCCGCCGAATGCGTCGATGGCGGCCTGGCTAACCGTCTCTCCGGCCTTCCACTGGCGCAACGCTGCACGTTCGGCTGTCAGGTCTGAGGCTGGGTTGCGAAGTTTCTCCTTCAGGCGGAGTATGCGCCGCACGCTCTCGTCGATGCGTTGCTCCGAGATTTCTCCGCGTTCGATGGCCGCCATCACGTTGTCGAACGCCTTTACAAAATATCTGACGCCCAACACGATGTCCACACCGGCTTTGATGCTGAGCACCGACGCCTCGGCCGAGGTGTATTGCTGTGTGATGGCTCCCATCTCCATGCCGTCGGTAATGATGAGGCCCGTGTAGCCTAGCTCGCCGCGCAGCTTGTCTTGCAAGACGGTGGCCGACAACGTGGCCGGAATGTCGCTTCCCGTCACGTTTGGCACGCTGATGTGCGACGTCATTATAAGGTCGGCTCCCCAGCGGATGCCAGCCCGGAAGGTGGGCATCTCGCATAGTCGCATCTCGTCCCACGTCTTGTTACTCTGCGCGCGGCCTTTGTGCGTGTCGTCTCGCGTGTCGCCGTGTCCGGGGAAGTGCTTGATACATCCCACCACACCTTCGTCTCTGAGTCCTTGCAGGTAACTCGTCACCATGGGCGCCGCCACGTAAGGCTTGTCGCTGAAGGCGCGAGCACCGATGACCACGTTCTCGGGATTTGTATTCACGTCTGCCACCGGAGCAAAGTCGATGTCGAACCCGTAGTGACGCAGGTAGCGGCCGATGGTCTGGCCGCAGTGATAAGCATTGCGCGGGTCGCCGGTACGGCCGATGGCCTCCATCGACTCGAAACGTTCCACGCCGGGGAAGTTGTCGTTGCAGGCGATGCGAGTGACGCTGCCTCCCTCTTCGTCGATGCAGAGCAGCGGAGAGCCGTTCAGCGCCTTCAGTTTCTGCACGAACACAGCCAACTGTGCCTCGTCTTTGATGTTGTGCGCGTAAAGTACGACGCCGCCCACAGGATACTGGCGGTTCAGCTCCTCCATGTCGGGTGTCACCTCTTGCAGGCGGTAGCTCGTCATGGTGTTTTTCGCGTTCCAGTGGATGGTGGTGTCGAGTGCTTCGGGCCGTATGTAGAAGAGTTGGCCCACCTTCTCGCGCAGTGTCATTCGGCGGAGCTGTGCCTCGATGTCGGAGGCAAAGGTCGATGTGCAGCAAAGAACGGCCAGCAGCAGGGCCGACAGGCGTGTCTCGTGGTGGAGGGATGTGAAGTATTTCATTGTTCTTGGCGTGTTGTTTTGGTTTGTCGGCTGCAAAGTTACGACTTTTTCTTCGGAAGATGAAATCTGTCGAGTGCTAAATAATGGCCGCCCATTCTCGATGCTGAAAATCTCAGCTGAGGTAATCCGCAAAACTACGTGTGGCGTGAACGAAAACTACGTGTGGCGTGAACGAAAACTACACGTCGCAATGAAGCATGCGACGTGTGGCATTTTCTCCCTCGGCCACAATGACGCGAAACGCGACGCTTTGGCAGAGGGAATGTTTAACGAACCTTTCAAGTGTTATCGTTCTGTTAAAAAGTGGCTGCCCGTCGGCTCCGGTTATGCGACTGGCCGGAAATTTGCACATCTGAGGGTGTACGCCGAGCGAGACGTACGGTCCGAGAATATTAACAAATGATGTATGTGGACTTCCAAGCCTCGGCTTGCACTCCACGCCGCAAGAATTATTAAACTAAAAATAGGAGGAACAACTATGTTACCAATGATGACAAACAACAGCGCATGGGGCTGGATGCCCACCCTGATGAATGATTTCCTGAACGACTTCCCGACGGCTAAAGAACTGCGCAACAGTTCGCCTGCCATCAATGTTACCGAAGATCACACGGGCTATCAGCTCGAACTTGCCGTGCCAGGCGTCAGCAAGGAACAGGCAAAGGTTCAACTCACGGCCGACGGCAATCTGGAAGTGAAGATAGAAGCCCGCACTGAGGAAGGCAAGAAGAAAGCCGACGGACGCCACTGGCTGCGCCGCGAGTTCAGCTATCAGACTTACGACGAGGTGTTTACGCTGCCCGAGGATGTGGAGGCCGACAAGATTGCAGCCACAGTCAGCGACGGAGTGCTCACCATTTCGCTGCCCAAGAAGGCCGCAGAACCCGCTCCCGAGAGCCGCGTCATCGAAGTGATGTAAGGCGCCGCTGCGGATTACACTTCATACGAAACACGAATGCACGCAAGAGCAGTTGCTTTTGCGTGCATTTTTCTTGCGGCGGTGAAAAAAGTTCAGTAACTTTGCGCTCGGAAATCAAAAAAATGTTACCGAGATGAAAAAGTTTCTTGCCCTCGCCGTCCTGTTGCCGACGCTTGTCTGTGCACAGGAGAATGCTTATTCCATGATTGTCAACACCACAGACGGAAGGCGCGACGTCTACCCCACGAGCCAAGTTAGTGCAGTGGATTTCGCAGAGGCTGACGCAGCGCCGCAGGCGGGTGTGGGCCGGATGAAGGTGAACCGCAACATTGTGTTTCTGGGCCACAGCATCTGGCGCAACGACGGGTACGCCGTGACGTATGGCAACTCGGGCACGTTCGTGACACCCTTCTCGGGTTCCTTCCGCGGCGTGGGCTATCAGACACTCCTGCAGCAGCATTTCGAGTTCCTGAGTGCTACGTCGCCCGGTCCCAACGGCGGATACAGCGGTTACTCGCTGGGCGGAACCAGCGCCACGGACTCCAAAAGCATTGCGGTGGTGGCTCAGAACTCGGCAAACGGCTGGCCGAAAGTGTCAAACGCCATTTGGACCATCGATTTCATCACCAACGATTTCAAACGCAACGTGGCTATTGGCAAACTGACGGACTATCAGAACAACACAGGCGCGGCCACTTTCTACGGAGCACTGCGCATCCTCTACGACCGCATCAAGGCGCTGAGCGGAAACGATGTGGTGATAGTCTGTGCCAACGCGCTCAAGAGAAATAATTCGAACTATACCAGCACGAGTCGCAACACGGCAGGTCACACGTTGGACGACTACGAACTGGCGCTGCTGACCGTGGCGGCGCAGTATTCGAACTGGTATTTTGTGGACCAGAACCGCCAGAGCGGAATTACCGACGAGAACCTTCCGGCGGTGACGGCCGACGGGCTTCACCTCAACAACCTCGGTTATCGCATGGCCGTGGTGCCGTGGATTAAGGTACTGGAGATGGTGGCTCGCCAATGATGCGCGGCACTGGATTTTTCATCTTTGGAAATACAAAAAAGTGAAAGCCTCCCGTTCGGTGGGAGGCTTTCTTCTTTTCCTTTCAGAACTGACGTGCTGCGGCTTGCACCACTTCGCCCAGCGTTGGGTGGCCGTGGATGCTGCGTGCCAACAGGTCGATGGTGGCGTTGGCACACATGGCCGTTGCCACTTCCTGAATGAGGTCTGCTGCATGCGCGCCGCAGATGTGGCAGCCCACAATGCGGCGTGTGGCATTATCGACTATCATTTTCAGCAAACCGTCTGTCTCGCCCATCGCCACGGCTTTGCCATTGCTGCGGAAAAATGCCTTGCGAACGCTTACGTCGAGACTGCGCTCGGCGCACTGCTCCTCCGTGAGTCCTACCACGGCCAGTTCGGGAACGGTGAACACGGCGGCGGGTATGATGTCAAGGCGCGTATCGTCAGTCCGACCCGTGATGGCGCTTAGTGCGACACGTCCCTGTGCACTGGCAGCATGTGCCAGCATCGTCAGCCCGTTCACATCTCCGATGGCATAGATGCCGGGCACGCTGGTTTGCATCTTCGCGTCCACTTCTATGCCGCGGCGGCTCATGCGAATGCCCACGGCATCGAGCCCGTCGGGCAAGACGGGCTGGCGGCCAACGGACATCAGCACTTTCTGGCACGTCATGCTCTGCGTCTTCTCTTTCAGCGTGTAAGTGACACAGAGTGTATCTCCACTGGCGGCAATGGCGCTGACGGCCGCACCTGTGATAAAATGGATGCCTCGCTTGCTTAGCACACTCTTCAGCCGCTTGGCTATGTCGCGGTCGAAAGGTGGCAGGATTTCCTTGCAGAATTCTATCACTGTCACGTCCACGCCAAATGCACTGAAAGCCGCTGCAAACTCCATGCCGATAACGCCGCCGCCTACGATGCACAAGCTTTGCGGTAGCTCCTGCATGGCCAGAATTTCGTCGCTTGTCATGGTCAGTTCTGCACCCTCTATCGGGAGCCCGCGCGGTGCCGACCCGGTGGCGATGATGATGTGGCGTGCCTGATACAGCTCGTTGCCGACTTCTACCGTGTGAGCATCCTTAAGACGAGCTTCGCCGCGGATAAGTGTGATGCCGGGCGCGCTCATCAGCATCTCCACGCCCGAGCGCAGTTGCTCGACGACTTCCTCTTTCCGCGCATAGACGGGCGTGTAGTCAAAATGATATTCGCCCGTGATGCCCCAGCTTTGCGATTCGCGCAGCAGGCTTACGACTTCCGCGCTGCGGCAGAGTGCTTTTGTGGGGATGCAACCGCGGTTGAGACACGTGCCGCCCAGTTGGTCGCGTTCGATGATGGCGACGTTCTGGCCCAAGGCTGCCGCCTCGGCTGCAGTTTCGTAGCCGCCGGGGCCTGCTCCTATGATGATGATGTCAAACATGTCGTCTGCTGCGTATTAGTAATTCTCTGCCTGCAGCTCGCGCCAGGTTACGACGGGATGCAAGGCCGCCAACGTGTCGTCGAGCCGACGAACCGGCGTGTTGTGCGGCGCCGTCTTCACCATCTCGGGGTCGTCCTTCGCCTCTTGTGCAATTTGCCGCATGATGTGAATGAACTCGTCGAGCGTCTGTTTGCTTTCGTTCTCAGTCGGTTCTATCATCAGCGCCTCGTGGAAGAGCAGCGGGAAGTAGATGGTCGGAGCGTGGAAGCCGTAGTCGAGCAGGCGCTTCGCCACGTCGAGTGTGGTTACGCCGCTGGTTTTGTCTTTCAGCCCGTCGAAAACAAATTCGTGCTTGCAGACGCCGCTGATTGGCAGTTCGAAAACGTCTTTCAGCGACTCTTTAATGTAGTTGGCATTCAACGTAGCCAGCGGGCCGACCCACTTCAGCTGCTCTCGTCCCATGGTGAGAATGTATGCCAGAGCCCGCAGCATTACGCCAAAGTTCCCCAAGTGTGCGCTTATGCTGCCGATGGACTGGTCGCTGCACTGGAGTTTGAACGTCTCGAAGCCGTCTTCGCTGACTTTCACCACGCGTGGATTGGGAAGCAGATGCTCCAATCCGGCTCGCACGCCCACGGGACCGCTGCCGGGACCGCCGCCGCCATGAGGTGTGGAGAACGTCTTGTGGAGATTAATGTGCATGATGTCGAACCCGATGTCTCCGGGCCGCACTTTGCCCAGCATGGGATTCAGATTCGCCCCATCGTAATACATCAGCCCGCCGCAGTCGTGTACGGCTTTGGCTATCTTGCCAATGTTGTGCTCAAAGATGCCCAGCGTGTTGGGGTTCGTCATCATCATGCCGGCTATGGTTTCGTCGAGCAGAGGCATCAGGTCGTCAATATCGACCGTGCCGTCGGGACGGCTCTTCACGACAACGACTTCGAGACCGCAGACAGCCGAACTGGCGGGGTTTGTGCCGTGTGCGCTGTCGGGAATGATTACTTTTGTGCGCTTCAGGTCGCCTCGTTCCATGTGGTAGCCGCGCATAATCATCAGGCCGGTAAGTTCGCCGTGTGCACCGGCATAGGGATTCAGCGTGAACTCGCTCAGCCCCGAGATGTCAGCGAGGCACGTCTGCAGGCAATAGTAAACGGCCAGCGCGCCCTGTGCCGTCTCGCTGCACTGAAGCGGATGAAGTCCGACGAATTCGCGGTGGGTGGCCACCTCCTCATTGATGCGCGGGTTGTATTTCATGGTGCAGGAGCCCAGCGGATAGAAACCTGTGTCCACGCCAAAATTGTTGTTGCTCATGTTAATGTAGTGGCGCACCACGCTCAGTTCATCCACCTCGGGCAACAGTGGTGCCTGCTGGCGCATCAGGTGACTGGGCAGACAGGCGAGCGCGTACTCGCTGCATTCGTTTTTCGGCAAGGAATAGGCCTGACGGCCAGTCTGGGACAACTCAAATATGAGTTTGCCGTAGAATTTATTGTTCATAGCTTGCAGCCCTCCTGTTCTTTGTTAAAGGTTACACATGCCTCCACCAGATTGTCGCAATCCTCGCGGCTATACGTTTCGGTGACGGCCAGCAGCAGCGTGTTGTCGGCAATCTTTAGGCCGCACTGCATGAACTGGCTGTTGCAGAACGCTTGCAGCTGTTCGATGTCGAGCTTTGTTTTCACGGCGAACTCGCAGAGGAATGGTTTTCCAGGGTATGCCATTTCGAAAAGTCCGGTCGAAGTGAGCACTTCTGCCAGATAGTGAGCCATGCTGTAACTTGTTGCGTTTACTTCTCTCAGCCCTTTCGCACCCATGAGGCTCATGTAAACCGTCACGTACAGTGCCATGAGACTCTGGTTGGAGCAGATGTTGCTGGTGGCTTTTTCGCGTCGGATGTGCTGCTCTCGCGCTTGCAGGGTGAGCACGAATGCCCGTTTGCCGTCGGCATCGCGGGTGGCGCCAACGATGCGACCGGGCATCTTGCGGATTAGCTTCTTGCTGGTGCAGAGGAAGCCTACGTAAGGACCGCCGTAGCTGAGCGGGATGCCCAGGCTCTGGCCGTCACCCACTGCAATGTCGGCACCCCATTCGCCGGGTGTCCGCACGACGCTCAGGGCCGTGGCCACGCAGTGGATGATGAACAGCGCCTTATGTTCGTGGCACAAGTCGGCCACGCCTGTGTAGTCTTCCACGATGCCATAGAAATTCGGCGTGGCCACGATTACTCCGGCCACATCTTCTTTCTCCAGTTC
The DNA here is from genome assembly GCA_902787575.1 of uncultured Bacteroidales bacterium. GTDB lineage: Bacteria > Bacteroidota > Bacteroidia > Bacteroidales > Bacteroidaceae > Physcousia. Next base: position 168,839 of record CADAGX010000001.1, on the reverse strand, counting down.
GGCCTTTAGCGCCTCGTGGTCCGTCTCGCCGTCTTTGGCCGGAATCATGTCCACCTGAATGCCCTGATATTTTGCGTATGTCTTTACGACGCGCAAGACGAAAGGATTGATGGTGTCGCTTATCAGCACTCGACTGCGCTTCTTTGCTGCTGCCACGGCCATCATCATGGCTTCTGCCGTGGCAGTCGTGCCGTCGTACATCGAGGCGTTGCTCACTTCCATGCCTGTAAGTTCGGCCATCATGCTCTGATATTCGAAGATGTACTGCAGCGTGCCCTGCGAGATTTCGGCCTGATACGGGGTGTAGGCTGTTAGGAACTCGCTGCGGTGTATGATGCTCTGTGCCACGGCCGGGCTGTAGTGGTCGTAGTAGCCGGCTCCGAGGAAAGAGCGCAGCGTGATGTTCTGCATGCCCAGTTTGTTGAAGAAGCGGCGCACCTCCATCTCGCTCATTGCCTCAGGAATCTGGTACTCTGCCTTCTGCTGCAGCTCCTGCGGCACGTCACTATAGAGGTCAGCGAGCGACTTCGCGCCGATTCGCTCGAGCATCTGGCTCACTTCCTCGTCTGTGTGCGGAAAATATTTGAATGCCATCGGTTTGATTTACGGATTTACAATTTGTTATTCGCCAATCATCGCTTTGTAGGCGGCAGCGTCCATTAGGTTTGCCAGCTCGTCCGTGTTGCTCATCTCCACTTTGATTATCCAGTTGGCGAAGGCGTCTTTGTTCACCAGTCCCGGTTCGTCTTCGAGCGCCTCGTTCCCTTCCACCACGGTTCCACTGACGGGTGAAATCAAGTCGCTGGCTGCCTTCACACTTTCCACGGCTCCGAACTCTTCGCCTGCCGTCACTTCGTCATCCACTTCGGGCATGTCTACATACACTACGTTGCCCAGTTGCTGCTGTGCGTAGTCTGTGATGCCGATAAAACCGAGGTTGCCTTCCACCTTTACGTACTCGTGCGACTCGCTGTAATAGAGTCCGTCCATAATTTTGCTCATAGTTATTGGGTTTTGTAAGTTTGTAAGTTTTCTGGTTCGTTAATTCTTTTTGTAGTTTGGCGTGTAGAAACGTTTCTTCACCACGGTGGCCGGAAAAACCTTCTTGCGTATCCGCACGCTCAGTTTGGTGCCCAGTGCGGCCACCTCGCGGTCCACCATTGCAAAGGCGATGCTGCGGTCTAGCGTGATGCTGTGGTAGCCCGTGGTGACGTGTCCCACCACCTTTTCGCCGTCCAGCACTTCGTATCCGTGGCGCGGTATGGCTCTGTCCTGCAGTTCCAGTCCGACGAGTTTCTGTGGTGTGCCCTCTGCCTTTTGCCGTGCACAGGCCTCCTTGCCGATGAAGTCCTCCTTGTCGAGCTTCACAAACATGCCCAGTGTGGCAGCGATGGGCGAAATCTCGGCCGTCAGCTCGTCGCCATAGAGCGGCAATCCAGCTTCGAAGCGCAGTGTGTCGCGGCACCCCAGTCCGCAGGGCTGTATGCCAGCCTCGATGCATTTGTCCCACATCCGGCAGGTGAGGACTGGCGAGGCGTACACCTCAAAACCGTCTTCGCCCGTGTAGCCCGTGCGGCTTACTATGATGGTCTCGCCCGCCAAGTCCATTTCGCGGAAGGTGTAGAACGTCATCCCCTTGGTCTCTATTCCCAGCACCTCGTTCATCGTCTTCTCGGCCTTCGGTCCCTGTATGGCTATCTGGCCGTAGCGTTCGCTCTGATGGTCGATTGTCACGTCGAATTTCGCAGCGTGCTGCCTTATCCAAGCCACGTCCTTTTCGATGTTTGCGGCATTGATGACCAGCAAGTAGCAGTCCGTCGCCACGCGATAGACCAGCAAGTCGTCCACCGTGCCGCCATCGGGATAGAGCATCATGCCATAGAGGATTTGCCCGTCCTCGATGTCTCGGATGTCGTTTGTGAAAATATGGTTCACGAAGGCGGCCGCCTCTTTGCCCTTCACCTCCACTTCGCCCATGTGCGAGACGTCAAAGATTCCCACCTCGCGTCGCACTGCATTGTGTTCTGCCACAATGTCTGTGTACTGTATGGGCATGTCGTAGCCTGCAAAAGGCGACATAAGTGCGCCCAGCGCCACGTGTCTGTCGTGTAGGCACGTTTTTTTGATTTCCTCTGTCATTGTTTTGTCGGTTGTTTAATAGTAGTTTAAGAGTGATATCAGTTCTCGGTTCCCGAGGTTCAGTATCCAGCGCCCCGCGTCGCAGCCCTCCAGCGCACGGCCCAGCTCCTTTGCCTCGGGTCGTACGCCTCGCAGCCTCTCGAGCATCGCCTCGCGGGCATCGCAGAGCGGCAGGAAGTCGCCCGTCAGCCGTAAGTCGGCGATGCACCCGTGCCGCAGGTCGAGGCTCACGCCCAGCAGCCCCACGCCCTCTATGCGCCTGGCATGCTCCACCGTGTGGTGTGGGTCGTTTCCCTGCAGGAATTGCGGGTCCAGATACGCCTGCGCGAGGCGTTCTATCTCGCCCACCTCCTCCGGGCCCAGTCGCAGGTCGCCGTCGCACATCGTCTCGCGAACGTGGCGTTTGAACGCCTCCAGACCGATGTCCAGGTGCTCGCGCAACGTGGTGATTCGGCTGCGCACCGATGCCACACCCTTGCTCTTCAGTTTGTCCGCGGGCGGGGTCAGAGCGCCCAGCATGTGCTCCATGTTTGTGTCGAAGAGCATCGTGCCGTGTACGATGCATCGCCCTGCCGTCTGGTAGAACGCGTTGCCGCTCACCTTGCGCCCGCCTATCAGGATGTCGTTTCGCTGGCTGGCCGTGGCATCCAGTCCCAGACTGCGCAACATTTGCACCACGCGTGCCGTGTATCGGGCAAACACCTGCTCCACCTCGCCGCTCTGCGTCACGCAGCTCATCATCAGGTTGTCGCGGTCGGCATACACACAGCCGCCGCCGCTGCGACGCCTGTAGAACGCGATGCCGTGTCGGCGGCAGTAGTCCACGTCCACCTCGCTGCCCATCACCTGATGGCGGCCGAAGATAACCGTCGGTTCCACCTGCCAGGCGAAGAATACGTCCTCCTGCAACTCGCGCGCCGCATATTCCTCCATGGCCAGATAGAATGGCAAAATGCGAGGTTTGCTGTCGGGCACGTGCAGGTATTTCATCCTTTTCGGGGTTACTTCCCTACAAAAATAGAACAATTTGCTGACATAAGGAAATTATTGCGCAGAATTATGGTAAAAATGCAAATGCAAAAATGCAAAAATGCAAAAATGCAAAAATGCATTTTACCACGCGTCTCATCTTTCGCGTGAAAAAACGAAGGAAGCCTCCCGTTTCAGAGAGGCTTCCTTGTCTTCAGGCCGTGGCCTGCTGCTGTAACCCGCTTGGGGCTCGAACCCAAGACCCCCACATTAAAAGTGTGATGCTCTACCAACTGAGCTAGCGAGTCAGCCAAATGTGCTACGGGATATTGCCCATTAGCGGCTGCAAAGGTACGCACTTTTTCGTTCACTGCCAAGTTTTTCGCTGCTTTTTTTCGTTGGCACGGCTGTAATATGCTGCCACTTCGCTTAGGCAGGGCAATCGCGCGTTATGCTCAAGCCCCCTCCCCTTACCCTCCCACGAGGGGAGGGAGAAGCGAGGAGGGGAGTAATTAGCAATTTTGTTACGCCCCCTCTCCTCGGAGCAATCGCGCGTTATGCGTTCAAGCGATTGGTGAGGGCTTAGCCCGAAGATGTTCTAGGCCGGGGGTGAGGCTTTCTTCTCCTTCAGCACGTAGCGTCTGTAATACGAGAGACAGAGTGTGGTGAGCGGTAGGGCTATGATGAGCCCGATGAAGCCCAGGAGGCTGCCCCAGACTGAGAGGCTGAGCAGGATGACGGCTGGGTTGAGCCCCATCACATGGCCCATGATGCGGGGCGTGAGGAACATGTCCTGTATGGTTTGCACCACGGCAAAGACGGCGAGCGCTGAGAGCAGGATGAGCCAGAAACTCTGGCCCGTCTCGCTGGCCTTGAGCATGGCCAGCAGGACCGTGGGGATGAGGCCTACGACCTGCAGATAGGGCACCATGTTGAGCAATCCGATGAAGAGGCCGAGACCGATGGCCAGCGGAAGGTCGATGATGAGGAAACCGATGCTGAAGAGGATGCCCACACAGAGTGCTATGAGCGACTGGCCGCGGAAGTAGGCATTCATGCCCTCCTTGACGTCCTGCACCACCATGGTGGCCACGGGCCGCTGGGCTTCCGGAATGAGCTTTGCCCACCCGTTGGAGATGTTTTCATAGTCCGAGAGAATGAAAAACATGTAGAGCAACACGATGAAGAAGCCAAGCAGGCCCACTACAAAGTTGATGGTGCCGGCAATAAAGGTCCACAGCTGCACGAGCACGCCCTGCACGGCCTCCATGAAGCTGCTCTGCTGCACCAGCCCGAGCCACGAGCTGTCGTTGATATACTTGCCCAGGAACTCCTGAATCTGAGCTGGCAGGTCGGACTGCCCGAGCGTCTCGGACAGGAAACGGCTGACAGGCTGGCTCAGGCGCGAGAACTCTTCCACTGTGGGCGGGATGACGAGTGCCAGCAGTCCCACCAGTGCGGCCACCACCAGTACTACGGCCACGAAGATGCTCAATAAGCGACTGTGCAGGCGGCAGCGATATTGGAGGAAACGGACCAACGGGTAGAGCATGTAGGCCAGCAGCCACGCGATGAAGAACGGCAGCAGCACCGTGCTGAGCCTGTTCAGCAGCCAGCCCGCACCCAGTGCGCCAGCCAGCAGAATCAAACCGCGGATGAAGCGGTCGAAGGTTATCTCTTTCTCGAACATCTGTATGATTTACGGATTGACTGATTTACTGATTTCTTTCAAAATGGTGAGAGGTGAGAGGTGAGAGGTGAGAGAGTTTACTTTGGCTAACCACTAACCACTAACCACTAACCACTAACCACTAACAAGGCTTCTATAGCATTCCCGGCACAGCGGTTCGTACTCTTGCTTCTCGCCAAGCATCACCTGTTTCTCGCCGGCTACGATGCGGTGGCTCACGTAGGCCAGTGCTCCGCAGCGCACGCAGATGGCATGCACCTTGGTCACCTCGTCGGCTATGGCACAGAGGTCCGGCATCGGTCCGAAGGGCTGACCCTTGAAGTCGAGGTCGAGCCCGGCCACGATGACACGAATGCCGCGCGAGGCCAGCTCGTTGCAGACCTCCACAATGTGCGGGTCGAAGAATTGCGCCTCGTCAATGCCCACCACATCGCTCTCCTGTCCCATCAGCAGGATGCTGGCCGAGGAGTCCACGGGCGTCGAGGTGATGCTGTTCCCCTCGTGGCTCACCACTTCCTGCTCGCTGTATCGCACATCGATGCTGGGCTTGAAAATCTCTACCCGCTGGCGGGCAAACTGCGCACGGCGCAAGCGGCGAATCAGTTCCTCGGTCTTGCCCGAGAACATCGACCCGCAAATCACTTCCACGCGTCCGCGGCGCATCATCTCACCGCCTACTGCTCCCACATCTTTCATTGTTTCTATGGAATAATAATTGATTCTGAGGGCGAAGATACGACTTCTTTTTCATTCCTCCAATACTTTGCTGCTTTTTTCGTGTCGGAGGTGATTCTGCAGAATTGCACGCGGAAATCTTGCAGGTTCCTTTACTTATTCGTAACTTTGGCCTTGCGGCCCAAGTTACTTCGTCTCGGCAGAAAAAGAAAAATCCGTTTTTCTTTGTTCTGCTCTCTCCTTTTCGTAACTTTAACCTGCGGTTTTAGTTACTTGCGCTCGGAAAAGCTAAAATAAATTTTGCTTTTCACTCTCCTTTTCGTAACTTTGGCCTTGCGGCCCAAGTTACTTCGTCTCGGCAGAAAAAGAAAAAACCGTTTTTCTTTGTTCTGCTCTCAACTTATTCGTAACTTTAACCTGCGGTTTTAGTTACTTGCGCTCGGAAAAGCTAAAATATATTTTGCTTTTCGCTCGCTTATTCGTAACTTTAACCTGCGGTTTTAGTTACTTGCGCTCGGAAAAGGCAAAATTATTTTGCTTTTCACTCGCTTATTCGTAACTTTGGCCTTGCGGCCCAAGTTACTTCGTCTCGGCAGAAAAAGAAAAATCTGTTTTTCTTTGTTCTGCTCTCAACTTATTCGTAACTTTGCCGCGTAAAAACGGAACAGAATGGGAACGCTTTACTTGGTGCCTACACCTGTGGGGAATCTGGAGGACATTACACTTCGGGCGCTGCGGGTGCTCCGCGAGGCCGATATGGTGCTTGCCGAGGATACGCGCACCAGCGGGCTGCTGCTGAAGCACTTCGAGATAAAGAACGCGATGCAGTCGTACCACAAGTTCAACGAGCATCAGACGGTGAGCCACGTAGTGGAGCGCCTGCAGGCTGGCGAGACGGTGGCCGTGGTGTCAGATGCCGGCACGCCCGGCATCAGCGACCCAGGATTCCTTATTGCCCGCGAGGCTATACGTGCTGGAGTGGAAGTGGTGTGCTTGCCCGGCGCTACGGCACTCGTGCCGGCACTGGTGAGCAGCGGACTGCCCTCAGACCGGTTCTGTTTCGAGGGCTTCCTGCCGCAGAAGAAAGGGCGGCAGACACGCATTGAAGCACTGCGTGGCGAGACGCGTACCATGATTTTCTATGAGTCGCCCCACCGAGTGGTGAAGGCGCTGACGCAGTTTGTGGAAGTCTTCGGGCCCGACAGGCCGGTTAGCGTCTGTCGCGAGATAAGCAAGGTGCACGAGGAGTGTGTGCGTGGCACGCTGGCGGAAGTGCTGCAGCACTTCACAGACAATGAGCCGCGAGGCGAATTTGTAATCGTGGTGGGAGGAGCGGATAGTTGATTAGAGTATAGAGAATAGGGCATGTCTAAAGGCTTGGTGAAGCCAGTGCTCTGGCCGAAGAAGGAATAAATATAAATAGGTAAAAAGGTATGAAGAAGAACATTTTATTCGTGGCCTTGTTGGCTGCTACACTTTGCAGCTGCGACCAGTTCGGCAACAAGAAGGCCGACGAAAGCGCACAGCTGATGCTTGACTCGCTGCAGCGCATCATTGACGAGAAAGACGTGGAACTCGATGATATCATGGGCTCCATCAACGAAGTACAGGAAGGAATCCGTCGCATCAACGAAGCACAGGGACGCGTCACCATTGCAGACGGCAACCGCGAGAGTGCCAGCTCGAAGGAAGTCATTCGCGAAAACATGGAGTTCATTCAGGAAGCCATGCAGCAGAACCGCGACATGATAGCTCAACTGAAGGAGAAACTGCGCACTAGCACCTTCAATGCCGACAAACTCGCCAAGACGATAGAGAACCTGCAGCGGCAAGTGGAGGAGCAGGCCGCTCGCATCCAAGAACTGGAGGCCGCCATTGCCGACCGCGACACACTGCTGGCCGCACAGGGCGAACAGATAAGCTCGCTCACGGCCGAGAATGCCTCCAAGGCTGCCACCGTGGCCGAGCAGGACAAGGAACTTAATACGGCTTGGTTCGTATTCGGCACCACAAAGGAACTGAAGGAGCAGAAAATCCTTACGAAAGGCGATGTGCTGAAAAACGGCGACTTCAACAAAGACTACTTCACTCGTATCGATATCCGCTACGACAAGGAGATAAAACTCTATAGCAAGAGCGCCAAACTGCTGACCTCGCACCCCGCCGGCTCGTACAACCTTCTCAAGGATCGCGAAGGACAGTACGAACTCCACATCACAGACCCCGCCCGCTTCTGGAGCGTGAGCAAATATCTGGTGGTGCAGGTGAAGTAAGAAGAAATGTCGAGAAGCAAGAGTTATAATTCGTCGCGTTCGTCCACTGCAACCTCGCGTATGCAGGAGGGCCTCTCGTCTGTGCCGGCGCACGGGCTGGGTGAGACACAGGTGGAGACCGCTGTGCTGGTGGGACTTATTACGCCCGCTCAGGACGAGCGCAAGACGCAGGAGTATCTCGATGAATTGGAATTTCTGGCCGAGACAGCCGGAGCCGTCACCATTAAGCGCTTCACGCAGCGGCTCAATGCGCCCAGCATGGTGTCCTATCTGGGAAAAGGCAAACTCGACGAGATACGCCAGTACATCGAACGCGAGGAAGAAGCCGAGCGCGAGGTCTCGATGGTCATCTTCGACGACGAGCTGAGCGCCAAGCAACTGCGCAACATCGAGTCGGTGCTCAAGGTGAAGATTCTCGACCGCACCACGCTCATCCTCGACATCTTTGCTATGCGAGCCCAGACGGCAAACGCCAAGACGCAGGTGGAGCTGGCGCAGTATCGCTACATGCTGCCGCGCCTGCAACGCCTCTGGACGCACCTCGAGCGTCAGGGCGGAGGCTCCGGCTCGGGTGGCGGCAAAGGTTCGGTGGGTCTGCGCGGTCCCGGTGAGACACAGTTGGAGATGGACCGCCGCATCATCCTCAACCGCATGAGCCTACTCAAGCAGCGGCTCGCCGACATCGACCGCCAGAAGACCACGCAGCGCTCGGGCCGTGGCCGCATGGTGCGTGTGGCGCTGGTGGGATACACCAATGTGGGCAAGAGCACACTCATGAATCTGCTGGCCAAGAGCGAGGTTTTTGCAGAAAACAAACTCTTTGCCACGCTCGACACCACGGTGCGCAAGGTCATCATCGACAACCTGCCCTTCCTCTTGAGCGACACAGTGGGCTTCATCCGCAAGCTGCCCACCGACCTCGTGGAATCCTTCAAGAGCACGCTCGACGAGGTGCGTGAGGCCGACCTCCTGCTGCATGTGGTGGACATTAGCCATCCCGACTTCGAAGACCAGATAAAGGTGGTGGAAAAGACGCTGGCCGACCTGGGATGTGCCGAGAAGCCATCCATGATAATCTTCAACAAGACAGATGCCTATACGTGGGAGGAAAAGGAGGCCGACGACCTCTCGCCAGCTACCGCCCGCAACGTCTCGCTTACCGAACTGACTCGCACTTGGATGTCTCGCCTCGGCGACGGTTGCCTTTTCATCTCCGCCCGTCAGCGCACCAACCTCGACACCCTCCGTCGCGTATTATATAATAAGGTACGCGAGCTGCACGTCCAGAAATACCCCTACAACGACTTCCTCTTCGAGCACTACGAGGAAACGCCAGAAAACAAAGAAACAGAAGAATAAAACATAATGCATCGTCCCGTGTAAGTGCGGGATGAAAAACAAATAAGGAAATGGCTGAATTCAAGTATGCCCCAATGTTCCAGATGGGCGAGGACAAGACGGAGTACCGCCTCCTGACGAAGGAAGGCGTCACCGTCAGCGAGTTTGAAGGGAAGGAAATCGTAAAGGTCTCTCCCGAAGCACTGACTCTGTTGGCTCAGCAGGCTTTCCACGATGTGGAATTCATGTTGCGTCGCGAGCACAACCTGCAGGTGGCACAAATCCTCAAGGACCCCGAGGCCAGCGAGAACGACAAGTACGTCGCCCTCCAGTTCCTGCGCAACGCTGAGACGGCTTGCAAGGGCATCCTGCCTTTCTGCCAGGACACCGGCACCGCCATCATTCATGGCGAGAAGGGTCAGCAGGTGTGGACTGGCTTCGAGGACGAGGAAGCACTCTCGCGCGGCGTGTTCAATACGTTCACGCAGGACAACCTCCGCTACTCGCAGAATGCACCGCTCAACATGTACGATGAAGTGAACACGAAGTGCAACCTGCCGGCTCAGATTGACATCGAGGCAACGGAGGGTGCCGAATATCGCTTTGTGATGGTTGCCAAGGGTGGCGGCTCGGCCAACAAGACGTATTTCTACCCCATGACGAAGGCTACCATCCAGAACGAAGGCACGCTGCTGCCTTTCCTTGTGGAGGAGATGAAACACCTGGGCACAGCTGCTTGTCCGCCTTATCACATCGCGTTCGTCATTGGCGGCACGTCGGCCGAGAAGAACCTGCTTACGGTCAAGTTGGCCAGCATCAAGTACTACGACTCGCTGCCCACCACGGGCGACGAGACGGGCCGCGCCTTCCGCGACATTGACCTGGAGAAGAAACTTCTGGAGGAGGCACACCGCATTGGCCTCGGTGCACAGTTCGGCGGCAAGTATCTGGCACACGACATCCGCGTCATCCGCCTGCCTCGTCACGGCGCCAGCTGCCCCATCGGCATGGGCGTCAGCTGCTCGGCCGACCGCAACATCAAGGCGAAAATCAACCGCGATGGCATCTGGCTCGAGAAGATGGACGACTGTCCAAGTGAGCTCATTCCCGAAGAACTGCGTCTGCCGGGCGAAGGCGGCAAGGGCATTGACATCGACCTCGACAAGGGCATCGATGCCGTGCGTGCCGAACTGAGCAAGTATCCCGTCTCCACTCGCGTCAACCTGCGTGGCACCATCATCGTGGCTCGTGACATCGCACATGCCAAGTTGAAGGCTCGTCTCGATGCAGGCGAGGGAATGCCGCAGTACTTCAAAGACTATCCTATCCTCTATGCCGGTCCGGCCAAAACGCCCGCTGGCTACCCCTGCGGCTCTATGGGTCCTACCACGGCCAACCGCATGGACCCGTATGTGGACGAGTTCCAAGCCAACGGCGCTTCGCTCGTGATGATTGCCAAGGGCAACCGCACGCAGCAGGTAACGGATGCTTGCCGGAAGCATGGCGGTTTCTACCTCGGCACCATTGGCGGCGTAGCAGCCGTCCTGTCGCAGTCGAGCATCAAGAGCATCGAATGCGTGGAATATCCCGAACTCGGCATGGAAGCCATTTGGAAGATTACCGTAGAGAACTTCCCTGCCTTCATTCTTGTGGATGACAAGGGCAACGACTTCTTCAAGCAGCTGAAGCCCTGGTGCCCGGCTTGCTAAGTTTGCACTGTAACATTGAAATTGAAAGGGGCGCACCTCGCTGGTGCGTCCCTTTCTTCATATCCTTATTATATACCCTAAAATTTTTTTCTCGAAAAAAACCTACATCCTACACCTTTGATGGGTTAAGCCACTGGCTGTCTGACTGTTGGTGGCGTGTAGGTTCGAGTGTAGGTTCGGCTTACGCGTGTAGGTTTTCCTACACGCAAGTCCTAAACCCTTTAGAACGGCACGTAGAGTAGGGGCAGCCAGAGGCGGTAGCGCTCCGTCTCGTCCCAAGTGTTGCCGGCTGAGGCGAAGTCGCAGAGGCGAATGGTGACCTGGTCGATTTCCTTGTCGTGATAGTAGCCACGCATGACGGGCAGCTCGAAGGCCATCCACATGTGCTCGGGTGCTTCGACGCGTTTCAGTTCCACCACGCCGTCTTTGTCGGCTATGGTGAGGCACTCGTCTATGTCGCCGTCGCGGAAGCGGCTGTCACGTGCGAGAATTATGGGGCCACGTGTCACAGCGGCCATTTGTGCCTGTCGCAGTATGCGTGCCGTCATGTCGAATGTCAACTGCAGCTCGTCGCCCTCTTTCCACTGGCGCGAGAGCTGGTAGTAGGTGCCGGCCGTTGCTCTGGGCACGCGCTCGCTGTTCAGCCTGACACTTGTGTGCCGGCTCCAAGCGGGAATGCGCAGTGCCAGTGTGATGGGTGCCGGCTGTGACTTTGCCTTCTTGGCTTTCTCGACGTGTGCTATCCTAATCTTCACAAGTCCGTCCTCCGGGAAGTTTGTCTCCTGCACGATGGTCAGCTTTTGGCCGTCCACTTGAATGGTGGCTTCCGACGGGATGTAGAGGTTCACGTTCAACCGCTGTGGCGATGGTGTCTGATAGACGACGCGCGGAACGGTGGCAAAGGCGCGCGGCCCGTTGGCATTGCAGCAGTTGATGCGTACATCGCACTGGTGCTCGCCTTCGCGGCGGTAGCCCTCGACGGGCACATATTTTACGATCTGGCTGCCGTCGAATTTCATCGAGGCCATCAGCGCGTTGTACATGGTGCATTCCAGCGCGTCGGCATATTGTGCTTTGCCCGTCAGCTGCAGCAGTCGCTCGCAGAACTGCATCCAGGTGAAGGTGACACACGTCTCCATCGTACGAGCCGCTGCCAGCGTCTGCTTCTCGCGCCCGCCGTACCAGCATTCGTGGCTGGCTCCGCTGCCCACGACGTAGATTTCCTCGTCGGCAATGTGCTGCCAGCTGGTTTCGGCCGCACGAAGCAGGCGCTCGTCGCCCGTTACCTTGTAGAGTTCCAGCATTCCCACGTAGCACGACATCATCTCGTAGGCCTTCTGCCCGTTCTCGCGTCCGTACCATGCCGCTCCCTCCTTCAGCGGAAAGCGTTGCGACACAGGCACTCCGGCCCGTGCAATGAGTTGTGGCCCATCGGCACTCTCGCCTACCTCGACGATGTACTTGGCGAATGCGAGATAACGCTCGTCCTTCGTCTCGTTATACATAAACATCACGGGCTCGAGGATGCTCATGGGCGGCATTCCCTTGTAGTGCCCGCAGTCGAAGATGGCCTTCTTCGGGGCAGGACCCACCTGCGAGAGGGTGTAGTCGAGCAGCCGGCAGGCCGACTTCAGCGCTTGCTTGTCGCCCGAGAGGCGGTACCACTTGAGCAATCCGAGCAACGTGTACTTGCGTCCCCACACGTCCCAGCCCGTTGTCTCGGTGTCGGGAGTGTAATCTCCGAGGAAGCCGTTCGGCAGTTGACAGGCCATCAGTGCCTGCTCTGCATCCCTAATCTTGGCCAGCAGGGCCGGGGCGTGGTTGTATTGGTACGAAGCGATGGCACCCTGCACCCACTTGCCCCAGAACTCGCTGGCCCAGCGGCCGCGCGTCTCGTTCTGCTGGCGGAACGGTGCCACCAGTTCGTCGGCATTCTGTCCCATGATGCGGCGTTCGATGCACTGGTCGATGCGCTGTCCCACGTATCCGCCCAGTTTGATATTCTCTACGCCACAGGTCGGCGTCGCGCCCTTGGCAAGTAGCATGGCAGGCACAAGACATGCTGCCGCAGCCAATAATTTGTAGGTTTTCATGTGTCAAAGAGTTTAGTTCTGCGTCACAAAAATAGACAGAAAACCCCGAATCTCCAAGAAATGCAGCGCATAAATGCGGCAAATGCCCTGCGGGAATATGATTTATGTATGACAAAATTCTGAAATGCCGAATTAAATGATTATCTTTGCAGCATCGGAAAAGAAAACAAAACACACGATGCGAAAATCCAACTACGATAAGTTTCCGGCCACCCGTGTGGAGGGTCGGCTGGTGCAGGGCTGGGGCGATATCCTGGCCACTCTGAAGCAGTCGCTCGGCGGCCGCAGTGTCATGGCAGTCGAGCTATATGCAGGCGTACATGAGAAAGAAGTTTTACAGGCTTTCGAAAGTGCATTCCCAGGCCGTGTGCTGGACGTGCGGCAGTGGATGAAGCCCGAGAGCGAACTTCGCGCCCTGACGCAGCGGTTCATCACAGACGATGTCCTCTTCGGGTACGTCACGTGCCTGACGCTGAACGACTATTTCGAACCCGGGAAAGTGGAGGCCGAGAGCCGTCGCGTCCGCGAGGAGGCCTCGGCCAGCGCGCCCATGGTGCTTGTGGGCTCGGGTGCCACGCTCTTCGCGCCCGCCGATGCCATGTTGGTATATGCAGACATGGCGCGCTGGGAGATACAGCAGCGTTTCCGCCGCCACGAGGTGAAGGCTCTGGGTGTGGACAACCGCGATGAGGCTGTCTCGCTGCAGTACAAGCGTGGCTACTTCAACGACTGGCGCATCCTTGACCGCCACAAGGACCAACTCTTCGGACGCGTCGAATACTGGCTCGATACGCACATTCCGCAGACGCCCAAGCTCATTGACCGCGATACCTTCTTCCGTGGCATGAAGCAGACGGCTGCCGGTCCGTTCCGCGTGGTTCCTTTCTTCGATCCCGCGCCGTGGGGCGGCCAGTGGATGAAGGAAGTCTGCGACCTCGACCGCGAGAAAGCCAACTTCGGTTGGTGCTTCGACTGCGTGCCCGAGGAGAACAGCCTGCTGCTCGAGGTGGAGGGCGTCCGTTTCGAACTACCTTCTGTGGATGTCGTGCTTACGCAGAGCCGCCCGTTGCTTGGCGAGCGTGTGGAAGCGCGTTTCGGCAAGGATTTCCCCATCCGATTCGACTTCCTCGACACGATGGGCGGCGGCAACCTCAGCCTGCAGGTGCATCCCACCACGCAGTTCATCCGCGAGAGCTTCGGCATGGCTTACACGCAGGACGAGAGCTACTATCTGCTCGATGCGGGCGAGGGCGCTGTGGTGTATCTGGGACTGAAAAAAGGCGTTGACCGCGAGGCCATGATATCCGACCTGCGGCGTGCGCAACGTGGCGAGATAGTCTTCGACGCAGAGAAATACGTAAACAAGATTCCGGCCAAGAAGCACGACCACTTCCTCATCCCGGGTGGCACCATCCATTGCTCGGGCGCCGAGAGCATGGTGCTCGAAATCAGCTCCACGCCCAACATTTTCACCTTTAAACTCTGGGATTGGCAACGTCTCGGTTTGGACGGCAAACCACGGCCCATCAATGTGGAGCGCGGCAGCAAGGTCATTCAGTGGGAGCGCGACACAGACTACGTCTATCAGCACTTGCGCAACCACTTCGAGACACTCTCGCAGGGCGACGGATGGACTGAGGAACGCACTGGACTGCATCCCAACGAGTTCATCGAGACGCGGCGCCACCATTTCACTGCGCCTGTGACGCACCATACCGAGGGCAGCGTCAATGTCTTCAATCTGCTCGAAGGCGAGGAGGCAGTGGTGGAGAGTCCCACGGGTGCTTTCGAGCCGTTCGTGGTGCATTACGCCGAGACGTTTATCGTGCCGGCATGCGTGGGCGAGTACACCATTCGTCCGTACGGAAAGTCGGAGGGCGCCGAATGTGTGACGGTGAAGGCCTTTGTGCGCCGCTGACGCCTGGCGGCTCAGCCAGCTAATGCTAATTTTTAAATCTCAAATATCATGTACGAGCAAGACGAAAGAACAGTAATGACCCTCGACGCCGGTGGAACGAATTTTGTGTTCTCGGCCATCAAGGGTTGCAACGAAGTAGTGACACCCGTTCGGCTTTCGGCCGTACCCAACAACATGGAGCGCTGCCTTGCAGTGCTGGTGGAAGGATTCCGCGAAGTGGAGAAGCAACTGGCCGAGAAGCCCGTTGCCATCAGTTTCGCATTTCCCGGCCCTGCCGACTACGAGCACGGCGTCATCGGCGACTTGCCCAACTTCCCGGCCTTCCGCGGTGGAGTGGCGATGGGACCTTTCCTCGAGGAGTGTTTCGGCCTTCCCGTTTTCATCAACAACGACGGCAATCTCTTTGCCTACGGCGAGGCGCTGGCCGGCACGTTGCCGCAGATTAACAAGTGCCTTGCCGAGAGCGGCAGCCCACGCCGCTACAAGAATCTGTTGGGCATCACGCTCGGTACGGGCTTCGGCGGTGGAGTGGTGGTGGATGGCCGCTTGCTGACGGGCGACAATGGCTGCGGTGGCGACGTGTGGCTGATGCGTAACTCGCGCTATCCGAAGCTGATTGCCGAGGAGAGTGTCAGCATCCGTGCCGTGCGCCGTGTCTATCAGGAACGTAGCGGCGAGGATGCCTCGGCGCTGACGCCCAAGGATGTCTTCGACATAGCCGAAGGCACTGCGGCAGGCAACCAGCAGGCCGCCGTGCAGAGTTTCTTCGAACTGGGCGAGGTGGCAGGCGATGCCATCGTTCACGCCTTGGATATCGTGGATGGTCTGGTGGTTATCGGCGGCGGCGTGGCCGGTGCGTCGAAGTACATTATGCCCGGCATCATGCACGAGATGCAGCGTCAGGTGTCCACCTTTGGCGGCGCATCGTTCCCCTGCCTGCAAATGGAGGTCTTCAATCTCGAGGAGAAAGAAGGACTGGCCGCTTTCCTCACTGAGCGCGACACGCTGGTGAAGGTGCCATTCTCCGACCGGCGTGTGCCATACATCGCACATCGCAAGGTAGGTATTGCCGTCTCCTCGCTGGGCGCCAGCCGCGCCATTTCGCTGGGCGCCTACGCCTTTGCACTCTCGAAACTCGATAACTCAAAAGCATAACATCAACCTGCAATGAAACGAATATCTGCACTTACTTTCTGCCTTCTCTGCCTGTTGTGCGGTTGCCAGAAGGCCGAGCGTATCGACTATCTTCAGTACGTAAACCCCAATCTGGGCACGGTTCACAGCCGCTGGTTCTTCTATACGCCTGCTTCCCTGCCTTTCGGAATGGCAAAACTTGGGCCGTCAACCAACGGTACATACGGCAACAATCAGGGTTGGGAAGCCGTGGGCTACGAGGACGGCCACACTTCCATCGACGGCTTCCCATGCTTCCACGAGTTTCAAGTGGGAGGCATCGCGCTGATGCCCGTCACGGGCGAAGTGAAGACCACGCCCGGCCGCATGGAAGAGCCCGATGCGGGCTTCCGTTCGCGCTTCGACAAGGCCGACGAGACAGCCACTGCCGGCTACTACTCCGTGCGGCTGAAGGATTACGACGTGCGTGCCGAACTGACGGCCACTGCCCGAGTGGGCTTCCAGCGCTTCACGTTCCCGGCTTCCGACCAGTCGCACCTGCTCTTCAACGTCGGCAACCGTCAGGGCGAGAGCGGAGCTGTGCGCGATGCGTTTGCCCGCTGCGAGGGCAACACGGTGCAGGGCTACGTCATCACTGAGCCAGAGTATGTGAAGAAGTATCAGGCCGGTGCCACCGTGGCCATGTATTTCTACGCCCAGCTTAGCCGCGAGCCGGAGTCGGTGCAGGTTTGTCATCAAGACGGGCCGCTGGCCGACGGCGACGAGGTGCAAGGCCCGGGCGCCATCATGTGCCTCAACTTCCAGACTGCGGCCGACGAGCAGATAGACGTCAAACTCGGACTCTCCTATACATCTATAGATAACGCGCGCGCGAACCTCGAAGCCGAGGCCGCCGAGCTTAGCTTCGACGAAGCCCGCCAGCAAGCCACCGACTGCTGGAACGATGCGCTGGGCCGTATCCGCGTGTCGGGCGGCAGCGACGACAGCAAAATTAAGTTCTACACCGGACTTTACCACGCTCTCTTGGGCCGTGGCTTGGCCAGCGATGTGAATGGCGCCTATCCGCGCAACGATGGCTCCGTCGGTCAGATTCCGCTTGGCGCTGACGGCCGTCCGCTTCACAGCCACTACAACACAGATGCTGTGTGGGGCGCCTACTGGAACCTGACGCAGCTCTGGGCGCTCGCTTATCCCGAGTATTACAACGACTTCTGCGCCAGCCAGCTGCTCGTCTATAAGGATGCTGGTTGGCTGGGCGATGGCATTGCGGCCAGCAAGTACGTTTCGGGCGTGGGCACCAACATGGTCAGCATCGCGCTGGCCGGAGCGTACCTCAATGGAATCCGCAACTTCGACACGCAGTTGGCATACGAGGCTGCGCTGAAAAACGAACTCGGATGGGAAGGGCGCATCGAAGGCGCAGGCAAAATGGACACGCGCCAGTTTGTGGAACGCGGCTATGTGCCCTACAACGACAGCATTTTCTTTGGCACCCACGAGGGCGGCTCAGCCTTCTCCGTCTCGCACACGCTGGAGTATAGCTTCTCGGCATACGCCGTAGCACAATGGGCGAAGGCCATTGGCCGCGAGGACGACTATCGCCGCCTGATGGAACTCTCCACCGGATGGGAGAAACTCTTCGACGATTCGCTCGGACTCATTCGTCCCCGTGTGGCGGACGGCTCTTTCATCGACCGCTTCGACCCGTTGGAGTCGTGGCGCGGCTTCCAGGAAGGCAACGCTGTGCAGTACACATTCTTCGTGCCCCACACACCGGAACGTCTGATAGAACGTGTCGGACGCGAGGAGTTCAACGCCCGTCTCGACTCCATCTTCACGTTGGCGCGCCAGATGGTATTCGGCGGCGGCAAGGTGGTGAACGCCTTTTCCGGCCTGCAGAGCCCTTACAACCACGGCAACCAGCCGAGCCTCCACATCTCGTGGCTCTTCAATTTCTCTGGCAAGCCTTGGCTTACGCAGAAATGGACGCGTCTTATCTGCGATGAGTTCTACGGCACCACAGGCGAGCACGGCTACGGCTACGGACAAGACGAGGACCAGGGACAGCTGGGCGCATGGTACGTGATGGCCGCCATGGGACTTTTCGACGTGAAGGGTGGTGCCGAACTGAATCCGACCTTCCAGCTCGGAAGTCCGCAGTTCGACCGCATAGAAATCAAGCTCAGCAAACTCAATGCCAGCGGCCAGCGGTTCGTCATCGAGACGCAAGGCAACGGCCCCGACGCCTATTACATCCAGTCCGCCACCCTAAACGGCAAACCCCTCACCGAGCCGTGGTTCCCGCGCGAGGAGTTGTACAAGGGCGGCACCCTGCGCCTCGTTATGGGCACCGAGCCGGCCGTGAAGCAGTAAGCGGGCGGCGGCATGCGACAGCCAGATTCCCTACAGCCGTATGTAACAATTAAATGAATGCACCACGCTGTAGGGAATTTGCTTGTCAAATTCCGAAACATGAATGAGACAAATCTGATGAACGACGCCGCAGAATTTCCTAAGCGCAAGAATATGCGCATGCGAGGATATGATTATTCCTTGCCTGGCGATTATTTCGTCACGATTGTCACGCACCAGCGGCGTAGCCTTTTCGGAAAAATAGAAGATGGCGAGATGCAATGCAATGATGCAGGTCGGATGGTGGAGGCATGCTACAAGGAATTGCAGACGGCCAACGGCGACATCGTGTGTCTGGAACATGTTGTCATGCCCAATCACCTTCATTTTGTCCTCCACCTGAATGCCGAAACGTATTATCTGCCCGAACTTGTCAAGCGCCTGAAGAGCAAAACCACTCTCTTGTATATGCGAGGCGTGCGAGACCACGGTTGGCCTCCGTTCTCGCAGCATCTATGGCAGAAGGGTTATTACGAACATATTATTCGTCACCAGCGCGTCTACGATTTCATTCGCAGTTACATCCTCAACAATCCAGCGCGGTGGAAGTATGACGAGGACAATCTTCAGCGTTGCGACGCGCCAGACGACATCAATCGCGAGATAAAGAATTTGATGCCGTAGGTGGGTATGCGTTTCGTGTGCGTCACACCGTGTAGCTTGCATGTCATACCACGTCTTTTACGCATCATGCTGCATCTCTTGCCTGCCCTCTGTGCGGAATTTGACAAGCAAATTCCCTACCCGTGACGCGTTGTACGGATGTGTTGCATTTGTTTTCGCGTCTCTTGCACGTCATACCGCCTTCTCTTGCTCATCACGCTGTAGGGAATTTGCTTGTCAAATTCCGAAACACACCGCATGGCGCGTAGGATGGCGCATCACGCTGCATCTCTTGCCTGTCCTCTGTGCGGAATTTGACAAGCAAATTCCCTACCCGCGGCGCGTTTGTACTATGGATTGAATTTGTTTTCGCATTTCTTGCCTGTCACGCTGTAGGGAATTTGCTTGTCAAATTCCGAAACACACCGCGTTGCACGAATGTATTGCATATGTTTTCGCGTCTCTTGCCTGTCCTCTTGGCGGAATTTGACAAGCAAATTCCCTACGGCTTTGTGCGAACAAAGGGGCGACTATATGCGACGCGGAAACTGGATGCCCTGTTATTTCGCGCCCTTGCGGCGGTTGCAATCGCGGCAGAGCATTTGGCAATTCTCTTCCACCGTGCGGCCGCCGTCGCGCCAAGGTGTGATGTGGTCGCCTTCCATCTCCTCGAATTCGAAATGTTGGCCACAGAGCGGACAGATGCCGAGTTGCCGTTCGTAAACGGCCAGCTTGATGTCTTCGGGGAACGCGCGCAGGCCCAGTTCGTGCTCGTCGTGATTCAAGACGTAGGGGCAGATGCCTTTCTTTGTCTGCACCTCCGAGTCGATAACCAGCCGTCCTATCTCGCGGTCCAGCGCTGCCTTGTCGAGCACCTCCGTGTGGTATTGGTCGTATAGGCGGCCCCAATCCACGCCTTTCATTATGGCTTTGCGTTTTCCGATGTCGAAGGTGGCGGCCACCCACGTCATCACGCTGCAGAAGTACTGCCACAGCTGACTGGCATTCGGGTCGTGCTGATGTTCTGCCATGTAGCCTTCTATGGTCTGCCTTACGCCCGGCCGGCTCTGGCTGTTGGCCACCCACTGCAGCGCGGTCTCGAGGAAATCCTGACGGATGGGCGAGCCCGTCATCAGGTACTTGCCCATATTGTATGCGGCGCAGTTGGTTTTCGAGAAGTAGCGCTTGGCGTCTGTCACGAACGGGCCGGCATACACCGCGTTGCGCAGTTCCTGCCGCGTGAGGCGTTCGCCAGCGATGTTGATGGTTTCGAACCATTTCAACTTCTCTTTGTCGCTGCCCGAGCAGACGTATATCATCAGCGTGTAGTCGAGAATCTGCTCCTGCTCTTCGCGCGTCAGATTGTGAAAGTACTGGAATTCGTACGCGAAGTCGCCGTTCACGTACTGGCAGAGAGAAATGGTGCGCTGCTGGCCGTCCATTACCTCGAATGGCACGTCGGCATCAGCGTCGCGCCTGGCCCAGTACATCACATTCAGCGGAAATCCGGCGCGAACGGTGGTAATGACAGCGTTGCGCTTCTTTTCGTCGTAGATGAACTCGCGCTGGTAGGGCGGGCGAATGTCGAGCCGGTCGCCGTAGCCTCTCACACCTGCTTCTTCGTTGTCTTTGTAGCCGTCCGTCAGCTCGCGAACGGTAACTTCCCAAAGTTCGATTTTCATATTGCTGCGGTTTAAATCTTATTTTTTGCGGTGGATAAGAATTCTGGCGTAAGGGTCTTTCTTCCCAACGTTGTGTAATGTCAGTTGCTTGGGTTTTGGAAGACCTTGGTTGACAATACAGAAAAAGTGCGGATTAACATCAATAATCTCAAATTGCTCGGGGTTGTATTTTCCGAGGAATGTGATAGGTACCCCCATTACGCCGTCGAAATCGCAAGGTATCTCGCTTGTCTTCGATACTTCTATCGCGTCATAATGGTCGTACCGCGGGTATTCCTCTTCATTATAGTTCTTATACAATACCATTTCCTCATGCCGTTTCTTATGGTCGAGGTTCGTAAACCAACAGATGTTGCCCATGCTTCTCCATTTCTGACCTGTCTCGTCTTGCCAGTAACGTGTTTCTCTGGGTTCGTAACTATCGGGAACTTTGAACGCCATGTCTCCTGATTTTATTCCCAGCCATACCTTGTTCTCTTGTATTAGGCGAAAAACTTCTTTATATGTAATGGCATTTTGATTTCCGATGATAAGAAACTTTTTTTCGTACTTCATCAGCTGTGCTACGTACTCGCGGAAGAGCGAGAAGGGTGGGTTGGTGCATACGATGTCGGCTTGCTTCAGCAGCTCGATGCACTCCTGCGAGCGAAAATCGCCGCTCCCTTTCAGTATGGACAGCACGTTCTTGTCGTTCTGCAGCAAGTGCTGCACGTCGGCCAGATTTACCACTCCGTCGCCATTGACGTCCGACACCTCGGATATCTCCACCTTGTAGGCAATTTTCTTCGGGTCATCTGTCAGGTCGCCAAAGTCCAAAAGCAATTCGTTGCCCTGCACGGGCGAACCGTCGTAGCACGTGGCGATGAGTTTTCGCAAGCCGAGCGTGTTGAAGTTGAGGGCAAAATACTTGAAGAAGTTGCTCTCGTACGGGTCATCGCAGTTACACAAAACCACTTTCCCGCGGAAGTGCTCGCGGTAGTGGCGCAGTTCATTCTCGATGTCGGCGAGCTGCGTATAGAATTCGTCCTTCTTGTTACGCATCGCCTCGGTCAGTGTTTTGTTAGCCATACGCTGTAAGTTTGGCGCGTGCTTGTCTTCGGAGAATGGGCAAAGGGCAAAATAAAAACGTGGACGGTCAGTATCCACGTTTCAAAGGCCCTGAGATTGCCCAATACACCAGATAAATCACGCCCACGCATACCGCGTAAGCGTTTGTGATTTATTCTTTCGGTGTTATTGTTCGTGAATTTCTCAGGTTCTTGAAACGGTTCCGAATAACAACAAACGCATGTTATTTTTCCAAAAAGATGTTGGGTGCATCCGCCGATGCCGTCCTCAACACGGCAAAGGTAGGAAAAAAAGGTGAGACGCGGAAAAATTTAAGAGAAAAAGCGTGGCGCAGCATTTCTTGCGCGCCAAGCTGTGTCCCTTGCCTGTCCTCTTGGCGGAATTTGACAAGCAAATTCCCTACGGCTTAATGTGTCCCGTGAAATGCGACGTGTGGCGTAACGAAATGCGACGTGTGGCGTGAGCGATTGCGACGTGTGGCGTGAGCGATTGCGACGTGTGGCGTGAACGAATGCGACACGTGGATTTTGAAAAACTACGTGTGGCGTGCGAAAAACTGCGTGCGATGTTTCGGTTTATGGTTAAAAAAGTATATCTTTGCGACGAAATAACTAAGAAAAGCAAAGCAGAAGATATGAAAAGCAGGTTTTGTGTGTGCATTCTCGGGCTGCTGCTGTGTGCGACGCAGCTGTGTGCCGAACTGAATATCACGTGTGGCACGTCGTCGGGCTTCCCCATTGTGGGAACAGGGCGACAGGCTGTGCTGGTGGTGGACGATGCGGATGCCGATGTGGTGCGCACGGCTGCGCAGTGTGTGGTGGGCGACATAGAGAGTGTGACGGGCCGGCGGCTGACGCTGAAGAGCAGCCTTGCGGCTGGCGACCTGCCGATTGTGGCCGGCACGCTGGGTAGTTCGCCTCTGCTGGACGCGCTGGTGGCCACGGGACGCGTGGACACCACGGGTGTGACGGGTGTATGGGAGGCTTACGCACTGCAGCTGGTGGAGGCACCGATGGAGGGCGTGGAGCAGGCACTGGTGGTGATGGGCGGTACGCCGCGTGGCACTGCATACGGCCTGCTGGAGATATCGCGGCGGGTGGGCGTGTCGCCCTACGTGTGGTGGGCCGACGTGGCACCGATGCCGCAGGAGACCATCTGTGTGACGGGCACGCGCTCGGAGACGGAGCGACCGGACGTGAAGTATCGCGGCCTGTTTATCAACGACGAGGACTGGGCGCTGCTGCCGTGGGCCAAGAAGACGTTCGAGAAGTCGCTTGGCAACATTGGTCCGCGCACGTACGAACGTGTGATGGAACTGCTGCTGCGCCTGCGCGGCAACTGTCTTTGGCCGGCAAAGCACGGCAGCTCGCGCGCCTTCTGGAGCCTGGCGGAGAATAAGCAGCTGGCGCGCAAGTGGGCCATCGTGATGAGTTCGGGCGACAGCATGTTGCGCGACAATCTCTGGGAGTGGCCGCGGTTTACCAACGGCGGTGGCTCTTCGACATTCAGCTTCGCAAACAATCCGGAGCAGGTGGCCGACTACTGGGCCAAGCGTGCCGGCGAGGCGCGCGGCTACGAGGGCATCTTCGACATAGGCATGCGCGGGCTACAGGACGTGGCGCTCATCGGCTACGAAGGGCAGGCGGCGCAGCTGCAGGGGCTGGCAGACATCATTGCATGCCAGCGCCAGATACTGACCGACTCGCTGGGCGACGCCACCCGTGTGCCGCAGATATACATCCCGTACAAGGAAGCGCTGACGCTGTACAACGCGGGCCTGCAGATACCCGACGACGTGACGCTCTGCTGGGTGGACGACAACTACGCCTACATCCGCCAGCTGCCCACGGCGGCCGAGCAGCGTCGCAGCGGCGGCAACGGCATATACTACCACCTGTCGTATCTGGGCAATCCGTGCTCGTATATCTGGCTGAGCACCATCTCGCCGTCGCTGGTGAGCTACGAACTGTGCAAAGCATACGAGAACGGCATGCGGAGATTCTGGATGTTCAACGTGGGAGACATCAAACCGGCGGAAGCTGAGTTTGAATTCTGCATGGAGCTGGCGTGGGACGTGAGCAGCTGGACGCCGGAGCGCGCTTGGGAGTTCAGCCGCTGGTGGGCCGAGAAGACGTTTGGCGAGGATCTGGCCGACGAGATGGCCAGCCTGCGGCTCGAACACTACCGGCTGGCAGCTGCGGGAAAGCCCGAGACGCTGCTTAACATCGACTACACGGTGGAGCAGATGGAGCGCCGCCTGACGGACTATGCAGCGCTGGCGGCACGCGTGGCGGCACTGGAGGGCGCCGTTCCGACGCGACTGCAGGACGCTTACTTCCAGCTCTTCACATATCCGATGCGGGCCACCGCAGCCATGAATGCTAAGCTGTTGGGCGCTCGCCTGAGCTGGCTTTATGCCGGCGTGGGCGACTACGACCGCACGATGCACTATGCGGCGATGGCGCGCGAAGGTCATGCCGAGATAGTGCGGCTGACGGACTACTACAACAACACGCTCTCGGGCGGAAAGTGGAGCAGCATGATGAGTCGCAAACCCTACGGCGGCAGTCAGTTCGACCTGCCGCAGGCGGCCACCGTGGCCTACATAAATGTAGAACGGGGCGAGCTGACGGGCACAACGGAGTGCCGCGTGGCGGCCGACAGCTATACGGGCTCGCGAGGCAACTGGAAGCAGATGCAGAATCTGGGCGTCGAGGGACACAGCGTCGGCGTTTGGCCCATCGACTACACCACGTACTCGGGTTCGGCCGCACGCCTGAAAGCGCCGTATGTGGAGTACGACGTGCCGCTGGAGGCAGGCACCTGGCGCATCATGGTGCGCTGTCTGCCCACTTTCCCGCTGACGACGGCGCACGACCTGCAGGTGGGAATATCGATGAACAACGGCACTATCACGTCGCAGAGCATCAAGTGCTCGGCCGAGACGAATCGTTGGAGCGACAACGTGATGTACGGATACACAGAGGCGCAGTTCGAATACAAGGCTGCGACGGCTCGGACGTACAAACTTCGCGTCTTCGCACTGACGCCGGCACTCGTGGTAAGCGAGGTGGCGTGGCGACAGACCGACCCGACGGAGGCCGACCAGGAGACAGACGACCTGCTGGTGAACCCCGACTTTGAACTTTATCTGAAGGACGGCAACGTGACGGAAAATACGGGCTCCGCTACGCAACGCGGAGTGCCATACGGCTGGACGCTGAAAGGCACGATGACCGGCAACTCGTACGGCATCAGCCACAGCGAAACTTCCATTACGCACGACAGCGGCAACACGTGCTGGTTTAAGGCGAAACCCATGCCGTCGGACTTCGAACTCTCGCAGACGGTGCCTGCCGAGAAGCTGCAGGCAGGAATCTACGAGGTGACATGCCTGCTGTGGAACGAGACGGGCAAGCGCGGCTCGTGCCGAATGTTTGCCAACGACCACGTGCAGTACTTCGGCCGCTGGGAGGACTACAACAACATACTGCGCGAGGACGAGGTAAGCACGTTTGCCGGCCATAAGGCGGGCTATAGTACGCACGCCATATTGCAGCCGATGCGTGTGACGCTGGCTGTGCGCGACGGAGAATCGCTGCGAGTGGGCATCCGCACGAGCAATCAGAGCAACGACGAGGCGAAGACCGACGAGTCGGGCTGGTTTCTGGTAGACCACTTCCGCGTGCGGCGACTGGGCGACCTGCCGAAGGGCGACGCCGACTCGCTGACGAACGACCTGCTGGTGAACCCCGACTTCGAGTACATCGCAGCCGACAAGAAGAATCCTGCGGGCAAGACTACGCTGGGCGTGCCCTACGGCTGGCAGATGACGTGCGGCAGCAACAATACGTTCCCCGGCTCGACGTATGGCATCTATCCCGGCGGAAACGGAGCGCACGGCAGCAACTACTGCGCGTTCACCACGTCGGGCGCACTGACGATGCCCAACGATTTCTGCCTCTCGCAGACGATTCCCGCCACTCGGTTGGGGGCCGGCACGTATCGCATCTCGTGCCTCTTCTGGAGCGAAAGCGGACTGGAAGGGCAGGGACGCCTGTTTGCCAACCGCGAGGTGCAGTATTTCGCCAACAGCGCTGTGTATGAGAAGAATCAGACCGAGGGTGAGCACGCCACGTTTGCCAGTTACATAGCAGAGGCGGTGGACGCCAACACGATGCAGGAGATGTGTGTCTATGTGACGCTCTCGGAAGGAGAGGACCTGACGCTGGGAGTGCGCTCGGGCAGCCTGAAGGGCAACGGCACACAAGCCACCGGCACCGACCGCACGGGCAAGTTCCGCGTGGACCACTTCCGCATACAGCGTGTGGAGGGCGACGTGCCGACCAACATAATAGAGGTGGCGGCGCAGAAACCAGCCATGCAGAAGCCGACAGACGGCGTGTACGACTTGAGCGGACGCCGCGTGGCCGACTCCGATGCACAGCTACGTGCGCTGCCGAAGGGCATCTACATCGTAGGCGGAAAGAAACGGTTTGTGAATTTCTGAAGGCGCGCGGTGGGCGGCATGCCGACGTGTCAGTCGATGACGCGGAACTCGTAGCCCTGCTCGGTGAGCCACTGCAGCGCCAGCGGAAGCGCGTGCTTCAGCTTGTCTATGCTCTTGAGCGAATCGTGGAAGGTGATGATGCTGCCTGGCCGCGTATAGCGTTTTACATTCTGCAACACGTCGTCGGCCGTGAGAAGACGGCTGTAGTCGCGTGTTACGACGTCCCACATTACAATTCTGTAGCCGCAGTGGCGCAAAACTTTGTACTGCACGGCACGCATCCACCCGTGAGGCGGCCGGAAGAGGTCGGTCTTCAGCAGTTCGTTGGCTGCCCGAGCGTCGGCCAGATAGTTCCAACTGTACCAGCGGAAGCCGCCGATGTGGTGGTTGGTGTGGTTGCCGATGCGGTGGCCGCGTGTCCGCACCTCGGTGAGGAGGTGCGGATACTTGCGTGCGTTCTCGCCAACCATGAAAAACGTAGCTTTGGCGTCGAAGCGGTCGAGCACGTCCAGAATGAATGGAGTGGCCTCGGGGATGGGTCCGTCGTCGAATGTCAGATAGACGGCACGGACATTCTTGTCCATACGCCAGATGGCATGCGGATAAATCCAACGTAGGAAGACGGCCGGTTGCTCAATAAACATCGCGCGTGTGCTTTGACGTTTCTCGGTGTTGCGTTATTCGGCTTTCTCGCCGCCTTCCTCCTCGGTCGGCACTACAGCCGGCGATGAAGTGGGCGCGATCGACAGGTCGGCTGCTGCACCGTAGAGATACTTCTGCAGCGTGTCGTTGTACTGGTTCAGCCGTATGATGTATTCCGTGGCGCTGTCGCTACCGACTTTCTGCAGCAGGTCGGCCGCGTGGTGGAGCTGGTAGAGGTTGTAGATGCATTCGTCCTCGTAGGTTTTTATCATGTGCTGCGGGAGCGAAAGGTACCAGTCCATGTATTCGCTGGCTGTCTGCGCGATGGGTCGTGCGATGCTGTCCACCATATGTTTCTCGCCGAGCTTTTCCCAGACGCGTGCCAAGTCCATAGAGCCGCTGGCGTAGCAATGCGGCACCGTGGTGGGCGGGATGACCTGCTCGACGTAGGTCACAACCTGACGTGCGGAGTCTGTCTTCCCTTCGTCCATTAGTCGGCTGGCAAGCATGGAGAACATGCGGCGGTGTGTGTAGCTCATGCGCATGACTGTCTCGTCGAGATAGACATTCGGGTTTTCCAGACCGCCGAACTTGAAGCGGTGCATCATGTTGTCGAACATCTTTTCTGTGTCGAGTGTCTTGCCCGTCTGCTTGGTGTTGAAGGGTGTGATGCGATAGGCCAGACCTTCCTGCACAAAGTTGTTGCCGAGGCTACCATAGTTGTCTTTGCCCACGGTGACAGCCACATAGAGCGGGCGTTCCCAGTTGCATTGCGCCAGCATCTCGTACATCATCATTTCGCTCTTGTAAACGGCGCGTTTTCCCTTGAGGCTGATGTGCATCACGTCGGGAATCGAGTCGCCTGCAATGAGCATTCCGCTGCGGCGCACGGCATCCTTGTCGACCGTCACGACGATGCTGTCGGTTGGTATGATTTGCAGGTCGGGATTCGTGTTGAGCACCCAGTGGTCGATGATGTTTTTCAGTTCATACGGGTTGTCGCCCACCGTCTCGCGCAGCGTTTCGGGCTGGTCTTTGTAGTATTCCAGCACTTGCTCCAGCACGCCGGGCCGCACGGGCACTCCTTCGCGTGTGCCGGCCACGTATTCCAGTCGGCTCCAGTGGATGGGCACGGCGGGGCTCTCGTAGGCCGGGCGTTTCATCTGGTCGATGTACCAGTCTGTCTGCAGGTACGAGAGGTTGCAAACGCGGGCGTCGCGTCGGATGCCTTCCGTCTCTACGCAGTACCAGAGGGGGAAGGTGTCGTTGTCGCCGTTGGTAAAGATGATGGGGAAGCGTGTCTGGTCGAGCGTCTGCAGGTAGTTCTGTCCGAAGTCGCGGCAGGTGTATCGGCCCGAGCGGTCGTGGTCGTCCCACGTCTGGCTTGCCATCTGTATGGGCACCAGCAGGCAGAGCAGGCTGATGGCTGCGGCCACCGACTCCTTGCGCAGCACTTTTTGCAGCAGCGAGGCCACTCCGGCCACTCCCATGCCGCACCAGATGGCGAAGGCATAGAACGAGCCGGCATAGGCGTAGTCGCGTTCGCGCGGCTGCATGGGTGTCTGGTTGAGGTACACCACGATGGCCAGTCCGGTCATGAAGAAGAGGAAGAACACCACCCAGAACTGTTTCTGGCCCTCCGAGCGGTTCTTCTCGTCGTTGCGATAGAGCTGCCAGAAGAAGCCGATGAGGCCCAGCAGCAGCGGCAGGCAGTAGAAGACGTTGTGGCCCTTGTTCTTGGCGCCCAGTTCGGAGGGCAGCTTGCTCTGGTTGCCCAGACGCAGGTTGTCCAGGAAGGGGATGCCTGTAATCCAGTTGCCGTGCTCCCACTCGCCATTGCCTTGCACGTCGTTCTGACGGCCGGCAAAGTTCCACATGAAGTAGCGCCAGTACATGAAGTTCACCTGATAACTAAAGAAGAAACGCAGGTTCTCGAGCATCGTAGGCACCTTCACGTTCACCATCTCGCCGCAGCGGTCGTAGGGCACAGTGCGTCCCTTCACTCCGCCCAGCCAACTCTCGTAGGCGCTGGCGTGGCGGTCGCTGTACATGCGTGGGAAGAACATATTCTGCGCATAGACGTACTGCTGGTCGTAGCGCTGTATCTCGTATCTGTCGGGCTCGTTGGCGTCGGCCTTCTCGTGGCGCTGATAGACGGGTGCTCCCTCCTTGCTCACCGGCACGCAGTACTGGCCGTCGGGACGCAGCTTCACCTGACTCGTGTAGGCCGGGCCGTAGAAGAGCGGGCGGTCGCCATACTGCTCGCGGCTCAGGTAGCGCCCCAGCGTGAAGATGTCCTCGGGCGAGTTCTGGTCCATCGGCGTGTTGGCCGTAGAGCGGATGACGATGACGGCATACGACGAGTAGCCCACCATTATCATCAGCATGCAGAGCAGGCTGGTGTTCATCAGGCGCGCCTTCACCCAGTGGGCCGTGCCTTTCTTCCACGAGAGCAGGCCGTAGAGTGCTGCCAGCACGATGATGCCCACCACGATGCTCGTCAGTCCGTAGCTGTAGAACGGAATGCCCAGCATGGCCACGCTGGCCAGGTATGAGATGTTCATGCGCGTGCGGCTCTTCTCTACAGTGGTCTCCCAGATGCTCCACAGCACGATGCCGATGAGCAGGAAGATGTAGATAATCAATCCGGTGTTGAACGGGCACTTCAGCTGGTTTACAAACAGCAGCTCAAACCATCCGCCCACCTTCACGATGCCAGGCACGATGCCATAGAGCACAGCTGCCACCAGCACGAAGCTGCCGGCCAGTGCTATGAGTGAGCCCTTCAGGTTGGCGTCCGGATAGCGGCGGTAGTAGTATATCAGCACCAGTGCGGGCAGGCAGAGCAGGTTGAGCAGGTGCACTCCGATGCTCAGTCCCGTCAGGTAAGCTATCAGCACGAGCCAGCGGTCGCTCTGTGGCTCGTCGGCATGGTCTTCCCACTTCAGCATCAGCCAGAAGACGATGGCCGTGAAGAGGCTGCTGTATGCATACACCTCGCCCTCTACGGCGCTGAACCAGAATGTGTCGCTGAACGTGTAGATGAGGGCGCCGGTCAGTGCGCTGGCCTCCACCACCACGAGCTGCCACAGCGTCTTCACCTGTCCGCCTTCGCCCACCAGCTTACGCGTCAGGTGGCTGATGCTCCAGAAGAGGAACATGATGCAGGCAGCACTGAAGAGCGCACTCATCATGTTCACCATCAGAGCCACCAGCGTCGGGTCGCTCACAAACTGTGTGAACAAGTTGCCCGTGAGCATGAAGAAAGGTGCCCCAGGCGGGTGACCGACCTCCAGCTTGTAAGCAGTGGTAATAAACTCGGGGCAGTCCCAGAAGCTTGCCGTGGGCTCTATCGTGCTGCAATACACCAGCGCAGCCACAGCAAACGTCAGCCACCCCATCAGGTTGTCTATAAGTCTAAACTTTTTCATCTTTTCTGCGAATTCTTTAATCGGTGTGCAAAAATACTCAATTTCGGCGGAATAAACGAACGTTTGGCCAATTATCTTTTCCGCGGCTCAAAAAAGACGGCCACTCCCACCGTCGCGTAGCCAGTCATGCAGAGCCACGGAGCCAGTCGGATGCGTCGGGCGCTGAAATTCTCCAGGGCGAAGCGATGCTCCGTAGTGCCGCTTCCGCTCATCAGGCCCATCCCCACTGAAATCAGCAGCACTCCGAGGCCCAACACGTAAAAATTCTGTTTCTTCATCATAACACATTTTTTTTGTTTCGCTGCAGACCATCCGCAGCGTTCTGGCCGCAAAGGTACGGCAGGACTTCGCAAGGCCCCAATTTTTCTGGCTGACATTCCTCTGACATTTGTCTGACACGGGGGAAGGCCCCTTAAAGGGGACTTTGGCTTTTAGCTTTTGGCTGTTGGCTCGCTGTAGGGCAATCGAAACGAGTTGCATCAGATGACAATGCAGGCAATGCTGGATGTGCCCCGAGGGGCAGAAGATTACAGGCAGGGGCGAGAGTCCCTGCTACTGGTTCGAACGTAAACAGAGCGCCGAAGGTGCGACAGAGCCAATCATTCTGTCGCCCTTTCTGGGCTGCCATGCGGGGTGCATCCTTTGCAGGGCTTCACCCCTGCCTGTGCTCTGACACCCCTTTGGGGTTAATCCACGAGAGGAGCGATGCTTGCCATAGTAGTTGGCACGGCTTGGGCTTGCCTGTCGTCGGGTGGCCACCCCCATTTTCGCCACCTGCATTCAGAAATCGCAAATGACCAAATGACCTCGCCACCCCTCCTCGAACGACTCATAAAAAACAAAGGCACCCTCCCGTTTTGGGGAAGGTGCCTCTGTCTGTCAATACAGACCAGCCAGCATTGTCATTCTGAGGGCCGGTTTCTCACCAGATATCCTCGGGTGTGACAGGGTTGTCGTACACCTCCTTGGCGCAGTACTCGAGGTAGTCCATGAAGAGGTATCGTGTGGGGTCGTCCATCACG
Source organism: uncultured Bacteroidales bacterium (assembly GCA_902787575.1). Taxonomy (GTDB): domain Bacteria; phylum Bacteroidota; class Bacteroidia; order Bacteroidales; family Bacteroidaceae; genus Physcousia. The sequence continues at coordinate 137,531 of CADAGX010000001.1, read as the reverse complement.
GTCTTGAAGCGCACATAGTACACTTCGTCGGGGTCCATGGTCTGGCGGATGATGACGCGTCGGCAGCAGGTCTCGCTGGCTCGTGCTGTGATGGAGGAGCCTGGTGCTCCGGCTAGGTGGATTTCGGCTCCCTTCATGAAGCCGTTGTTGCGCAGGCGCTTGTCTACTTCGGCATTGTAGTCGTCGTCGTTGGTGTCTGCCTCCCATCCGATGCCGCTGGGGTAGGTGGCTGTGGCGGTCTTAATCTCGGTGGGACCGATGCGGAGGTCCATGGGGATGCCCATTGGTGCGAGTTTCTGTTTGTCTTTGCCCCAGTAGAACTGCACGATGCCTCGCATCTTTCCGGTGTTCTGCGAGGCGTAGCGTATCTCGTAAGTGCCGCGCTTGGGAACGGGCGGCAGGCGGAAGATGATGTCTTGCAGGCCGCGGATGGTCATTTCGTCGCCATGATAGTTCTTCCAGCCTCGACCGGTGCCGGGCCAGTAGAAGAACTGTGTCTCTTCGGAGATGTCAACGCCGTCGATGTAGGGGTACTCGGCGCGGGTGGGTATGTTGACGTTCTGGTGTGGCGTGTCCATGATGGGCGACATGCGTATGTCGTTGTTCGTGAACTCGTTGAACATGGTTGTTACGTCCCATCGGATGCGTTCCTTCATCAGGTTCTCGCGTGTGGGATCGTCGTAGATAAGGAGTTTGTCGATGGGGTAGAGCATTCCGTTGCGCATGGCGTTCTCGCCCTCCACGTCTGTGGGTCCCACGAGGATGCCTTCCTTGTCGGCGTCGCAGCCCGTCTCGTGGTAGGTTCCGTGGCGTCCGTTATCGAGGTGCGGGAAGCGGTTGATGAAGACGCCGTCCGACTCCTTGCTCTCGAAGAGTTTCAGCAGTCGGCGCTTGCCCATGGTGACGTAGTATTCGACCATGGCCACCGAGAGGTTTTGCGACGATGGGTTGTAGCCTTTCTCGTTGTAGTGCATCACCAGGTGGTCTGTGGAGAGGCGCACGGGCAGCAGGTGGTAGGTGACGAAGCGGTTGAGCAGGTTGTTCTCGTCGGTGTAGTCCTTGTTGCGCAGTGCATCGGGATAGATGTTTTGTGCGTCGAGGTATTGCACCACGTCGTCTACTGTGATGTCGAGTGCATCCTTGCCGATGAGCACGCTCCAGAGGCTGTCTGTCTCGGCGAAGTAGGTGTAGCCGTAGTAGCGATGCTCGGGTGTGCAGAATCCCGGTTCGGGAATGACGGTGGAGCCGGCCACGTAGATGGGCATGATGGCTTTCGTTATCTCGCCCTGCAGGAATTTCTCCTCGTAGGCGTAGTCCATGTATTTCTCGAGCGAGTCGCGCAGGCCGATGGCTTCTACAAGCAGTGACGAGACGTAGAATCCGCGACGCTTCTCCTTGACGGTGGAGTAGATGAGGTGTCCCATGGTGTTGTTGCTGGGTGCGACGACGCGGTTCATGGCGTGTATGATGCCGTTGAGCACGAGGATGTCTCGGTTGCGCTCATCGATGGGTGCGTTGCATACGAGCAGCGAGTCCACGTTGCGGCCGCCGTCGAAGCGATGCACGGTAAGCTTGCGGTCGTACATGTTGGAGATGGGCAGCTCGGCATCCTGACGGATGGGGAAGTCGTTGGTATAGTAAATCGTGTTGTCGCCGCCGTCGATGATGCTGTTGTAGACAATCATCTGCTCGAAGGAGTCGCGCACGTGCTCGCTGGTGAATCCGTCCCACGTGGGCTCGGAGAGCATGCCGCGTGCGAAGAGCGAGTCGAGGAAGAACTGCAGCGCGTCGTTGGTGGGTGCGAAGACGGTGTAGTTGCCGCGTGCGCTGAGCAGCTGTGCCAGCGTGGTCTCGGAGATGTGGCTCACCATGTTGCGCTGAAGCATTTTCACGTACTCGCTGTATTGCTCGTGAGCCTCGAGGTAACTGATGACGGTGTAGTGTGTGTAGACATATCGCGAGGATGTGTCTATTTCTTCTTTGCAGGAGAAAAACAGTGCGACGGCCAGTAGTGTCGCAAAGATGCTTTTAGTCTTCATATGCTTGGTGGTTGAAAGCTTATAAGGTTCTGGGTTTGTCTATTCTGTTTCTGCCATGATGCTGTAAGGCACTCCGTTCAGCACGTCGAGTCGTCCGCTGTATTGTGTGCCGTACTCGGTCTGTGTGCTTTCTACTGTGGTGTTGCAATAGACGGAGACGTAGAGCTTGCCAGCCTTCGGCTTGTCTATGACGAGCCGCTTCTCGAAGCCTGCGCCTACGTTCTTGTAGGGCGATGTCTCGAGGTAGGCAAAGCCGCCCGGCTGTGCCAGCAGGTAGAGGTCTGCCTTCTCTGTGCCGGGCTTCGGATTGAGCGTCAGCACGAGTTTCTTTGTCTTCTTCGGCACGTCGATGACGAAGTGGTGATACTGGCGGTCGCCGATGGCTGTGTAGGCCGGATTGTTGTCGTGCGTCATGCAGTACATCTGGCGTTCCTCGCCCAGTTTCAGTTCGCCCTTCAACCTTGCTCCGGCAGTGCCTTCGAGTGCGTAGCGCACCATGCAGAGCATCAGGTCGAGTTTCTCGCCGGTGATGTTGAACTCGGGATGCGAGCCGCATATGAGCACGCGTCCGCTCTGTTCGTTGGCCTTGTATGCCCAGATGGCAGGCAGGCCGGTGATGTCGCGTTTCAACTTCGGCAGGTCGGTGCGTCCGCGAATGTCGTAGCGCAGCAGCACTTCTGTCTGCTCCGGCCATAGTGTGTCGGGCACAGCATATCCGCCGCCGTTGTGGTAAACGCTGTCCACCTTCATGTCGCCGCCGAAGTCGCAATACTTCAGGAACGGGCAGTTCTTCTCTATCTGCAGTGTGGTCTGCGAGGTGGTGATGCCGGTGCTGATGGTCAGTCCGGGCCATACGCCCAGGTATGCATCGAGGTACTTGAGTGCCGAGTCGCCCTTCACGGCGCGGCTGGCCAGGAACATGCCGGCGCAGTCGCCCATGTAGCTACCTCCGTTGCGGACGAACTCGCGAATGCGATTGCGAGCTTCCTCGCCCAGCGAGCGGCCGTGGCTTGCAGCGCCGCCACCGTTCACAAAGATGACACGGAAGCGTGGCTGTCCGTCGGGGAAGAGCAGTATGCCGTTCTCGTCGATGCTGCTGCCGCCAAACAACTGCCGCTGCATCAGTGTGTCGGTCGCAGTGTAGGTGGCTTTCTTGTCTGTCTCTTTCTGTTTCTTGGCCGAGCAGAGGAACGACTCCCAGTCGAGCTGCAGGTAGCGCGAGGAGGGAAGGTAGTCGCGCGAGGACACCTTGATGCCTCCGTCCACGAAAAGGTCTTTGTAGAAGCCCTTCGTGTTGTCGGCCTGCTCTGTCGTTTTCTTTGCTGCACCAGCTGTCAGGCACACGAGGCTCGTCAGCAAATAAAAGATACTTCTTTTCATATTTTTTGTTTCTGTCTTATCCGTTACGCGATGCCTCCGTTCTCATTCTTCCACCTGAGCTAGGATGCTGTATGGCACACCGTTGAGTACGTCGAGGCGCCCGCTGTATTGTGTGCCGTGCGCTGTGTGTGTGGCTTCGACGGTGGTGCCGCAGAATACCGACACGTAGAGTTTGCCAGCCTTCGGGTTGTTGATGACGAGCCGCTTGTCGAAGCCTGCGCCGATGTTCTTGTAGGGCGACGTCTCGAGGTAGGCAAAGTCGCCCGGCTGTGCCAGCAGATAGAGGTCTGCCTTCTTTGCTCCGGGCATGGGCTTCAGTGTGAGCACCACCTTCTTTGCCTTCTTGGGCACGTTGACCAGGAAGTGATGGTACTGTCTGTCGCCAATGGCAGTGAAGGCCGGATTGTGGTCGTGCGTCATGCAGTACATCTTGCGTATCGTGCCGCTCTGTAGCGTCCCTTTCAGCTCGGCTCCCACGGTGCCGGACATTGCATACTGCATCATGGCGCGCATCAGGTCGAGCCGCTCGCCGCTCTCCACAAATTCGGGGTGCGAGCCGCACTGCACGATGCGTCCCGTCCGCTCGTCGTCTTTGTAGGTCCACATGGCTGGCAGACCTGTGACGTCGCGCTTCAGCTTCTTTAGGTCTTCGCGGCCGCGTATATCGTAGCGTGCCAGCACCTTGGTGCCTTTGGGCCACAGCGTATCCTCGCGAGCGTATCCGCCGCCGTTGTGGTAGATGCTGTCCACCTTCATGTCGCCGCCGAAGTCGGAGTACTTCAGCAGTGCGGCCTTCTTCTCGATTTGCAGTGTCGTCTGCGAGGTGAGGATACCTGTGCTGGAAGCCACGCCCGGCCAGAGGCCCAGATAGCGGTCTTCGTAGCTTATTCCGTTGTCGCCTTTCCAAGCGCGGCAGGCCAGATACATTCCGGCGCAGTCGCCCACATAGCTGCCGCCGTTGCGGACGAACTCGCGAATGCGGTTGCGTGCATCGTCGCCCAGTGCCTTTCCGTGGCGGCCTGCTTTGCCGCCGTTCATGAATATCATGCGGAAGCGTGGCTGCCCGTCGGGGTAGAGCAGTATGCCGTTCTCGTCTATGCTGCTGCCGCCAATCATCTGGCGCTGCATCAGTGTGTCGTCGGCCGTGTAGGTGAACTTGTCGCTGCTCTTCAGAGGGCCGCAGAGATAGGACTCCCACTTCAGGCGCAGGTAGTGTGCAGCGGGCAGGTAGTCTTTCGTCGTAAGTCCGATGCCGCCGTCTACAAACAAATCCTTATAGAAGCCTTTCGTATTGTCGGCTCTCTGCTCTTTGGCAATGGCCGTCAGGCACACAGCGCTCAGCAGCAACATGAATCCTTTTCTGCACCACATATCGTTTTCTCCTTTCGCGTGTCGTATCTTATCGGTTTGCTATCTCGAATGCTTCAATCTCGGACGGGTAATTCTCCTTCACATACTGGTCCACCCAGATGTAATAGTCGCTCAGGATGCCTTTGCCGTTTATGCCTCTGCGTATCTTCTTTATGGCCTCGTTACCTCGCCGCACCACTTCGGCTTCGAACGGGATGATGCGCTGTGCGATGCCCGTGCCGCGTTCGTTGACGAGCTTCGCGAGGTCGATGTAGTCTTGCTTCTTGCCGCGTGTCAGGCAGAAGACTTTCATCTTCTCCTCGTTGGCCTTGCGGCTCATCCAGCAGGTGCTGCCGCTGGTGGCTGTGACCACCGAGGGCAGAGGCACGTCTTCGTACACCATGAGCGGGATGGCTACGGCTGCCATGGGCCAGCCCACTTGCGCCCAGCTGATGGTGTTGGCCGGCGACTCACCGCGCAGCACGCCCTGAATGAGGATGGCTGCCGTGGAGATGTAGCGCGGGATGAAGTCGTTGAACGGGAACATGCGCGTGCACGTCTCGTCCATGGGCATGAAGTCGTAGAGGTTCATCTTCGTCAGGCCGTGTGTCAGATATCGCGGAGCGTTAGCCAGCAGGTACTCGCATTCGAAGCGGTCTGTACGCTTGGCGTCCTCGATAAACTCTGAGATGGCTGTGTAACGCTCCACGCCCTCGTCCAGGTCGTGGCAGCCAGTCATTCCGTGATTGGTGCGCACGATGTATCCGTCGGGTGCGTCCTGCGGATTGTTGGCATCGAACTTCACGAAGCTCGAGTGTCCCGTCTCGTAGTAGGCGCATCCGCCTTCGGCATCGAGCACTGCGTAGTTGGAGTTCGCGCTTATCGGGTCCATGGAGTAGAGCATGCTCTCAAAGTCCTTCAGCGTACGGCACGTAGCCAGTGCCTTGCGCATGATAGAGCCGTCGTTGCCACCGCCGCCGCCCTCGCAGCCGTTCAGGTTGTAGGCCGCCGTGTTCAGTATGGCAAAGCCCACTTCGTTGTGTCCGGCCCATACGGAGCTTGGCGACGAACTGGCACTGGTGACGAGGCCCACGTATTTGTACGTGCTCCCTTGCACCAGCACCATCAGATTGTTGGCACTGCTCGCATCGCGATTCTTGAAAATCATCGGACGGCCGTCTTTCGAGGCGCGCCCGGAAATGATAAACGAGGTGCAGCCCTGCGATGCTATGGGGAGAAGCATCACGGCCAGTAGGATGCACATGCGAAGAAATGACCTTATGCTCATACCATAATAGAGTATTCCGAGCTACAAAATTATTGAAAAGTGAAGAAATTGCAAAAAATAAGTGCGAAAAATGCATTTCTCGCACCTCGTTTTTTCAAAATGCGACGTGAAGTTTACCTTACAGCCATGTGTTGCCAGCGTGGGGAAAATGGGGCGAAAGTATGTAAATCGACGATTTACATCGCAAACCCGCATTCAGACTAACAAGGCGGCCATTTTGCTGCCACGTGTCGCATCGGGTTTTACGACACGTATTTTTTCGGAAAGTCACACGTAGTTTTTCAGACCACTCTCAGCAATGCTGTCAGGGCCAGGAGCAGCAGTGAGAGGAGGAACAGCACGTTGGTGACTCGCCCTCTGGCAAACGCAAAGAAATAGGCGATGTGCAGGCTGGCTGTGACCAGCAGAATGGCAAAAAACTCGTTGCACAGAGGGTACATCAGGGCTGTAAGGAGCAGGATGACGGTTTGCGCGATGCAGGCAAAGTGCATCATTCGCACGCGTATCTTGTCGGCGTAGGATTGCAGCGTGTAAAACACGATGCCGATGGCCGTCAGCGGCAGCGTTATGCACCAGAGTATGCCGTGTGTGAGCGAGATATTGGGATGGCTGGCCCACGAGATGGTTGGCCAGAAGTTGCTGAAATGGTGGAGCAGGGGAGAGAAATCCTCGCTGCTGAGGCAGGTACCGGCCCATACGACGTAAGGGAAGGCCAGACCCACCAGTCCTGCTGCAGCAGTGCGCGGGCTCAGGGCTTGCATGAAGGTGTGCAGCCACAGGTAGAACAGCAGGCCGAGACACAGCAGCGGTGGGAACACGACACTGCCCACGCCCAGACACAGAAAAGAGTGGAAGACCCAGCCCACGGGCTCCACACACTGGTAGCAGCGCAGCAGCAGCGACAAGCCCAGCGCCACGCAGAGCGAGCAAATCTGAGGAGCTGCCAGTTGGTGCAGGTCGGGCTGCACGGCAGTGAGCATAAGCCAGACGCACGGGAGCATGCTGGTGCGGATACGCAGCAGGCCCAGCGTATTGTCGGCCTCGGACAAGACGAAGACGGTAAGCAGCATCACGATGTAGCTGCCGACGGCCGAGAGAAACGTATCGACGTCGAACGGCTGCAGGTGTGGCAGCGTGTCGCCGAACCATAGCAGCGTGGCTATCGCAATGCAAACGGGCAGGGAGAAGACGCTCTCCACTGCCTTGTTGCAAAATGATGTATCGTGGTCGTAGTCCATAGTAAAAAGCCCCCTCCCTCGGAATGGGTAAGGGAGGAGGGGCTCTAATCTCTAATCCGTCCTAAGACTCGGACAGGTCCGCACCGATGTCGCTGCGGAAATATTTCTTCTCGAAGTGTATCTTCTGTGCCTCTTGGAAACTCTTCTTCAGCGCTTCGGCTTTGTCCTTTCCGTAGCTGCTGACAGCAATGACACGCCCGCCGTTGGTGACGATGTCCTTGTCGCGGAATGCGGTGCCGGCATGGAAGACGATGCTGCCCTCCACTTTCTCCAGCCCCGTGATGGGGAAGCCCTTCTCGTACGCTTCGGGATAGCCGCCGCTCACCAGCATTACGGAGACGGCACTGCGAGGGTCGAACTCCACGTTGCAGCTCTCCAAGTCCTGTGCAGCCACCGCTTCGAAGAGTTCCACGAGGTCTGTCTTCAGCCGCAGCATCACGCTCTCCGTTTCGGGGTCGCCCATGCGGACGTTGTACTCGATAACCTTGGGGTCGCCGTTCACGTTCATCAGTCCGAAGAAGATAAATCCTCGGTACTCGATGCCCTCTTGTGCCAGACCCTTCACGGTGGGACGGATAATGCGGTCTTCCACTTTCTTCATCCACGCCTTGTCGGCAAACGGCACGGGGCTGACGCTGCCCATGCCGCCCGTGTTGAGTCCGGTGTCGCCTTCGCCAATGCGCTTGTAGTCCTTCGCCTCGGGAAGGATGACGTAGTCCTTACCGTCTGTCAGCACAAAGACGGAGCATTCGATGCCCTGCAGGTATTCCTCTATGACCACCTGATTGCTGGCCGCTCCGAACTTTCCGTCGAGCATGTTCTCGAGTTCTTTTTCTGCCTCTTTCAGTGTGGGAACGATGAGTACGCCCTTGCCTGCGCAGAGGCCGTCGGCCTTCAGCACAAACGGCGGCTGGAGGGTGCGCAGGAAGGCCCATCCGTCTGCCAGCGTCTTGGGCGTGAAAGTGCGGAAGGCGGCTGTCGGTATGGCGTGCCGTTGCATGAACTTCTTGGCGAAGTCCTTGCTGCCCTCCAGCACGGCTCCCTTGCGGCTGGGGCCGATGACGGGTATGTCTACCAGTTGTATGTCATCCTTGAAGTAGTCATAGATGCCTTTTACCAGTGGGTCTTCTGGGCCCACCACCACCATCGTGACGTTGTTCTCCAAGACAAATGCCTTGATGCCTTCGAAGTCGTCTGCCCGTAGCGGCACGTTCTGCCCCACGGATGCAGTTCCGGCGTTTCCGGGAGCGATATACAATTTCTTGAGCTTGGGGCTCTGCGCAATCTTCCACGCCAAAGCATGCTCACGGCCGCCACTGCCGAGCAGCAGTATCGTTTCCTGGCTTGGCATTTTCTGTTTCCGCCGCTGCTTGAGGTAGTCGAGCTGTGCCGTGGGCTGATAGGCATGCTGGTTGATGCGGCGCACACTCTCGTCCAGTGCGACGAGTTCGTTCATCAGGTCGGACTCCTTCTGGCTGAGCAGCCCTTGGCGCAGACGCTTCTTGTTGTACTTTATCCAATAGTACATGGGCAGTTCGTCAGCGTAGTGTTTCGACGGTCGCCGCTTCTTGGTTTCCATAAACCGCATGATGTGGAGATACTTCTTCTCCCAGATTATTTCTCGTCCCATATTTTATAGTTCATAGTTCTTAGTTCCAGCCCCCACCCGACCTCCCCGAGGGGAGGCATATTGCCCTGTCAGTTGTTCTTAGTTCATAGTCCATAGTTGGCCTACTTCAGATAGTCCTCAAAGTACTGCGTGATTCTCTCGTGCAGGTGCACTTGGTCGCTGCCTCGCATGTTGTGCCCGTCGCCCGGATACGTGAAAAGGTCGGGCTGAGCGCCCGCATCGATGCAGGCCCGCACGAAGGAGAGTGTATGCTGCGGCACACAGGTGGGGTCGTTGTAGCCAAAGATGATCTGCAGCTTGCCTTTCAGGTTTTTGGCTTTCGCCAGCAGGCTGTTGGCAGCGTAGCCTTCGGGATTCTCCTGTGGCGTGCTCATGTAGCGTTCGCCGTACATCACCTCGTAGTACTTCCAGTCTATCACCGGGCCGCCTGCCACACCGACTTTGAAGACGTCAGGGTACGTGCACATGAGGCTCGTGGTCATGAAACCGCCGAAGCTCCAGCCGTGCACACCCATGCGGCTGGCATCTACGTAGGGCAGCGACTTGAGGAACTTGACGCCCTCCAGCTGATCCAGCATTTCCTGCTCGCCCAGATGCTTGTAGGTGACTTGCTCGAATGCCAGTCCGCGCCACTCGCTGCCGCGGTTGTCGAGTACGAAGACGAGGTAGCCCAGCTGTGCCATGTAGGCCTCCCAGCCGCGCAGGCCCCAATGCCAGAGGGCATCTATGTTGTGAGCGTGCGGCCCGCCGTACACATAGACCACTGTGGGATATTTCTTCTGCGGGTCGAAGCCTACGGGTTTCACCATGCGGTAATAGAGGTCAGTCTGCCCGTCGGCGGCCTTGATGCTGCCACTGGTGATTTCGGGTATGCCGTATCCCTTCTCTTTCCACGGGTCGGAGGCGGTGAGCAGATTCTTGGTTTTGCCCGTTGCGGTGCTCAGCAGGTTGATGCTTCGGGGCACGGAGGGACTGGTGTAGCGGTCGATGGCTTCGGTGCCGTCGGCATTGATGGCTACCTGATGCACGCCGTCTTCGACGCTAAGAAGGGTCTTCTTGCCGTTCTTCACGCTCAGGCTGTAGAGCAGGCTGCGCCTCGGGTCGCTTTCGTTGGAGAGATAGAGCAGGCTCTTGGCCTTGCTGTTGAAGCCCACGAAGCGTTGCACTTCGAATGCCCCGGGTGTCAGGCACGAGACCTTCACTCCGTCGCGCACCTGGCCGCCGCCGGCCGCATCGCGCAGCTCGGGATAGACCTGCGAGCGGAAGTCCACCAGATAGAGGTGGTTCCAGCCGTCGCGTCGCGACTGCATGATGGCTTTCGTGTCGTCCCATGGCAGAAAGACCAGTTCGTGCTGCGGTTCCACGTATTTGGGGTGCGTCTCCTGCAAGAGTGCCTGCGAGCGCTCGCCTGTCTGCGTGTCGAAAGAGAAAAGTCGCATGTCGCGTTGCGCACGGTTCAGTTCGAAAACGTAGAGCGTGCGGCCGTCGGGTGCCCAAGAGAGGTTGGTGTGATAGTCTTCGGCTTCTCCGTAGAGACTGAGCCACACGGTCTTGTCGGTCGTCACGTCATAGACACCCACTTTCACCTGATGGCTTGTCTCGCCAGCCATGGGATAGTGGTCGGTATAGGGCTTGGCGATGCGCTGTGAGATGTCAACTTGCGGATAGCTGGGCACCATGCTTTGGTCCATGCGGTAGAAGGCGAGCTTCTGCCCGTCGGGACTCCAGAACGTACCCTTTTCGATGCCGAACTCGTTGCGGTGCACGCTTTGTCCGTACACGATATTGTCGGAACCGTCTGTGCTGCCGTCTTGGCTCACTTGTCGCTGCTGGCCGTCGGCTGTCAGCACGTAGAGGTTGCCTTGCAGGGTGTAGGCCAGATGGCGGCTTACGTGGTTCCAATCCTGATTCTGTGCTCCCTCGGGCACGGGCTGGCTCCATGCTGCCTTGTGGGCTGCGAAATCCACCAGCACGCGCTCTTTCGGACTCTGGCAGAGCACGAGCGGCTGTCCGGCATAGGGGAACTGCAGGTTGTGTGCACTGCGAGCCACGTCCTTGCCCGTCCAGGCCTTCAGGTCTTCGGTGCCGAAGAGCCGTTCGCCCGAGAGCAAGTCTTTCACCTCTTCGGGTGTCGTTTCCAGTGCGCGGTTGCCCCACCACTGCGTGAAGCGGTTTTCGGGTTGCAGCTGCCAGTACGTGCTGCCTCCGCCGAGCAGGTCGTCCAGCGTGAAGCTCTTCTGTGCGTATGAGGTGGCGGTAAGCATTGTCAGTGCAGCCAGCAGGTATTTAGTCCTCCTCCTCATCGTATCGTTTTTTGCCGAAGTTCTTATTTCCGCCCTTGCGGTCGAAAGGCTTGCCGGCGCCTCGGCGCTCCTCGCGGAACGGGTTGTGGCGCTCCTCGCGGTCGAACGGTCGCTTGTTATGGTCGAACGGTCTCTCGCCCCGCTCGAACGAGCGTTTCTCGCGGTCCGAAGCGCGCCAGCGCCGGTCGGTGCCGCGTCGTCTGTCGTCTGCTGTCCGTCGGTCTTCCTCCCAGCGCTTGCGAGGCATCCGCTCTTCGGGTTCGTCTTCGAGGCGGTCGCGGAACTCGCGATGCTGCTTGAAGCGTTTGTGGTCGGCCATCAGCCGGCGCTCGTGGGCTGTCTTGATGTCGCCGCCCTGTGCCCGCAGGTCGTTGAACTTTCCGCTGAACATCTGGTACTTTCTGAGTTCGCATTCCAGCGAGCCGTTGAAGAGCGGTGTCCGCAGCGAGGGCTTCAGGCCTATCTTGTCGAAGCATTCCTCGCGGTAGCTCAGCACCCACGCCTCGTTGCCCTGGAACTCGTGCTTCAGCCTCTCGCCAATCATGCGGTAGAGGCCCAGCAAGTCGGGTGCCGAGATGCGCTCGCCATAGGGCGGGTTGGTGATGAGGATGCTCTTCTGTGCCGGCTGCTCGAAGTTGGCAAAGTCCTGCTGTGCGATGCTCACCTCCTTGCTGAGTCCTGCAGCCTTGACGTTGCGCAGTGCGATGGCCACTGCGTTGTGATTGAGGTCGTAACCATAGATATGGTGTTCGAAGGGTCGCTCGGCAGAGTCGTCTTCGTAGATGCTGTCGAAGAGCTCGCGGTCGAAGTCGTTCCATTTCTCGAAGGCATATTCCTTGCGATAGACGCCGGGCGCGATGCCACGGGCTATGAGGGCCGCCTCTATGGGGATGGTGCCGCTGCCGCACATCGGGTCTATGAGGTCGCATTCGCCTCGCCAGCCCGTCATCAGGATGATGCCTGCGGCCAGCACCTCGTTGAGCGGAGCCTCCACGGCCTCCTGCCGGTAGCCGCGCCGGTGCAGGCTCTCGCCGCTGCTGTCCAGACTGAGCGTGCAGTCGTATTCCGCCACGTGGATATTGAGCTGCAGGTCGGGGTTCGTGATGTGCACATTGGGGCGCCGGCCCGTCTTCTCGCGAAACTGGTCGGCTATGGCATCCTTCACCTTGTATGCCACGAATTTGCTGTGGCGAAACTCGTTGCTGAACACCACACTGTCCACTGCGAACGTAGTGTCCTCCGTCATGTATTGACTCCAGTCGATGGCCTTCACTGCCTCGTAGACCTCGTCGGCCGAAGTGGCCCGGAAGTGCTTGATGGGTTTCAGCACGCGGATGGCCGTCCGCAGTGCGAAGTTTGCTCTGTAGAGCATCTCGCGGTTGCCGGTGAACGACACCATGCGGTGTCCCGTCTGGATGTTGTTGGCACCCAGTCCGGTCAGTTCCTCGGCCAAGACATTCTCCAGTCCTTGGAACGTCTTGGCTATCATCTCAAAGTCCGCCATAGTCTTCTGGTTTGATAATGATATCCTTCAGTTGGCTTTTAATCTTTTTTCCTTGCAGTATCTGCTGCCCGGGCTTCGTGCTTTCCGTCACCCAGACGTTGCCGCCGATCACCGTCCCGCGGCCTATGGTGATGCGGCCCAGCACGGTGGCGTTGCTATATACGATTACGTCGTCCTCCAGTATGGGGTGGCGAGGGATGCCCTTGATGGGGTTCCCCTCTTCGTCGAGCGGGAAACTCTTTGCGCCGAGCGTCACGCCCTGATAGAGCTTCACATTGTTGCCAATGATGCACGTGGCACCAATCACCACACCCGTCCCGTGGTCGATGGTAAAGTGCGAGCCGATGGTGGCTGCCGGATGTATGTCGATGCCCGTCTCGCTGTGTGCCATTTCCGTAATGATGCGCGGTATCAGTGGCACGCCCAGCAGCAGGAGTTCGTGTGCAATGCGATAGTTGGTGACTGCTTTGATAACTGGGTAGCAGCTGATTATCTCGGCGCGCGACTCAGCGGCCGGGTCGCCTTTGTAGGAGGCTTCCACGTCGGTGGCCAGCGTCTGTCGCAGTTCGGGCAGGCGGCATATAAACTTCGTGGCCAGCTCCTGAGCCAGCTGAGCCTTCGAACTTTCTGGCACTGCCTTTCCGTCGTCTTTCGGCTCATGGAAACAGAGGCCCGAGAGTATCTGTTCGGCCAGCAGGGGCTGCAGCCGTTGGATGTGTTGTGTCATGTGGCGCTGCAGTGTGCAACGCGTTACGTTGGGGTCGCCGAAGAAGCCCGGGAAGAGCACGGCTCTACACAATTCTATCACCTCGGCCAGCGCCGGGGCAGAGGGTAGCGGCACGTTGCAGCAGCATTCGTGCAGCAAACCGTGCAGTTGCCTGTCGTCCGAGAGTTCGGCGACTGCCTGCTGCAGCAGTTGGTTCGGGTCTGCAAGACTCATCGCAAGTGAAAAAATCTGAGTTCTATAATTCGTGTGCAAAGATATGGCAAACCGCTGAAACAGGCAAGAGAAACGTCATTTTTTTCCCTCCGCCCGAGGCGATGACGCTTTGTATGGATTTTGTGGGAGGCGGATTAGGGTGCCGGGGCTGGCAGTACGAGCAGGCGCAGGCGGTCTTTCAGACGCCACGGGCCGCGTCCGTAGCCGCCTTGCGAGTCGGAGACGAGGAGCAGGGTCTGCCGGCCATCGGGCAGGGGACGCCCGAGGCACATGCCTTCGTAGTTTGCAAAGCGTGTGTCGAAGACGTTGAAGCGTGTCTTCCACGCTTGGATTTGGCGCTTCTCGCCTGTCTGGGGGCGGAAGCTGAAGAGTCGGTGCCAGCAGCGGCTGCCGCTGTAGCGACGAGCTATGCGTGCCTCGCGTTCGAGCACGAGCAGCGAGCCGTCGGCTTGGGTGGCCAGGGCCACGACTCCGTGGTAGTGGTCGCGTCCGTGGTTGCGGGCTTGCTCTGCCTCCAGCGGGTAGCGGTATTGGTGGAGCAGGCGCAGGCGGGAGTCGAAGCAGAGCAGGCGCAGGGTGGCTGTGGTGTCCTCGAGGAGCGGCGACTCGGTGCAGGTCCAGACGAGGCGGCGCAGTGTGTCGCAGGCGAGCGCCTCGAAGCCTCGGTTGGGGCGTATGTGTGCCGTGTCGCAGGACTGCGGTATGGGCAGCTCCTGATGGGTGAGGCTGCCGTCGCTGCGATGTTCGAGGATGCGCTGGTCGGCTTCTCCGCTGATGAGGATGCCTTCGCGCCAGGGGCAGAAACAGATGCCCTCTGCATCGCGTACGTAGGGGTAATCTGTGCCTCGGAAGCCTGTGGACTGCACGTGCCGGATGACGCCAGTCGATGGGTCCTGCTCAATCTCCCAGACGAAGAAGCCTGCCTGCGGCTCTTTGTCCGAGACGATGGCGTAGCGCATGCCGCCCAGTGGTGTGATGCCGCTGTAGTGCCCCCGCGGGATGTGCCATCGCGACAAGGACTTTCCACCACTCCCTGCCCTGGAGTGCATGGCAATGGGAGTGGTGAATAGTATGGCGAATAGTAGCGAGCGAAAAAACAAGTGATTTACGATTTACGGATTTACGATTTCGCCCTCAGGGTGGGGGCTTTTATTTGATGCCGTACTTCTTCAGAATCTTCAGGAGGGGTTTGCGGAGCGATTCGGCCCAGAGTGTGTAGCCATAGTCGCCGGGGTGTGTGCCGTCGACGCTGGTCTCGTGGGTGGGCGATGTGGCATTCGTTACGTCGATGTAATAGACGTCTTTGTAGCGCTTGCACGCCTCTTTCATCAGCTGCTCTGCGCGGTGCTGACGGTCGCCCTCAAACTTGTTTACAGACTGGCTGAAGTTGCGGCGCTCGCGGTAGATGGTGCGCTGGAAGATGAGGGGCACGCCCGGGTGAGCCTTCTGCAGTTTCTCAATGAAGGGGAAGAGGCGCTGCTCTATCTCGGGGATGCTGGGGTTGGAGAAGGTGTCGAAGACGAAGGCATCGGCCTGGGTGGCGCAGAGCACGTCGCAGAAGTAGGGTTGCAGCTTGCAGTTGCCCGAGCAGCCAAGGCTTACGATGTGGAGGCCTGTGGCGCGCTCCAGCTGCAGGGGGTAGCTCATGCCTGTGCGCGAGGTGCTCACTCCGTGTGTGAAGCTACTGCCGAAGAAGACGATGCGGTGGCGGAACGGGTTTTCCATTGCCTGCAGTGTGGCGCCTTCCTGCACACCAATCTTCAGGCCCTTGACTTCGCTGTACATGGGCAGGTAGATCATGCATTCCTTCTCTGTGTTGTCCATGTCGCGGATGAGTACGACGTTGCTTTCCAGATTCTTGTCGGTGGCAACGGCGCTGTTGGCATAGAGCCAGCGCCCGTCCTGGCGGATGTAGAGGTCGTAGCCGCGGGCTGCAAGTCCCATCGTGTTCACTGGGAAATTCACCTGTCCGTACTGTGTCTGCACAGAGATGGTGGTGGAGTTGGTGCGGAAGACGCATGCCATGCCTGCTCCCTGCCGCACTTGGAAGTTCTCGCCCGGAGTGAAGCCGTGGAAACGAGTGGTGTCTACGCGGTGATACGGGATTGGATTGTCTGTGAAGAGCCGTCCTATGAGTGTCAGGTCGGCAGCTTCGGTGAACGTGTACTTCACGTCCTTTGGTGTCTGGGCCGAAAGCATTGTGGCCCACACCATCAGCAGTAGGAAAGAAAGTCTTTTGGTCTTCATAATGGGTGTGTGTTTTGATTTTAATATGGTTTGTTATTTGTCTTCTATGAGTCGGAACAGTTTGTCGCTGGGCCGAATCTTCTGCGGCAGCGGAATGCTGATGTGCTGCCCCTGGTGTGCGGTCTGTACGGGCTGAAGGTCGAAGCGTATCTCGGTGACTTCTGCTTCCAGGGCTCCAGTGGTGGGGCCGGTGACGAGTATCTTATCGCCTACGCTGAGCGTTGCAGCCTGGATTTTGAACTCGGCTACGCCCAGCTTGCTGTAGTATTTCACGCCCCGTCCCACATAGACTTTGCGCTCGGTGGCTTTGGAGCCGTGGCAGTCGCTCCATTCGCCCAGCGTCTGGCCCAGGTAGTAGCCGTCCCAGAAGCCTCGGTTGAAGACGCGTCTGAGCCGTTCGTCCCACTCGTCTTTGCGCTCGGTGGTAAAGGTGCCGTCGAGCACTGCGTTGATGGCCTCGCGATAGCAGCGCACTACGGTGTCCACGTATTCGGCGCCTCGTGCGCGCCCTTCTATCTTGAAGACGCGTACTCCGGCCTGCATCATTTGGTCGATGAAGCGGATGGTCTTCAGGTCGCGAGGCGACATGATGTATTTGTTGTCTATGTCCAGCTCGGTGCCCGTCTCGCGGTCGCGCACTGTGTATCCGCGGCGGCAGAGCTGCATGCATTCGCCTCGGTTGGCGCTGCGTCCAGTGTTGTCGAGGCTGAGGTAGCACTTGCCGCTCACGGCCATGCAGAGTGCTCCGTGGCAGAACATCTCTATGCGCACCGGCTCTCCCGACGGGCCGCAGATGTGCTGCTCCATCACTTGGCGGTGTATCTCGGCCACTTGGCTGAGGTTCAGCTCGCGAGCCAGCACCACCACGTCTGCATACTGGGCGTAGAACTTCAGCGCTTCGATGTTGCTGATATTGAGCTGCGTGGAGAGGTGGACTTCCTGCCCGATTTGGCGGCAGTACTGCAGGACTGCCACGTCCGAGGCGATGACAGCCGAGATGTCGGCTCGCATTGCGGCGTCCAGAATCTGGCGCATGAGCGGCAGGTCCTCGCCATAGATGATGGTGTTAACCGTTAGGTAGCTCTTCACTCCGCAGCGACGACACTCTTCTGCGATGCGTCGCAGGTCGTCTATGGTGAATGTGGAGGCCGAGTGTGCCCGCATGTTCAGGTTCTCGATGCCGAAGTACACGCTGTCTGCACCGGCCCTCAGGGCGGCGGCCAGCGACTCGGGCGAGCCCACGGGAGCCATTATTTCGTATAGTTCAGAGTCCATGGTTTTATAGTCCATAGTTCATAGTTCATAGTCCATGGTTCATAGTTGGCTTAAAAGCTGCCTGATTTCTTCGATTACTGCGAACAGCTCGTCCACTGTGTCGGCGCGCAGCATGCGGATGCGTGTCTCGCGGAAGTTGGGTATCCCCTTGAAGAGCGGCGAGGCGGCCAGATGTCGGCGCACGTGCAGAATGCCTCGGTACTTGTCTATTCGTTCCACGCTGGTGAGCACTTGCTGCTTCAGTACGTCGAGCTTCCAGTCGAGGTTGTCGAAGGCGGGCGTCTTGCCGTCCAGATAGTCGCGTATCTCGCGGAAAATCCAGGGCCGTCCGAAGGTGGCTCGCCCCACCATTACGGCGTCCACTCCGTAGCGCTCGAAGCATTCCTTTGCGCGCTCGGGTGTGTCGATGTCTCCGTTGCCGATAATGGGGATGTGGATGCGTGGGTTGCGCTTCACTTCCCCGATCAGTGTCCAGTCGGCTTCGCCCGTGTACATCTGTGCCCGAGTGCGACCGTGTATGGTGAGCGCCTGTATGCCGCAGTCCTGCAGCTGTTCTGCCAGCTGGCCGACCACCAGATGTTGGTTGTCCCACCCCAGTCGGGTCTTGGCTGTGACTGGTGTGCCGGGCACTGCGTCCACCACTGCGCGTGCTATCTCCAGCATTTTCGGTACGTCCTGCAGCAGTCCTGCTCCGGCACCTTTGCCGGCCACTTTCTTCACGGGGCAGCCGAAGTTGAGGTCGAGCACATCGGGCCGCGCCTGCTCCACCACGATGCGTGCTGCCTGGCGCATGGCTTCGACGTCCTTGCCGTATATCTGGATGGCTACGGGTCGCTCGTCGTCGCAGACTCTCAGTTTCTCGAGGCTTTTGTTCACAAGTCGTATCAGTGCGTCGCTCGATACGAACTCGGAATAGACCATGGCGGCGCCCATCTGCCGGCACAGCAGTCGGAATCCGATGTCGGTGACATCCTCCATCGGTGCCAGCAGCACTGGCCTTTCGCCCAAGTCTATTGTGCCTATCTTCATGGCCGCTCGCTCTCTCTTATTCGCCGAACGTCTTGAATGCCAGTGCGTACATCTTCATCTGCTTGAGCATGGCTAGCAGTCCGTTGCTTCGGGTGGGCGAGAGGTGCTCTCGCAGTCCGATGCGTTCGATGAAGTAGAGGTCGGCGTCCAGAATCTCCTGTGGCGTATGGTCGTTGAGCACGCGCAGCAGCAGTGCCACGATGCCTTTTACTATCAGTGCGTCGCTCTCGGCCTGGAAGTGTACGAGTCCGTCCTCGAGGTCGGCTTGCAGCCACACGCGGCTCTGGCAGCCGTCTATCAGGTTTTGTTCCTTTTTGTATTTCTCGTCGAGTGGCGGCTGGCTGGAGCCCATGTCTATGAGCAGTTGGTAGCGGTCCATCCAGTCGTCGAAGTCTGCGAATTCTTCGATTACTTCGTCTTGTATTTCATTAATTGTCATAGCTTGCTGCTTCGTTATAGATGAGTTGTGCCAGGGTTTGCCCTACGGCCTTCAGTACGTTGGTGTCTATGTTCTCGGGTGTATCGTTCAGGGTGTGCCATGTAGGCCCGAAGCTGCTAGGCCCGTCGGTGAAGTAGGGCACGATGTCGATGCATGGCACGTGTGCTGTCTGGTTGACGTTCAGGTGGTCGTCCACCAGATAGCCACCGTCACGGATGGGGAAGTAGTGTCCGTATCCGATTTGCCTTCCCAGCCTCCACACGAGGTCCACCACAGGGTCTGCGTATCGGCGGCTCAGCATTTCGCGCGAGAAGGTGCTTCCTCTGCCGCCCACCATGTCGAGCAGTATGCCGTATCGAGCGCGGTAGCCTTCGGCCTGTGCCTTCTCGGCCCACACTTTCGAGCCCAGGCACCAGCTGTCTGTCTGTTCTTCCTCCAGTTCTTCCCATTCGGGTGCGCCCAGGTCTTCGGCATCGAAGCATACGAAGTCTATGCCTAGTGGCACGGGTTGCGCCTGCAGCAGTCGGCTCAGCTCCAGCAGCACGGCCACTCCGCTGGCTCCGTCGTTGGCAGCCGGCACGGGTTTGCGATGGTTCTTGGGGTTGGCATCGTGGTCGGCCCAGGGTCGCGAGTCCCAGTGTGTGCAGAGCAGTATGCGGTCGGGGTTGTCTGTGTTCAGTCGGGCCATGATGTTGCGAGCGGGCAGTGTGGAGCCGTCGTAGAGCGTCACGTCTGCCTCCTGTTCCGAGACTGCGAGGCCGTATTTCTGGAACTGTGCCACTATGTAGTCGCCGCAGCGGGTGGAGGCTTTCGAGCCCGGCACTCGCGGTCCGAAGGCACACTGCTCTCGGATGCACTGCAGGGCGCTGTCTGCGTCGAACTGCGGGCACCGTGCCAGTGCTATGGTGTCTGCGGCCCGCTCCTTGCGTTCGGTACGTCCTCCGCACGAAACTGCAGCCATGAGGCAGCAGAGGGCTGCGCTCAGGAATGTGATTCTGCTTTTGTTTGTCATTTGGTTTCTTTCTTCTGCTGTTTGTCCACTCTCTTATTGTTCCACCTGCTGCACCTGCTCCATTACGCGCAGGAAGTTGCCGCCCCAGATGCGCCTGATGTCCTCGTCCGAGTAGCCCTCAGCCGTCAGCCGGCGGGTGAAGTTGATGATTTCGGATGCGTCGGCCATTCCGGGCACTCCGCCGTCTCCGTCGAAGTCGGTGCCCACGCCCACGTGCTCGATGCCCATCACCTCCACCATGTGGTTGAGGTGTCGCAGGGCGTCGTCTATGGTGGCTTTGCCGTCCTCGCGCAGGAACCCCGCGTAGAGCGTCACCTGAGCCACTCCGCCTGCCTCGGCGAGTGCGCGCATCTGCTGGTCTGTGAGGTTGCGCGGATGGTTGCAGAGGCTGCGTGCGCTGCTGTGGCTGCAGACTATCGGCAGTCGGCTCACCTCCAGTGCGTCGTAGAAGCTCCGTTCGCTGGCGTGGCTCAGATCCACCATCATGCCCACTCGGTTCATCTCGGCTACCACTTCGCGCCCGAAGGGGCTCAGCCCTCCGTGTTCGTTGTTACCGCGTGCCGAGTCGCAGATGTCGTTGTCTCCGTTGTGGCAGAGTGTCATGTACACCACGCCTCGCCGGGCGAAGTGCTCCACCAGAGAGAGGTCCTTGCCTATGGCGTATCCGTTCTCTATGCCTCGCATGATGGCTCGCCGGCCCTCAGCCTTCAGTTGGTAGAGCTCGGCTGGGGTGCGTGCCAGTCCCACGCTCGCTGCATTGGCTGCCACCGTCTCTTCTATCTGCGAGAGGATGTGGTCGGCCTTCCGTGTGGCCTCCAGCAGGCTCTCAGCGTCGCGCTCCTTCTGTGGCAGGTAGGCCACCATGATGCTGGCGTCCAGTCCGCCCGCGGTCATCTTGGGCAGGTCCACCAGCACGCGGCCCGTTTCGCCCCTCAGCAGGCGTGCGTTCTCCTTGCTGTCTTCGCCGAAGAACATAGGCGTGTCGCAGTGGCTGTCGAGCGTCAGCATGTGGTGGTGCAGAGAACGAGCCCTGCGATAGGACTCCGCTTCGCCCACGAGCCAGCCGAAGAGCGGCATCATGCGTTCGTCTTGCTGCAGGATGAAGCATTCGGGGTGCCACTGCACACCCACGATGCTCTTGCCCTCGCAGCTCTCCACCGCTTCGATTACACCGTCCGTGGCACGAGCCGCCACGCGCAGATGAGACCCAGCCTCGCGTACTGCCTGGTGGTGGAACGAGTTTACCTGCAGCCGTTTGCTCTGCATGATGCGGTGCAGCAGCGAGTCCGCCTCCACGTATACCGAGTGCGAGGCATAGCTGCGCGGCATCGCCTGGTCGTGCTTCAGCAGCGGCGCTTCGGTGTACTGGCTGCCCAAATCCTGATAGAGTTTGCCGCCCAGTGCTGCTGCCAGCATCTGTATGCCTCGGCAGATGCCCAAAATGGGAACCTGCTCTTCGCAGGCCAACCGTATCAACATCAGTTCGGCTTCGTCTCGCTGCGGGCAGACGCCTCCCAGCTGCGGCACAGGCTCCTCGCCCACGAGCAGCGGGTTCAGGTCTCCGCCTCCCGACAGCAGCAGGCCGTCTACGTGTTGCAACACCTTTCGGGTCGTCGCCTCGTCTTCGATGGGAGGTATCACCAGCGGTACTCCGCCTGCGCAGAACACCGAGCGCCAGTATCCCTCGGCCAACTCACAGCCTTTCTCGCCATAGTTGCCCGTAATGCCGATTACAGGGAGTTTATAGTTCATAGTTTATAGTTCATAGTTATTCCCCTTTAGGGGTTAGGGGCTCTCCCTCCCCTCGTGGGCAATTGCGAAAGCAATTGGTGAGGGCTCAGCCCGAAGATGGGCAAGGCTGGGGAGGGGGCTTCTTACTCTATCGGAACCTCCTTGTTGATACTCTGGTTCAGCGAGATGAGCGTCTCGGTGCCCGTCACTCCCTCGATGTCCTGCAGGCGAGTGTTGAGCAGTTCCATCAGGTGCGAATTGTCGCGAGCGTAGAGCTTCACCATCATGGTGTAGGGCCCAGTGGTGAAGTGGCATTCCACTATTTCGGGTATGCGTTGCAGCTCGGCCACCACGTTTTTGTACATCGAGCCTTTCTCCAGTGTGATGCCCACATACGTGCAAGTGGTGTACCCCAGGCTGGCGGGACTCACATGGTAGCCCGAGCCTACGATTACTCCCACGTCTATGAGGCGCTGCACACGCTGGTGGATGGCTGCGCGGCTCACTCCGCATTCTTGCGCTACGTCCTTGAACGGGATGCGTGCGTTGCACGAGATGATGCTCAGGATTTTCCGGTCTAACTTATCAATCTTCTCCATTTTCGTTTAGCGTTTTGTCTTTTTGTTAGCTGTCTGGGTGCAAATATAGGAAAAATTATCCATATCCCACCCTTTTTGCTGAAAAAAGTGCCAAAAACCGCACCGAAGTGTAACATACGGAGGAGAAGTCCGTTTGAGAAATCGAAAATGAGCAAATGAGCAAATGGCCAAGCCCCCTCCCCTTGCCCCTCCCGCGAGGGGAGGGGAAGACCCTCACCCCAAACTTTGCTTCCTGTGTCATTCTGACAGAGTTTGGGGTGAGGGCAACCGCATTAAAAACGCATCGTACCGTAGGGAATTTGCTTGTCAAATTCCGAACGCGCATACTGGCAATGCGGTCTTTGACAAGCAAAGACCCTACAGCAAATCGCGTATTTCTGGTGGCACACAACGCCCCAAAGGCTTACAGGCTGTCTTTCCAGTCTTTGAAGGGGTTGCGACGGAGGTGGGAATTGTAGAAGCGGCGGTCGCCGGTGACTTCGCGCCCGATGAAGTCGGGTTTCTGGTATTCCTCGTCCTCGCTGCCGAGTTCCACTTCGGCCATCAGCAGGCCTTCGTTGTCGCCGTAGAACTCGTCCACTTCGAAGATGTGTCGCCCGCTGCGCACCAGATAGCGCGTCTTGTCGATAATGCCGGGCTCGCAGATGCGCATGAGGTCTTCGGCATCGGCGAGTGGTATCTCGGTTTCGAATTCGTAGCGTGCCAGTCCTGTCTGGTCGCTTGGCCCCTTGATGGTGAGGTAGCCTTTCTCGTCGCGGATGCGCACTCGCACGGTGCGTCCATTGCCCGAACTGATATACCCTTGGCGTATGTGGCTATGGGCGTATGCCTTGTCGCGAAACTCGCCCGTGACAAGGAACTTGCGTTCTATCTCCAGCCCCATTTCAGAAGAGCATGGCGTAGCCCACAAAGCAGAGAACCATGAGTATGATGAGGGCTGCGGCTACGTAGTTCACCACTTTGCGCCCTTCGCGAGCTTCGCGCATTGCCTTCTTGGCTGCACGTCTTTCTTTCTTTTCCTTGCTCATAATAACAATTTACTATTTATACATTTAACCATTTACCATTTCGCCCCTCCCTCGGGAGGGGATAGGGGTGGGGCTTCCCTCCCCTCGGGGAGGTAAGGAGGGGGCTTGGGTGGGGATTCTATTCTTCTCCTCCGAATTCCATCAGGTAGGCTTTGATGAAGGGGTCTATCTTGCCGTCCATCACGCCTCCGACGTCGCTTGTCTGATAGTTTGTGCGGTGGTCTTTTACGCGTCGGTCATCGAAGACGTAGCTGCGGATCTGGCTTCCCCACTCTATCTTGCGTTTTCCGGCCTCCACTTTGGCCTGCTCTGTCAGTCGGTGCTGCAGTTCTTTGTCGTAGAGCATCGAGCGGAGTAGTCGGAGGGCGTTTTCCTTGTTCTTGGGTTGGTCGCGCGTCTCGGTGTTTTCGATGAGGATTTCCTCTTCTTCGCCTGTGTAGGGGTCTTTGTACTGGTATCGCAGTCGCACTCCTGACTCCACTTTGTTGACGTTCTGTCCGCCTGCTCCGCTGCTTCGGAATGTATCCCACGAGATGCGTGCCTGTTCGATGTGCACCTCGATGGTGTCGTCCACCAGTGGTGTGACGAAGACGGATGCGAAGGAGGTCATTCGTTTGCCCTGTGCGTTGTATGGGCTTACGCGCACAAGTCGGTGCACTCCGTTCTCGCTCTTGAGGTATCCGTAGGCGTAGTCGCCTTCTATCTCGAGTGTGCAGGATTTGATGCCAGCGTCGTCTCCGTCCAGCAGGTTGCTGACCACGCACTTATAGCCGTTCTCTTCGGCCCACCGCATGTACATGCGCATGAGCATCTGTGCCCAGTCTTGTGCTTCGGTGCCTCCTGCTCCGGAGTTGATTTTCAGCACGGCCGACATGGCATCTTCTTCGCGCCGTAGCATGTTTTTGAGTTCCAGGTTCTCGATGGCTGAGAGTGCCCGTGCGTAGAGTTCGTCCACTTCGGCTTCGGTGACGAGTTCCTCGCGGTAGTATTCGCAGGCCAGTTCCAGTTCGTCGGCCAGGCTTTTCACCTCTGCGTAGCCTTTGATCCACTTTTCGAGTCCCTTCACCAGCTTCATCTGTGCTTCGGCCCGCTTCTGATCGTCCCAGAATCCGGGTGCCTGTGTGCGCAGTTGCTCCTCCTCGAGTTGTATCTGTTTGGCGTCTATGTTCAGGTATCGGTGCAGCTGTTCGGTGCGGTCTTTTATTTCCTTCAGTTGTTCTGTGGTTATCATTCTTCGTACATTTTTTCTATTTCCTTGGCGTAGTTTTCATTCAGCACGCCTCGCTTCACCTTCAGCGTATTGGTCAGTTCGCCTCGTTCGAGCGAGAAGGGTTCGGGCAGCAGTGTGATGCGTTTCACCTGTTCGTAGTGTGCAAACTCCTGCTGCAGTGTCTCTATGCGGTCCATGACGAAGCTTTCTATCTCTTTGTTCTGGCAGAGGTCTGCTCGGTTCTGATACGGGATGCCTCGTTTCTGTGCCAGCTGCTCCAGCAGTTCGTATTCGGGGATGACGAGTGCTGAGACGAACTTTCGCTGGTCGGCGATGATGACTATCTGGTCTATGTATCTGTCCACCACCAGTTTGCTCTCGAGCATCTGCGGAGCGATGTACTTGCCGTTGCTCGTCTTGAAGAGTTCTTTGATGCGGTCTGTCAGGTAGAGCTCGCCGTCCTTCATGTATCCGGCGTCGCCCGTGTGGAACCATCCTTCGCTGTCTATGGCCAGTGCGGTCACCTCGGCCTTGCGGTAGTAGCCTTTGGTGATGGTGTCGCCCTTGAGCAGTATTTCGTTGTTCTCGCCGAATTTCACTTGCACTCCGTCCAGCACTCGCCCTATGGAGCCTATCGTCACCTTCTGGTTCCAGCGGTCGCACGACACGGTGGCCGTGCTCTCCGTCAGTCCGTAGCCGGCTATCATGTTCAGTCCCACCGAGTGTACGAACTCCTCCACCACGGGCGGAATGGCCGAACCGGCCGTCGGGAAGAAGTTGTGGTTCTCCAGTCCGAGCCGCTTCAGCAGCAGCGAGATGATGGTCTTCTCGTACACCTTGTATTGCAACCTCAGGCCGATCGGCGGTGTCAGTCCGCGCATCTTGTAGTCCACATGATAGGCCTTGCCCACTCTGAGTGCGTCCTGCATGAGTTTGCGCTGCAGCGGGCTGCTGCTGTTTATCTTCTCCTGCACGCCCGAAAAGACCTTCTCCCAGAATCGGGGCACGGTGCACATGCACGTGGGATGCACCTCGCGCAGCGTCTGCTGTATCTCCTGCGGATGCAGGTTCACAGCCAGTGTGGCGCCCTCTGTCAGACAGAGATACGTCCAGCCGCGCTCGAAGACGTGCGTAAAGGGCAGGAAGTTCATCACCACGTCCTTCTCGCTCAGTGGTATGGCTCCCTGATGTCCGCGGAAGGCAGCGCTGTACATGCGGTGCGTCAGCATCACACCCTTGCTCAGCCCCGTAGTGCCACTCGTATAGAGGATGTTGGCCAAGTCGTCCTGATCCAGTTCAGCCGAGCGTCGGTCCACCTCCGCCTGATGCTGCAGTGCGGCTCCCGTCTGCAGGAATTCGCTGAAGTAGATGCTCACCTTGTCCTGCGCGTTGCGCTTCACATGCTTGTCGAAGATTATCAGCTTGCAGATGCTGGGGTCTATCTTCAGCACCCGGTAGGCCGTGTCGTACTGATACTGCTCGCCCACAAAGATGAATCGTATCTTGGCATCGCTGATCATATACTTTATCTGCGCCTCGCTGCTTGTGGCATAGAAGGGGATGGTGACGGCCCGAATGCCGTATGCGCCGAAGTCCACCTCCAGGCACTCTGGCATGTTCTGCGAGAAGACGGCCACATTCTCCTGCACGCCCACTCCCAGCTCCAGCAGCGCGTTGCTCACCATTCTCACCCGCTCGGAGAACATCTTCCACGTGATGCCCCTCCACCGGCCGGCATCGTAATCCTTATACAACATCACCACGCGGTCGCCATACCGCTCTGCCTGAGAATGAATCAGCGTAGACAACGGACTCTTGTTTTGCATACCATTTCGCTTTAAAGTTATTGCAAAGATAACACAACTTGCGTTAAATGCCAAAAATATTTGGTGTTTTTGGGAAAAACCCTTAACTTTGTTTTGCAAAGTTATCAATTATGGACACAAAACAGCTCTCTGCCGAGGCCATCGGCCTACTCTGCCGCCTCATACGCACACCACGCATCAGCCGACAGGAAACCGAAGCCGCCACCCTGCTGCAGCACTTCATGGAGCACGAATGCGGCCTACAGGTCAGCCGCCACGCCAACAACCTCTGGAGCATAGCCCCCGGCTTCGACACCAGCCGACCCACCCTGCTCCTCTGCGCACACATCGACACCGTGCGGCCCACCGCCGACTGGACACTGCCACCACACGAAGCCACACAGCGCGACGGCCGCATCTACGGGCTGGGCAGCAACGACGACGGAGCCAGCCTCGTCTGCCTCCTCCAGGCCTTCCGCCTCCTCAGCCTCCTGCCACAAGCCTACAACCTCGTATTCCTCGCCAGCGCAGAAGAGGAAATCAGCGGCCCCAACGGCATAGAGAGCGCCCTGCCACTGCTGCCACACATCGACGTAGCACTCATCGGCGAACCCACAGGCATGCAGCCCGCCGTAGCCGAAAAAGGACTCATGGTGCTCGACGTCACAGCACACGGACGAGCCGGACATGCAGCCCGCAACGAAGGCGACAACGCCATCTACCACGCACTTACCGACATCCAGTGGTTCCGCACACACCAGTGGCCCCTCGTCTCGCCCCTGCTCGGGCCCGTCAAGATGACCGTCACCATCATACAAGCCGGCACACAGCACAACGTAGTGCCCGACCGCTGCACCTTCACCGTCGACGTGCGCAGCAACGAGTGCTACACCAACCGCCAGCTCTACGAAGCCATCTGCCAGCACGTGCAGAGCGACGTCCAAGCCCGCTCCTTCCGCCTCAACTCCTCCAGCATCTCCATCAGCCATCCCCTTGCAGCCCGCGCCACACAGCTCGGCCTCCAGCCCTTCGGCTCCCCCACACTCAGCGACCAGTCCCTCCTCTCCTGCCCCAGCATGAAGATGGGCCCCGGAGAGAGCAGCCGCAGCCACACCGCCGACGAGTACGTCACCGAACAAGAAATCCACAGCGCCATACCCCTCTACCACACCCTCCTCGACGGACTCTCTTTTTAAAGGTGAAAGGGAGCGAAGCGACCTCCCACCATGTCAAATTCCGCGCGCCACGGGATACCCAGTCCCCTCCCTTGGCCTTGCCCGCGAGGGGAGGGAAAACCACACCCTGCCACTTGTTTAGCTTCAAGGGTCGGGTCTTTGCTGTCAAAGACCGCATGGCACGGGACACACCACATCTTGCCATTTTCGGAATTTGACAAGCTAATTCCCTACGGTACGATGCGTTTTTAATACGATTGCCCTCACCCCAAGCTCCCTCAGAATGACACAGGAGAGCGATTGGGGAGAGGGCTTTTCCCTGATTGAAACAAAAACGAGGAACGGCAGAGCCTGCGTTTGCGGGTCCTGCCGTTCTCTCTTGTGTGTTTTGCTGCTCTCTGATTAGCCCAGATAGTTGCGCAGCAGGCTGTTTCGGCTGCCGGCACGCAGCTTGCGGATGGCCTTCTCGCGAATCTGGCGTACACGCTCGCGGGTAAGTCCGAAGCGTTCGCCTATCTCCTCGAGTGTCATCTCCTGATGGTTGATGCCGAAGCTCATCTCCACGATGTCGCGCTCGCGCTCGTTGAGTTGGTTCAGCGCGCGGGCAATCTCTGTGTTGAGGCTCTCCTTCACGAGTGTCTGGTCGGCCATTGGCGAATCGTTGTTCACCATCACGTCCAGGAGGCTGTTTTCCTCGCCTTCTACGAAGGGTGCGTCCACGCTTACGTGGCGTCCGCTGGCGCGCAGGCTGTCGTTTATCTTCTCGGGCAGCTCGTTTACGAGTTCGGCCAGTTCGTCGGCGCTCGGCTTGCGCTCGTGCTCCTGCTCGAACTTGGTCATCGCCTTGCTGATTTTGTTCACGGCGCTCACCTGATTCAGCGGCAGGCGCACGATGCGGCTCTGCTCGGCCAGTGCCTGCAGAATGGTCTGGCGTATCCACCACACAGCGTAGCTGATGAACTTGAAGCCGCGTGTCTCGTCGAACTTCTCGGCGGCTTTGATGAGGCCCACGTTGCCTTCGTTGATGAGGTCGGGCAGCGAGAGTCCCTGATTCTGATACTGTTTGGCCACGCTGACCACGAAGCGCAGGTTGGCTTTCACCAGCTTGTCCAGTGCACGGCGGTCGCCTTTTCGGATGCGTTGCGTCAGCTCCACCTCTTCCTCTACGGTGAGCAGGCCCTCGCGGCCTATCTCCTGCAGGTATTTGTCCAGCGAGGCGCTGTCGCGGCTGGTGATGCTTTTTGTAATTTTTAGCTGTCTCATGCTTGTTGTGTAGCAAAAATCGGGTCGCAAATATAGTACATTTCCGAGGAAATTTCAATATTCAAGGCCTAAAAAGTGCAAATTCGCGGCAAAATTACTAAAAAAACTTGAATAAATGCGTATGGCGAGGTGCAAAAAACCAAAAAATGCGTAACTTTACGCCACGAAATGAATGTATAACCCGTAAAAGTAAGAGAATTATGAGTACCGCAATGATTATCCTTATCGGGGTGTGTGTGGTTGTCGTGCTCTGGTGCATCGGCATCTACAACAACCTCGTCTCGCTGCGCAACAACCGCGAGAACGCTTTCGCCAACATCGACGTGCAGCTGAAGCAGCGCTACGACCTCATCCCGCAGCTGGTGGAGACCGTGAAGGGCTATGCTGCCCACGAGAAGGAACTGCTGGAGCGCATCACGCAGGCTCGCACTGCAGCCATGGGTGCCACCACCATCAACGACAAAATCGAGGCCGAGAATCAACTCTCCAGTGCGCTGGCAGGGCTGAAGGTGTCTGTGGAAGCATATCCCGACCTGAAGGCCAACCAGAACTTCCTGCAGCTGCAGGGCGAGATAGCCGACATCGAGAACAAGCTGGCTGCCACACGCCGCTTCTTCAACTCGGCCACGAAGGAGCTGAACACCGCCGTTCAGCGCTTCCCCGCTGTGCTGCTGGCTGGCATGTTCGGCTTCCACCGCGAGCCCATGTTCGAGGTGCCGCAGACCGAGCGCGCCCAGTACGACAAGGCACCGGAGATAAAGTTCTGACACACACGTCGCAACAGCAGAAAGTAGATGAAATACGTAGGAATTCACACGCAGCAGTGGAGCAACAACCTGAAGAGCCTCCTGCTCTTGGCGCTTTTCCCCTGCATCCTGCTGGGACTCGTCTATGCGTTCTTGGCCATCACCGCAATGCTGGGCGTCACCGACCCCGCATACGGCGAGCCGCAGAGTGTGGACTGGGACTACGTGAACTACGAGATGCGGGCCATCCTGCCTTGGGTGGTGGGCATCGTGGGCGTGTGGTTTGCCATTTCGTACTTTGCCAACACGGCAATGATACGCCGCGCCACGGGTGCTCGCCCGCTGGAGCGTCGCGAGAATCCGCGCGTCTATAATATCGTGGAGAACCTCTGCATGACCTGCGGCATGCCCATGCCAAAGGTAAACGTGATAGACGACCCGCAGCTCAATGCCTTTGCCAGCGGAGTGGACAGCGGCAGCTATACGGTGACCGTCACCACGGGCATCTGTGAGCGCCTCACGGACGCAGAGCTGGCCGGAGTGATAGGCCACGAGCTGACGCACATCCGCAATCGCGACACGCGCCTGCTCATTGTCAGCATCATCTTTGTGGGCATCATGAGCACGCTTGCCAGCCTCTCCGTGCGCCTGCTGTGGAACACTTTTGTCTATGGCGGCGGCAATCGTCGCACCTCCAGTCGCGGCGAGGGCAAGGGCAATGGAGTGGCCATCATCGTGGTGCTGCTCGTGGCTGCCGTGCTGGCTGCCATCGGCTACCTCTTCACACTGCTTACACGGTTCGCCATCAGTCGCAAGCGCGAGTATATGGCCGATGCCGGTGGCGCCGAACTCTGTGGCGACCCGCTGGCTCTGGCTTCCGCCCTGCGTAAGATAAGCGGCGACCCGGCTCTGGCCGAGGTGGACCGTCAGGACGTGGCCCAACTCTTCATCGTGCATCCGCATGCTTTCTCGGGTGGCGTCAACACCCTCTTCGCCAACCTCTTCAGCACGCACCCCAGCACCGAGAGCCGCATCCGCTACTTGGAGCAGTTCTGAGCGCGCTTTGGGAAAAGAAAAGAAGGGGAGCCGCACCGGCTGGTGTGGTTCCCCTTCTCGCTTTGTGTGTCGGTCTGACGGAGTCAGAGTGTCACCGTGCGTGTGGGATGCAGACCCTCGTTCAGCTTGAGCATGTACTTGGGCAGGTCGGCATGCGGTGTACGGATGACGATGGTCTCCTCCTGCCCGGGCAGCAGGGTGATGAAGTTGTCGCTGTAGTGCGTGGCGTGGAGCGCCTGTCCCTCTGCGTCGCACAGCAGCAGTTGTGTGAAGAAGGCGATGCGCCGGCTGGTGTTCCGGACGCGTACTTGCCACAGGCGGAAGCCGTCGGCCGAGGGCAGGGGAGTGACCTTGAGCGTAGGCCGTGCGGCAGGCATGTCCTTCAGCGTCTCGAAGCCGCCCGTGCAGGGGCCGGTGACCGTGTTCTTACCCTCGTAGCGGCTCTTGGAGCGCCAGTAGAAGTTGCGCGACAGCACGTTGCCCCTCTTGTCTGCGAGCGAGAGGGCTATGAAGTGTACCGGCGTGAGGCGCTCTTCGGGCAGCTGCACGGTGAGTATGCCGTTTGCCACTCCGTCGGCCGGCACCGAGCAGTTGGTCTTTCCGCTCCACACGAGGCGGCTCTGCAGGTCGTAAACCTCGGCTTTGACGGTCAGCTCGCCCGTCGGCTGCACGTAGTCGTTTGCCACCGAGACCGTGTTGGTCAGGTAGTCGAACTGCACGTGCAGCGGCTCCAGCGCATGCATGGTATGGAAGAGCGATGCTGTGGGTTCGAGCATCCAGTCCCACATGCGGGCGCACACTTGCATGTTCGGGCAGTTGTGGTACCAGAAAAGCAGCCCTGAGCACCAGCGGTCGCCGTAGCCGAGCTTGTTCTCGTTCCACACCTCCCAGATGGATTTCGAGTTGAGGGCGCCCACGAGTTGCCCCTTGCGAGCGTAGTCTTCGATGTCGCTGGGCTGGCCGTACTGGCGAATCATCTCGTCGTAGAGCGTGGACATCAAGTGGAAGCCATGTCCGTCCATATAGTCCCACGTCTCTTTCTTCATGGGGAAGAGGTCTTCCGCGGGCATCATTTGCCGCAGGCTCTCCACGATGGGCAGCGTGGGCGCTCCGTACTCGGGGTTGAAGCCGTCCACACGGCTGCCGCGGTCGGATGCAGTGTTCTCGTAGTGGCGCATGGGGTTGACCTGCTTGTAGGGACTGCCGTCGTGTACGCCGTCGCACTCCGACTGCATCTGATAGGGTCGTGTGCCGTCGAGTCGGGCCAGCAGTTGTTCGGCTCCGGGCACGGCAGTGCTCTCGTTGCTCGAGACGTAGAAGACGATGCTCGGGTGGTTGCGGATGCGGCACACGGTGCTCTGCACGTTCTCCAGATAGAGCGCTTCGTCCAGCGGGTGGCGTGTGTCGCCCGTCATCCAGAACTCCTGCCACACCATGATGCCATACTCGTCGCACAGCTCGTAGAAGCGGTCGCTCTCGGCAATGCCGCCTCCCCACAGGCGCAACAGGTTGATGCCGCTCTGTGCCGTGTAGGCCAGCTCAGTCTCCATGCGGCGGTCGTCGGTGCGGAGCATTGCTTCGGGTATCCAGTTGCTGCCGCGCACAAAGGTCTGATGTCCGTTGATGAGGAAGAGTTTCGACTTGTCGGGTGTCGTTCGCACAGCTTCCACCTCGCGGATGCCGAAGCGCACGTGCAGGCTGTCGCTCAGCTGCCCTTTTAGGTTGCGGAGTGTCATCTCGAGTGTATAGAGCGGCTGTTCGCCCTTGTTCTTGGGCCACCAGAGGCGCGGGTTCTGCAGTGTCAAAGCTGGAAATTCCTGCGGCGTGAACTCCACCGTGGCGTGCTCGCCTCGCTGCAGCTTCACCTGCTTCGACACCGTGACGCCTGCCTCCGGAATGCGCGCCTCCACGATACATTCGAAACCATACGTGTTGGGGTTGAAAACCTCGGCCGAAATGGTCTCATACGACACGTCGTAATCGGGTTTGCGAAGCGTGCTTTTGACGAAAGGTGCACGTAGCTGTACGTTCCCTGTGGCGTAGAGTCGCACGTCGCGCCAGATGCCCGTGTTGCGGTCGCGTATACCATCCTCGTAGGTGAAGTCCCATCCGACGGTCATCAGCTGTGTCACGTTCTGTCCTATCCAGCCGTCGCCTCCGTTGTGCCACTCGCCTGCAGCTCCCCACGACTTGGGTTTTGCCGATCCCGT
This sequence comes from uncultured Bacteroidales bacterium, assembly GCA_902787575.1. GTDB lineage: Bacteria > Bacteroidota > Bacteroidia > Bacteroidales > Bacteroidaceae > Physcousia. The sequence goes on along the minus strand of CADAGX010000001.1, from coordinate 105,034 downwards.
GATGTCGATGGGATAGACCTTGAAGGCCACCGCTGCACGCTCACCCGCCTTTACGCGGTCTGTGATGTCGATGGGCTTGCTGTTGAACATGCCGGACATGAAGTCGGCCATCTCGCCGTTCACCCATATCTCGGCCCGATAGTTGATACCCTGCGGCTCGAGCCACACACGGCGACCCTTGAATTCGGCCGGTATCACCAGTTCGGTGCGAAACCAGTAGGTGTAGAATTCGCGTCCCGCCTGCGAGATGTCGGGGATAAGTCCGCGTCGCAGACTGTTGTTCGTACCGAAGTACGGTTCAGGATAGACACCGTTTTCCACCAGACTCGTCAGCACCGTCCCCGGCACCATAGCCTGCATCCACCCCTCCGTGCCGAAGCCGACCGAGGAGATGGCAGCACCGGTGGCCTTCACATCGTCGGCCCGGTGCATTTGCCACGTGTACGCTCCCCCATGTCGGAACGAGGAAGTCAGGCTGATGGCCTTGCGGCTGGCTGTCGCAGACTGTGCCAGGAGCAGCAGAGCCAGCAGTATGGCCTCTCCGCCCCTGCGGAAATGTGGAAATAACATGTTGTGTTTCATCATATCTGTCTGTTTGTCTTATTATTTGCAGTGGTTGATGCTACTCCAGCAGTGCGGCAGCACACCAGAGTACGGGTGCCTGACCGTGGAAGTCGCCCGTCGTGCGTGGGCGGTCGAGGTAGTAGTTGAAGTCGTTCAGCTTGTTGGTGCCGATGCATACCTCGCGTACGTCGCCGTCGGCATTTATATATTTCACCAGCTCGAGCCACGCCTGCCGAGCCGCCGGCCCATAGGTCTTCTCGCTGAGCCATCCGTGGCGCACACCGCTGATGAAAGCGTAGGTGAACATGCCCGTGCCCGACGTTTCTGCCCAGAAGTCGGGCTGGTCTATCAGTTGGTTCCAGATACCCTCTGCGTTGCGATGGCGGAGCAGGCTCTTCATCATGCGTCGGTAGCCCTTCAGAATGCGTTTGTAATACGGGCTGTCGGTGGGCAGCACCTTCAGCACCTCTGTCATGCCTGCGGCCATCCAACCGTTGCCTCGCGCCCAGAAGTAGGGCACGTCGGGTGCGTGGAAGAAAAGTCCGTTCGGCCGCTGCATCTCGTCGAGGTACTTCACCATCTCGTGTGCCGCGCGGTCTATGTATTTGCGGTCGCCCGTAGCGCGGTAGGCCCATGCCTGCACGATGGTAATCATGTACATGTCGTCAATCCACATACGGGTCTGCCACGTGTAACCTTGCCGCGCCAGTCGTCGCTGGCTCTCTTTGGCGTCCGCTGGCAGCTGCCACTGCGTGTCGGCATACGTGAGGCCCAACGTCCGGTATGCCTCTTCGCCGAACGTGACGTACATCATCAGCGGCAGCGAGCCGAACATGTTCAGGTCCACGTGGTTCTTCCCGGGTAAATGCTCTTGCTCCTCGTTGATAAGACGGTCGAGCCGGGCCCGCAGCTGCTGTTGCAAGCGTTCGTCGTGCGTGGCGTTTGCAAACATCAGTGCTCCATTCCAAGTGCATACCTCGTGATAACCGATGTTCTTCGAGTTGCCCCAAAATCCGTGGCGGCTCTCGGTGTATCGTTTTGCCACGCGTTGTCCCACTTCCTGCGGCGTGCTGCCCGCTGGAAACTGCGCGAAGAATTTTTCTTGCGACACGCCGATTTGCGAGATGGCGAGCCCGAGAAAGAACAGAGCTGAAAGGCGTTTTTTCATTGTGTGATGCTGTTATGTGATTCGTTTCCTGCACAAAGGTAACACTTTTGGGCGGCAAATGACAAATATAATAGTAGAAATTTTTCCTTAGAAAGCAAAAAATGCGTAGTTTGCGAGCAAAAAAATGCAGATGCGGCACGTGAAAAGTTAAAAAACGATGGCGTTTCTTTCGTTTTTTGCTTGAATTGTTGTTTACAATACACTTTTTTTATTATTTTTGCACGCTGCAAATAGTTTTTAATGCAATAAGAGACAAACAAATACATTAAACGAAAGAAAAAACTTTATGAAAAGAAACATCTTCTTCGTTCTCGCCACAGTTTTTGCACTGTGTGGTCTGACACAGGACGCGTGGGCAATCGAGAAAGTGGGCAACGCCTATCAGATTGCTACAGCTCAGGACTGGATCGACTTCACGGAACTGGTGAAAGAGGACAACACCATCGACGCTGTGATGACAGCTGATGTGGAACTTGGAAGCGGTGTGAATGCGCAAGTAGGCAACTACGGAAGCGGACTCCACTACGCCGGAACCTTCGACGGACAGGGCCACACCCTGACCGTGCACTACAACCTGACGACCGCCTACACGGCGCCGTTCCATTCGCTGAGCGGCGTGGTGAAGAATCTGCGCGTGGCCGGCGATATGTTCGGCTCGAACAGCTTCCTCTGCGGTGTGGTAGGTGTGCTGATGGAAGGTAGAGTGATGAATTGCATCAGCGACGTGGCCATGAGCGGCACCAAGTCGGGCGACAGCGGACACGGTGGCGTGGTGGGCGCAGTGCGTGGCAGCGGTATGGTAATCAATTGCGGCTTCGTGGGCAGCATCGACGCTCCGCAAGCCTCCAATTCCGCAGGAATTGTCGGATGGACGGTGAACTACTACAGCACCACCATTCAGAACTGCTACAGCGCCGGACGTCTGAACATAGGCACCGCCAGCAGCTACACCATTGCCCGTAACCCCAGCTACATCCATCTGCAGAACGTTTACTACGTCAACCAGTTGGGAAACCTCAACAACCAAGGCGAGGTAAAGATAGACTCGGCACAGGTGGCAAGCGGCGAACTCTGCTTCCGACTGAATGCCAACCAGAGCGACGTACAGTGGTATCAGACCATCGGCGTGGACGCCTATCCCTTACCTTTTAAGAATAATAGCGCGCGCGTGTACGCGCAAGGCTACAGTGCCTGTGCCGGCACACCTGGCGAAGGTGTGGAGTACACCAACACCGCGCAGAGCCTGACACCGCACAACTACGTAAACGGCGTTTGCAGCGTGTGCGGAATGCCACAACTCGACTACATGACTCCGGCAGCCGACGGATTCTATGAGATTGCCACTGCCGAGCAACTTTCGTGGTTCTCCGTGCTGGTAAGCTACGGCGGCTACGAGACGGCCAACGCTCGACTGACGGCCGACATCGATATGAATGGCGTAGGCGACTTCCGCTGCATCGGTGGTCACGACGAGGGACACCGCTATCGTGGCACGTTCGACGGCCAGTTCCATACCATCAGCAATCTGACAATCAACAGCGGCGAGAACTTTACTGGCCTCTTCGGTACGGTTGGCTCGGATGCTGACATCAAGAATCTGCGCCTCGACTCCACCTGCTCCATCAGCGGCGGCAGCTATGTCGGTTTGGTGGGCGGTATCCGTGGCAGTGGCACCATCCGTCTGACGAATCTTGGCAACGAGGGCAACGTCACGGCCAGCGGTCCCAACGCAGCCGGCATCTTGGGCTGTACGGTCAATTCGTTGGCTACACCCATCATCAACTACACCTATAGCACCGGCTCCATCCGTGGTAGCCACGAGAGTGCAGGCCTGTCCGCTTGGATCAAGAACGGCAGCGTAAGCAACTCGTGGAGCATCGCCACGGTGGAAGGCATACAGGCCGACGACCGCTACATTGTGCGTCTCGACGCCGGAAGTGTGAATAATTGCTACTCGCTCAACGGCACGCAGGGCACACACATCGAGGACGTTGCTACGATTCCCACTGGCGAGTTCTGCTATCTGCTGAACGGCAACCAGAGCATCGTCGGCTGGTTCCAGAATCTCTCTGGCACGCCGGATGCCTATCCTGTGCCTTTCTCCAATCACGGACAGGTGTATCGCAACGGCGCTCTGCGCTGCGACGGCGAACCTCTGGGCGACGATGTCACCTACTCCAACTCGCCGAATGGCAGCACACCGCCTCACCAGTTTGAGGACGGCTTCTGCACTGTTTGCGGCAACATACAGACCGACTACCTGACGCAGACCGACGGTTTCTATCTGATAAACAACGCCAAGGAACTCTGCTGGTTCGCAAAGGCTGTCAGCGAGTATGGTTTCCGCCAGTGGAACGCTCGCCTTGTGGCTGACATCGACATGACGGGCTACGAGGAGACCTTCATTCCGATAGGTAACACGACTTATCCTTTTATTGGCACGTTCGACGGCGGGTTCCACACCATCAGCAATCTCTACGTTGACAGTACGTCCGACTTTGTCGGCTTCATCGGTCTGGTGAATGGTGGCGCCACGGTGGAGAATCTGGTGCTCGACGAGACTTGCTACATACGTGGCGGTGTGGGAGTCGGCCTTGTGGGAGGTGCCCGCGTGGCTGGCACGGTGTCGCTGCGATACCTCGGCATGGAAGGTTACGTAGAAGCCTTCTCAAAGAATGGCGGTGGCATCTTGGGTGCCAACAATGGTAGCAACGCCACCATCGTCATGGAGAACTGCTACGTTACGGGCGTCGTGCTCGGTACGACTGAGAGCGGCTCCATCTCCGGCTGGGTGGGCAACAACGGCGCACGCATCAGCAACTGCTGGAGCATCGGTTCGTGCTCGGGAACGGAGAACGACGAAAAGTATCTCCTGCGCTGGAGCGGCAACCTGACGCTTACCAACTGCTATGGCGTGTTTGGCACACAGGGCAATCACATCGAACTCGAGGATGCCGAGACGGGCGCACTGGCTTACCGCCTGAACGGTGACCAGAAGGAAATTATCTGGCGTCAGAATCTCGACAACGGAAGCGACCCCGACGCACATCCCGTCTTCTTTGCCGACCACGGGCGGGTGTATCCCGTAGTGGAATACCTGTGCGACGGCACGTTCGACGCCGAGAGTGCCACCTATTCCAACAATGGAGACGTGGTGATACCGCCACACGAATTCAAGGACGGCTTCTGCGAGAATTGCGGTCAGGAAGACCCCGACTACCCCTTCGTGCGAGTTATCACGAATCCCGACTATGCTACATCAGGCGGTTGGGAAGATTTGACGGGCAACCGCTACGGTGTGGAAGCCGAGGTGGCAGAGCACTGGAATCAGGGCGACTTTACCACGTATCAGGACATCACAGGCCTGCAGAAGGGTGTGTACAAACTGCGCGTTCAGGGCTATCAGCGTGCTTCCTCGTGGGACAATGCAACGTATTACTCTGAGGGCGTGCTTAATCCCGACTATTTCCAGCTGCAGCACAACAGCCAATACTTCGCCGAGGTGGGCGGAAAACGTGTGGCCAGTCTCTTCATGGACATTGCCGACGGCCGTCAGTACACACCGCTGCGTGGCGAAACCGAGCCTTACAACGAGACGACAGGCCAGTACGTGCCCGACTCGCGTACTACGGCAAGCATCTATTTCAACAAGGGAATCTATTGGAACGAGCCGCTCTACTTTGCTGTGACGGACGACACGTTGCGCATAGGCGTACATAATAATATGTATGTAGGAGGCAACTGGACGGTTTGGGACCGCTGGCGCTTGGAGTACGTGGGCGACGATGCTGCTTCCTACGATTTGATTCGCAACCAGCAGGTGGCCGAGATTCAGGATCTGAGCGACCTGAGTGCACAGACTTCGCTCGTGGAGGCTTATGCCGAAGTGGAGTCGAAGATGAGCAGCGCTTCCTCGCCCGAGGAAATACTGGAGGTGGCCGACCAGATGGCACGTCTGCCCGAACAGATTCGCCTGAGCCACTTGGCATACCAAGACTATGAGACAGCCATCGAGGCGCTGAAAGAACTTCGCAGCACGAACGAGGAACTCCACGGGCCGTTTACCGACCTCCTCGACGACTACTTCAACGAGAATATCGACGAGTCGGACGAGAATTATCCGCATGGAACGTTCATGTACATCATGGAGACAAAACTCCTCGACGTGGAAGAACTGGCCGAGGAAGTGAAGTTTGCCTCGCAACTCTACGAGAACGCACTGCGTGCCAACCCGACTCCCGGCACCGACATCTCGTCGCTGCTCACGAATCCGGGCTTCGATCAGGATACCAACTTTGCCGGATGGACCACAGAAGTGAGCCGCCGCGGTGAGTCCGGCTCCAACTTCAACAGCAACTCCGGTTTCACAGATATTTATCCTGTGGCCGGCACGTGGAATACGGCATTCTATGTGGAGCAAAGCATCACAGGTTTGCCCAACGGCATCTATGAACTGGAGACTCCCGCCTTCTATCGTCCTGGCGGCAACGGACAGGGCGAATACGATGGCACGGACGTGGTGCCAGCTGACCTCTACGTAAACGATTTCTATACGCCCGTAATGAACATCTACACCGGTCAGATTCTGTATGCCGATGCCATCAACGGCGTAAACTGCCGCTTCGACCCGAACGAACCGGGCACACCGCACGCTGGCGAGAACACTTCTTCGATAGACTTCGATACGGGAACTGGATATGTGCCCGAGCAACGTCAGGCTGTCAGCATCGCTTTTGGCGCTGGCCGCTATATAAATAAGGTATATGGCATCGTCACAGACAGCACGCTGACCGTCGGCATCCGCAACACTGGCACGCCGTGGTACGACAGTGGCATGACCATGTGGGGACGCTTTAAGGTGGTATATCGCGGCTTCGACGAGGAAGTGATGACGAAGATGTTCGACGAGTACGAACAGCGCATCGAAATGCTGGCTTACCAGCGCGAGTACAGCGCCAAGTATTACTACTTTGCTGTCGACCATATAGACACCGTGCATAATCTCATCGACGCAGGTCGGAATGCAGCCAGCGCCGAGGAAAAAATGGCGTACATCACCAAGATTAACGCAGAGTTCACTGCCATTCGCGAGAGCTATCTGCTCTACGCCAAGATTCTGGAGCTGACAGAGTACGCTATCGACATGGCGGCTGAGGCGAACGACAAGTTGGCCGAGGACTTCTATAGCCTGGTGGACGACCTGACAATTAATCTGCAGGACGGTGTATGGTCTGACGAGGAAGCTGCCGCACAGTACAAGTATCTGATGGAAGAAAGCCCGCTCATCGGTGGCGTCATCTGGATACAGGGAGACCTTGCGGATGAGAGCGCCGAAGACGGAAATTGGGAATACGCCAACAACAAATGTCTGCTCTATCCGATGTATAAGAACGCCGAGGGCAAGTGGGAAGGCACCTTCAAGATGCAAGACCGCTCGAACCGCGCGAATGCCAACGGCCGCGGCGGCATGTACTTCATGCACATGGGCACTGACTACAGGTGCTACTACAGCTCCGTTCGCTTCGTTACTCCAGGCTTCGACACGTTTGTGGTGCGTCAGGGCGGCTCTGACTTCCAAATGACGGGTGGCGAATTCAAAGCTGTCCTTGATGTGGACTTCGAGACAGGCGACGGCACAGTCACCTTCGAGTCGCTCGACTACAAGTGGAACAACCAGGTTTATGTGGCTGGCTCCATCTACGACAAGAAGGGCACTGCACACCGCTATGTGAACGATGAGGCTGTGCCCCTGCAGCACGTGGGCAACGGTGTATATACGGGCATTGTGAATATTTACAACGACACCAGCACGCCGGGCTACGGAACATTTACTATTCTGGCAACCCGCTCCACGGAAGATGCAGTGAACTATGCTACCACCACACGTAGCAACTGGACCGAGGCACGCTACGGCAGCGATGAGAACCAGCTCTTGCTGGAGGATGGCGTGGCCGTCGATAGCCTTGTGCGCGGTCAGGACCGCAAGTGGCGCGTGAGCCCCATTGGCGAATACTTCATCGAATTCGACATGAATCACCAGCGTGTCACCGCTACGCTGCTCAACACCAAGGGAACCGGTACGTCGGAAGACCCGTACATCGTGGCTACGTTGCCCGAACTGCGCTCTATGCAGGATCGTCTGAAGGCTGGCGAGACCACTTACTTCAAGTTCGATGCCGACTTCGACATGAACGGTCTGGGATGGTGGCCGCTCAACAGCACCTCCTTCGGCAATGCCATCGAGGATGGCACGAAGTATGTGGCCATCGACGGCGGCAACCATATCATCAAGAGCTTTGCTCCGGCAGCCAACAGCGAGGAAAATGGTTTCTTCGGCACCTTGGCAGGAAGTGTAAAGAACGTAGGTTTCTGGAATGCCAACGTGGCAGGCTCTGCCAATGCCACCGGCGTGCTGGCCGCTCAGTTGGGTGCTGCTGAATATGCAGGCACAACGACTGTAGAGAACAGCTACTTCGCAGGCAACGTAGAGGCACAGGGTGTGGCCGGTGGTGTAGCCGGTGCAACAGACGGCAGTGTCAGCATTAACGACGTATATGCTGTGGTAAATGTGAAGGCCGACGATGCTGCCTCCTACACAGGCGGTCTTGTGGGCGAGGTGCGCAACGAACTCAGCGTGCAGAACAGCTACGCTGCCGGCGAGGTGGCAGGCTCCAATGCGGGTGGCATCGTTGGTCGCCAGACTGAGACAGCTGCCGGCATGTACAACAATGTGGTCGTTTGGAACTCCACCAACTTTGGTAGCACGGGTGCCAACGCCATGCAGACGGGTGTGCAGTACTTCGACGGCTCCAACCAAGCTGCCCTTTGCAATGCCGTTTCGGCATGGGCTGCGTGGAACAGCAATGGTACCATTGGCAACGGCTATCCCATCCTCGAGTGGCAGGTGGCCCGCGGCGACTACCAGCAGTACTGCGGCTTTGGCGACAGCAACGCCATCGAACTCGTTCAGGGTTCGCGCCTCGGCATGCAGTTCGCAGCCGACGAGGTCGTAACTGCATACAATGCAGCCGGTCAGGCTGTCTTCCACGGTCGCGCTGCCGACATGCGTGTGAAGAGCGGGCTCTATCTCGTGAAGGGACAGACACGCTCGGCCAAGGTTATGATGAAGTAGCAGTTGTGCGTACAATATGCGCCTTGCCGTTTCCCTCGTGTGGAGCGGCGAGGCGCTTCTCTCGCACTCTGCGCCCGAATTAGAAAGAAAGATACATTTATGAAAAGATTCATCGGTGTTCTGCTTGCCGTGTGTTGCCTCTGGTCTTGCACGGAGGAAATAGACACTTCGGCACGCTACGTGTTTAAGGACGAGACGATATGCAGCTACCTGCAGAAGTACCCCGAGCACTACAGCGAGTACAGCGAGATGTGCAAGAAGGTTCGCGTCAGCAAGCGCAGCGAAAGCACAGTGATGCAGTTGCTCAGCGCACGCGGACACTACACAGTGTTCGCTCCCTCCAACGACGCCATCCATGCTTACCTCGAGTCGCTGGTGGAGGAGGACGTCATTGCCTCGCCGTCGTGGGACGCATTCACAGACAGCCTTGTGCTCGACTCCATTCGTAAGGTCATTGTCTACAACAGCATCATCGACAGCCACGATGAGGCGGCCTACGACATCTCGAGCTTCCCGCAGGAATCCAACTCGCTCTTTGCGCACACCAACATGAAGGACATCAAATTGAGCGTGCTCTATCCCGGAAATCCCGATAGCATCTACATCAACTACAATTGTCCCGTGAACGTGCGCAACCGCGACATTCGCCTGCTCAACGGCTACCTCCACCAGATGGAGAAAGTGATTGCTCCATCAGAGCAGTCGATGGCCGGAATGCTCAACGAGTACGTCCTGGGCCTGCGCACAGGATTCGGTGTGATGGCTCGCCTATGCGAGGCGTGCGGACTGATGGACACACTTTCCAAACTGCGCGACGAGGTTTACGAGTCGCTATACGAGAACGGACTCATCGAAGAGCAGACGCCAGCCAACGGCTTGGCCGACATGACGGGTGGCTACTCTTATGCGCCCGAACACCGCAAGTACGGTTTCACCATTTTTGCTGAGCCAGACAGCTGGTGGGAGGAGCAATTGGGCAAGCCTGCCTCTGCCATCACGCTGGATGACGTGCAGGACTGGGTGAGCGCACAGGGATATTATCCCGATGCCGTGGCCAACAGCGAGTACGACACGCCTTCCAACTTGCTCTATCAGTGGACCACCTATCACGTGCTGCCCTTCAAAATGTCGCCCGACCGCTTGGTATTCCACTTCAATGAATTTGGCTACGACTATCGCGACCGCTCTATGACGCTCGGCATGGCCGTGACGGAGATGTACACCACACTGGGCAAGCGCCGCCTTGTGAAGATTTACGAAAGCGCCGAGTCGAATGGTGTCTATCTCAATCGCTTCCCGAAGCTCGACACCCGTCGCAGTGGCAATGGTCACGAGATAGGTTGCGACCCCGACAAGGTGGGATGTCGTGTCTATAAGGACGATCCCACGCTACAGAATCATCAGGCCGTCAATGGCTACCTCTACAGCATCGACGCTCCGCTTGTCTATAGCGATGCGGTGCGCGAAAACATGGGTCGCTCGCGTATGCGTACCGATTGTATGAGTTGGTTCCCCGAGGCGATGAACAACGACATCTGTCGCGTGCCGCTCTCCGATGCGCCCCACCAGTGGGTTCATTTCCCCGACGACACACAGTATCGATACATCGAGAACCTGAGCATCAACGAAGGCTCAACGTTTGTCTATTACAATGCCTATGGCAAGAACTACGGCTCGCTTCGTGCCGACGAAGTGAAGTGTGTCGGCCGTTGGAGTTTGATATTTAAGCTGCCGCCTGTGCCCAGACTTGGAGTGTACGAGGTGCGCTATCGTGTGCTCACCAACAGCGACCGAGGCGTAGCGCAGCTTTATTTTGGCGACGACCCCGAGCATTTGCCCGTCACGGGTATTCCGCTCGACCTCACGCAGGGTGGTGCCAACTCCATTACGGGTTGGAGCGAAGACATTCCCGGCGACGATGAGTACAACGCCGAAGTGGACAAGCAGATGCGCAACAACGGATTTATGAAGGGCGAACAGAGCATCCGCATCTTCAAGCAGGGCGGCTCGCCGGCGCGCGATAATGTGAACCGCAACATCATCCGCCGAATCCTCACGCGTCAGACGCTCGACCCCGACAAGACGTACTACCTGAAGATAAAGAGCGTGCTCGACCGCACCACAGCCGAGTTCTATATGGACGGCATCGAGTATTGTCCCAAAGAAGTGTACGACAACCCTAACGAGCCTGAGGACATCTGGTAAAACCTTTGGCCGACGAGAAACTATAGCGAGGCGCAAGGAAATGACACATCGTCTTCATTGCATCTCGCTATTTTTTTCGTATCTTTGTCAGCAATAAGAAAGATTATGAAGGAGGAAAGGATTGCATTTTTGGATTACGTGCGTGCTGTGGCATGCCTGATGGTGATGCTGGTGCACGCCAGTGAGAACTTCTATGGAGCGGATTCGAGCGGGCTGGCCGGGAATATGTCGCAGTTGGCCACAGAAGCCAACCGCTGGTGGGTGGCGTTCTGGGACGGAGGTGTCAGCCGCACGGCAGTGCCTTTGTTTATGATGGTGTCGGCTTACTTGCTGGTGCCGATGCGACAGGGGCAGACGATGACGCAGTTCTATGCGCGTCGTGCACAGCGCATCTTGCCACCCTTCGTACTGTTTCTGGTGCTCTACTGTGTGCTGCCGCTGGCATGGGGCGGCATGACTTGGGAGCAGTCGCTGGCCGACCTGAAGCTGCTGCCCTTCAACTTCCCGTCAATGGCCGGTCACCTCTGGTTTATGTACCCGCTCATCAGTCTCTACATCATCATCCCCATTCTGTCGCCGTGGCTCGAACGGGCGACGCGGCGCGAGGAGGAAATCTTTGTCGGTCTCTTTGCCTTCACCACACTCATCCCGTGGCTTCATCGCTTTGTGACGCCTGAATTGTGGGGCGAATGTTTCTGGAACGGCTTCACGGCCTTCTGGTACTGCTCGGGCTACGTGGGCTATCTGGTGCTGGCGCATTATGTGCGCGTGCACCTCGGGTGGTCGCGCCGCAAGCGGCTGACGGTGGGTGCGACGTGCTTTGTGCTCGGTGCTGCGTTTACGGTGTGGAGCTTCTGGCTGAAGGGCGTGCCCGGAGAGCTGATAGAGACGCCGGCGCTGGAGTGGTCGTGGGAGTTCTGCACGCCCAACGTGCTGCTTGCCACCTTTGGTCTCTTCGTTGCCTTCACTGCCATACAGCGTCCGAAGGCCCCGGCCGTAGTTACTTCGCTGGGCCGTCTCTCCTACGGCATGTATCTGATGCACATGTTTTTCCTTGCGCCTATCGCTGCATACGTGGTGAATGGCGACGTGGCCTATCCGCTGCTGCCTGTGTGGCTGGCCATTCCGGTTATCGCTTTGGCTACGTATGTTTGCAGCGCGCTGACTACGAAAATCCTGTCGCTGTTGCCTGGCAGCAAGTGGCTGGTGGGCGTGTAGCGAGGTGTTGCAACCGGCATAATACAGCGGCGCGGCAAGTTCCTGAGTGTGGAATCTGCCGCGCCGAATGTATGTGGTCTGCGTTAGTCGATGTAGCTCTCGAGCAACTTGGCGGTGCCGTCTGGAATGATGGTGACGGAGGGAATGCAAGCGGGCACTACGAGCGACTCGCCGGCATGCAGGAAGATGCCCTGTCCGGTGGGACTCAGGAAGCAGCACGTGCCGGCGAGGCCCATATAGACGTGGAAGGAGTCGGCCGACGCATAGCTGCGCTCGTACGTCTTGGTGAGTTTCAGCTCGTTGGTGGTGAAGAAGGGGCACTGCACGAGTCCCACTGTCTCGTTGAGCGCTTCGGTGTAATGCACCTTCGGGTCGGCGGTGATGTCGTCGAAGTTGATGGCGTCGAGGGCCAGTTCGGTGTGCAACTCGCGTTGGTTGCCATCGCGGTCGCGACGCAGGTAATCGTAGATACGATAGGTGACATCGCTCGTCTGTTGTATCTCGGCGATGACCATACCTGCACCGATGCCGTGGACGCGGCCCGCAGGAATGTAGAAGCAGTCGCCGGGTGCCACGGGCACCTTGCAGAGGTCGTTCTCGATGCTGCCGTCTGCCACCTTACGGGCGTAGTCGGCAGTGGCTACGCGCTGTCGGAATCCAGCTATGAGCTGGCTGCCGCGGTCGGCATCCACCACGTACCACATCTCGTTCTTGCCCATCTTACCGTGGCGGCGTGCGCTGAGCTCGTCGTCGGGGTGCACTTGGATGGAAAGGTCCTGCTGTGCGTGGATAAACTTGATGAGCAGCGGGAAGTCGGTGCCGAACTTCTGTGTGTTCTTGTGTCCGAGGAATTTCTCGCCGTAGCGCTCCACCACTTCGGGCAGCGAGAGGCCTTTGTCTTCGCCGTTCAGTACGATGGATTCGGAGCCTTTGACGGCCGATACGGCCCACGTCTCGGAGCCCCACAGCGTGGGCTTGAAGATGGGATTGAACTTGAGGATGTTTACCATTTCTTGACGATATTTTTCTTTGTGCGGTTGCTTCTCGGGTGGCTCGGGCGTCACTTCATCTGCTGCACGCGGTAAACGATGCGTGCGAGGCGTATTTCCTCGATGTTATATACGTCGCCGTATTCCTTCATGGCAGCCTCCAGATTGTCGGACTGCTGGCGGAAGAAATCGGTGAGCTCCTGCACGCCGTCTGCGCCTATTACCTCGTCTGTGAAGTATGTGATGTCGAGCCGGCGGCCTTGGTGTATGAGGTTCTCCACCTCGTCAAGCACGTCGTCGAGTGCCAGACTCTCGTTCTCGGCGTAGTCGTCGAGTGCAATCTTGCGGTCGATGGCGTGGATGAGCTTTATCTGCTGCTTCGTCTTGGGCGAGGCTGTCATCTCGGCTGCCGGATGTTCCTGCAGTGTGGACTTCACGATGTCGTCCAACACGATGTCGTCGGTCGGTTCCGTCATGTCGCTCTCCTCGTCGATAACGAACGAGGTGGGTTTGCTGAGGAACTTCTTGCCTGTGGCCGAGGGCTGCAGGTCGCTGCTCTTGGGCGACTTCGTGCGCAGGTACCCGCGTTCGTAAGCTACGTCGATGATGTTTGCCCAGTAGTCCTCGTCGTGTGCCTCGCCGATGCCGTAGGTTTCCAGCGTGTCCCAGTTGTTATCCTTCACCTCGCGTGTGTCTTTTCCCATCAGCACGTCGATGAGAATCTGCCGGGGCACGGCTGCTTTTATTTCGATGAGTGTCTTGATGACCTCTATCAGTGCTTCCTTTGCTTCCATTCGCTGTTATTATCCTCCTTACGGGGTGCAAATATAGGGAGTTTCTGAGGAGTTGCAAAGGATTTGCAGTCTTTTTTTTGCGCGATATGAAAGAATCTTTGAGCCGTGCTGTGAGGCACTGCAAAATGCGACGTGTGGCAACTCGTTTTGCGACGCGTCGCATCGGCTCACGCGACGTGTGGCGTGAAGCAAAACTACGTGTAGTTTTTAGAGGAACGGCCGCACGATTTCCTCGGTGCGTTCCCAGAGTTCCTGCATCTTGGGGTGCTCTTTGTATTTCCGCATCTTGAGCTGCCGGTTCGAGCGCCAGAAACCACCCGTCAGGCCGGCCTTATCTTCGTCGAGCAGCAAGCGTATGGCAGTGTCTGCGCCCTGTCGCGGTGTGCGTATGATGGGACGGAAGACAATGTCAGTGATGGGGTCGAAGAACATCTGCATGCGGATAATTTCAGTGCTCACGACGCCCGGGTCGGCAGCATTCACGGTGATGCCTTGCGGCTCGAGCAGGCGTGCCAGATGGAAGGTGAAAAGTGCGATGGCCAGCTTGGAATTGAAGTAGGGCCAGATGCGCCACCAGCATCCCTTCATGCCGCGCTCGAAGAACTGCGGGAAGTTGAGTCGTCCCAGCGGCACGACACACGAGGCCATATTGACGATGCGCGAACCCTCGCCCATGAGCGGCAGCAGCAGACGTGTGAGCAGATAGGGGCCTACGTAGTTTACGCTGATGGTGTGCTCCAGCCCGTCCACTGTGCCGTGGAAGCCTGTCTGCATCGTGCCGGCGTTGTTCATCAGCAGGTCGACGTGGTCGAAGCGGCTCTTCACCGTGTCGGCAAAGGCACGCACCAGAGAGAGGTTCGCCAGGTCGATGCCCAGCACTTCGATGTCGGGATTGCCAGTCTCGGCTTTCAGTTTGTCGCACTTGGGCTGTGCTTTCTTGGGGCAGAAGCACGCCATGATGACGTGGTAGCCGGCCTGGGCCACCGCCTTCGTCTCCTCGTATCCCATGCCGCCGTCGGCACCGGTGATGATGGCAAGTCTCATAGATATTTACGGATTTACTTATTCACGATTTACTGTCTGCTCGTTATTACGTTATAATGCGGCAGCGGAATAACGACTCATTGGTTCTGCTCCTGCTCGATGCGCTCTATCTCGCGCTGCAGGCTCTCGGGCAGCGGCTCGGTGAGGTGCTGGTGGCAGGCCATCTCGCGCGTGTACATGCGGCCGATGCAATAGTTGCTGTGGCGGCATCCGCAGCGGTGGTGCGGGTCGTCGTGCAGACGGTTCACAAAGTCCGGTTCGTTGAGCAGGCTGCGTGCCATCTGCACGGCTTCGAAACCGTGGGAGAGCACCTCGTTTATCTTGTCGCCGCAGACGAGACCGCCCACGTAGATGAACTTCATGTCGGGCATGGCCTCGCGGAATCGCAATGCGTCGCGCAGGAAGAATGCTTCCTCGTATGGAACGGTGGGCGTGAGGAACTTCTTCACCAGCGGTCGGCCGGCGCGGATGCCGCCCTTGAGCCACCATTTGTCCATATAGTGCGTCATCGTCTGCAGGGGCAGCTCGCCGCGCATCACGTACATTGGCGTGGCGCTCACCAAGCCACCGCTCAGCACGATGGCGTGGGCTCCCAACTGCTGCAGGCGACGTGCCACGGGCAGGCTGTGTTCCTCGAGCGAGATGCCGTGTCGCAAGCCGTCGCGCATGTTCATCTTGCACACCACAGCCATGTCGTCGCGGGCCGCCGTCATCACCTCCTCCATGCACATTTCCATGAAGCGCATCCTGTTCTGCAGCGAGCCGCCGTACTCGTCGCGCCGCTTGTTGAAAAAGGGGTTGAGGAACTGGTCTATCAGGTAGCCGTGTCCGCAGTGTATCTCCACTTCGTCGAATCCAGCCTCGCGTGCCAGATTCACAGCGCGCCCGAAGCAACGTGCCAGTTCTGGCAGTTCGTCGCGGCGCAGACCGCGCACCAGCGTCGGGCTGTAGAGGTTAAATCCTGTGCTGGCGCCCACGGGAATGCAGCCGCAGATTTCCTTGTGGCTCATATTGCCGCAGTGGCCCAGCTGTATTCCGGCGGCGGCTCCCTCGCGGTGAATGCCGTCTGTCAGGCGCCGCAGGCCGGGCACGATGTCGGTCTTCATCACCAACTGGCGGTCGAAGCTGAGACCGCTCTCGGTGACGGCTGCATAGGCCACCGTTGTCATGCCAACGCCGCCACGCGCCACGCTGGTGTGGTAGTCGTAGAGCTGCTGGCTGGGTGTATGACCGGGACACATGCTCTCGAAGGCCGCGCTGCGAATCGTGCGATTGCGCAACGTGAGCGGTCCCAAGTGAGCCTCCTGAAATATTAGGTTCTCCATTCTTCCTCTGCTTAATATATATAAGGTATAATGCGTTTGCGGTTGCCCACGGCAGCATCGCCAAACTCGCTGCGATACTTGCGGTGGATGGCGTGTGCGCGCGGCACCAGATTGGCCGCCGTCCAAAGCACGAAGACCCAAGCCGCCGTGTTGGAAACTGCCAGTGCGAAGCCCGTCCACTCGACAATCTCGCCCAGATAGTTGGCACTTGTGACGTAGCGATACATGCCGCGGCTGGGCAGATAGTGGCGCGTGTCGCCGGGTTGCCGCAGGTGGCGGATGACATGGTCGGAGTGCCAGTTGATGGCAAGGCCTACAAAGAAGAGCACGATGCCTGCCACCACGTGCCATTGCGCGAGGTATTCTGTGCCGAGTGCGTACGCTTTGGGCGGGAACCAGTAGAGGCCGCCGCCCTGCAGCACGCCATTGATGACGTTGAAGAGTGCGCCCATGAGCATGATGACCACAGGCATACGGCTGCTACCCTGCATCAGCAACGGGAAGACGAAACTGCGTTGGAAATAATGAAGCAGGAAGAGCAGAAGCAGCACGAACTCCGGCACGTGGCAACTAGCGCCTGCCGACAGCCAGACGTAGAGCATCACAGCGAAGGCGGGCGCCTCCATGAGAATCCACGCCAGTTTGTTGTTGATGCTCCAGCCCCAGCTGCGCGTGCGGAACTGACCATAGCCGGCTGTCACACAGTAGAGACACACAAACACCACGAAGGCTGTCGCTGTCATGCCTGTGAGCAGATGGTTGTAGAGCGTCGGACTCATCATTTCACGCACACGTCTTGCGGTTCGGTGGTCGGGCCGTCTACGGTGAGCAGTCCGTCGTCAGAGATGCTGAGGCGGTCCATCAGCACGACGCGCTCGGCCGGGTTGTCTGTCATGCGTCCGTGGTAAACGCAGTAGCGCTGTCCGTCGGGCATCGTCAGTACCATGTTGTGGCCAGTGCCCATGACCGTGCCGCCGCGACTTACGTTTTCCTGCAGCACGGGGTTGTTGGGCGCCTTGGTGAAGGGACCGAGCGGATTGTCGGACGTGGCGTAACCTACGGCGTAGAACTTGCCCATGTAGGAATTGGCGCTATACATTATGTAGTATGTGCCGTCGTGGCGGAAGATGTAACTGCCTTCCGTCCAGCGTCGGCCCACTTCGCCATGCGTGGCACTGCGGCTTTCCCACTCCGACTGTGCATCGTTCAGGCTGGTGGGCGGTGCAAGCAGCAGTACGGGCTCGCCTATGACGCCCGAGAAGTCTGGCTTCAGCTCCACGCCGTACACCCAGCTCTCTTCGATGGCTGCAAAACTTCCTATGGCGCGCAGCGAGTCGGCCACCTCGCTTTCGACAGGATGCTTGTAGCAGCAGCGGCTGAAGTAGAGATAGCAGCGGTTGTCGTCGGTAAAGAGCACGTTGGCATCGATGACAGGATAGGGCGGATTGAAGACGGGACGATTCATCAGATCTTCAAACGGGCCTGCTGGACTGTCGCTTACTGCTACTCCAATCTTAAAGTTCTCGGCTTCCTGCCCCGGGTTCACGCGGTAGTTTGCGCTGTAGAACATGTAATACCGGCCGTCACGCTCGTAAACTTCGGGCGCCCAAAAGCAGTCTTCGTTCCACTGCGTCTCGCTGCCGCCTTTATAAACCTGACCGCACGGCTCCCAATCTAACAGATTGTCGCTCACGTACGCCTCAAATCCGTCGGCCAACGAAGTGCCATACATGTAGTAGCGTCCGTCGCTGGCATGCAGCAGGAATGGGTCGCCGAATTTCAGCGGGATGGGATTTGTGATGGTACTCGTGACGCGCTGCGGCATCGGGTCGCATGCTGCGAGAAGGAAGCAGAGGCAGGCAACGGCGGCCGCCCAAAGTTTGGAGTGTCTCATTTTATTCTTGATTTGGTTTATCGGTTTGCGTACATTTGTTCGTAGTACTTCTCGTATTCGCCGCTCGTCACGTTGTCCATCCACTCCTGATTCTCGAGATACCAGCGTACGGTCTTCTCTATTCCCTCCTCGAACTGCAGCGACGGCTCCCAACCGAGCTCGCGCTGCAGCTTGCGGCTGTCGATGGCATAGCGCAGGTCGTGGCCGGCGCGGTCGGTAACGTAGGTGATGAGGTCCTCGTCAGCTCCTTCGGGACGTCCCAGCAGGCGGTCCACCGTTTTGATAAGGACGTGTATGATGTCGATGTTCTTCCATTCGTTGAATCCGCCTATGTTATACGTCTCGGCAACCTTGCCGCGGTGGAAAATGACGTCAATGGCGCGTGCGTGGTCTTCGACGTAGAGCCAGTCGCGCACGTTCTCGCCCTTGCCATATACGGGCAGTGGCCGGCGGTGGCGGATGTTATTGATGAAGAGTGGAATCAGCTTCTCGGGGAACTGATAGGGGCCGTAATTGTTTGAGCAGTTTGTCACGATGGTCGGCATCCCATACGTGTCGTGATAGGCGCGAACAAAGTGGTCGCTCGAAGCCTTAGCGGCCGAGTATGGCGAGTGCGGCTGATATTTCGTCTGTTCGGTGAAGAAGTCGAGCCCGTAGGCTGCGTGGTGCTCAGCGCTGCTGGCTATCGTAGTGAAGGGCGAAGGCACACCTTCGGGATTGGTAAGCGCCAGCGCACCGTACACTTCGTCGGTGGAGATGTGGTAGAAACGCTTGCCTTCGAACTTTTCGGGTAGCGTTTCCCAGTACACTTTGGCGGCCTGAAGCAGTGACAGCGTGCCCATGACGTTTGTGCGGGCGAAGGTGAACGGGTCCTTGATGCTGCGGTCCACGTGGCTCTCGGCGGCCAGATGGATGATCCCATCCACGTGCTCCTCCAGCATCAGTCGTAGCACAGCGTCGAAGTCGCAGATGTCGAGGCGCACGAAGCGATAGTTGGGTGCATCCTCCACGTCCTTCAGGTTCGCCAGATTGCCGGCGTAGGTAAGTTTGTCGAGGTTGATGATGCGGTACTCGGGATACTTGTTTACAAAAAGGCGCACCACGTGGCTGCCAATGAATCCCGCTCCGCCGGTAATGATGATACTGCGTTTCATATTTTTCTGATTTTGATTATTTAGATTTCTGTGCCGTAGCGTTTTACTTCGTCGATGACCTTCAGCAGATATTGCCCGTACTGGTTCTTTATCATGGGCTGTGCCAGCTGGCGCATTTTCTCTTCGGTAATCCAACCTTTGCGGAAGGCGATACTCTCCAGACAGCCCACTTTCAGTCCCTGTCGTTTCTCGAGAACTTCGATGTAAGTCGATGCTTCGGAAAGCGAGTCGTGGGTGCCCGTGTCGAGCCATGCGAAGCCGTGGCCGAGAGTCTGTACCTTCAACTCGTCGTCGGCCAAGAAACGCTGGTTCACTGTGGTGATTTCGTACTCGCCGCGAGCGCTGGGCTGGATGTGGCGTGCCACGTCCACCACTTTGTTTGGGTAGAAATAGAGTCCCACCACGGCATAGTTGCTCTTCGGCTGTGCGGGTTTCTCTTCGATGCTCAGGCAGTTGCCGTCCTTGTCGAATTCGGCCACGCCGTAGCGCTCGGGGTCGTTCACCCAATAGCCAAAGATGGTGGCTTTGCCGTCCTCTTCTGCCGTGCGCACAGCTTCCTTCAGCATGGGCGTGAAGCCATTTCCGTGGAAGATGTTGTCGCCCAACACCAGGCAGGCGCAGTCCGAACCGATGAAGTCGGCTCCGATGATGAAAGCCTGCGCCAGTCCATCGGGACTCGGTTGCTCAGCATATTCGAAGCGTACGCCGTAGTCGCTTCCGTCGCCCAGCAGACGGCGGAAGCTGGGCAAGTCGAAAGGTGTGGAGATAATCAGAATCTCGCGGATGCCAGCCTGCATCAGCACGCTGATGGGGTAGTATATCATCGGCTTGTCGTAGATGGGCATCAGCTGCTTGCTGATTCCTTTCGTGATGGGGTAGAGGCGTGTGCCGCTGCCGCCAGCTAAAACGATTCCTTTCATTGCATTATCTTTTCCATACACTTCTTCAGCGACTCCATCCAGTGTGGAATCTGCAGGCCGAAGGTTTCTTTTATCTTTGTCTTGTCAAGCACACTGTATGCGGGGCGCGCCACGGGGCTCGGGAATTCGTTGGAATGGCAAGGCTGGATGTCGCACTGCATGTGTCCGGCGAAGTCGGCTATCGCCTTGGCGAAGTCGTACCACGAGCAAACGCCCTCGTTGGAGTAGTGATACACGCCGTCCCGCAGGTAACGTGTATCCGTGGCTTGCGTTCTGAATACATTGTAGTCCGCCACGACAGACATTATGGCACGTGCCAAATCGAGCGCGTAGGTGGGTGTCCCCACTTGGTCGAACACCACCTTCAGCGTGGGGCGCGTGGAGGTAAGTTGCAGCATGGTTTTCAGGAAATTCCGCCCATACTCGCTGTAGAGCCACGCCGTGCGGATGATGACGTAGTCCGCACCGCTCTCGCGGATGAACTGTTCGCCGTGCAGCTTCGTGCGTCCGTAGGCGCCGGTTGGTGTGCCTTGCTGATCCTCGCGGCAGGGAGTGTTGTATGGCTCGGCACCGAATACGTAGTCCGTGCTGATGTGAATGAGCAGGCCGCCGGCTTCCCTGATGGCCATGGCCAAGTTGTGCGGCGCTGTGGCGTTGAGCAGTTCGGCTCGTGCCTCGTCCGTCTCGGCAGCGTCCACATTGGTGTAGGCAGCACAGTTGATGACAACCTGAATATGTCTCTCCTGCACGCAGCGGCGCACAGCCTCGGCGTCTGTGATGTCCAGCCGCTCCGTCTGCTCGCCTTCAGTCTCTACCACATCGGTGAAGACGAAGCGATGGCAACTCTCGTGGGCCAGCAACCGCACTTCGCGGCCCAGTTGTCCGTTTGCACCCGTAACGAGTATGTTCAGTGTCTGCGCCATGTCTGTCTTTCTCATTTAAGTGCTGCCTCGCTCCACGGCTCAATGTCGCGCAGCAGGGGCAGGCGCGTGTCTTTCTCACTGAGTATGGCCTCGGTGAGCGGTGTGCGCCAGTCTATGCCGAGCGATGGGTCCATGATGCTCACGCCGGCTTCCGACTCGGGGTGGTAGAACTCGTCGCATTTATATTCGAAAACTGCCGTTTCCGACAGCACCGCAAACCCATGTGCAAAGCCTTTTGGGATAAAGAACTGCAGTTGGTTTTCCTCCGTCAGCTCGACGGCCACATGCTGCCCGTAGGTGGGTGAGCCCTTTCGTATGTCCACCGCCACGTCAAGCACAGCACCGCGTACGCATCGCACCAATTTCGTCTGTGTGTAGGGTGCTCGCTGGTAGTGCAGGCCGCGTACTACACCGCACTGGCTCATGCTTTCGTTGTCCTGCACGAAACGGATGGGGGCCACCTTCTCGTCGAATTCTCGCTGCGAGAACGACTCAAAGAAGTAGCCGCGCCGGTCGCGAAAAACGCGAGGCTGCAGCACGAGCAGTCCGTCTATGCTTGTCTTTGTTACTTCCACTTCTTTTGCTTGTCTTAGTTCTTACATTTTGCAAAGATACGAAATAATATTTATATTTTGGCTTTCGTCTTTCATATTTTCATCGCGCGAGTGTAATTTACGTACGCGCGGACAATTGGCGTTTTGTGTTAAAAAGTGCGGTGTTGTGCCGTAGTTTGTAAAATAATACGTACCTTTGCGCAAAATAATACATAAATCAGACCAAGAATGACGAGAATTCTTCTTTCGCTGCGCCGCATCGTTTGTGTCGTGGCACTTGTGGCTGCGGCCGCCAACTTGTTCGCCGAAGAGGCGTGGAATCCTGTGGCCGATCCTGCAGCCGTGGTGGTGAGCGGCAAGGTGCGTTTCACGGTGCTCACCAGTCGTATGATTCGTATTCAGTATAGCAGTACGGCGAAGTTCGAGGACCGGGCTACTTTTGCTGTGGTGAACCGCCGCCTGCCCGTGCCAGAATTTACGACAGAGACGGACGGAGCATACTTGGTCATCAAGACAGCCGACCTGACGCTTCGCTACAAGCAGAATTCGGTGCCTAAGGAGTCGGATAAGTCGCCCGCCAACCTGAGCATCTCATTCGAGATGAACGGCAACACGTGCACTTGGTATCCCGGCAAGGACGACGCGCTCAACCTGAAGGGCACCAACCGCACGCTCGACCAGCAGTGGGGCGACAATCTGCGGCACAAACTGGAGAAAGGACTCGTCTCGCGTGCCGGCTGGTCGGTCATCGACGAAAGTCCGGCCACAAAGCGCGGCGACGGCAGCACCACGTTTGCCTTGGAGCCCAATGCCGATGGCTTCGACTGGTGGGCACAACCTGTAGACCCCACGGCCACCGACTGGTACTTCCTCGGTTACGGCCACGACTACAAGGGCTGCCTCTCCGACTACATCAAGGTGGGAGGCCGTGTGCCACTGCCGCCCAAATACATTTTCGGCTATTGGTACAGTCGTTATATGGCTTACTCGCAAAGCGATTTCCAGCAGATCATTCGCGATGTGGAGTCGAACGACATCCCGATGGACGTCATCATCATGGACATGGACTGGCATAAGAGTGGCTGGACGGGCTGGAGCTGGAATAAGACGCTCATCCCCAATCCTGAGAACCTCATCAAGTATATGCACACGCATGGTCTCAAGACGGCCCTCAACCTGCATCCTGCCGACGGCGTGTCGAGCAAGGAGGATTACTACGCCGCCATGAAGGCCGACCTCGGGTATTCCAGCTCGTCTACCGAGAAAATTCCGTGGGCCATCGAGGATTACACATTCACGAAGGCATTCTTCAAGAATATCATTCGCGACCACGAGGCTGAGGGCGTTGACTTCTGGTGGCTCGACTGGCAGCAGCATCTGCTTGTGAGCGACAATCTGCCGCTCGGCGAGACATTCTGGTGCAACCACGTGTTCTTCAACGATATGAAGCGCAACCGCCCGAATCTCCGCCCTGTTATCTATCATCGCTGGGGCGGACTGGGCAACCATCGCTATCCCATTTGTTTCAGCGGCGACTGCAACGCTGCTTGGACCACGCTGCAGTATCAGATCTACTTCACCAGTACGGCCAGCAATGTTTGCTACGACTATTGGGGCCACGACCTCGGCGGCCACCAGAGCGGCAATAACGACCCGGAAATCTTGCAGCGCTGGCTGCAGTTTGGCGTCTATACGCCCATCTTCCGCACACACGCCACCAATGCTTCGCGTCTGGAGCGTCGCATCTGGAAGTACAGCAATTTCAGACAACTGCGCGAAACCGTACGTCTGCGCTACAAAATGTTCCCTTATCTCTACACCGCTGCGCGCGAGACGTACGAGACCGGCGTGGGCATCAACCGTCCGCTCTATTACGACTGGCCCGAAGCCAACGAAGCATACACCTACGAAGACGAATACATGTTTGGCAACGATATTCTGGTGGCTCCCATCTATACGCCTTCAGTCGATAACGTGAGCCAGCGCACTGTGTGGCTGCCCGAAGGCGCCTGGTGGGATGTCACGCACAACCAGTTGGTGCAGGGCGGACGTGCCTTCAAGGACAGTTTCACCACCGATGAGTTTCCTGTCTACTATCGTCCGGGCTCCGTCATCGTGAACTATCCTGTGCAGCGCACCGTACAGACCACACCTTCTACCATTGTTCTCCTGGTTGCTCCGGGTGCTCCTGGCACGGGTCGCTTTTACGAAGACGATGGCACGAATCAGGACTACGAGACCGACAAGGTAGCCAATACTTATTTCCGCCACACATTGCTCGCCGATGGCGCGGAACTGCGCATCGCTGCCCGCGAGGGTTCCTATCCGGGCATTCCCGAGAGCCGTGCTTGGCAGGTGCAATTCCTCGGACTGAAGTCAGCGCCGCAGGGTGTCATGCTGAATAGCACTGAGCTGTCGGCCGACAGCTATTCCTACGACGCTAAGACACAGACGCTCACCGTGTCGGTGCCCACCACGTCGTGTGCCACACAGATCGTGTTGCGTGTGAAAGGCGACTTCCAGCGCTCGGCCGTAGAGGCCGGCACACCCGTGCAGACCGAACTTGTCACTCCGCCGTCCACGGCTCGCACGTCATACTACGCCACTGGCTCTGCACTGAACGACGAAGTGTTTCCGCTGGAACGCTGGGACGACGGCACGTATCACTTCCACGGCGCCATGCGACCCGGCACGCTCTATATCATCAACACTCCTATCCGCCGCATCACCTCGCAGTACTACGGCCCGAAGCAGCCCGGCAGCAACATCATCTGCAATGATGTGGAGTGCTCCGCCTCGCGCGACTCGGTAGCCGGCGCATGGACGGTGCTCTTCGGCCACGATGCCTATCGTTTCGTCTTCGATGCCACCAAGTTGACAGTCTCGGGCGAAGCCTTCAGTCCGTGGTACGACGCGTGGATTCAGGGCGGCTGCGTCAGCTCGGGACAGGACGTGGAGTGGCGTCTCGGGTACGGCAAGCAGATGATCCGCAGCGAAGCGAATCCGCACGAGTTCACATGGATGGGCGAACTGAAGGCATACGAGGGCAACGTCGAAGCCAAACGCTTCAAGATTCTCGGCCAGTACGGTTGGTCGCCCAAGCACCTGCATCCTTATCGTCAGGATGCGGCCATCACGGCGGCCGAGCGCGTCATGTACAACTTCGGGTCGGACAACAAGTGGTCCATCGGCTCCGACGGCTACTATCGCATCACCGTAGATGTGTTCCGCGAGACGATAAAAGGCGAATACTTTGGCACGGAGCCGCCTACTGACTATTCAGAAATGCTCAGCGCTGCTGCCAGCGTGCGCGTAGTAGGCAAGGCCGTGCGAGTGCAGAACTGCGAGCCTGCAACCGTGAAGCTAGTCTCTGCCTCCGGTCAGCTCTGCGCCAGCGCTTCTGGTACCGATGTCCTGCTCTCCGCCCCGTCGAAGGGCATCTACGTGGTGCAGGTTTCGGGTGCGCACAGCCAGTTCTCGCGCAAGGTGGTGGTGAAGTAGGGGCTCGCGCTCTCTACTTCAGCGCCCTCGCGCACTGCAGCACCGATAGTCCGAACCATGCGGCCAGCAACACGGCCACCACTGCACTTGTGCCGCCCAGCAGCAACAGGGCGCCGAATGCCAGTTGTGCGTGCAACAGGTGCAGACACTGCATGGGCGTCAGTTCGCGTTCCATGATGCGGCTGGTCCAGAGTGTCAGCCATGTCACAAATGCACTGCCAAGGATTGCTTCGCGGAGGCTTACTGAGTTGTCTCGCTGTGTGTGTGTGAAAAGAATGTTCGTTTCCATCGTACTTTAGTTTTTGTGTGTTAGACTTCTTTTTCTTGCGTGTGGCGCCGTTTTTTTCGCGTGTCGTTTTGCTTTTTTCGCGGGCCGCATTTGGGGTTTTCATTCCCATTTCTGCCGCAAAGGTCGGCCCACGTTGTGACAACTTGCGTCACACAAAAATATTTTTGCCGAAAAAATGAGATTTTTTTCGCACTGAGCCTTGTAGCGACGCGAAAAATACATAACTTTGGCTTCGTAAGCGCCAAATCCTGAGGTGTCAATGGTATTTATACAGTGTGATGTTCTTTAAACCCGAAGCCCCGCTATGAAGAAAAGAATCGCCTTTTTTGCCATACTGCTTGTCGTGGCCAACTCTCTGTCCGTCGCCGGAAAAGATGCCACCGGCAGACTCATGTATTTCCCATTCAACGAGAACCATGGCACCGTCGTACACAATTTGGCCGTCAAGGACTCTCTGCAGGTCTTGCCTTCGTGCTACTGGACGGAGGGCGTGGACGGCTCGGCTGTGTTGTTCAACGGCTTCACCTCTCGGCTCATCATTCCGGCTGGCCAGGTGCAGATAGGCCACTCCTTCACTGCCGATTTGTTCTTCGCCCCTGCCAGCTATCCCAAGTCGTCGTGCCCTATCCTCTACTACCACGCGGGGCAGCACCCGTTCAGCTTGGAGATTGATGTGCACGGACGTGTCACATTCAGCGTCGGCACGCAGAAAATCATTTCTGACAACCCCGTGCCGCTGAGGAAGTGGAGTCGCATCACGTGTTCCTACGATGCACGCGGAGCGCGGCTGGCGCTGAATCACGTGGAGAGTAATGTGGTGGA
This sequence comes from uncultured Bacteroidales bacterium, assembly GCA_902787575.1. Classification (GTDB taxonomy): domain Bacteria; phylum Bacteroidota; class Bacteroidia; order Bacteroidales; family Bacteroidaceae; genus Physcousia. Next base: position 78,538 of record CADAGX010000001.1, on the reverse strand, counting down.
TACGGTGCCACATCCCGTTCCGACGGATTCTGCCGAGATGTGGATTGGCCGGACGCCGGCACCCGTGGCTTGCCCGTATGAAAACAAGGAGATTCCACTGCTCTGCTCTCTCGACGGCGCGCTGGACGAACTGCAGATCCACGACGGCACTGCTTTCTACGACAGCATCATCCGCCTCTCGCCCGTCAGCTACAAGGCTCCTGCACTCGAGGAGCGTCGTCTGCCGTCCGGCCCCAAGGAGCCGCTGGGCTTTGGCAGCTGGTACATCCCGCTGAAATATTACAAGCAGTGGGACGACCAGTGGCGGGGCGAGACGCCCGATGTGGTGGTGGCCTTTGGCCGGCAGCTTCCTTTCCGTGTGGTCTTCTGGCGTGGCATCTCGTATGCTCCGTGCTTCGTGACCGAGAAAGACAACTGGATGAGCAATGAGTTCATAGAACGCATGAAAGTCACCCACTGGGGCTGCTGCGAGAGCATGAGCGACAAGCATGCCGACTTCTCCAGTGTGCGTATTCTCGAGAACACGCCTGCACGCACCGTCGTGCTCTGGCGCAATGCTCCTGTAGGCGTCAATCAGCAGTTCCCCTACCAAGACCCGGAGACGCAATGGGGCGACTGGTCGGAGGAAACCTACGTGTTCTACCCCGATGGCACGGGCGTGCGAAAGATGGTGGTGTGGAGTTCCAACCTGACCGACTGGTACGAGTGGTGCCAGTCGCTCCAGGTGCTTCATCCGGGCCAGCGGCCGGAAGATGTGCTCGATAAGGACCGCATTATGTCGGTGGCCAACATGAAAGGCGAGTCGCGCACCTTCGGCTGGGAATTTGCCGTCAGAACCATGCAGCACCTCGCGTCGATTCCGCAGGCCAACATTCAGGTTACATATCTGAGAAGCCAGTGGAACCCGTTCCTCATTCTCGACGACTCCGCCGGCAAGAACGAGGCCGGTCACGACGGACCCGAGATTGTGCGCTATGCCGGCCGCTGGAGCGACTACTCGCTGTTCCCGTGGCGCAACCACTGGCCCGTGACGCAGGAATACGTCATCGGCCGTTACGCCGTGACGGCCGACGGCCCCTCGCACACCTACACTGCCACGCAATACAGTGCTCCGTACGAGGTGAAGGACGGCCGGATGACAAAGCTCATGCTCTGCGGCTGCACAGACAAGGATGCCGCACAACTGCTGCCTCTGGCCAAATCGTGGCTGCGGGCTCCTGCGCTCACCGTGTTGGATGGCCCGTGTGAGGGCGGACAGTACGACCGGACGGAGCGTGCCTACAAACTTTCGTATCGCCCCGGTGCGACCGATGCCGTCCGCCTGCGCATTGATGCTTCTGCCGAGCGGCCTGTGCAGGGCCTGTGCCTGATTGTGGACGGCTGGACGGGCCGAGATGTCCGTGTGGACTTCAACGGCAAGCCTCTGCGTGCAGAGGACTATCGCGTCGGCCTGCTCCGTCAGTACGACGGCCAGCGCCTCGTCCTGTGGTTGAACGTGCAAGCCACGTCTCCGCGCACCATTGTCCTGCATCCGCAGTCCGCGGACGTGGCGGAGTAGGCGCCTCGATGTTTTTCCTCACTCAGAAAGAAACCTTAACAACATAAAAGAAATGGAGAAAAAGATGATGAAACGTTTAGCGATGTGTGTCGCGCTGGCGTGCGTAATGCTGCAGGCTGCCGCCGCCGACAAGAAGATGGATGCGTTCGTGAGCCGGCTGATGGCGCGCATGACGCTCAGTGAGAAGATCGGACAGCTCAACCTCCAGCCGGCAGGCGACGTCACCACCGGCGCAGCCATGGACACCGAGGTGGGCGGCATGGTGGCACGCGGCGAGCTGGGTGCCGTGCTGAACCTGAAGGGCAAGGACAAGATTCGTGCCTTGCAGCAGGTGGCCGTCGAGAAGAGCCGTCTGGGCATTCCGCTGTTGGTGGGACTCGACGTCATCCACGGCTATCACACCATACTGCCCATCCCGCTGGCGCAAGCGTGCAGCTGGGACGTGGAGGGCATAGAACGTGGCGCGCGCATGGCTGCCGAGGAGGCCAGTTCCGACGGCATCAGCTGGACGTACAGCCCGATGGTGGACATCGCACTCGATGCACGCTGGGGCCGCATTGCCGAGGGCAACGGCGAGGACCCCTATCTGGGCAGCCTTATTGCAGCGGCGCTGGTGCGCGGCTATCAGGGCGACTTCTCAGACCGCACGCACATCATGGCTTGCCTGAAGCACTACGCGCTGTACGGTGCCGTAGAGGCTGGCCGCGACTATAACACGGTGGACATGAGCCACCTGCGCATGTTCAACCAGTACTTCCCGCCCTACAAGGCAGCTGTGGAAGCTGGCGTGGGCAGCGTCATGACGAGTTTCAACCTTGTGGACGGACAGCACGCCACGGCCAACCGCTGGCTGCTCGAGGATGTGCTGCGTCGCATGTGGGGCTTCGGTGGCTTCATCGTGACGGACTACAGCAGCATTGCCGAGATGGTGCGTCACGGCTTCGGCGACTTGGCTCACAACTCGGAGTTGGCGCTCAAGGCCGGCACCGACATGGACATGTGCTCGCAGGGCTTCCTGAAGCATCTCGAGCAACTGGTCAAAGACGGCCGCGTGAGCAAGCGGCTCATCGACCAGGCGTGCCGTCGCGTGCTCGAGGCCAAATATCGGCTCGGCCTCTTCGACGACCCGTATCGCCACTGTGGCCTCTCGGACGCAGAGCAGGCCAAGTATCTCTTCACTGCCGAGCACCGGCAGGCTGCGCGCGACTTCACGGCCGAGACCTTCGTCCTGCTGCGCAACGAGGGCAACCTCCTGCCACTCAGCAAGGACTGCAAGATAGCACTCATCGGCCCGAACGCCGACACCACCGATGGGATGCTCGGCACGTGGTGCGTCTCGCGTCCGGCCAGCGACGCCTATCCCAGTCTGCGCCGTGCCATGGAGCAGGCCGTAGAGGGCCGCGGCAAGGTGTTCTTCGCGCAGGGCTGCAACATAGCACCCTACGGACGTATGCGCACCGCCGGCAATTCGTGGTACATCCCCGAGGTGGACTCGGAGAAAGCGCACACCGAGGCCATGGAAGCTGCACGTCAGGCCGACGTCATCGTCTGTGCCATGGGCGAGGGTGCCGACTATAGCGGCGAGAGCCACAGTCGCACCACGCTCTCCATGCCCGAGACGCAGCTCTCCCTGCTACGCGACTTGGCCGCACTGGGCAAGCCCATCGTGCTGCTCAACTTCGCCGGCCGTCCCACCACGATGGAGTGGGAGCGCCACCACATACCCGCCATCCTCAACGTGTGGTTCGGTGGCACCGAGATGGGCACCGCGCTGTGCGACGTGCTCTTTGGCGACAAGGTGCCATGCGGCCGCCTCACCGTCAGCATGCCGCGTGCCGTGGGCCAGGAGCCGCTCTACTACAACCACCTGCGCACCGGACGTCCCGTGCGCGACGACGAGACGCGCTTCCGCAACTATCAGAGCAACTACTTCGAGGTGAGCAACGGACCGGCCTTCCCCTTCGGCTTCGGACTCTCGTACACCCAGTTCACCTACGGCCCCATGCAGGTGAAGCAGCAGGGCCGCAGCGTCGAGGTGACGGTGGACGTTACGAACAGCGGCTCGCGCGATGCCTACGAGGTGGTGCAATGCTACATCCACGACATTGCCTGCCGCTACGCCCGTCCTGTGAAGGAGCTGAAAGCCTTCGAGCGCGTCTTCCTGCGTGCCGGCGAGACCAAGACCGTGCACCTCGCCCTCTCCGAGGCCAGCCTCAGCTACTACGACATGCAGGGCACCCTCTTCTTCGAGCCGGGCGAGTTCGACATCATGGTGGGAGCCAACAGCCGCGACGTGCAGACCAAGCGTGTGACGGTGAAATAGACGCATCTTCGTCCATACAGATAAACCAGTGAAGGGGACATCGGCTTTCTGATGTCCCCCTCTTGTGTGCGAACCGCCAGCAGCGTCTCAGGCTTCGCCTTCCTTGCTGCCAAGATTTTTTCAGGTTATTTCTTCCCCCAAAAGTTTTTTCTCAAGAAAAACCTACATCCTACACGTTTCGGTACTTAATTCCTTGATTCCTATTGTGCTGCGGGTGTGTAGGTTCGCGTGTAGGTTCCCCTAAAACGTGTAGGTTTTAAAGCGGTCTTACACATCTTTCAAGTTTCAACGTCTTAGCCACTGCGTTGTGCTACGAAAAATGCGACGTGTAGTTTTGCTCACAGCGACGTGTGGCGTGAACGCATGCGACGTGTGGCGTGAACGCATGCGACGTGTGGCGGAAAAATAGTGCTCGTGGGCCATTAACCTACACGTTTTCGCGAAACCTACACGCGAACCTACACCCTCTTACCGTGCAGCATTTCATACGGTTAAGGACGGAAAGTGTAGGTGTGTAGGTTTTTTCGGGGAAAAAAACTTGGGAGGATGCTATGGCGTCATGTGGCAAAGTTTTATCGGTTTTCGGTCTTATTCCAGAGTAGCGTGCCGTCGGTGCTTTGTCCTGCGGCTTCCACTTGCGGCCGTGTGGCGCGTGAGCAGTTCCACAGCGTGATGTTGGCCCGTCCCTCATGGTCGAGTTTTACGTTTGGGTTCCAGTAGAGCGTGCGACGGTAGTCGTTTGGCTCAGGTGGCGTCTGCCGACTGTAGTCGGGGCTATAGAATTCGGTTTGAAGAGGGAAACCAGGAAGTATGTAACGTCGATTGGCATACACCAAGCGTTCTCGCCCATCGTAGTACGGATAAACAGCAACCCGAGTCTCAGGCAGATTGTCTCCAGAATATCGCTGGCTTCCCTCCAGTCGTGGGCAATAATCGGTATAAATTACGTATTTGTCTATTTTGCTGGTTTTGAAATCATCCAGTTCGTTTGGCGGCATTTGGATTCCTTTTCCGAGTGTTCTCAGATACTTTGGGCTGTAGAGCGAATCCACAGGGATGTCTATGTACTGCGGCAGTGCCCTCCGTGTGGCTCCCAGTCCGTATACTTCGTATATCCGGTCTGGCTCCTCCTTATTTAAGAAACTTTCAATACTAAAATCGTATTTTTTTTCTTTCTCTCTTGTCTCTTCTTTGGACGAGTATGGGTATATTAAACCGTAGTCACCGAAAAGCGTCCTTGTAAGGTTTGCTGCGGTGGAGTAAATATGGTTCTTTACTTGTATTCCAGCATCGTCTATAAGGTTCCATGCTTCGTATGCATCTATGATGATGGCTGGTTGTGACTGGTCGAATCGCCGCAACGTACCTTTTCTCCCTTTCACAACTATCTCTGACATGTTGTGTGTCGTGTTCGCCAGCAACTCAGCAGGAGTCCTTGTTTTGTGCGTCAAATGCTCCTGATAGTAGCCGTATGGTTTCACGAAACGTGGATATGGCATATGCACCCTGACGAGGAATTCACTTGGCATGTCGGTCTTCATGCGTATCCAATTGTACGTTTGTCGTTTACCCCATTTTGTAGTGTCCGCAGCGTCGAGAAAAAGAATGCTTTTCTCGTAGTATCGTGGTAGTTGCATTCTGAAGCGTGCTTGTTTCGTTTCTATTTCAGCGGCTGTGACAGTGATTAGGTCTTCCCTAAATAATTCACCATGTACGCGCACTTCCTTTTCCATCTGCGTGGGTTCGTAGATTTCCGATTTAAGTGTCAGGTTTTCTTCTGTTTGTCGTCTAAGTTGGGCTTGTTTCTCTTCGTATGCTTCCTTCTGTTTTCTACGTTCCTCCTCACCTAATGCTAAATAGTCCATTTGCAATAGGGCTGCTTCCGCTGCATATTCATTTACGAGATTGAGTCTTTCTTCTTCTCTCAGTCCGCCGTATGATTTGGAAACCTTACCTTCGATGATTGGTGTCCGCTCGTCTGGCTGCGTCAGTTCCCATTCTCCCTTTACAGCCATGTCTCGCCATGAGAAGCGGCGCCATCCCTGTGTCATCATCAGCAGGTCGAGCGCCTCGCGGTGTTCCTCGTCGTCTTTCTCGAAGAACCATCCAGCGTCGGGCACGAAGCCGCGTATCTCGCTGGCGAGCAGCATCTCTGTCAGTATCGTCCCATTGTCGAAGAGTCCGTCGGCCTGATACGCGTCTCGCACAGCAATTGACACCTGCGCATCTGCTGCCGCTCCCTCCACCTCGAGACGTATCTTCTCGTGTGGTTGGTATTCGTCTTTCAGTCCTTTCACGGTCAGCGTGGGTTTTATGTCCTCCGCCTTCGTGACGAAGAAGAGCCGGTCGGCCCATACGTGCCCCTGCGTGTCGAAGACGGTGGCTTGCTGCACGCCCGTCTGCAGTTCTGCTTCAGGGATGATGCATCCCTCGCCCTCTACTTCCGCGAAACGGCGGAAGTGTGTGAGCCGCCCTTCATGCATGATGGTGAGTGCAAGGCTGTCTGCCGAGAGACGTCCCGTTCGGTGTGCAGCAATACGCCAACTGCCTGCGGAGTCCCGACGTACGGTTATTGCTACTCCCTGCTCCTCGGGTTTTGGCAACTGTGCCTTCACCTGCTGCCCGTCTGCAGAGGTGAAGACCACTTCCTTTGCCTTTCCGGCCTCGGGAGTAACGGTGAACACGCCGCGTCCTCGGTTCCGTGTCGATACGGACGTGGCACTATCCGCAGGTGAGGACTCGAATGCAAGGCTTCCCTCCATCTGCAGCCCGTCGCTCCATACCGCCTCGAAGGCCACGCGGTTTGGCACTCCGGCCACAAGGTTGCCCCCTTCGGGGAAGAGTGTGAGGATGGGACGTGGTGCGTCGGGGTCGTTCTTGAAGGTGCGTCGCATGACACGCATGGTCATGTCGCGTGTATAATCTCCGGGCGTGCGCGGTCGGTCATAGACAGGGAAAACGCGGCTGTAGAGTTTGTCGTAGTCTCGGTAATATTCCTGCTCCAGTTCCTTGGAGAGGAACCACTCGCTGGCCGCCTTGCTGTGTTTGTGCTCGTGCACGCCCCAATTGAGTTGCCAGCGTGTGTAGGCCCGAAGTTCGTAGAAGCCGCTGTACTGTACTGGATTGTTGAGCGCAAAGAAGCCGTTTCCACGGCCCTCCTTCATCTCTATCATCTTGCGTTCCACCAGATAGCCGTCGTTGTTGAGCAGTTCGGCGTAGAGAACGCCGCTCACCTGTGACGGCGCGTCGGTGGCGGTGTTGCGCGTGAATGCCGAGAACCAGATAGTGTCGCCCTGGAAGTAGCACGTGTTGTCCATGTGTACGTACAACTTCTCCTGTGGAATGGTCTTTCCGAAGGCTGCTAAGCGTTCCACGAAAGGACGGAAGATTTCCATATTAAAGGAATCATCTTTTACGACGAAATTCCACTGGCGAACGTCATCATTACTTATAACTGTTTTTTTGATGAGATTCTCTTCCTTTTCCGTTCTCAGAACAATAGCCTTGTTCCATAGCGTAGAATTGTATCCCGCATTGTCAATTGCCTCCAGCATATTATCCGTCACGTTTGTCCCCTTGTCGAAAGGAAGTTCGCTTTCTTCCATATTGAAGGCCACACTATGGCAGGTGAGAGTCCCTGCTTTTATACTTGACACAATGCTCTCCACTTCGGTGAATCCCCTTCTCTGTGTGTATATTATACGCACCTTAGACTCGACGGCAGATTCTTCATTCCGCAGGCTACGTCCTACTTCCAGCGTGAAGTTTCGTAGTTTGCCGTCGAATGATTGTAGCGCGTAATTGCTTGCATCAACGTACAGCGCTCCTTCAAGGATAGAATAGTTGCATTCTGGCTTACTCGCCATGTTTATTTTGTAGATTTTCTGCCCATTTTCTCCATACAACACCTGAGCAGAAATATCGTAATTAGAAGACCTTATGGAAGATATAATTGAATAATCGATAGCACTCCGCTCAACATGAAATGGTTTCTTGACTCTTTGCCAATATTTGACATCGAATGTTAGTGGACCCACATCAGCAAGGTGTTGTAGGTTAGAATAGATGATGTTTGATTCGCTCTGTGCATACTTTCTGTTCAGTGCGCGTATTCCTGTTAGGAACATAATATTGCGCAAGTTCACAGCAGGACGTGCTGTGAAGAAAGCTTCCACTAATTCTTGTCTTTCCTCAAAATCTAAATTCAGGCGGTAAAAGAAATTACTCTTTTTATGCGAATGTTTTTTATAGTCTTTTACCAGTTGCTTCAGCACTTTTTGTAAGATGACTTCAGTCGGAATCACCGTCACCTCCTTTAAGGAGTGCGACATGGGCATCATTCTTATGTCTTGTTTTAGTTCGCCCGCCTTTATCTTTAATGTATTGTAACCAATGAATGATACTGACACTACATCCGAGGCCTTCGCTTCGATGCAGAAGTTTCCTTCATCGTTCGTTATTGTGCCTTTGTCTTTAGAAAGGTAGATACTGGCATACGGCAGCGGTTTGCCGGTCTCGGCATCCACCACGCGGCCTTGGAACTCCTGCTGCGCGTGGAGGGCAGTGGTGAAGATGATGAATATGAAGAATGCGCTGTGTCTCATGCTGCAAAGATAAGAACTTATTTTGAAGATGTCATGGTTTGTGGCTATCGTATTGTGCCAGACTCTATGCTTTCAATCCTCTTGTTTGTATCCTCTGCTGTGCGCAGTATGATTTCGAGATTACGCCATACGCCCACGTCATAGCCTACCTCGTCTATTGTCTGAATCATATTTTCGCCTACATTTACGCCCGTCCGCTTTTGCTCGTCGTACAGACCTATGTTGAAGAGTGTGGAACGAAACTTTGTTTCTTCGTTTCCACCGCTCATGGAGATGTGCGAGACCTCGGTGAAACCGTTTTCGTGGGTGTAGCCAATCTGGAATGTCAGTTCGGTGGGGAGCGCTATAAAGAAGGAACGCATTGTCAGACCCTCCACCTTGCCGTCGAACCGCAGCAGTCGGTAGTTGTCGGCATCGACGTATAAGGTGCCCGTGACGAGTTTGGGCGAGTCCAATCTGAAGCGATTGAATTTCGTGAGACGTGGCATCTCTATCTTATACACGAGTTTCCCATCCTCGCCTGCTAAGGTGATATGTGTGGCATGGTAAAACCTGTATTTGCTCAGAGGTTTTATATACGGCCACCAGAGTTCGGAATCGATGGTGCGAGCTCCCAGTTCCATCAGTCGGTGTATGTTGGTGCTTCGTAGGTGTGTCTCTGTGCTGTCTTCGCCTTCGTTGTGGCGACGGGCGTTCAGGAATACGAAGTCGCGCAAGTTACAATAACTCTTCGCCGCCATGAATCCCTCTTGTATTCGCGTTTTATTTTTCCCGACAAATCTGTTGCGAAAAAAGTATATGGAAGCGGTGTCTCTCCACTTCTCGGCTTCCTTCTTCAGTTGCTGTGAGGTTCTTCTCAGTATCTCGCGTGTCGTGACTGCTGTTACTGTCACTTCCTTCAAATGTTGCGTCAGAGGTTTTAGTCGGAGAATATCAGTCCTTTCCCATGCTGGAATCGCCGTTTTGTTGTATCCAACACACGAGATGTGTAGCGTGTCGCTTTCCGAGATGGGAACAAGGAAATCGCCATTTTCGTTGCTCAAAGCCCCTCTGTTGCCTGCGATGAAGATTGTGGCATACGGCAACGGTTCACCCGTCTCAGCATCCACCACACGACCACGAAACTCCAGCTGCGCGTGGAGCGTGGCGGCGAGGAGAAGAAATATAAACAGTGTGGTGCGTCTCATGCTGCAAAGGTACGTCTTTCTGTGCTATAGGCCAAGTTCGGGCCGAGTGTTTAACAACATGTTTCAGCGTGTTAGGTTTTTCGTTTCCGTGTTTATAGCGTCAACGAGAGAGCCGTCCGTCTTGCAGCCGCTCTCCCGTTGGCACTTATTCGCGTGGTTTGCTCTATTACATTTTTGACTTCTCCCAGAGCGAGCGGAACATTTCTACATTCTGCTGAAATCTTTTTATGTTTGTCTTTCCTGCGTGGCGTGCCCACTTCTTGCGTTCGACGTCGAGTGCCTTGCTCTCCTCCTCCGACATCATACGTATGGCTTTTTCGGATGTGCCAATCCCCACGGTACCTGTGGCACTGTGCTCATCGTTATTCACCGATATCGTGCCGCTTACGACTCTTGTCAAGGCCTTCCTGTGCAGATACCTGTTGTTGAGTTCCATGCAGAAGGAGTTCTTTGTATTCTCTCCCTCCAGAAGCACCTGCTCCACCTCGGTGAACCCGTTCGTGTGTCGGTAGTCGATGTGGAACTTCAGTTCAGTGGGCAGCGACTGGAACTGTAGGTTCTGCACTTTGCCATTGAAGCGCAGTAGCCGCTGCGAGAGTGCATCCACGTAGAGCGTCCCCGTCAGGATGTGCCTCTGGCGCAGGGAATCTGTGTCTTTCGGCTTCACGTTCACCACGTAAACCTGCTGTCCCTCCTTTCCGTGCAGCCTCTCCACGCTGGCAGAGTAGCAGTCGGGATTGTCGAGTGGTGTAATGGCCGACTGCCAGAACTCCGAGTCCTCGATGCGTGAGCCTAAGCCCATCAGGTCGCAGATGTGCGTCTTGTAGTTGAAGACGAGATCCATCTCACCAGGCAGTTCTGGGAAGTAGCCCCGTTGGTTGCCACCGCGGAACTGGTATCGCCTCAGGTTTCCGGCACACTGAATGTCTCCTCTTGTCTGGCACTTCGTTTCGCCGTCCTTGTCTGTCAGCACGGCAGCAATCTCGAAATTGCCAATCTCGTATTTCCACTGTTTGTATTCCCACGCCATTAGTTCTCCCATGTTACGCAGAATGGACTGCCCCGACGGTGTCACGACTGCCACCTCCCTCATCATTGTCGTCATAGGTGCCAGTCTCACCTCCTTCTGCAGTTCGTTTGCCTTTATGCGTAGACGTTCATAGCCTACACAAGAGAAGACGAGCGTGCTGTCTGGCGAACTCTCGATGCTGAACTCGCCACGGCTGTCAGTCTTCGTGCCGCTCGTCTTGGAGAAGTAGATGGCAGAGAACGGCAGCGGCTCGCCTGTCTCTGCGTCCACTACGCGGCCGCTGTAAGCCTGCTGCTCCGATTTCTCGGTTTCTGCCTTCTGAGCCCATAGGCCGATGGTGAGCAGCGCGAGGCAGACGATGGATAATATTCTTTTCATAGTCTTATGTGTTTTACGGTATTCTTTCTATCTCTATAAGGGTATGAGAAAGCAGAACCTAACATCGAGGATTCACTTTTTTCATTTTCGCTGCGAAATACTGTCGGCAGAGAATAATCCTTGCTCTGTGGCTTTACGTACTATTTCCTCTTCCTCTTTGGTGCGCTGTACGATATTGTATTTGTTCCAAAGAGAAGTGTCGTATTCTACGTCTTTGAGTACTTTTATCAAGTTTTGTCCCCGTTTGCCATAGTAGTGCTTGCTGTCTGCTTTATCCACGTTGAAGAGGAGACATTTGTATGTCATGTCTTTGTTTCCACCCATGATGGAGAGCCGGCTTACCATAGCGCAATTTTCTGAGTAGTCATAGCCGATGTGCAATTTAACTTCTGCTTGTCTCCAATCGAAATTGACACGTTGTACCAGACTGGCAGCGTTACCGTCGAAACGTAGAAGGCGAAATGTGGCGGAATCGACATAGAGCGTGCCCTCGAAGATGGGCGGGGCATATTTGTCTTTTGGTATCTTTCCCGTGTATTTCATGTCGAGCACATAAATGCGGCGACCCTCTTCGTCCCTGAACGATGAGCAGCCTGTTTCGTACAACCTTTTTGCGGTGGAAAAGCTGCGCAGCGGAAGAGTTGCCTCTTTCCAGAAGTCTGTGCCTTTCATCCGGGCGCTTAGTGAGAACAACCTCTGAATGTTTGTCCTGCGAATTCTGCGGATGCCCCTTGAGTCAGTGGCACGGCTTTGTCCGTTGATGAAAAGTGGTTCGCGTAGATTCATCGTAGATTTCGCCACAAGGAAGCCTTCGGCCAAATCGGGAATGCCTTTTGGATGTCCCATGACGATGCGGAAGAAATAAAGATTTGTATTGTCCTTTGTTTCTTTAAAGTCTTCCTTCAGTTGCTTGATAACGCCTTTCAGAACTTTATTTACATTGACAGCGTAAACCTCCACTTCGCGCAGTTGACGGGGCAATGCCTTCATTCTGATGCTCATTGAAGGTTCGGGATTTGTGATAAAGACAGTTTTATAGCCAAGATACGAGATTTTGATATTCTCGGTGGCACTCATTTCGATGGTAAACTCTCCGTCCCCGTTTGTGAGCGTTCCCTTCCCCTCTGCCACGTAGATGCTTGCATACGGCAGCGGTTCGCCCGTCGCGGCGTCCACCACGCGGCCGCGAAACGTCTGCTGTGCATACGAATGAAATGCCAGAAGTAAAAATGAGTTAAGTAATAGGATTATCCTCATTCTATATCTTGGTTTTAGCAGATTTAACCATTTTGAGTACTATTATATATTATAAATCAACAGTAGTGACAGTTACTGTAGGTGAGAGGGAAGGGAGGAGGGGTCCTCTATGTGTTTCACTTTATGAAAATGTGTTTTCCCCTCCGTTCCTCCGTCTCTCTCATGGTCTTTACAATTCTATGTCTGCCGCGAATACGTATTGGCCACGGCGTATCTGCAGTTCGTAGGTGCCTTGTGGTCAGAAATGTGTTTTACAGCCAAGGAACAATGGATGCCTCGTGCTATTTTCCACAATACCGTAAATAAATGGTCGGTTTAGATCGAAAACGATTTTTTCGGGGTGTGGATCTTCATTCGAGGTATAGGCAATGATGTCGGTAGCTGCTGCGGCTTCGGCACCCTTTTCGTCAATCTTCAGGAAAGTCTTCTGTATAATGTTGTCTACTGGCATGTGGACGTCGGCGAAGATGGTGAAATCTTCTCCTTCAGAGAACAACTTTTGGCATCCTAACGCCTGCAACGTCTTGGTTAGAAATGTCTGGTAATTGGCTTCGAACTTTGGAATGTAGAGTTCCATAGATGCTATGGAGTTTATGCTTTGCATATCCGGTGCGTTTTGTGCCAGTGTCGATGCCAGTTCTGAAACTGTTTTTCCCTTGGCAGGTAGTATGAAGAACATGCTGTAGGCACCATTGTTGAAAGGCAGTGTTGCCATTGTGTAGTCGTTGGTGTTTTTATATCCCACATTGCTGAATGTATCCCACATGGTTTCCACCTGCTGTGTCTTGCCATCGGCGTCTGTGAATGTGCGCTTTCCTGTCTGACGGAACGACTTTGCCCAGTTGGAACGAAAATAAACAGTGTTTACAAGGTGCATTAAATCCGTGGGTAGCGTTTGTTCCACAAGTTTTGTAATTCTGTTGTAAGTCTTCTCTGCGCACCAAGAGTTGATTTGTTGTGTAGCCTCAGTGCCAAAGGTTACGGGAAAAACTTCCACGTTGCGTTCCGAGCGTAATTTCTTATCGAACGTTGCGTCGAGCGTGAGGGCCTTGTTATACCATAGTGCGTGTGCCGAGGCAAAGCGGGTCATATTATCTGCTTCTTCCACCCCTTTTGCCATCGTATTCAAATAATTGGCAAAGGCTTCGTCTGTGAGTCTGTCGATTCCGAGTGCCCTCAGAAGTTCTTCTCGTGTTTCGCCTTTCACTCCACACAGCAACGTGCTAAGGTCACTCTCCAGACTGAGCGGAGAAAGCAATACATCTTTTTGATCGTCAAGCGTGAATGCTTCTTCGAAGAAGCGCCATGCAAAACTGTTAAACCCATCATTGATAACAGTTTCTTCCGCAGTGAGTGAGATGGCTTTTGCTGGTTGCCATTTATACTCAGGCATTATTTCCTCCTTGTTTGCATTCTGCTCCTCATTTGAGGGTAGTTTCTCCTCGCCCGAACAGGCTATCATTGCCACGCTTGTGCACAACATAGCAGTCACATAAAACATTCTTTTCATAATTAGTACTATATTAAAAATTGCGTTGCAAAATAAATGATTTATCCCGAAATAGCCAAATGTAGGTAATGTTTAAAATATAATCATGTTCTTTTCATCGTGTTTTTATTGTTTAATGGTGTTTAACTCGTCTGCAAAAATATCGCGTGGGTGCGGCGCGGCCAAATTTTTTGGCGAGCAGAAAATGACAGAAAAGTGACAAGCACGCGTAACACATTGCTTAACAATGTGTTCCTGATTCCCTGAAAAAATGACTAGGAGGAGATGGAAGGGGGTGATGAGAATGCCGGAAGTGAGAAAAAAGCTATGTGAGGAGCTGCAGTTTGCGGTCGAAATCGGCCGCTGTGCCTTCGGTGCCGAACACTTTCTGGTGGAGGCGCTGGCGTGTCTGCGAAGCAAAGGTGTGCTTCATGCCCATGAGGTCGTCTATCTGGAAGGGCTTGAAGCCGCAGAGCAGCAACATGCAGAGGCGCTGCTCGTTGGTGTTAAGTCTTTTGCCACCATGAATGAGCGGCAGGAATGTGGGATGACAGCGGTTTACGGTCTCGGCGAGTCGATTCCAGTCCTGCTGGTCGAGGTGTGGCTCGTTGGGGCTGGTAAGTGTGCGGCGGAAACGCTCTGCAATGTCGGATTGGGAAAGCAACGTTTTCTCCTGACTCGTATGGGTGTCCTTTAGCTCATGGCAGAGGTACTCCATCTGTCCTTTCAGTTTGATGATGCGCTCGTCCTTCTGCGCCGCATCTTCGTTGACTCTGGCCACTTCGTGAATGAGTTCTTGCGTCTTGCGTCTGAGTTCTCTGTTGAGGTGGCGGACACGCTCTTTCTTCTTCCACAGGTAGAATCCCACGATGGTACACACGAAAAGGAAGACGAGCGAGAGGTATTTCCAAAGGAATGCCTTCCGGCGCTGCTCGTTGGCTATCCTCTGTTCCACGCTGTAGTCGTAAACGGCAGACAGCTGGAGGGTTGTCTGTCCCATGCTTTCGTTGTAGCGTCGCTCCTTCTCGTCGGTATAGAGCGTGGTGTACTTGAGCACCGAGTCTGCCTTGTGCTGCAGGGCATAGACGTCGCTGAGTCCCTTGTATAGGAGTAGGGCGTTGTTGCGAAGGTGAATATAGGGCAGAGCGCTTCGGAAGTAGAATTCGGCAGAATCGAGGCGGCCTATACCCAAGTAATATTTTCCTTTATAAATTGAAAGTATTCCTTTTCCTCCATTTATTTTTCGAGAGTCCGCTTTAAAGAAGATACAATTTTCATATGAATCCAGATATGGTTTTGCTTTCTCAAATTGGCCTAATGCAAAATATGATTTTATGCATAGAACGTATGATAGTATTGCTTCATTTGGGAAACCATATCGTTTCCATTTATCATACAGATTCTTGGATTTTTGTATGCACATTGCATATTTCCCACTATTGTATAAAGCGCTGCAGGAAGCTTCTTCAAAAATTAGTGCAGAAAGGGTATCTCTTATCTGCCATGCCAGACGTTGGGCTATGGAGTCCTCGCGGTTGGAATCTTCATATAGATGCATTCGGAGGTAAAGGTCTGCCATCTGCGAGTGTACGCGCATGAGTGTGTTGAGGTCGCAGTCGGAGGCAGTGGTGTCTGCCACGTCTATGGCCTGCTGATACTGCTCCAGGGCGCGAGGTGCGCTCTGCATGTCGCGATAGGCGCAGCCCAGCACGTAGTGGGCCAGCATTCGGCGATTGCGTGAACCGAGGCGGTCGTAGTAGCGCACGACGCGGCGCATCAGCGAGTCGGTGGTGAAGAGTGAGTCGGCCTTGTTCATGGCCTTGCCGCGCAGCAACTCGAGGTACATGCGGTCGGCACGGCGCATGGGCAGGGTGTCCATCTGGCGCAGCAAGAGGAGCGCCGAGTCGTAGTGCTGCTCGGTGAGGCTGTCTATGGCGGAGAGACGGCGATGCACCGTGCCGTGGGTGCAGCCGCATAGCAGCACAAGGAGCAGGAGAGGACGGAAGGCGCGAAACAACAAGGGATTTACGGATTTATAGATTTACGATTTCCCGAGAAGTTGGTTTACTTCACAAGCACCTTGCGGCCACCTATGATGTAGAGGCCCTTCTGCAGCTTGCTGTCTGTGGTGGGCGAGTTGGCAATCTTGCGGCCGGAGAGGTCGTAAACGGTGGTTGCCTGCCCGACGCCAGTCGCCGGCGCGGCTATGTCGGTGCCCTGATTGTAGTACGTGCCGTCGGTGTCCTTGAAGACGATGCCGTGGCCGGCCTGGAACGAGGGATGCTCGTCGAGGCCTATGGTCTGGCCCCAGACGGGATTCTGCGTCTGGCCGGCATTGAGCAGATAGGTGACTTCGCCAGACAGGAACTTCTCTGCCTCGGTGAGCGTCACCTGCTTGCTGACTTGGCTGTAGCAGTTGGTGAACGTGGGCTTCGAGCCGCTGACGCGGGCAAAGGTGCGGTCGGTGGTAATGGCGTAGCCGCTGGCCTGGAAGCCTGTTATCTCGCTGGTGGACCAGCAGTTGGTGACGGTGGCGGCCACGTTGCCCAGCCAGCCGCTGATTTGTGCGGCACCGATGTCCTCGAGTCCGCTGGTGATGGTGGTGATGCGTCCGGTGGAGTAGCAGTTGGTGATGGAGGCAACACTGCTGTTGCGCGCACTGCCCAAGATGCCGGCCGGAGTGGCATCGGCGCTAACGGAGCCTTCGTTGCCAAGGCATTCGAGGGTGACGGTGCCAGAGTCTTCGGAGTAGCCGACGAGTCCGGCGTACTCCTGTCCGACGATGGCGCACGAGGCATCGAGCACGAGGTTGCGTATGGTGGCGGGTGCGGTGATGTGACCAAAGAGGCCGACGCCCGTCTCGTTGGGACGGTCGATGATGAGGTGGCTGATGGTATGGCCGCGGCCGTCGAAGGTGCCGCTGAAGGGCTGCTCTTCTGTGCCGATGGGCGAGAGGTTGATGCCCGACATGTCGATGTCGGCCGTCAGCGAGGCGTTGATGTCTGTGTAGCCCTTGCTGACGCAGGCGCTGAACTCGATGAACTCCTCGGCACTGGCTATCTCGAAGTCGCCTTCGCCCAGCACGCGCAGATAGGAGGTGGCGGTGACACCGGAGCCGTCGGTGGCCGAGGCGGTGATGATGGCGTGGCCGCTATTGCGGGCTATGAGCTTACCATCGGCCGTCACTTTGGCCACGGCGGCGTTGGAGATGCTCCACCGGAGCGTCTTCTCGCTGGCGGTGACGGGCAGCACAGTGGCTTCGAGCATGATGGTCTGGCCTTGCTCCACGATGTAGGGGTTCTGGGCTATCTGTATCTCGCTGACGGGCGTGGCCGTAAGCTGGACGTTGCACTGGGTGTCGGCGGGCCGGAGGAAGAGGCCTTCGGCGGTGACTACCTTCTGGTTGCCAGCCGTGAGCGTGCCGCCGGCGAAGTCGTTCTCTGAAATGAGGCCGATGCGCATAAGCTCGCCTGCCTGCTGGCGCAGGCTCTGGTGGCTGGTGGAGTAGAGGAGGATGCGCAACTTGCCGTCCACCATGCCAGCGGATGCTACGTGCGAGGTGCCGCAGAGAGTACCGCGGATGACGCTCTCGGGCAGGTAGCTGAGGCGGTCTGAGATTTGTATATCGGCCTGCAGGGCTGTGACGGGCGTATCGTACGTGCCGCTGATGGACACCATCTTCTCGGCTCCGGCCTGCATGGGGAAGTCTTCGATGCGCGCGGCCATGCCGTCGGGGTCGATGTCATCGGGAGTGCCTGTCGAAGGCTGGCCGCCGGTGATGGCGTAGGAGGCCAGCACAATGTCGAAGACGTCTATCGTGCCGTCGGCGTTCATGTCGGCATTCTCGAGGACGAAGAGGTCCATGGGTTGCTGCAGGATGTACCCGGCATAGAGGCTGAGGTCTGCAATGTCCACGTCTCCGTCGCCATCCGTGTCGCCCTTGGTGCCGTACTTGACACCGAGGTTGATGTAGCGGCCGCCCTCGTAGCCCACAATGGCGTGGCTGGCGAGGAAGGTGGGATACTCATCTACGCTGAGTGCCTGACGCCATACGGGCTCTACGGTTCGACTCTCGTTGAGGCGATAGCAGAGTTCGCCGCTGCCCACGGTTTCGTGGTCGACGATGATGCCCTGCGCGCCCTGTGTGCTGTAGGTGTTGATGAGCGTGGCACTGCCGCGATAGAGGTACGTCTCGGGGCTGTCGTAGCCCGACACGGTGCCGATGTTGTAGCAGTCGATGATGGTGGCGCTCGAGCCTACCCAGCCGCAGAACGCACCGCTCTCGGCGCCGCCCACAATGTCGCCCGTGTTGTAGCAATTCTCGATGACGAACTCTGCCGTGGAACCGTAGTTGCAACCGATGATCCCGCCTGCGTTGCGCGTGGAGGCACTGATGGTGGCCTCGTTGCCGATGCGGCTGAACGTGATCTGGCCGATGCCGTTGGCGCTACCCACAACGCCCACATACGATGAACCGCTGATGGAGCAGCTGGCATCGACGATAAAGTTGGAGATGATGGCTCCGCCCGTGACGACGCCGAAGAGGCCTACGCTGTTGGTGCCGGAGACGTGCAGGTTGGTGATGCGGTGTCCCTGCCCGTCGAACGTGCCGCCGAAGGGTCGCAGGTCCGTGCCGATGGGCTTGAAGGACGCGTCGAAGCCCGTCATGTCGAGGTCGGCCAGCAGTGTGGCCGTGCTGCCCGTGCCGCCCTTGGCGATGTAGGCCGCAAAGTCGATGAGGTCTTGAGGCGTAGAAATCTGGAATGCGGAGTCGGGAATGACGGGTCCTTGGTTGTAGGAGAGTTTGTTGTCTATCCACGCAATGCGCTCGGGGATGTAGTCGCGCACCACTTGCAGCTCGGCTGAGTATGAGCCGAGGGCCTGATAGTTCTGGTGCACCTTGGTGCTGAGAATGGGCCAGCGTATGAAGTTGAGGCGCTGCGAGGCGTCAATCTCGCTTGCTATGCTATCGACGAAACCCACCAGCGAGGCCTCGGTGAACTTGCCCGTGTCGCGCATCTCCTTCCAGATGGATTTCAGGCGTTGGGCTGCATAGGAGTCGGAGAGTACGCGGCTGACCAGCGATTTCATGCTGCCGGCCGAAGAGCCGCCCGAGGCGTAAACCCAGTTGGACTTGCCGTTTACGGGATGGATGCGGTTGTCGTTCTCGTAGGCGAGGTCGAAGTCCCAGCTTGGGGCCACGGTGAAGTAGTCCTGATTGCGGTCCTTATACATGTAGGTGCTCCAGTATGTGTCGGTGTTGCCCGAGAACTCGCCCACCAGGAAGTGGCGCAGGAAGCTCTCCACGTCGAGCCGACGGCGGTAGCCCGCTGAAGGGTCTTGGAAGTTGGTGCTGAAGACGGACGACTCCATGAGGTTGAAGTAGTTGCGAATGTAGTTCTTCTGCTCGGTGGTTATCTCGTCTTCGTCAGGCGACTTGATGGTGACGGGTATGTTGCGCGAGCTGGTGAACCACGACGCCTCGCGGCTGGCGTATGCATCCACCTCTATGAGGTAGCCGCCGGTGAGCTCGGGCTCCTGCGTGTCGTAAGGCGTCATCTCGGTGATGGGGATGCGGTCGTCGTTGATGGAAATCTGGTCGCACAGCTGGTAGCAACCCTGATACTCGCCGTTCATTATCACGTCCACGGGCTGGCAATAGACGGTGTAGGGCATGCCGAGCCTGCGACTGGTCTCGAAGGCCAGTATGTTGCGCAGCAGCGTCTTGTCGCCGTAGTTGTTGATGAGCGTCCACTTCTTGGCCTTGGCCGGGCTCTCGAGTGGCGAACCCTTCAGCATGTGGTGTTTCTTATCGTTCTGGAACTTGAAGCGATAGGGCTTCTTGGGGAAGTTGAGCGAGGCGTTGCCGCGGCAGCGTGTCAGTATGGGATATTCCTGTATGCGGCGTCCACCGTCGTACGTAATGGTGATGTTCGACTCCCAGTCGTTGTCCTTGTCGGTTGGCATGACGCCCGAGTAGGTGTGAATGCTCACCGTGGGCAGATTGGTCACCTGATAGAAGATACTGTCTGTGCCAGCGCCTTCGAAGCCGTAGAATTCCAACTCTCCGATGTTGCAGCGTGCACTGTTCGGGCCTACGTAGCGCACATAGCGGAAGCCGCGCGACACGTTTATATCGGCGTACATCATCTGCCCAATGACGCCCTTGGCAGGCACCAAGTAGAGTGGCACGGCATCGAGGAAGTCCTCGCTGTTGGAGCCTTCGAAAAGAGCCAGTTGTACACGTGTGGCACCCGAACTGGTGTTGCGCGGACACCAGCCCACACGTGTGATGACGTGCGGCGTGCCGAGGTCGAGCCCCACCCATGTGTTGGACCTGTCGTACGATGCATAGAACGTATTGAAGTCGCCGTCGAACGCATTCTTTGGCTGGTTTACGGTGGTGGAAACCTGGCTGGTGCCGTAGTCCACACTGGGACTGCCTATGGGCGTGCCAGTAAGTTTCGTGCCCACCACGTCGGCTGCCTGTACGGAGAGGTTGAATGCGGTCAGCAGGAGAACTGACAGCAGGATGAGTGAACGCTCAAGAATCGAAGTATGTCGCATAGTTTTTGTGTTCTTTATTGGCGGAATGGTCCGTTTAACCGAGCAAAAATAGGAAAAAATTCGTTATGCAGCTGTATTTTAGGCGCAAAAAGTTCGTTTTGCAGGCCGTTTTTAACGTTTCGCGGCCTTGCTGGACGTGGAATAACGGCTGTGAGAAACAAAAAAGAGCGAAACGTACGGTGCATTTCGCTCACGGGAGGTATGTGACACACAGAGTGTGTCTGAGCGTGCCACGTGCGGCACGCCGGATGCGACGTCTACTTCAGAAATTTCTTGCCGTAAAGTGTGTAGAAACTGCCTTTCGCAACGTCGGAGAGTGGAGCCGTCTGTCCGTTGAGAAGTGTCACGGCCTGATGCCCGTCGTGTTGCGGCGCGGTTGAGGTGCGCACCTGCGGCAGTGCAGTGGGCTCGGTGTCGGAGAACGAGCATCGTATCCACGTCAGCGGCCTGTCGGGATTGCCTCCCGACATATTCTCGTGGCAGATGGGCGAGGCCTCGCCATCGTTGTTGTGCAACTTCATGAACAGGGCACAGCTGCCCGACGAGGGTTTGCTGCCGATGGCCGCCCACGGGACGGAGAAAAGCATGGTGTAGCCCTTCGGAGTGAGGCTCAGGTGTGTGCCCACGGCGTCCGTCCACGTCAGCCACTTGCCGCGTAAGGCTCGCTCGAACAGCGTCTCGCCGCGGACATTGGCCAGCGCCTTATACATGCCAGTTCCCACTTCGGTGGCATTGCGCATGGAGCGGTCGATGTAGATTTCCACGCCGTCGCTGTCCCACGCAGCACTGCCGTCGGTGGCACTGACGACCTTGGCATCGGAGACGGTGAAGTGGACGTAGAGGCTGTCGGCGTCCCACGCTGTTCGCACCGCGGCCTGCGCCTGTGATTCAGCACCGATGAACATGCCCACGGGCTGGCTCTCCCAGTCGTGCTGCCCGCCGCCGGCCTTCACCGCCGTGAGCGGACGGTAGAGACGGCCGCTGGTAATCCAGATGCCGTTGTCGGTAGCCCGGTTCTCGACCGATGCTGTGGCCATTACGGTGAGTGAGTCTGTCTGCTCCATGCTGCACCACAGCACTTTCGTCTCAGACTCGCCGACGAAGGGAAAGGGCGTGGAGCGGCAGCAGAAGTTGCGGCCCAAGGCATCGCCCACGTAAACCTGCATGATGGGGTAGGCGGTGGAGGTGCGGCCTTCGGACGACTGGCACGAGAGCAGTGTCTCGCCCGTCGCCAACTGTATGAGGTAGGGCGCGCCGGCATAGACCGACGCTGCCAGCGCTTCGCTTTCGGCCAACGCCGACCAGCGGTGGCTGCTGCTGCCTGAGATGACGCCGCTCCAGTTGTCGGCCATCGTGGAGTGGAGGATGACGGGCTTGAAGTTGCCGTTCAGACCGTTGTCTTCGATGGCCAGCAGCAGTCCTTTGCCGTCCTGCAGGCAGAGTGGTACTGGCATCCCGTCGCGCGATGTCTCGCGGAAACTTACCACCTGCGGCTCGCTCCACGTCGTGCCACCGTCGGAGGAGCGGAGCAGAGTGATGTTCTGCTTGTTGTCGGCCACGTTATGCTCGTTGGCAAAGAAGAGTTGCACCTCGCCGTCTGGCAGTTGCATCATGGCCGGCTCCCAACATCCGTCGCTTCCCTCGGTGCCGGCTACGTAGAGCGTCTGCTCGTTGCGCCACTGGAGGCCGCGTGTGGAGGAGTAGGCCGCCATAATCTTGTAGGGCTGGCCGGTGCCGTTCTTGGGACGTGCATTCCATGCGTACATCAGGCGCCCGTCGGCGAGTTCGATCAGTTCGGAATTCGTGTAGTTGTAGTTCTTCGTGGCGTCGGTGGACACGCGAATGGGATTCTGCCACACGTTAGGGCGTATGCTGCGGCGGATGTAGACATCGCTGCCAGCACTATAGACGCAGACGAGCGTGCCGTCGGAGAGACGCTTCAGGCGCGAGTAGACGCCGCCTTGCAGGAATTTCTGTGTTTTGTAGTTCCAGCAGACGCGTACGCCGTCGTAATACGTCTGTGCCTGCACGGGCGCGGGTTGGGCAGCCAAGAGGCAGAAAGCCGCTGCCAGCAGAAAGTTTTCGGTTCGGTTCATTGTTTGTTCTTCGTATGAACAACAAGTCACCATCCTTGTGCGGGACGGTGACTCGTCGTCTGTGTCGTACGTTTTGGCGTGCGCCTAATTCTCTTTTTTCATCAGGGCCATGCCTTCGGCGTCCATGAAGATAATGTAGGGGTCGAAGCCGTTTTTCTGGATGTAGAAGATGCCGCCGTTTTCTCTCACCCACTGATAGCTCTCGCCTTTGCTTTCGAAGTCGGAACCGTAGGTTGTCAGCATGCTGTCCAGCAATTGTTCTTCGTTGACGTTGCGCGGCGTCACACGTGCCTGATAGACGGTGTGCGACTTAGGCGTGTAGTGGATGTTTACGAACATCTTCTGTCCGCAGAATCGGCCCTCGAAGATGTAGAAGTCATCGTCGCTGCGTTTCTGCTTCAGCTTGAAGCCCTTTTCTTCCATCTTCTTCGGGAACTCGCGAATGTTGCCGGTCAGTTCCACCCCGCAGAAATCCAAGTGCTGAGCTCCGGCAGGGATGCAGCAACACGCCACCAGCAGGGCAATAATCATTCTTTTCATACGTGGTGTGTGTTAGGGGGGTTGATACTATGGTTTATTTCACGGCCACCTTCTCGCCGCCAATCACATAGATGCCGGCGGGCAGGTTGCGCAGTGCCTCGTTGATGCGAACCGAAGGTTTCACGAGTGAGCCCGATACGCTATACACGTCCACTACGGCGTTCTCCGTCTTGAGTGTCTCGATGGCTGTGCCTCCGTTCAAGTCCGTTACGTGCTTTATCTCCAGTCGCGTGGCGGTAGCAGCCTGTTTGTCCCACGTGAATCCGCAGCGGGTGGGCAGGAATGTCTTGTCGGCCTCGGTGCGGATAAGCACGCTCTCCAGAATGTTCACGTCCTGCTGTGCAGGGATGCCGTAGCGACCGTGCACTTTCAGGCACTCCCAGCTGCTGCCGAAGGTCACCTGGTTGCCTGCGTTGTCACTCATCGTCACGCTCTTCAGGTCGATGCTTACGTTTTTAGCCTCGGAAGTCCGCGCCTTCAGCGTCTGCGTGGTGGGCGAGAAGATAAGATACGGCACGCCGGCCTCGATGCCTTCCTTGGTGCAGTCGAGGAAATACATATAGAGCGTGCTGCCTTCCTGTTTCACGGCAGCCAGTTTCTCTATCTGCACGTCCTTGGCAGCCTCGGCCAGTGCTTCGGCGCTGAGTGACATGGGCAGACATAGAGTGTTGTAGCCCGCCAGCAGCGTGCGATTGAGCTGCACCGATGGGTTCTCGGCCTTGAAGAGATCTGTATTGAGGTCGCCGAAACTCGTGTAGATGTTCCTTACGCGGTTCTGTGCGGAAACGCTACCGCAGAGGGCGGCCATAGCCGCCACGAAAAGTGTAAATTTCTTCATTTTCGTACTCGTTTTTATGGTTTTCACCTGCAATATTACAAATTTTTCCCTTTCGTTATTTCTTTTTCGCACCTTCTTTAACTTTTTTTAAGCGTGGCGGTGCGGACGGGTACGGCGATTTCGTCGGTCCACCTGCCAAAAATGCTCATCAATATGGCTCGCATTTGAAATTAAAGGCTTGAAAAACCGGTTGCAAAGTTTGCCGTTCGGCGGAAATACACTACTTTTGCAGAACGTTAAAAAGCAGAAAGAAGATGAAAAAGGTAGTAAATCTGGTGGCCGTGGTTACGGCTTTCGTAGTAGGACTTGCAATTCATACTGCTTGCGCCGAAAGTATTGAGAACATGACTAACACGGAGTTACAGGGACTGGTGGCTTCGTTGCAACAGGACGTCAAAAAACTGACGGGTCGGGTAGAAACGCTCGAGAAAGAACTGAAGAATTATAAAAGTGGGACGTCAAACTCTGCACAGCTCGAGAAGGAAGTAGAGAACTTGCAGCAGCGGATAGCCCTTTTAGAACGAACTGCCGGTACTTCTTCAGCATTTGGATTTGATGCAGACGGCTTGAAATTCTTCCCCGACGGGTCTGTTTGCTCGCCGCGGAATAACGCAGAATCGTCTCCCCAGTTTTTTATACGCGACGGTAAGCGTGAAGAGAGTGGCGGTTCATCCAAAATCGACTATCAATATGACTCAAAGGGACGAATTTCGAAGGTGACTACGACAACTGATACCTATCAGAGTGTAGAAACTTACACCTATAATGGGAAAATTGTGAACATGGAGTTAAAGACGACGTATAAAAATGAAAATACCGTCTATGGCTACGGATGGACGTACCATTACAAATAGAAATGTGCGGTTTGCTGCACTCTTTTTCTCCCGTAGAGACCATATTTTCTCTTGGATTTATTTCGTTGCAAAATAGGTAAAAGATGATAACGCTACGCGAACTTTACCGCATCGGCCGAGGGCCGAGCAGCAGTCATACGATGGGGCCGCACGCTGCGGCTCAGATTTTTCTCGACCGCTTTCCGCAGGCACAGCATTTCAGCGTGACGCTCTTTGGCTCGCTGGCCGCCACCGGACACGGTCACCTGACGGATCGCGCCATTTACGCCGTGTTGGGCGAGGAGCGCACCACCATCGACTGGCAACCTCACACGTTTCTGCCATTCCACCCGAATGGGATGCGTTTTGTGGCCACGATGCCCGATGGCAGCAGTTCCGAGCCGTGGACCGTCTTCAGTACGGGCGGCGGTGCGCTGGCCGAGGAGGGCGTACCGCAGCAGCAGTCTGCCGAAATCTATCAGATGAATCACGCCACTGAGATACTCGACTGGTGTAACCGCACAGGCCGCAGCTACTGGGAGTACGTGCAGGAGTGCGAGGGCGACGACATCTGGCCTTTCCTCGCCGACGTGTGGCGTACAATGCGCGAGGCCGTGGAGCGTGGATTGGAGCACGAGGAGGTGCTGCCCGGGCCGCTCAACCTGCGGCGTAAGGCCGTTTCTTACCTCACACGTGCCGAGGGTTATCAGGCCAGCATGAAGAGTCGCGGTCTCATCTTCGCCTACGCTCTGGCGGTGAGCGAGGAGAACGCCAGCGGCGGCATCATTGCCACGGCACCCACGTGCGGCAGTTGCGGCGTGTTGCCCGCCGTGCTCTATCATCTGTGGAAGAGTCGCAACATCAGCGAGCCGCGTATCCTGCGGGCGCTGGCCACAGCTGGCCTCTTTGGCAACATCGTAAAGAAGAACGCCAGCATCAGCGGTGCCGAAGTGGGCTGTCAGGGCGAAGTGGGCGTGGCTTGCGCCATGGCTGCAGCCGCCGCCAACCAGCTCTTCGGTGGCACGCCGGCGCAGATAGAGTACGCGGCCGAAATGGGACTGGAGCATCACCTCGGCCTGACGTGCGACCCCGTGTGTGGACTGGTGCAGATACCCTGCATCGAGCGCAACGCCTATGCCGCCGCGCGTGCCATGGATGCCAACAGCTATGCCATGTTCACCGACGGGCAGCACCGCGTCAGCTTCGACAAGGTGGTGGAGGTGATGAAGAAGACCGGACACGACTTGCCAAGCCTCTACAAGGAAACGTCCGAAGGCGGCCTGGCCACCGAGTGGACGTAGGCGTTCGCGCTTCTGCTCATTACTTTTTTATTCGATTTGACAGTTGTCGCCGAGGCTCTTATGGTTCGGCGGCGAGCGTGTCTGTCTGTGTGGGAACCCACTCGTCGGCCGACTTCACGTGCGAGCGATATTCTCCCTGCTTCATGCTTTTCTTTGCCGGTGCCGGGGTGGACGAGTTGCCGCCGCGTGCCAGTCGACGATAGTCTTGCCAGCGCTGCATGATGAGGCGCACGTAGGCTTCGGTCTCAGTGCCTCGCAGATAGCCGTGCTGCACTACGGGGTCGGTGTAGAACTGCGGCTCGGCGAGGCGCAGCACGTAGGGCGACACGTCGCTCCAGCGGGTGGCGTCTGCTCCGTGCTTCGTGGTCAGCGCCATGGCATCGCGCACATGTTGGTAGCCGCCGTTGTAGGCTGCCAGCGTGAAGGCGATGCGGTCTGTGGGAGCTGGGATGTCGGAGAAGAGTGCATGCAGTTTCTTCAGATACCGGCAGGCGGCTGAGATGTTTGTCTCGGGGTCGCGGATGCGGTCGGGTGGCACACCCAGACTGGCTGCGGTGGCCGGCATGAGTTGCATCAGTCCTTCGGCGCCGGCCCACGAGCGGGCATCGGGGTCGAAGGCCGACTCCTGATAGCACTGGGCTGCCAGCAGACGCCAGTCCCACCGCAATTGTTGGCTGTGGCGGATGAAGAGGTCGTCGTAGGCGCTGACAATGCCGCGGGCTCGGTCTTGCATGACGGGTCGCGCACGTCGCACACTGCGCATGGTCTTTTGTTGAGCGGCCAGTTGGCGGATGCGGTCGGGGTTCCACCACTGGCGAATGGCATCGGCCAGTAGCGGTGTGTCGTCGCGTGTGGGCCACGGTTCTCCCTCGTGCAGCGAGAGGCAGACAAAGTCGGCTTGCCCCGAGCGGAGGCGCTCGATGAGGGCGGCGGTGTCGGGTGCAATCTCCATCTGCAGGGCGGCACCGATGGAGCGCGAGAACTCTTCGGCCAGCCGGAACTGCAGGCCGAATCCCTGCCCGCGGTATTCGTAGTAAGTGTTGGGACCGCTCAGCGTCACGCCGATGAGTGTGCCGGCTGCCTGTATCTGCGGCAGATCGTACACGTCGGGCGTCTGTGCGTTTTCGGTGGCGGAACCGAAAATGGACGACGTCTGGTGGCTCTGCTTCTCTTGACAAGCGGCAAGGAGCAGGCCGAGCAACAGAATGCGAAGAGTGGACTTCATGCCTCTCAGCCCACAATTTCGGGCTTCAGGCGGTGAATGATGTAGGTGCGCATGATTTCGATGGCGCGCAGATTGTTGCCGCCCTGCGGGATGATGAGGTCGGCATACCGCTTGGTTGGCTCGATGAATTCCTCGTGCATGGGCTTCAGTACCTCGAGGTAGCGGTCGATGACCATCTGCGTGGTGCGTCCGCGCTCCACCGTGTCGCGCTGTATAACGCGGATGAGGCGTTCGTCGGGGTCGGCATCTACGAATATCTTCAGGTCCATCAGAGCTCGCAACTCTTTTTTCCAGAGCGCCATGATGCCTTCGATGACAATGACCTCGCACGGCTCCACGTGAACGGTCTCAGGCAGGCGGTTGGATACGAGGTAGCTGTAGGTGGGCTGTTCGATGCTGCGGCCGGAACGCAAATCCTGAATCTGCTTTGTGAGCAGACGCCAGTCGAAAGCGTCCGGATGGTCGAAGTTGATTCGCTGCCGCTCCTCCATGCTGAGGTGCGTCGTGTCGTTGTAGTACGAGTCCTGCGGGATGAGCGCCACTTTGTTGGTGGGCAGCGCCTCGAGAATGCGCTTCACGACGGTCGTCTTTCCTGAGCCTGTGCCGCCGGCAATACCGATAATATACATGCTTCTTTGCCTTGTCTGTTAAAGTTTCCAGCACAAAGATACGTCAAACCGCCGAAAACTCCAAACCAAAGGCCATAAAAAACGGATGCCCTACCTCACGGCAGAGCATACATCTCAAAAAGTAACAATTCACTTTTTAACCTAAAAACTTTCTTTAAACCTTAAACTAAACTAACAACACTATTCTTAACTTTTCCTTTTTCAGTTTTTGAACCTCAGGAACGCTTTCCTTAGGTTTGACGATGCAAAGATAAGACGATTTGCAAAAACGTGCAAGAAATATTCCAAAAAATATCATCAAAGTGTTATTTTTCTTGATTTACGTCAATCTGTCGGGATTTTTACGTTGTATTTTCAGCAATTTTCAGTCGCAACAATACGTGCGTGCGTGTGAAAAGTCGCAACGACGAAATGTCTTTTTTTGTGATTCTTCGCAATTGTATCATTCAAGTGTCAAGCATCTCATTCCTCCGCCTGCCGCTTTCACAGCCACGTGTCGCATTGCTCACAGCCACGCGTCGCATTGCTCTCTGCCACGCGTCGCATAGCTCTCTGCCACACGTCGCGTTTCATAAAAATACGCGTGGCATTTTCAAAAAACAGGCCTTTTGGCGGCAAAACCTACACCTTTTTAGCGAACCTACACACGAACCCACACACCCGTAACGCTCTGTTCGTCAATTAAGTAAATGCGCCGAGTGTAGGTTTGTAGGTTTTTTCGGAGAAAAAATTTTCGGGAGGATGTATTCTTTCCTTTGGCAAAGTGACTCCAAAAGGAGAGAATGGTCCAAAAGGCAAGGAAACGCTACGTTTCTCCTTAGCCACTATGGCCAGAAGGCAGGATAACTTTGTCGGATAACCATATTTTTTCGCTTCTGGCGCGTGATATTTGCTAAAAAAGATGTATGTTTGCACAAGATAAAACGTAAAACCGAAAAAACAAAAGCTTATGAATTGCGCTAAGAAACTATCCTTCTGCGTGGCTGCCACGCTGTTTTCGCTTTCGCTCTCGGCTCAGAAGTTTGTGAAGGCCTCGTTTGTCGACGGCACGTTGCCCGACGGAGACGAAGGAGCACGCATGGTGACAGATGGCATGAAATCTACCAAGTGGTGCATCGACGCACCTGCTCGCCTGCCTTACTTCGTTATTCTGGAAGCAGCCGAGCCCATTGCACTGAAGGAGTACACGCTGGTGACGGGTAACGACACACATTCCTATCCCGACCGCAATCCCTCCACGTGGTTCGTGTATGGCAGCAACGACAAGACGTCGTGGAAGTTGCTCGACGAGCGGCACAGCAATTTCCGCATGGCAGACCTCAACGCTCAGGAGTACTTCTTCTCTGCTCAAGGCAAGACGCCCTGCCGCTACTTCAAGTTCGTCTTCTCCGAGATGCAGGCAGACACCCGTCTGCAGCTCTCCGAGATAGGGCTGGTGAAGTAGGGTAGGCTCCCACCTTATTATATATAGAGAGGGTGGCTGGTATCGTCAACTGCTCAGCCTTCCGACAAGCTCGGCCGCGTTGCTATTGTCTTTTCTTCATCAGTAACGTAGCTGCCACGCCGAGGATGGCTGCCAGCAGCACGCCGATGGAGTTGGCCACAAAGTCGAGCCACTCGCCGCTGCGGCACGTGGTCAGATGGCGTTGAGCCAGTTCCAGCATTCCGCCCATGGCAATTGGCGCCAACAGCGCGAAGGCGAATAGTTTCCACCAGTTCATTTTCTGGTGGCTGCGCAGGTATTCCCACCAAATGAGGCAGCAGAGTGTGCCGTACATAAGCATGTGAACCCACTTGTCGGCCAGCGGCACCTCGGCCATCGGCTTCACTTCGGGTATGGGTATCAGCGAGAGGACTGCGATGGCAGCGGCTGCCATCAGTGCCAGCGGATAGCGGCGGAATAGTTTGTAGCTCATAATGTAACTTCCACGTCAATTTGTTGCAAAATTACGAGATTTATTTGTAAATTTGCGCTTTGTAAGACGAAAAAGAAAGAAATCGACACGTTTTTATGTCTGAGAGAGGACGCTTCGGAAGTAAAATAGGCGTGGTGTTGGCTTCGGCGGGCAGTGCTGTCGGGCTTGGCAACATTTGGCGTTTCCCCACGGAAGTGGGACGCAACGGTGGAGCGGCGTTCATCTTGGTCTATGTTTGCTTCGTACTATTCTTGGCACTGCCGGTGATGGTAAGCGAATTTGTGATTGGGCGTGCTTCGAAGGCAAATACCGTGGATGCCTACCGTGTGCTGGCACCCGGCAAGCCATGGGTGACGGCTGGTTACATGGGTGTCTTTGCCGGTTTTCTGGTTTTGTCGTTCTATTCCGTGGTGGCAGGCTGGACGCTGCATTATGCGGTGCAGTCGGGCATGAATAATCTCACTGGAGGGCAGGATTTCGCAGCCTTGTTCTCCGCGTTTGTCTCGCATCCCTTTTGGCCGCTTGCGTACGTAGTGTTGTTTCTGCTGCTGACGCATTGGGTGGTGGCGCGTGGTGTGCAGGAGGGCATCGAGCGGTACTCCAAATGGATGATGCCGCTGCTCTTCATCATCATCTTTGTCTTGGTGGGTTGTTCGCTGTCGATGCAGGGTGCTCGCGAGGGGTTGATGTTCCTCTTGAAGCCCGATTTCAGTAAGGTGACGGGCCGCGTGGTGCTGAGTGCCATCGGTCAGGCGTTTTTCTCGCTCAGCGTCGGCATCGGTTGCATGGTCACTTATGCGTCTTACTTCGGGCGGCAGATGCGGCTCGTGCCGTCGGCATTGCATGTGTGCGTCATTGATACGCTGGTGGCCGTGTTGAGTGGATTTATCATCTTTCCGGCCGTGTTCAGTGTGCCGGGTCTTTCGGTGGATGCAGGGCCTGGACTGGTGTTTATTACCTTACCCAACGTTTTTAATGCGGCCTTCGGCGGTTCGTGGCTCGGTTACCTGTTCTCGTTACTGTTCTACTTACTGCTGCTTTTGGCGGCACTTACCAGCAGCATCTCGATGCACGAAATCTGCACGGCCTTCATCCACGAGAAATATGGGCTGTCGCGTCAACGGGCAGCAGCGGTCGTAACGCTGATTTGTCTGCTTGGTGGTGTGGCTTGCTCGCTGTCGTTTGGTGCATGGCGCGAGGTGAAAGTCTTCGGGATGGGCTTCTTCGACCTCTTCGACTACCTTACCGCCAAGTTTATCATGCCTCTGGGCGGCATTGCCATTACGCTGTTCGTGGGCTGGGTGATGGAGCGAAAGATGGTGGCGGCCGAGTTGACGAATGCCGGCACGTGTCATCGGCATGCCGCTCGCGTGCTGCTCTTCCTTATCCGATGGGTGGCACCGCTGGGTGTGGCTGTAATATTCTTGAATGGATTCTTAGGAAAATAGATTATGGAGGTACGGAAAAATTTTGGAAGCAAGTTGGGCGTAGTGTTGGCAGCCGCCGGCAGCGCAGTGGGACTGGGCAACGTGTGGCGTTTTCCCACCGAAGTCGGAAACAACGGCGGCGCGGCCTTTATCCTCATATACTTGCTTTGTGTCATACTGATTGGCGCTCCCGTGATGCTGAGTGAGTTTGTGGTGGGCCGACATACGCATACCAACACCATCACGGCCTATCGCCGTCTGGCTCCCGGCTCGTGGTGGCGCTTCGAGGGCGTGGCCGGTGTGTTCGTGGCTTTCCTTATCCTTTCTTATTATGTGGTGATTTCGGGCTGGACGCTTTATTATCTGATAGAGTCGGCACGTGGCAGCCTCTCGACGGATCAGGATTTCACGGCCGACTTCACCTCCTTCGTTTCGCACCCGTGGATTCCCATTGTGTATGCTGTTCTTTTTATGGGCATGACGCATCTGGTGGTGGCACGTGGTGTGCAGTCGGGCATCGAACGCTGCAGCAAACTGATGATGCCGCTGCTGTTGCTGATTATCGTAGTGCTGGTGGGTTGCTCGTTCCAGATGCCCGGTGCGCATGACGGCTTGTCTTTCTTGCTGAAGCCCGACTTCAGCAAGGTCACCACACGTGTCATCCTCAGTGCCATGGGGCAGGCTTTCTTCTCCCTGAGCATAGCCATGGGCTGTCTCTGCACGTATGCCTCGTATTTCAGCAGCGACACACGGCTTGTTCGCACGGCCCTCAACGTCAGCATCATTGATACGGCAGTGGCTGTGCTGAGCGGCTTCATCATTTTCCCTGCTGTTTTCAGTGTGGCGGGCGTGGAAGTGAATGCCGGCCCTGGCCTTGTCTTCATTACGTTGCCTC
Source organism: uncultured Bacteroidales bacterium (assembly GCA_902787575.1). Classification (GTDB taxonomy): domain Bacteria; phylum Bacteroidota; class Bacteroidia; order Bacteroidales; family Bacteroidaceae; genus Physcousia. Next base: position 46,445 of record CADAGX010000001.1, on the reverse strand, counting down.
ATGTCTTCCAAATGGCGTTTAGCAGCTATCCGCTGGTGGGCTATCTGTTCTCCGTACTGTTCTACCTGTTGCTGCTGTTGGCTGCACTAACCAGTGCCATCTCGCTGCACGAGTCTGTTACGGCGTATGTGCTGGAGAGCACGGGCATGTCGCGCCAGAAAGCCACGCTCGTGGTTTCTCTCTCGTGCCTTGTGCTGAGCGTGGCCTGCTCGCTTTCATTCGGTCCGTGGAGCGAGTTGAAAGTTTTTGGCATGACGATATTCGAGCTTTTCGACTTCGCTGCTTCCAAGGTTATCATGCTGCTCAGCGGCATTGTCATCTGTCTCTTTGTGGGATGGCGGCTGGATAAGAAAATGGTGGAGGCTGAGGTTACGAATGGCGGCACCGTGCCTTTCCGCCTCTTCCGCTTCTATCTGTTCCTCATTCGCTTTGTCGTGCCGATTGTCATCAGTGCCATCTTCGTGAACGAGCTGCTGCGATGAGGCGCATACCTTTCTTTTCGAATGCCGACCGCCGTGCGTTGCTGCTTTTGGAGTGGCTGCTTATTCTGGCTGTGGTTGGTCTCTCGTTGCGCAACTGGATGCGTCCGTCGCCCGAAGCGGATGGCCTTGTCGCGGATTCCACGGGCGTATCGGCCCGCCGCACAACCGGAAAATCCTCGCCCAAGAAGTATGTGTATGCCGAAGCCGAACAGACGGTTGAGACGTTTCCTTTCGACCCAAACACAGCAGACAGCACAACGCTTCTCCGGTTAGGGTTGGCACCGTGGCAGGTGAAAGCCATCTATCGCTACCGTGCCCGCCACGGTCGCTACCACGAGCCCGAGGATTTCAAACGTCTGCCCGGCATGACGGGCGAGCTGTGGGAACGATTGGGACCTTGCGTACGGATAGCCGAACGTTTCCGATACCTGAAACCAGAGCCGGCAGCGTTGCCAACCGTGCATCGCGACACGGTGGCTGCGCATCTGGTGCAGCGGGACACCGTGCAGTATCCCGTCAAGTTTCCCGAGCCGACTCAGGTGGACATCAATGCTGCCGACACCAACCTGCTGAAGAAAATACCGGGCATCGGCTCCTATCGCGCCCGTAAAATTGTGGAATACAGACAGCGGCTTGGCGGATTTGTCCGGGCGGAGCAAATAATGGAGGCGTGCGAGATGCCAGACGAGGTGCTCGAGTGGGTGCAGGTGGCTCCTACGCCTGTGCCGCGAATGGCGTTGAATCGGCTTTCAATACAGCGCCTGATGCGTCATCCATACATCACGTTCTATCAGGCACGCGACATTGTGGAGTATCGCAACAAGCACGGCCTATTGCAGGGCGAGGCCGACCTGTTGCTGCTGCCGAGTTTTACACCCGAGCAGGTGGAGCGTTTGCGCGATTACATTACCTTTGAGTAACGCCGATGCGACACGTCGTTTTCGAGCGTGCGACGTGTCGTGTCGAATTTCTGACGTGCAGTACCAAAAAAACTGCACGCCATAGTTTAGGATTCCTGACTTTTTGTGTATCTTTGGGCAGCAAATGACAGAAAAATTAACCATAAAAAGCGAATAGAACCATGAGGAAGATTTGTTTGTTGTGCGTGGCTCTTGTACTCTGCTGCGTTGTCGCCGCAGCAGAGAAGACTGTAAGTGTGAAGAGTCCCGACGGACAGGTGAAAGTGAACGTCACGCTCTCCGACCGCATTTATTACGACGTGGAAAGCCACGGCGAGATGCTTCTGCAGAAGAGCACACTGGGACTGGAACTGGGGAACGCTTTTCTCGGCCAGAAGCCGGCACTGCGTTCGACGAAGGCGGAAAGTGTCAATGAGACGGTGACGCCCGTTTTTCCGTTGAAGTGTAAGACGGTGGAGAACCGCTATAACCAACTTACACTCACCATGAAGGGCGGCTATGCCGTGCAGTGGCGCGTTTATGACGACGGAGTGGCTTACCGCATCCTGACGACGCTCCGCGACAGCGTAGAGATTCTCAGCGAGGACGCCACGCTGCGTCTGCCGCAGGAGTGCAAACTCGTGCTGCAGCAGGCACGCTCGTTCAAAACGTCGTGTGAGGAACCGTATAGTATCGTAGTGAGTTCGGAGTGGCAACGTAGTGATAAGATGAGCGAACTGCCCGTGGTCATCTGTACGCCGAAGCAGAAAATTCTTTTCAGCGAGTTCTCTCTTTTCAGTTACCCCGGAATGTTTCTCTGCGGCAACGGAGACAACACGCTCTGTGCCGTGCATCCGCGGCAGCCGCTTGCCTTTGGCGACGACGGCGACCGCAGCGTTAAGTTTCTGCACGAAGCACATTATATAGCGCGCACAGCAGGCACGCGCGAGTACCCGTGGCGCTATATGTTTATCACGCAGGACGACCGCCAGCTGGCCTGCAATCTCATGCCCATGCGGCTGGCGCCGAAGTGCGCAATCGACGATGTCAGTTGGATACGGCCCGGAAAGACCACTTGGGAGTGGTGGAACGGCAGTATTCCCTATGGCGAGGACGTAAACTTCGAGAGCGGGCTGAATCTCGAAACGTACAAATATTTTGCCGACTTCGGAGCAAAGCACGGGCTGGAGTACATCCTTATGGACGAGGGCTGGGCGCGTTCTACGCGCGACCCGTTCACGCCCAATCCTGACATCGACCTGCACGAACTTATCAAGTACACGCAGCAGAAAGGCACAGGCATCATCCTGTGGCTTACGTGGCTCACGGTAGAAAAGAACATGTCGCTCTTCGAAACCTTCGAGAAGTGGGGCATAAAGGGCGTGAAGATTGACTTCATGGACCGCCAAGACCAGTGGATGGTGGACTTCTACGAGCGGGTGGCACGCGAGGCAGCAAAACATCACATCTTTGTCGATTTCCATGGTGCCTACCATCCCAGTGGTTTGGAGTACAAGTATCCGAATGTGCTCAGCTTCGAAGGTGTGCGCGGCATGGAGCAGATGGGCGGTTGCGTGCCCGACAATTCGGTTTATCTCCCGTTCATTCGTAATGCTGTCGGCCCGATGGACTACACGCCGGGTGCCATGCTATCGATTCAACCGAATGTATATGTATGCCGTCGGCCCAACAGCACAAGTCCCGGCACACGTGCCTACCAAATGGCGCTCTACGTGTTGTTTGAGTCGCATCTGCAGATGATGGCCGACAATCCCACACTCTACAATATGTGGCCCGACTGCACAACTTTCATGGCTGGCATGCCAGTTAACTGGGATGATACGAAAGTGCTGGCCGCCGAGTTTGGCGAGTATGTGGTGACGGCCAAGCGGCGCGGCGACGTATGGTACATAGGTGGCATTACAAACCACAACAAACGAGACGTGAAAATCGACCTTTCGTTCCTCGCCGACGGAAAAACGTATTCCATGACGAGTTTCTCGGACGGCATCAACGCCAACCGTCAGGCTATGGACTATCGTCGCAACGAATCGAAGGTGAACAAGCAGACCGTGCTCGACATTCACATGGCGCGCAACGGTGGTTTTGCCGCAGTGCTGAAATAACTCACCTGCCCTCATCATTCCCATTGCTTAACAGAATAACCATATAACAACCACGGATAATAGATGAAAAAGCAAAACAGATTGGCCTTGCTGGCCGCCATGTTGACATTCTTCACCATGGGATTTGTAGATTTGGTAGGTATCGCCTCCAACTACGTGCAGAAGGATTTTTCGCTGACAGACACCACAGCCGGCATCTTCCCATCGCTGGTTTTTGTCTGGTTCTTCGTTTTTGGCGTGCCGACTGGCATGCTGATGAATCGTATCGGGCGACGGAAGACGGTGCTCGTATCACTTGCGCTGACTGTCGTGGCTTTGGTGCTGCCGCTGCTCAACTATAGTTTCCTTACTATGGCTGTTGCATTCTGTCTGCTTGGCATCGGTAATGCCATCATGCAGACGTCGCTCAACCCGCTTGTGGCATCCATTACTGGCGGCGAGAATCTCAGTTCCACACTGACGTTCGGTCAGTTTATGAAGGCCATCGCCTCGTTGCTTGCACCATATCTGGCCATGGGTGGAGCCATCGGCGCCATTCCGTCGGCAGGTCTTAGTTGGCGCGTGCTGTTCTTCATTTTCCTGGTGATGGGTGCCTCCACGATGTTGCTGCTCGGACTGACGCCCGTGGAGGAGGAAGCGCTGACAGAGAAGCCGTCGTCCTTCGCAGAGTGTGTGAAACTGCTGGGCGTGCCTGTGGTATTGTTGTCTTTCATCGCCATAGCTTGTCATGTGGGCGTGGACGTGGGCATCAACGTCACGGTGCCGAAGATTTTGCGGGAGCGGCTGGGATTGACACTCGACGATGCCGCCTTCGGCACATCGCTTTACTTTATCTTCCGTACCGTGGGTTGCTTCTCTGGCTCAGCCATCTTGCGGTTTGTGAAGGGGAAAGTTTTCTTCGGTATCTCATTGCTGATGGTGGCCGTCGGTCTGCTGTTGCTTTTCTACGAGACAAATCGCACGATACTCTGCGTGGCCATCGCATTGGTGGGTCTCGGCAACGCCAATCTCTTCTCCATCATCTTCGCCACAGCGCTCACTGGCGTACCTTCGAAGCAGAACGAAGTTTCGGGCCTAATGATAATGGGCATTGTGGGTGGCGCGTTGTTCCCGCCGCTGATGGGTCTGCTCAGCGATACGGTGGGTCGTCAGTCGGGTGCTGTGTTTGTCATGGCAGTTTGCACGCTCTACTTGTTTGTTTATATGCGTAAGATTCGCGTCTGAGCGCTTTTGATGTCTGAAAACGAACTGCGGATTGCGCTTGAAGAAGCGCAATCCGCAGTTTTTCTTATTCCGCTTTCAGTGGATTCCAGCCTTGAGCTTTCAGCTCCATCTCGGTGCCGTCGCGGCAGACGAGTGTCTTGCCCAGTTTTTCCTGTGTGATGTAGCCAATGACGTGCACATCTTCCAGTTGGCTCACCTTGTCGTTCTCCGAGAGTGGCACGGTGAAGAGCAGTTCGTAATCCTCGCCGCCGTTCAGGGCACACGTGGTAACATTCATGTTTAGCTCCTCCGCCATTGCTGCCGTCTGGTAGTCCAGCGGAATCCGCTCTTCGTAGATGCGACACCCCACGTGGCTTTGTGTACAGATATGCAGCAATTCGCTGCTCAGTCCGTCGCTGATATCCATCATGCTGGTGGGGCGAATGCCAGCTGCAGCCAACGCTTTAACAATGTCGGCGCGTGGCTCCGGACGAAGCTGTCGTTGCAGGATGTATTCGTGGCCGGCCCAGTCGGGCTGCGTGTTGTTTAGCTCCTCCATCAGGTGCGTGTTGCCCGTTTGGCGGGCTTCTTCGAATTGCTGCTTGTAAACTGCATTTTCGCGCTCCAACAATTGCAGGCCCATATACGCGGCACCAAGATTTCCGCTCACACAAATAAGATCGGTATCTTTGGCACCGTTGCGATAGACTATGTCTTCGGGTCGTGCCTCGCCCAGCACGGTGATGCTGACAGCCAGTCCTGTGAGGCTGCTGGTCGTGTCGCCGCCCACCACGTCCACTCCGTACTCTTCGCAAGCGCGGAGAATGCCGGCGTAGAGCTGGTCGACTGCCTCGACACTGAATCTTTTGCTCAGTGCCAAGCTTACTGTCATCTGTCGTGGCGTGCCGTTCATGGCATAGATGTCGCTCAAATTCACAGCCGCCGCCTTGTATCCCAGATAGTGAAGCGGCACGTACGTGAGGTCGAAGTGCACGCCTTCCATTAGCATGTCTGTGGTGACAAGTGTGACCGTTCCTTCCGTTGGCGCGATGACTGCGCAGTCGTCGCCCACGCCTTTCTTGGAACTTTCGTTACGCAGTTCTATTCCTTCTGTCAGCCTTTTGATGAGGCCGAACTCGCCCAATTCTGCTATCTCGCTCATGTTTTTGCGCGTTAGGCCTCGAATCTTCTTATCATCTCCTCTATGATGGCAGCCATTCGCGGTTGTGCGGCATTGGCGGCACGTTGCACCTCTTCGTGCGTCACCTTCTCTATCTTGTCGCCAACGCCCAAATCGGTGATGACGCTCACTCCAAAGCAACGGATGCCGCAGTGGTGCGCTACAATGACCTCAGGCACCGTGCTCATTCCCACTGCATCTGCGCCAAGGCGTGCGAACATTCGGTACTCGCTTGGGGTCTCAAACGTGGGACCCTGTGTGGCGAGGTAGACGCCGTGCTGCACTTTGTAGCCCTTCTCGGCTGCCACCTTGTCGGCCAGCGCCAAGAGTTTCTTGTCGTAGGCTTCACTCATGTCCGGAAAGCGTGGTCCTGTCGGCACATTCGGACCGTGGAGCGGATTTTCCGGCATGAAGTTGATGTGATCCGTAATGAACATGATGTCACCGATGCTGAACGCCTCATTCGTGCCACCCGACGCATTGCTCACGTAGAGCGTCGTGATGCCCAGTTCGTACATTACGCGGATGGGAAACGTCACTTCCTTCATGGAATATCCTTCGTAGTAATGGAAGCGTCCCTCCATCGCCATGACGTCCTTGCCGCCCAGTTTTCCGAAGATGAGTTGCCCGTGGTGTCCTTCGACGGTGGAAACGGGGAAGTGAGGGATGTCGGCGTACGGAATGGCAGCCAGTTTCTCTATTTTCTCGGCCAGATGTCCCAATCCGGTACCCAGTATGATGGCAGTCTTGGGCGCGTTTGGCATTTTTTGCTTCAGCCAGTTGGCCGTTTCAGTGATGTGTGTGTACATAGTGGATTATCTTTTCGTTAAACTTTTTAGTGGCGTTTTTCATTATTTCTGCCTCAACGGGCAGAACATAGGTGCTGGCTTTCGTCGCGGGGCTCAGACCGGACAGTTTCTTCAGTCGCGCGGCATCCTTCTCGGTTGTCAGCACGATGCGCGGGTGAGGCAGGGCTTCCAGCGCACTGTTGATGGTTTGTGCGTCGGCAGCCGTGAAGTAATGGTGGTCGGGGAAAACCATCGGCCGGACGTTGGCGTCGTAGGGCGAAATGTCCTGAAGCAACTGTTGCGGCGATGCAATGCCAGTAAGTAGCAGCACATGCAGTTTTCTGTCTCTGATTTCCTCCAGTGTCACCTGTTCTTGTCCGAAGAGCTGCGTGGCCGTACCGTAGCGCAGCGTGCTGAAGTAGAGTTGCTGGTAGGGGCGCAGTGACAACTCTTTCTCGACAATGCGGAAATCCATTGGCTTGAGGTCGCGCGGACACTTCGTAACGATGACGATGTGGGCACGTTCTTTCCCTTCCACGTGTTCGCGCAGTCGTCCTGCAGGTAGCAGCCTGTCGCGCGTGATGATGCGGTGATAGTCCACGAGCAGGATATTCAGCCCTGGCTTCACGGCTCGGTGTTGGAACGCATCGTCCAGTAGCACAACTTCTGTGTCACGCGTGGCGGCATCCGTTGTCAGCCTGAGTATGCCGTGGCAGCGGTCAGCGTCCACGGCTATGTGGATTCTGTCGCCGTATTTTTGTTGCATCTGCCATGGCTCGTCGCCGATGTCCTCCATGCGGCTCTCGCTGTCGGCCAGGCGGTAACCTTTGGTGTGGCGTTTGTATCCTCTGCTCAGCACGGCCACTTTGTGGTCTGTGGCCAGCAGACGGATGAGGTACTCCACGTGAGGTGTCTTCCCCGTGCCGCCCACCGTGATGTTTCCGACGTTGATAACGGGGATTTCGAAACTTCGTTCGTGCAGAATCCCGCTGTCGTACAACGAATTGCGCAGCCTCACGCCGACTCCGTAGAGCCAACTCAGCGGCAGCAACCAGCGGTTAATGTGAATGAAGTCTCCTTCCACGGTCAGATTTTTGTGTTCCGGAATGGTGTTGTCTCAAAGAAGAATTTTTCGGAGAGCCCAGTGGCATTTGCACGCCCTGGTGTTCTCCGAAAAAATCTGTGCTTGCTTCTCTCCTTACTTCAGGATGAGGAAGTAGGGCATACGTGCCTGCATGCGCGACTGACTGCCCAGATTTCTGAGCGTGCAGAAGGCGGGATAATATTCGCCCAACGTTGCGCGCATCTGACTTTCGAGGTAGCCGTCTTTCTTCTTGTTCAGCAGATTTGCGAACCACGGTTCTGCGTCGGGATAACGTCCGATGCTGTATTCCTCGAGTTCTGCTGCTTCTGCTGCAGCTGCTATGGCGTCGTCCAAGTTTCCTAATTTATCTACGAGGCCCAGACCGAGTGCCTGCTCGCCTGTCCATACGCGTCCCTCAGCTATTGCCTTTACGCTGTCCTGTGCCATGCCACGTCCGTCAGCCACGCGGCCCGTAAATAGCTCGTAGCCCTGGTTTATGTAGTTCTGCATGATGGCGGCTTCCTCGGCGTTGAAGGGACGGCCCATGGCGCCGAAGTCGCTCATGGCGTTGGTCTTCACCACGTCGAACGTCACACCCAATTTCTTTGTAATCAGTTCGCTGGCGTCGGGTATCATACCGAAGATGCCAATGCTTCCTGTCAGCGTGTTGGGCTCGGCAAAAATCTGGTTGGCTGCGCACGAGATGTAGTAGCCGCCGCTGGCTGCCATGCCGCCCATCGATACAATAACCGGTTTCTTCTCCTTGAGTAAGGTTACTTCCTTCCAGATTTTCTCTGAGGCGAACGCGCTGCCGCCGCCCGAGTTCACGCGGATAACTACGGCCTTCACATCGTCGTCCTCGCGCAGTTTCTGCAGGTCGTTTGTCATGCCGGAACCGGTAATCTGATGGCTCTGCGAGAATCCTGTGCTTGGCATATCCACGATATCGCCGTATGCATAGTAAACTGCCACCTCGTCGGAAATCTTTTTCTTGTTGGTCTCAGCCTTAGCCATGTCATTGATGGAGACGAAACGCAGGTCGTCGTCTTCGTCGATGCCGGCTTTCTCCTTCAGCAGTGCCTTTACTTCATTGATGTAGCACAGGCCGTCAATCAGACCGCCCTTCACGCTAACCTCGGGGAAAGCAAGCATCGTCAGGCTGTCTGCCAGCCCATCCAGCGCCTCTGCGGTGAGTCCGCGGGAAGCTGCCACGTCTGCTTGCATGTTGTTCCATATGCAGGAAAGATAGCTATTCACCTGTTCGCGGTTTGCATCGCTCATCTCAGTGCAGATATACGGCTCGACAGCGCTTTTATACGTGCCGACTTTGAAAACTTGCATCTTCACGCCAACCTTCTCAAGCAGGTTCTTCAGGAAATATGGCTCGGCTGCCAAGCCACTCCAGTCCACTGTGCCGTGCGGATTCAGCAGTATGGTATCTGCAGCGGAGGCCAGATAATAAGAATTTTTGGTGTAGCTGTCGCCGTAGGCTATCACCCACTTTCCACTCTCTTTGAACTTCAGAATTGCTTGGCGAAGCTCCTGCGTCATGGCCGGCGTGGCTGCGAGCGGACCTCCCTCCAGGTAAACGCCCACCACGTTCTTGTTGTCGGCTGCCTTCTCGAGGGCCGTGAGTGCTTGCTCCAAGCCGATGATTCCTGTCTCGCCACCTGTCAGTGCTGAGATGTCGAAGGGCATCGAGCCGTCTTCCGAGCGTTCTTCCATGGCGCCCGACAGGCTGATTTTCAGAATTGATTTCTTCTCAATCGGAGCCGACATACCTTCACTGGCCATCATGCCGGCAATGGAAATAATGCTGATGACCGTCATTACGATGCTGAAGAGCATCAGGCCCACCACTGTGGCGAGCGTGTACTTCATAAAATCCTTCATCTTTTGTCTATTTTTATTGTGTTTGCTGTATTCTTTGCTTTTTGCGTAGCAAAATTACGATATCTTTTCCATCCCGCCAAACTTCTTAATTCTTTTTTTTGATGTGGGCCGAAAATGGTTGCCCCGTGGCATCTCGAAAACCGCCTTGCGGGAAGATAAAAACTGCGTGTCGTATGCCGAAAAACTGGCTGTCGAATTTCCTTGTTTTGCACGTCGGAAAATACGTGCCGCCTGAAGGTGGAAAATTGGTGATTTGGGGTGTCGAAAATGATGGCGCGCGGTTTGTCTAATTTGAACTTTTATTATGCTGAAAATCCATTACACTTTTGTTAGAATGGAGCATATTTTTTTGAAAATTTGCATGTCATTTTGCCTTATTTCTCTAGCAAAAAAGCTCTTTCGAAATGTTTAAAAATGTAAAAATTCGAAGTTGTGAGATTCTTCCCGACTTATAATTTGTAACTTTTAAAGTGTAATCTCAATCACATTCGCACATATCATGTAAATTTCTGAACTACAGAGGCTCCGATACCCCCCCCAGTTGTCGATTTTGTCTCTTGGGGTGTCAAAAATTGACTTATGTCAAGTGGTTGCTAGGGCCGTCTGGAAAATTGTTAATGTTTAAAGATGTTAAACAATAGCGCTTTTGTCTTGCAGGTAACTTGCTGTTTGAGGAAAATTCTGTAACTTTGCCCCAAAATTGGCTTGTGCACGAGTGTGCACGCGTATGTGTGAAGAAATTTAAACCGGCTAAAATGGATAAATTCGAGACTTACAACGGAAGAGTGAAAAACAAGGGGATGCGGGCAGCAGCCTTCGTACTTTGTTGCTTGACGATGTGGTCGTATTTCTCGATGAACGTACTGGCCGAGTCAACGCCTGTCTCTGCTCCAGAGCCAAAGCTGCTCACTCCCATAGACACGGCTCGCTACCACGATTATACATACATCCGCTTCATCAACGAAGGTGACAGCATCGACATCGACGATGAGGAATTCTACGATGCTGCAGGTCGCGTGGTGTTTGCCATCAACAAGTACACACTTCCAAAGAATGATTCGCTGTTGATGGAGCTCGACCAGACGGTGCTCCCGATGATTAATTCCGATAGCCTGCGCTTGGTACGTCTGGTGCTGCGCGGTGCTGCCTCGCCTGAAGGCCCTTGGCGCTGGAATAAGTTCTTGGGCAACAAACGTGCCGAGGCTTTGCTCAACTTCCTTCTCGATCGCCTCGAGGTTGTGGTAACACCCGAGATGGTGGAGACCGACATCAGTATCGAAGACTATCGCACGCTGTGTCTCTTGATGCGTCGTGCCGGAGATAAGGACTACGGCTATGTACAAGCCATGTGCGACATTTACCTGCCGCAGAACAAAGTGTACCAGCTCAAGCAAGTGCTGGTGAAGGCCCGCCAAGGCCGCCTTTGGCTGCGTCTCTATCGCGAATATTTCCCCAAACTGCGTACTGCCCGCATCATGCTCTTCTTTGCTCACGACGAAGCACACGTCTTCGAGTTGCCAACAGAACCTGTGACTCCAGTGCCTGCAGTGAAACCCGAGGAACCGGCAAAGGAACCAGAGCAGGAGCCTGTGGCAGAACCAAAGACGGAGCCCGACTCTTCGCTGGTGAAGGAGCCGATAGACGAGGCGCCGGCCTTGCCCCTGTCTCTGAAGCGTGTGCGCGGTCCGCGTCGCGAGGTACTCTCGGTGAAGAGCAACTTGCTGTTCGACTTCGCATACGTGCCAGGCTACGACCGTTGGTGCCCCATTCCCAATGTGGCCATCGAATATTATCCGCTGAAGGGTCATTTCACGTTCGGTGCCTCGATAGACTTCCCATGGTGGCAGCACTATGCAGCGCATAAGTACTTCCAGATCCGCAATTATCAAGTGGAGTCGCGCTACTATTTCCGTTCGGGAAGTATCGATAAGAACCCGCTGGGCGAAGGTGCTGCATTCCGTGGCTTCTATGTGCAAGGCTATGTGCACGGCGGACTCTACGGACTTTGCTTCGGCCCGCACCGTGGATGGGTGGGCGAAGGCTTTGGCGGTGGCGTTGGCGCAGGTTATGTGTTGCCGCTTACCAAGAAGGGTCACTGGCGACTGGAGTTTGGCGCTCAGGTGGGATACTTCGGAACGCGCTACGACCCCTATCAATACGAGAATCCCGTGGACCCGAACTATCAGGACGGGCTCTACTACTACAAATGGACGCTTGCGCCCGAGCTCTTCAAGAAACGTCAGTACCGTTTCGACTGGCTTGGACCCACGCGAATCGGCGTGACGCTGACTTACGATCTCCTCTACAGGCGTGTAATGCGCAAGGGCGTAAGCTTCCGCTCACACGAACCTTATAATTTGTTGAGTGAGTGATGAAGATGTGAAACAATGGATGAAACGAATTATTTGAGATGACGAAGAGAAATGACATAAAACGTATACAGCAAATGGCAGGAAGCTGCTTCTGCAGCGCCCGTCGTGTGCTTCGTGCGATGTGCGTTCCCTTCGTCGTTGCCCTGTGGTTGTCTTCGTTGTTTAGCTGCATTCGCGAACCCGAACTGCACCTCTACAACGCTGGCAACGTCACAATCGAACTGCCAATGGTGGATTTGGAACTGGAGGCATACTGGAACTACGAAATGTCGTATGGTGTACATTACGACTGGAGAGCAGAGTGGTTCTACGGCTGGGACGAGACCGACTCGCTCATCTTCGGTCCTATCGGATACGAAGAGCCGAATGTCTTCAACCTGCGTCGCTATCTGTTGGGCAACCGCAAGGGTGTTCCGCACACGCGTGTGGCATCCGATTTGGTAAGAGGAAAGACTTTCCGTGGTGACTACGACTTCGGATTCTGGGATATTCTGGTTTGGAACGACATCAAGACCATCGACGGTGTGCAGAGCTTGAACTTCGACGAAACGACGTCGCTCGACTCCGTGACGGCCTATACCAACATGACCATGCGCTCGGCACGCTATCAGGCACCGCGCTACACCCGTTCGTTCTACGAGCCTGAGGCTCTGTTCTCGGCTTACGAAACCGACATCGAGATTAACCGCAATCTGGACGGCTTTATCTACGATCCGGAGCGTAACGTGTACGTGAAGAAACTCGACATGCAGCTCGAGCCGGTGACATACATCTATCTGACGCAAGTCATCCTCCACAATAACCGCAACCGAGTCATCGGTGTCGATGGCGCGGCAGACCTCTCGGGATTGTCGCGTACCGTGAATCTTAATACAGGCATAGCCGGCCTCACGCCCATTACCGTATATTACAATGTGCGCATGAAGAAAGAATGCGTTAAGAACGGCGAGAAGGTGGATATCGTGGGCGGAAAGATGCTGACCTTCGGCATCTGCGGTCAGAACGGCAATCGCATCAACGATGCGAGCGAGGTGAAAGATGGCTCGCAGCACTATCTTGATGTGACGCTGCAGTTCAACAACGGTACAGACTCCACATTCGTCTTCGACGTTACCGACCAGGTGCGCCAGCGCTACAAAGGTGGTGTGCTGACCGTCGAGCTAGATATGGATAAAGTTCCCATTCCAAACCGCAAGGGAGGTTCTGCCTTCGACGCAGTGGTGAAGGACTTCGAGGACGGCGGTACGTATGAGTTCCCAATGTAAGACAAGAAATAGAAAAAATAGTGTTCAACAATTTATTTAAAACAAAAAAACAATGAAAAGAAAGTTCCTGATTCTTGCAGCTGCTGCCGCAGTTTTGGCAGGTTGCACAAACGAGGAGTATCTTGGTAAAGATGGCAACGGTATCGCAAATCGTGGTCCGCAGGCAATCAATTTCGGTAGCGGTAGCGCCGGCATGACACGTGCCACTGTGGGTGGTGCAGAAGCTGCTGCGCTGCTCGGCAACGAGTTCCGCGTGTATGGTACGTCCACCACGGATGGCACCACCTCTGTGGTGTTCGACAACTTCGTTGTGAACTACAATGGCAACGTGGGTGCAGACTCCACGAACACGCACGGCTGGACTTATCTCGGCCAGACGTCTCTGGGCGTGACTCCCGCCACTCAGGGTGTGAAGTACTGGGACCTCAGCGCTCAGCGCTATGACTTCGTGGCTATCTCTGGTCTGGCCAATGACATTCGTATCACCGACACAGAGACCAACACCTTCGCTGTGGACCAGACAAACAAGGACAAGATCTTCGTGTCTGACCGCGTAACCTCCAAGTGGGGTGCTTCGGCCACCGGTTCTACCAAGAACCATCAGTATGGTCAGGGCCCTGTGACCCTCAACTTCAAGCGTCTGGCTGCACGCCTCCGCGTCGGTATCTACGAGACCGTGCCCGGTTATGCTGTGAAGGACGTGAAGTTCTACTATGCCGACAATTATCTGGCTCAGGCTGGCACTTCCACCAAGACGGAGCTCGGTCTGCGCGGTAAGTTCCCCGTGAGCGGTAATGTGACTGTTTCGTACGACGAGAACAATATGCTTCTGGCTGACTTCGACGGCACGACAACGGCTGACAACTTCCAGTTCGGCGAGCTCGACTACACGAAGGCTGAGAGCTCTGCAGTGGGTGGCGGTTTCCTGAAGGAGGATGGTACCATCGACGCTACTGGCGACGCCAAGTTCCTCTCCACTACTTCTGCAGTTCCCACATGGGCAAAGAAGGACGCTGTGCTCGATGGCACACCCGTTACTGCTTCCGACTGGCAGACCATCCTGCCGTATGCAAGCAACGACGTGAATATGGTACTGCGTGTCGACTTCACCCTCGTTTCTCTCGACGGTGTAGGCGCTCCCATCAATGTCAAGGGTGCCAGCGCTGTAGTTCCCGTGGAGTTTGCTAAGTGGAAACCCAACTACGCGTACACGTACATATTTAAAATATCTGATAAGACAAACGGTACGACAGGTACTCCGGATCCCAATCCCGGCGATCCCGACACTCCCAACCCCAATCCCAATCCTGGTGTAGACCCCGGTCTGTATGCCATTACGTTCGACGCCACCGTTTCGTCGGTTGAGGATTACAAGCAGGAGACCATCACCGGTGTTACGAGCCTTGGCGGCGACGCTATCACTACGTACTCCGAGACTTCTGACGTGACGAACAACGGCGAATACAAGGTTGGTGAAGTCATCAAGGCTGCGTCCATCTCTCACGGACAGTGGAAGGTTGCTTATTCGGCTGTTGAGCCCACAGAGCAGCAGGTGGCAGACAACAATACCTACACCTACACCACGCTGGCCGGTGCTGCTGAAGCAGGCAAGACCATCGATGAATGTGGTACCACCGAGGCTGAGTTCACAGTCGAGAAGGCTGGATACTACATCATCTGGCTGCGCTATCTGCCGACTGGCCTCGACGATGTGGATGGCAACTATGTGAATGTCTTCAAGGTTGTGAAGGCCGTTGAATAATTAACCCGACTCGCCTCTCCTGCCCCGCAAGGGGTGGGAGAGGGGTAACGGGTCTCTTTTGCAAGAAAACGAAACAAATAGGATACGACAAATGAACGCAAAAAATAAGATAGCAGTAATATTGATGGCAAGCGCCACGTTCTATGCATGTACTTCAGACAGCTACATCGGAAATGAGCCGATGAAGCCGATTGAGCAGGACACGTATGCCATTGAGTTAGGAAGTATTGCAAAAGCGCGGACCCGTGTCTCGCATGAGGAATCAGCCGAGCTGCTGAACAACAAGTTCTATGTATATGGAACTAAGACACTCGCGGGTGTGACAAGTCCCATCTTCGATAATTACGTTGTCGAGTACGCTACCGGCACTGCCGGCCAAACAACCACCAATGTGAAAGATTGGGAATACGCTGGCAAGACATCTCTGAAGGGTGCCGTGCAAGGTGTGAAGTACTGGGACTTCAGTGCAGAGCGTTACGATTTCGTTGCCGCAGCCGGACTGGGTGCAGGCGAAACCATCAAGAGTACGTCCGAGGGCATGCGCATCAAGGTGAACGATGCAGCAAGCATGACTCAGATCTTCGTGGCCGATCGCGTGACTGCAACTCCAACTGCACAGGCTGCCACATCTACGACGCCTGCCACCAACGCATACAAGGAGACGGTGCAGTTCCAGTTCCGTCGCCTCGGAGCGCAGATGCGCATCGGTTTCTATGAAACAGTGCCAGGCTACGCAGTCAAAGACCTCATCTTCTACTATATCGGCGCTCCCTCTGGCAGCAGAGAAGTGGGCGTGGGTTCTGCCTTCCCCGCATCGGGAAGCTATACAGTGACCTACAACGACGCCACCAACGCAGCTACTGCCTTGTTTGCCGGCGCCGACAATTCGTTTATGTTCGCCAATAATTTTGGCACACTCAACTACACTTCGGCTCTCACACAAGAGGGCATAGTTTCAAAACCCTACCTCGACATAGACGGCAGTTCCACCGCTACGGAGGTTAAGGCTTTCCTCGGCACGTCGTCCTCGCAGGCGACCTTCGCCAAGGGAACCTATACCATCGACGGCAAGACTGGTGTCACGTCGGAGTACAAACCCATTCTTCCTAACGAGAACAATTCGCTGCAGATGCAACTGCGTGTTGACTTCACGCTTGTGGCATTGGACGGTTCCGGCGACTCCATCCACGTTCGCGATGCTTACGTGGCTGTTCCGGCAAGTTTCCTCCAGTGGAAACCGAACTATTCTTACACCTATCTGTTTAAGATTTCAGACCAAAGCAACGGATATACAGGCCGTGGCGGTGGCGGTACCATCACCGTGGGCCCGGGCCGCGATCCCGAACCCAACAATGGTGGTGACAACGACCCCGTCATCGATCCCACTACCGGAAAGATTATTCCGCCGTATATCCCCAACCCTTCGTATCCCGAGATTCCCGATCCCGACGATCCGACCAAAACGATTCCCGACCCGACGGCTCCGCTTGTGCCCAATCCTTTGTATCCCTCAGGACCTAAGGGCGACCAGCACGACCCCTCGAATCCTGTGCCCGTGCCCACGATTCCCGATCCGGGCGACCCGTCAAAGACGATTCCCGACCCCGAGAATCCTGCAAGTCTCTTCCCCATCACGTTTGATGCAGTTGTCGTAGAAGCTGAGGTGGGCAATCAGACAGTTTACACCGTAATAGATGGTACAAACAACAGTTCGACGACAGAACACTAACAGAAAATTCAGGCTTCGGCCTCACTATATATATAAATAGGTATAGAGAGAAATAGAAAAAACAAGAACAAATAATAATTAAAACAATTACGAAAATGAAAAAGATTCAATTTATCCTCGCCGCATCTGCAGCCCTCACATTTGCAGGCTGCGCAAGCGACGATTTCGTGAGCATTGATGCTCCACAGGCAGAGCCCGTGGACGTGCCCATCTCGTTCGGTTCCGTTGGTGGTGCCACCACTCGTGCCGATATCGTAGGTGCCGAAGCAGCAGCTCTTCTGGGCAACAAGTTTGTAGTGTCGGCCAAGAAGGGCGACAACTCCGCTTCTACCGGCAATGTTGTCTTCGACAATTATCTTGTAGAGTACACCGAGAACACGGCAAACACCACTGAGTCCAACTCTTCCAACTGGGAGTATGTGGGCAAACCTCGCACGAAGCACGCCATTGACAACGGCATTACTTCGCAGACCATCAAGTACTGGGACTACAGCAAGGCGCAGTATGACTTCATTGCATGGTCCACTGGAAAGAAAACGGCTATCTTTGAAGGTACTCCCGCCGACGGAGAAGTACTCGTTTCGGCCATCAAGCCCAACACGGCAACTACTGCTGCTTACACTTTCACAGGTAAGGCTGCCGATCTCAGCGCTTGCTACATCGCAGACATGGTGACGGTGAAGAAAGCACAGTATGGTAAGTCGGACAGCAACGAGCCTGTCACCTTCAGGTTCCGCAGCCTCGGCACCAAGGTTCGTATTGCCATCTACGAGACCGTGCCCGGCTATTCTGTAAAAGATGTGAAGTTCTATCAGACCGCCGGCCTGCTCACAGATCCCGCAACTGAGATTACTCCCGTTGCAAAACTCTTCACAACGACTGCAAACGACATCTACACTGAGGGTACTTACACTGTATCTTTCCCCACAGTGGACAATCCTTCCAGCGAAGACAACAATCAGGCACACGTTACTTTCGTAGGCTCGGGCACTCAGTCAACGGTCGTGGATTGGGGTAACATGAACTACACTATTGCAGAACAGGGCGAGAAGATTGGCACCGAGTTCCTCGGCCGCACTTCCAACACCGCATCCTATGCCGGTGATGCCGCCACCCACTACTATGTAGTTTATATGCCCAATGAGAGCGGAACGAACCTCAATCTTCGCGTAGATTACACGCTGGAGTCTATCGACGGCTCGGGCGAGGAAATTTTTGTCAAGAACGCAAAGGCTCAGGTTCCCAGCATCTATACCGTTTGGAAGCCCGGTTTCGCCTACACCTATCTCTTCAAGATTTCCGACAAGACGAATGGTCGTACTGGTGTGTATGATCCCACGCAGGCTGACGATGCTACTGTGAACAGCGATCCCGCTGGCCTCTATCCCATCACCTTCGACGCCATCGTTGTAAATGACGAGGAGAACGGTCAGACACAAGAGACCATCACATCTGTGGCCACGCCCAGCATCACTTCCTACCAGCAGAACTCCACTGTTGTGAATGCCGACGAGTACACTGCCAACGGAAAGAACATCTTTGTAACCGTAAACGAGAATGATGACCTCGTAACGCTGACCGGAAAGGCTGCACTCTATACCATCCCTGCTGGTAAGACCGAGGCAGAAGTTGTCGATGCATTGCAGATGCAGGACGACGATGCTGCTGCAGGCACCATCAAGGGTCGCAGCGGACTTGTACTCACAGAGGCTGCTTCTTCGCTCACGAACGAAGTGCAGTTCGGTGCCGACGGCAATGCCATTTCTGTTAGCACAGACCAGGCTCTGAGTTTCACTCCTGCTGCTGCCACCACCTATGCCTTTGTTTATACGAAGACTGCTCCCACCTCGACCACCGATAAGTTCGAGGCTGTTACGAAGGCTGCTGGCGATGCTGTGGAAGGTCTCTATCGCTTCGACTACAAAGCCGCTGCCGGTGATGCTCAGAAAGGCGTCAAGTACTTCAGTTTCGACGGTAGCGTTTATTCGCTCGTAACTGCTTTCATCGGTCAGGGCGTGAGCAATCTCTACCTCGACAATGCCGGCAGCACTATCGCATCTGGCTATGCCGCAACGGGTACAGACTACTACTATACCACAAACAACGGCGTGTCTTACACCAAGGCTGCCAACATTGCTTACGAAGCCTTCGCAGCAGCCACTGATCTTTACACCTTCGATGGTTCTACCTACACGCTGAAGACCGACGCAACTCCCGTAGATGGTACGGCTTACTACCAGCAGACCATCGTGGCAGGTGCGCCTGTTTATACCTACTGTGTCATCCTGCCTCAGCAGACGAACGCTTGGTTCGAACTCAATGAGGCTGCAGACAAGGTGGCTTGTGCCGCAGGTGAGACAGCCATTAACGGTCAGACTTACTTCGACAAGTACGCCAAGAACAATGGCGAATACTACACGAAGGTTATCAAGGTTCAGTAATCAAAACACCCTATAATATATTATATATATAATAAGGTATAGAAAAAACGACAAACCAAATAATAAAACAAAAACTATGAAAAAAATCTTTTTCTACGCAGCCGCTGCCCTGACTCTGGCAGCCTGCACAAGCGACGACTTCGTAGGAAGCAATGATGGCCCCAAGGGTATGGAAAAGGGAGTCATCAGTTTCAACAGCCGCAATGCTGCCACCACCCGTAATGACTACACGGGCTCTGACGCAGCCACCAAGCTGGAAAACAACTTTGTTGTAATGGGTATGAAGAGTGATGGCACGATTGCTAATACAGATGCTCCTGTATTCGATCACTACAATGTGAACTGGGTGACGAATACCGCTAACACCACTACTTCCAACACTGCTGATTGGGAATATGTGGCTCAGACAAAGCATGCTCACACAGGAGCCGCCGCACAGTCCATCAAATATTGGGACTATGCCAAGAGCCAGTATGATTTCATCGCTTACTCTAAGGGTAGTGCAACAGCAGTTTATGATGCTGCTGCTTACGTAGCTGGAACTAACGTTCTGTACACTAAAATCACTCCTGCTACGATGACCACTTCTGCTTACACCGTTAAAGGTCGTGCTGCTGACCTTGCAAAGGTGTATATAGCAGACCTTATAACTGTTTATCGCGATGGAGCAGCTGCTAATGACGCTGCAGGTGATTACCAAAAGGAAGTGGAAATTAAGTTCCGTTCGCTGTCTGCTAAGGTGCGCGTAGCTCTCTACGAGACTGTTCCTGGCTACAGTATTCAAGGTTCAAGCGTAAAGTTCTATACTGATGCTTCAACTAAGGACGACTCAGGTGAGTCTCACCTGTATACAACAGGTTCTGATGTCTTTAACGAGGAGGGTACCTACACGGTTTACTATCCCACAACTGGATATGCAAGTTCACCCAACGGTACATCTCCTAATACAGACTACAACAAGGCTCACATCTCATTCGCAGCAGAGACTAGCGGTACCGCTAAAGTGAAAGGCTTTGGTACTCTTGATCTCACCAACAAGGGTGCTGACGAAGAAGTTGCAGAAGCTGCCGGTAAACTGTACCTCGGTCGTACTTCAAACACAGCCACATATGCTGGTGAAAATACCACTGCAAACCCCAACTACTACACTGTGGTTATTCCCAACGAGACGGGTGCTGTGTTGAATCTGAAGGTTGACTACACGCTCATCTCCACCGACGGCTCTGGCGAGGTGATTAATGTGACCGGTGCTACTGCTCAGGTTCCTAAAGTCTATGGAGTTTGGAAGTCAGGCTACGCTTACACCTACATCTTCAAGATTTCGCAGAACACCAACGGCGTGACGAATCCCAGCGCAGGTCCTGCAGGTCTCTATCCCATCACCTTCGACGCTGTGGTTACCGAGACCGAGGATGGCATCCAGGAGACTATCACCACCGTTTCTACGCCTAGCATCACGACTTATGCTAAGGGTAAAGTGGTTACTGCTAACGATGAGTACACCACGGGCAGCAACATTTACGTGATGGTTGATGGCGCTACGCTGTCAACTACCAACGCTAAGCTCTTCACAGTAACCCTCGATCCCAATGCTGCTCAGACTATCAATGAGGCTTCTGTAGCCAATGCTATCGCAAACGGAATATATGATAGCAGTGCCAAAACATACACTGTCAAAGATGCCAACGGAAAGGATATGGTTGTAACGGAGTCTGACCTCTTGAGTATTGTCACCGAGATTGCAGCTACTGATGCTCCCGATGGCAACGCCATCACCGTGAATGCTGCTAAGTTTACAGGTGCTGCTGGCATATACGCCTTCGAGTACACCAATGGCACGAGCAAGTATTACAAGATTATTAAGGTTGTTGCTGCTCCTTAATTCTTCCAATAAAGCCAAGTGGGGTTCGACTCCCCACTTGGTAACAAACAAGTAACAGAGAACCTAAAAGAAAAAAACCGTGCCGAAGGACGGGTCCTCCGGCACCACAGAAAAGAGAAAACAATTAATTAATTATTTAACGCGTTAAATTTAGTGATTATGAAAAAAAGTGTTTATTTTGCAGCTGCGCTCATCGCATTAGCCAGCTGCACCAGTGACGAATTCACTGGAGACAAAGCCCTCGGAGAAGCCAATGGCAAAACAGCCATCAGTTTCGGCTTTGAGACCGCTGGTGTCACTCGTGCCGAAAACACGGGTGCCGATGCTGCCGCTTCCCTTGGCAATCAGTTCATCGTGTATGGCGAGAAGAGCGAGACTGCCAATGGTGCTGCTCCTACTGCCGGCAAGCTGGTGTTCCAGAACTATCAGGTGAATTATGTAGCCAGCACGGCTAATACCACCACCTCGAACACCAAGGATTGGGAGTACGTGGGTGCTCAGCACACGGCTGCGTACCAGAGCCACATTACGACATCTACTACCGATGTTCAGACCATCAAGTATTGGGACTACAGCGCCACGAATTATGTGTTCACTGCTTTCTCTGCAGAGCAGGCTGACATCACGAGTGGCGATGTGACGGTAACCAAGATTACCGCAAAGACAGATGGCAACAAAATCTACGACAAGGGCTACACAGTGGTGCTGACGGCTGCTGCCGACCCCACCAAGTTGTATTTCTCTGACCGTAAGGAAATTGCTCAAGGTACGGGAACAGACCGCACAACCCCGAATGCATACGGAGGCAACGTGACGCTGAAATTCCGCAATGGCATCTCTCAGATTCGCGTTGGTATGTACGAAACCATTCCAGGCTACAGCGTAACCATTGACAAGTTCTACTACGTGGATAATGCAACTCCTTCATTCGGAACGATGGCAACAGAGGGTACAGATAAGTTCTACGCCAACGTTCCCAACCTGACAATGGACAAGGGTGCCACGCTGACCGTTACTTATTATAATTCTGGCGACCGCATCAACCAGCCGAAGATAGCTGTAAGCGGTACGGCGAACAACTATCTCGCCCTCGGCGGAGCTGACGCTTCTAAGACAGGTCTGAAAGCTAATGCTGTGCTTTCCGAGACAATTGCCACTCCCACCTATAATGAGACGACAGGTGCCTTTACTCCCGTCTATCCTCAGGAGAGCAACGACAAGAGTCTCAAGCTGAAACTTGACTACACGCTTACTGCTCCTGTGACTGGTGAGATTATCAAGGTGACGGGTGCTACTGCTGAGATTCCCGCAGAGTTCCTGAAGTGGAAACCGAACTTCAAGTACACCTACATCTTCAAGATTTCCAACAACACCAATGGTTCTACTGGCGGCAGCGTGACGGGTCTCTATCCCATCACTTTCGACGCTGTTGAAGTCGTGGCCGAGGACGGCACGGCTGAGTACATCACCACTGTCAGCGAGCCCAGCATCACGACATTCGGCGTGAAGGATAGCAAGTATGTGACCGACAAGGCCGACTATGAGACTGGTACCGATATCTATGCAACCTTCATGGAGGGAAGCACATTGAAGACGCCGACAGTTGGCACCAATGTAAAGGTTTACAAGGTAACCTGTGCCGATGAGACTTATATCACGGAGGCTGCAGTGGCAGAGGCTCTTGGAGAAACTCCGACTACGCCTGCAATTACCTGCACGGATGTTTCGACAGACGCTACGACGAACTTCACGGCTGCTCCTGCCGCAGTGACGACAGTGCCCGGTGAGGATGGTATCGACATCACCTCTACTCATGCTCTGAAACTCACTGGCGTGAAGGTTGCCGGCTACTATGCAATCGAATACAAGGCCTCGGCTGCATGGACTGGCACGTCGTACGACAAGGTTTACAAGGTGATTAAGGTCGTTGCACCTTAACACTCTCTTCTCTGTCAAGTGGGGTTCGACTCCCCACTTGACACCAACAAAGGACAAATGAGTCTGATGGGACTCGGAAGTCCAAAAACAAAAGCGGCCACGGTGGCCAACAAGAGGATGAATTGGGGATGATGAGAAAGACAGTATGCGAATGAAGAAATATAATACGATAGTGCAAGCAGAGCGCATGGGCCGCACAGGTCGCATGGGACTCACGAGGTCAATGGGGCGAATGAGCCTGCTGGTCCTTGTGGGGCTTTGCCTGTTGGGGCTTGTGGGCTGCCAGCACGAAACGGATGTGCCGGAGCCTCAGCATGAGGAGAACGTGGCCATTTCCTTTGCAGGAAACCTTTCGGACGAGGAGAACGTGACGCGTGCCACGCCGCTCGAAGACTCCAAGACCTCTTTCTACGTGTGGGCGTACAAAAACGACGCCTACAACGATGCAACGTCCGAGTACACCAGCTATCAGAGCGTCATGCCGCAGTTCATAGTGAATTGGGTAGATAATTCGGCTTACACCACCACGAGCAATACGCACGAGTGGGAATATGTGGGACAGGCTGCAGACCAGACCATCAAGTATTGGGACTGGTCGGCCAAGGCTTATCGCTTCTTCGGCTATGCCGGAAATATGTCGGACCTGACGGTAGATGAGTCGGATGCCTCTAAGGTTTCCTTCTCCTTCGACGCCGATGCCTCTTCCGACGCGTCCATCGCCGCCACGCCTTACGTCACAGATTTGTGGTTCAGCACGGGCAACCTGGCGCAGTACCCCGATCGTCAGTTCGGCCGTGCCGTGCAGCTGATGTTCAAGAAGCCCTTCGCGCGCGTGCGTTTCCTATTTACATTTGTGGAGGGCCTCAGTTTCGGTCGCGAGAAGCTTTCGCAGATACGTTTCTACCCGACGAAGCCCAGCCCTTCTGACCCGGCGCCCATCATTGCCACGGCGGGTACGGTCAATGTCACCTATCCCCTTACGGGTACGGGCATTGAAGAGACGTGGACGACGTCTGGCACCACTGGTATCAACGCTTTCACCATCGACCACTACGATGCTCCGTCGCCTGTGCCCGATGGTTATCCCTTAGGCTCTGCTGCTACCGACTGGCCTAACACTCCGAACAAGTGGTACACCGTGCTGCCTGCTCCCTCTCAGGGCAGTTTCATGCTGGAGGTGGCTGTGGTTTCCGAGGAGATAAAGACAGCCGTCGTGCCTGCCGAGTATATGCAGTGGAAGGCCGGCTTCGAATACACCTATAAGTTCAAGATAACCGAAAGTGGCGGCATCACCATGGATGTCATTCAAGTGGCCATCAACGACTGGGGCAATAAGAAATCCAGCGAGCATTACGTGTATAACTGGTAAAGACAATGATGAGAAGATTTAGAAAGATATATTATTTTGCAGCGGTTGCTCTCGGCATGCTACTGACAGGCTGCGAGAACGATTCCATCGAACCTGCCGACAATCGTCCGCGTTCTGTGGTGGAGTTGATTTCGTACTCGAACTCCTTCCTCGAAATCACGCCTTGGACCACTCGTGCCGAACCCGAATACCATTTCCCCAGCGGTTATCAGACCGACCATCTGCCCAATGGTTACAAGTCATACGAGACATTGCATCCCCATGCCTCCACCGACGACAGCACGATTGGCGTCTTCATGACGCCCGGCACACCCAATCCCGCTGGCGACTTCATCTATCAGGGAATCGACAATGGTGTCAGCGTGTGGAAGTCCTCGATTGTTGTCGAGAAGGACAAGCAATATTACATTTACGGCTTCATGCCTCGCGTGGGTGCCGAAACAGCCACCATCACGTCGTTGAACGGCACGGGTGGGGCAGATTACGCCAACGGTGCCATCATCAGCATCGATAACTACGATGCGGTGACCACGGCCGACGTCTCGGTCATCGTCGGTCTGCGGTGGGCCACGCAGGAAGAGAAAATCAATGGCATCGACCCGGCCACGGGTTCCGATGTTCCCCTTGGCAATTTCAGCTATGTCGGCAAGGATGAAGGCGAGAACCGCCTCTTCGTGCTGCTCAAGCATATCTATGCCGGTTTGCATTTTGCCACCAAGGTGGATGCCACCTACGGCGCGCTGCGTACCATTCGGATTACCAAGGTAGAGCTCACGGCCATCGGCATCAAGGAGAAAATAAACCTCGCCATCCGGCTCGAGGCCAATGCACTCGGACAGGACCCCTTGAAGAGTGTCCAATACACGCCTGCTGCTGGCGCCACGTCAGACAAGACCATCACCCTCTTCGAGAAGACCGACGACCCCGACGACCTCGGCGTGGTTGTTCCGACGGACGCATTCAACGATTTCCTCGGTTGCTTGGTTCCCGGCTCCAGCAGTAGCTTCATCCTCAAGACGACCTACGATGTCTATGACAAGAACGTCACAACGGCACATCCCGAAGGAAACCTTATCCGCAAGGGCTGCGTCGCCGAGAACGCCATCAATAGAACAACCATTACCACCTTCCCGAATCTGCAGGCAGGCGATTTGTTCACGGTGAACCTGATAATCCAGCCCACGTTCCTCTACGTGCTATCCGAACCCGACTTAGACAATCCGACAATTACCATTCAGTAGAATGAACATTGACAACATACTATTCAAGATACAGACTATGATAAACTCCATACTCCATCATGTTAATTTGCCTCGGCAGTTCCGAACGCCCATGTCGGCTCTGACTGCTCTCTTCTTCCTGTTCCTTGTCTTCGGCTCACCGCAGGCTCGGGCTCAGGTGACGATTGGCGGCAACGTCTATGGCGGTGGCAACCAAGGTGACTTGGGTGGCGACACCAAAGTGACGGTGAAAATCTGCGAGATACATGGTAGCGTATTCGGCGGAGCACGTATGGCTGATGTCGGTGGTAGGACGTTTGTGCACGTCGACCACGAAAGTTCAGCTGCGGGCGAGATACTTATCAAGACCGTCTATGGAGGAAACGACATTGCTGGTGTCGTGGGTAAGAACGTAGATGCCAATGCTACGACCACGGCTGCACTTCCCACAGAACTGACGGAGGTGGGCACCACTGCCGGCAAGAGCGACGTCAATGACTCGTGGACTACCTTTGTCCGCACCAGCAAGAGCACATCGGCCGAGACCAAGGACAACCGTATCATCATCGGTACCATCTTTGGTGGCGGCAACGGTGACTACAATTACGTCAATCCGGGCGATGTTATCGGTCAGGACGGCGAAGGCCACGACATCACCAGCACCAATTACAAGGTCGTCGACAAGAGCACTGGCGATATTATTGCAGAGAGCAACGACCCATTCACGAAGCCCGAGCTTACCAAAACGTATCTGGAGTTGCTCGGAGGCGAACTGGCCCACGTCTATGGCGGCGGTAACAACGTAACGGTGACAGAGAACACCACAATCTGTATCAACAACACGAGTCTTGGACTGTCTCATCTGTTGGATTCCGAGCATATGGAGGACGAGTTCCGCGATTTGACCCGAATTCTGGATATGAGCACGTTCCAAGGCAACTACTCCAGCTTCGACTATAACTTTGCCCGTGTGTTCGGTGGCAACAACAAGGCTCCGATGTCCATCATGCCCGTTTGGAACATCCAGCGCGGCCGCATCCGTGACCTTTATTCCGGCGGAAACGAAGGCAACATGACCAGCGAGTTTGGCTTGCTGCTGGAAATTGACCCGTTGGGCACTGTAGCAGAGAAAGATGCCGGTCTGTATATTTACAATGTCTATGGCGGTTGCCGTCGTGCCGACGTCGACCCGAAGAATGCCGCAGGCAATACTCCCACCAGCATTACGTTGCCTGCCGACGACCCGCGCTTCAACCACTATTATTTCCCCGAAGGTCTCTCGGCACGTACCCTTGTGCGAGGAGGACATATCGTCAATGTCTATGGTGGTAACGACATTTCCGGTCGCGTCTTCGGTGGCGACGCCGTGGGTATCTATGCCACAGTGTACGGCGACGTCTATGGCGGTGGCAACGGCTCGTATTCTTACACCGACAACGCTTCGCTGGGAGCCTTGAATACCTACAAGGACTACTACTACAATATAAATGAGATCAGAGACAAGGAGAGGACATACAGCGGCAATTCGTCTTTCGATTTCACCTCGGGATACGAATCCGTCGAGGCGCTGAACATCTTCCGTCCCAACGCCGAACAGGTTTCCATCCGTGTGATGGGCACCGCAACGAATCCAACCATTATCAAGGGTTCCGTGTATCTGGGCGGCAACAGTGCGACGCTGAAGCGGAAGGGCGGCTGGCAGCCAGGCGACCCAGACCCATTATTGGAGCTGAAAATCGGTTCACACGTGATTGTGGATAAGATGTACCTCGGCAATAACGGTGAAAACATGGTTACCGAAGATATCCTCCATCGTTACAAGGGTTACCAGAACACCGCCACGGGTGCAACCCTTGATTCGGGCGATGCCACCACCGATTTCAGCCAGATGAATCTGCTCGACCCATCCACTTTTGCCAAATATATGGACGGTTGTGCCATGTCTTTGAAGCCGCGCGTTGTGTTCGACCTGATAGCCAATGAAGACGAAGTCGATTATGTGGACTACTCCTCGCAGTTTGGCTCGTTCTACTGTGGTGGCAACCGAGGTAGCATGACCTGGGAAGGCACTAATACGATAGACTTCAACCGTAAGGTCATCATCTACGATAAGTTCGTGGGCGGTTGCAACAACGCCAATATTGATTCTACGCAGTACAACGCAGCCTATTTTGGCGGCATGATTGGTTCTGCCGAAGAACAAGGGCCGATGGGTATGAAGAACCAAGACGGCAGTATCAAAGACTGCCTGATTCTGAACCTCCGTGGTATGAGGGTTGAGCCCAAGCGTTGGGTCGACCCCACCGATCCGTCGAAAGGCTTGGAGTGGAACACCTTCTGCAACGTAGATGGCGAAGATGAGGATGCACCGGCGCTGAGCGGAAGCAAGACCATCAGCCGCGATAATGCAGCAGACAGTCACGACTTCGACCGCCGACTTCGTGGCGGTAATATCTATGGTGGCTGCTACGTGTCGGGCCGTATGAACGGTAATGTCGTCATCAACATTCTCGACGACCTCCTCGAATCAGAGAAAGTGTTCGACGTCGTCACAAAGGAGAATTTCGAGCTTTATGCCAACGACGAATACACCATTACGAAGCGCAACTCCGGTGTCATCCTCGACGAGCAAGGTATGGACCCGCTGGGTATGGCGCTCAACGTCTTTGGTGCCGGCTTCGGTAAGGATTCAGAGGTCTGGGGTAGCACCACGGTGAACCTGAAGAAAGGTTTCGTCTTCCAGATCTTCGGCGGCGGACAAGAGGGAGTCATCGGCCAGTCGCGCGAAGACTTTGCCGGAACGTCGCTCGCTACCGTACAGTCCAGCGACTATGAGTTCAACGACCGTCACTATTTCTACGATCCGCGCTTCAGCACCTACATCAACCTGAACGACACCACCGGTGCCACGGGTTCTGCCACCAGTAAGGTAGCCGAGACTATCTTTGTCTATGGCGGCAGTTTCCAGGCTCCCATTGCCGGCAACACCCGCATCAACTTGGGCAACGTCCGTCTGTTCAATACGTTTGCCGGCTCCTGTAACGCCGACATTCTCGGCCATACCGAGACGTTTGTGGGCAAGGGCTATGCCAAGAACGGTACTATCATCACCGGTTTCCCCTACGTGACCGACCATATCTATGGCGGCAACGACCTTGGCGGACGCATCTTCGGTGCTTATGATTTTACCTCGCATGTGAGGGATACCAACGGGCAGGACATTACGAAGGTACATCGCTACGATGGCACATCGAATCCCAACCCCGACGTGCTGAGCGCCGGCGCATACATCGAATATACACAAGGCCGTATCGTTAACATCTTCGGCGGCGCTTATGGCGACTACGACTACACCGACCCCAAGTATCGCGAATATTGTAATGCCGATGGTTCCAACAAGGAAGGCTTCACCAAGCCGCGTCTGGGCAATGCTTTTGTGAACTTCAAGCCCATCAGCACTTCTGCCAACTCCGTTGCACGGATTTTCGGTGCCGGCCAGGGCCGCCACTATGTGTTCGATCGCGACGTGATGCAGGAACGCAGCTACATTCTCATCGACATCCCACAGACAATTCAGCAGTTCACCAACCTTGAGGTCTTCGGTGCCGGCGCCTTCAGTGGCGTGGGCATGGATGCTCTTGTGGCAAATAAGACCGAGGCACAGATTGCAGCCCTCGATGCTGCAGGGCTGAGCGCTTATTACGACGGCCTCGACTCCAAGTCCGCCGTCATCGACCTCTTCCGCGGAAAAATCAAGAACGTCTATGGTGGCAGCTACGAGGAAGGCGTCACCCGTCGTTCCGTGGTCAATGTGCCTGCAGGTTCCACCGTCGTTGCCACCAACCTCTTCGGTGGTGCCTATGGTGTGGACAACCGTTACCCCTGCGACGTCTATGAGTCGCACGTCAACTACAACAGTGAGAATGCATTTGTCACTTGGGGTATCTTCGGTGGCAACAACAATGCACGTCGCACCCTCTTCACTAACGTGGAGATTAATGCCCCGGTTTATTCTAATCCAGATGACCTGACCAGACAGGGCTACGTCTATGGCGCTGGTTATGGTACCGACAGCTGGGCGCATTATACCAACGTCAATCTCAACGACCACGCTTTGGTCTTTAAACTCTATGGTGGCGGCAGCAACGGTCGCGTGCTCAACGAGCCGTCTATGGTTGCCTGGGCAGCCGAACAAGCGGCAGCTTCGACGGCTCTCGATCTCTCGCTCGGCGATTATTATACGGGCGACGGCCACACCGTCAATTTCCACCTCAATCCGCTGGCTCCGTGGAGCGCGCTGGCCAATGACATAGAAGCCGGCATCGTCAAGGACCGCGGCAATGGCAAGGAGAAATATAACACCAACGTAAACATACACACCGGTGCCGAGGTGACAGGCTACTGCTATGGCGGCGGCTATGGCCCGCAGGCTGTGGTCAGCGGCGACACCTATATTAGCCTCTTGGGCGGACGCGTAGATAAGGATATGTACGCCGCCGGAGAGAGCGGTCCTGTCATGTGCATGTATCCCGCTGCAGAGACCGAGTTCCGCGCTTGCTCCAATGCCTATGTCAGAGGCGGTCGTCTCCGCAACGTCTATGGTGGCGGTTGGAAGGGCGACGTCGGCAAGCATGAGGGCGCCACACTCGCGGCGAGCGACGACGATGTCGATGGCCTGACGAATGTGATTGTCGGCAACCTCACTGGTACCAACCTCCTCAACGGTATTCCTTGTGTGGAGCGCAATGCTTATGGTGGCGGCGAAGGTGGTGCCATTTATGGTACGGCTCATGTGAGCGTCAACAACGGTTACATCGGCTATCGCTACGAAGGCTCTGACCCAACGACCTTCAATGCTGCAGATTACGTAGAGGAACTCGACGACCCCACAAACCCCGACCCCGAGAGACGAAAGAACGGACTGCTCAATTCCGGTAATGTATTCGGCGGCGGCTACGTTGCCAACAGCTACACCGAGGATTCCTATGTATATATGTACAAAGGTAATGTCCGCGGCAGCGTCTATGGCGGCGGCGAGATTGGCCCCATCGGTCGTGGCACCGTCAAGACGATGGCTTCTGCGCCCATTATCAATCACAATGCCTACATCTTCAAACCCGGCCAGACCCACGTCTATGTTTATGGCGGCCAAATCAACCGTAACGTCTTCGGCGGCGGTCGCGGTTACGACAACTGGGGCGGCGACGGCACAGAGCTGTATAAAGACCAACCCGAGATTATTGCTTTGATGGACTTGGAGTCCAAGGGCTTTGTCTTCGGCGAGACAGATGTCCACATCTATGGTGGTACCATCGGCACGGAAGCGAGTCTTGCGCAGGGCTACGGCAACGTCTTCGGCGGCGGTGACATCGGTTTCGTTTATAGCGGACACGGCAAGCGCCTGGGCACTCGTGGCTCGGCCCTCTCGACCACTAACGGCCTGCCCGTAGATGGCGGTGGATTCTACTACCGGTATTATGCCCAAGACATGACTCCCGCGGCCAGCGATGCGGCAGCCATGGCCAACGGTATGACGACGGACTGCTCCGTCGAGGTGGCACCCTATTGTATGGTGCTGCCCGGACAAACCATCACTTTGCCCGCTTTGGTCACAGACGCCAAAGGCAATGTCGTTCTGACGGACGGAAAACCCACCAAGAAGGGAGGCACCGTATCCTTCAGCGAAGGCGAGTATGTCCCCTACGAGTACCTGAACCTGCTGTTGAACAAGAATAATGATGCAGCCCAATGGGCCAAGTTAGACTTGTCTGGTGTACTCATCCGCAACGCAGTCTTTGCCGGCGGTAACGTATCGACCGGTAGCGACCAGATCTTTGTCAATACCAACACCATCTATGGCAACGTGACGGCTTCGTTGCGCGACGTCTATCACCGCGACCTCATCACCGTCGGCACCGAGCATACCGGTGGTCTTTATGGCGATGGAAACCTCACCTTCGTCGATGGTTTCCGCGAGCTGCACATCAGCAACTACGGAACCGACTTCTACGGCATGTCGCAGGTTATTTCGAAAGATGAATACGACGGCCTGACGGACCGCGAACGTGCTTACTTCGAGTTGGAGTACGAGTGTATTCAGGCTTGTACCGACAAGAACGGACATCAATACGAAGTGGGAGCGTCGCTTAAATTCAGCGATTTTGATAAAGTCTTTGAGGGAACCAACATGATAGATCCCACGACTCACACTCCCGACCCTGCCAGCCGCCTCGTGCTGCAGGGCGCCCGCGACCGCGTGCCGGAAGTTGCAGACTTCACGGAGTATACCGTAAACCGCGTGTCGGAAATCTCGCTGAACAAGATGGAGTCTATCATAGACAACGAACCCGCCGAAGATGCCTCGCACGGCAACTACTTCGGTATCTATAGTATTGTGAACTACCTCGGCAACCTGACGAGCGACAACTACTTCCACAATGTGCGAACCACCAACACCACAAACGCCTCTTTGCAAGCCGATGGTACTACGACATATTATGATTGGAAAGCCAGCAAGCCGGACGACCGATATCGCAACAACGCCACCAGTTGGAATAAGGTGGCCTTGGCTTCGGGTGTGTATCTCGAGATGATCAACGAGCCTACGGCTGGCTCCACCGATACCGAGTGGGGCTACGTGACGGGTGTCATCGAGCTCGACCTTATCAATGTGAAGCAAGGTCTCGGTGGCGGATATGTCTATGCCAAAAACGAGCATGGTGTGGCTCATCACCATGGAGAGGGCAATTCGGAAGGCCTTCCCGTTTGGGACAAGGTGACGCTGAATCCCTACAATATCCGGATGCGTACTTTCCGTCGCTTTACTTACGATACCTCCGACGCAACGAAAGTGGATATCGAGACGTCGGGTAACTTCGTGCACAACACCAAGCAGATTGTCGACGACTGCTTCCCCACGCACAACAAATACAAGGGCTCGGATGCATCTCCTGCTCACTATTGGTACATCAAGGGTAGCATCTACGTTTACGACCAGCATATTTCGGCTTACACCGGTTCGGCCACGTCCTACAGCGAGACAGTCAGCATACCGCTCTCCATCATGGCTGGCGCTCATGGCCGACTCACGCTGCGCGAGGTGCAGCCCAACTACTACGCTTACCTCGATAAGAATGGAAACAAACTGGGCAGCCAAGGTGCCGACGAGACGCTCGAGATTAACGGTAAGCACTATGCACTCAACGAGCCTATCACTTATTGGGATTGGAGTACACTGACCGAGCCGCAGCAAGCCAAGTTCGTGCAGGAGACGTACACCATCGTCGAGAAGTGTATGATTGGCAACACCGAGTACGACAAGGGATATACCGTATTGCCTACCGAGGCTGCCACCCTGTGGGCACAGACTGCCAAGGCATACGATGCGGACAACCAAGAGTATTACGTCGATCCGGACAAGGACGCCACCTTCTTCCTGCGTTCGAGCAACAACCTCAGCCACGACACAGGTTATGCCCTGACCTTCGACATCGACAACCCGATTGTGTGGGACGACTACTACACCAAGACCTCAGTCTTAGGCGACAAGGTGAGCAAGCATGAATACAACAAGGGCGAGAAGGCAGACGGCACGTCCATCACGACGACCGACTATACGCCAGCCCCGACCTATCACATGATTGGCTCTGAAGCTGCCGTTTATGGACAGAAGTATTACCAGAAGAACGACGTCATCAACAATACGGTTTACGATACCTATCAGACACTTCCGGCTTCCGCATTGGCCTCGAAGGGTGAACAAGCTACATTCGAGCAGGCATGGGTAACCACGCAGGCTATTCACCTCGACAACGGAACCATCAATGCAGGCGTGGCCATTGTTCAATCGGAATACACATCCGACTGGGGTACGGCCATCAAGGAAAATGTCAATGTTGTTCCGGCCAAGATCATCACCAGTACGCTGCAGCTGACAGATCAGGATTATCTCTATGCCGGCGATATCATGTCGGAGCAGGCCATCAAGGATCAGATTCAGGCCGCTCACACCGATTGGACGACAGCCGAGGTGGATGACTTCTACGTCGACAACAGTTCATACGTGGCCGGTGCATACTATTGTACGAAGGAAGGTAACTATGGCGGCAAGCTCTATCATCCCAACACGGCATACGAGGCTCTCGACACGTGGAACTCCATGTCGGCCGAAGACCGTGCCAACTTCCGCTACAACTACGATGCGTTCGACGTGCTGGTCGACCCGACCTATGGCGGCGATTACGGCTATAAGCCTCAGTACGATGGTTACGCTCCGGGCAGCACACAGTCGGCTGTCGAAGCCGGTACGGCATCGGCGCAGTATGCAGGCTGTACGCCACTCAATCCGGCGCTCTATTCACCCACCACGTCTATCGACTATCAGGCTGTCTATAGTGGTTCGAGTGATATGAGCTATCACGATGCCAGCAACCGCGAGGTAACCATTCACCCCAACGACACGCTGTCGCGCGAGGCGTACGAGAAGATACCTAACGAGAAGTATCACTACGCGCCCATTGCCGTTACATCGCCGGGTGAATATTATGTCGTCAATCAGTCGTTCATCCGCGGAGACTTGCCTTACACTGTGGGTGAAGTGATTACCAAGGCGCAGTACGAAGCATTGGATCCCGTTCAGCAGCAACCGAAAGTCGATGTGCTGACGTTCCCTGCCGGAAAGGCTGGTTCAGAAACGGATGATCCTTACTTGGACGCAGAAGGCCATCCCACTACTGACGACCGTGGCTTCAGTAAGATTTACACGACCGTGAATTACTACTACTGCCGCGATCCGTATACCATCGGAGCACGTGGCGAGGGACATGCTGTGACGACTGCCGGCATTAAGACACCGACTTCTCAGACATATAATGTCGGTCAGGATGTGCCGCAGGGTATCGTCATTGATGCCGGTACTTACGGTGATTTGGTGAACAAGACGGTCGAAAACGGCCATCTGGTTTTCTCCATCATCGGTAACATCCCGACGGAGACCTCGACGCTTTATGTATCTCGCGAGAGTGACATCTACGACCTCAGCAAGGAGAAGATTATCACTGTCATCTACCTCTACGAATACGAGGAAAGCGACGAGTCGGGTACCAACATCTATCCCATCAGCGAGCGTCACATCGTGAACATCCACCTCACGTTCAAGAGCGGTGTGCCGCAGATTGGACAGCTCACGAAGCCCAACACCGTGCTGCCGGGTTCCACCGTCGGTATGAAGGTGCCCGAGGTGACCACCGGTGCATTCGAAATCCTGAGCAGTGGATGGGAAGTATTCGCCAACAAGGAGGATGCCGCACAGCACCGCAACGGCACGCCGTTCGTCAACAACAACACCCGAGTATATTGGTATCAGGACGACTACCAGATTGCCTACTACACCAAGACCTACCTCGGCAAGACGTACTCCAACTACGTGCCCTTCACCATCGGCAACTATCACGACATTGCCGAAGTGATGGCCGACAAGGAGAACCACATGTTCATCGACCACAAAGACGCTCAGAAGCATGGCCGCGGCCCGAAGATTTATCTCGACAACCGCAACATCATCGATGCCAACTCAGAAAAGAGCGAGCTGGATATGCTGAAAGACCTCTTCGACCTGTCGGTGCTCCCGTACGAGGACGAACACGGAGAACCGTTGGCTCCCGTTAGCGGTGGCGAACTCGATGGCCACAGCCGTCTGAATGGCGACCAGATTGGTGCCACCAAGAACCTCGAGTTCATTCTCCGCGACAACCTCGCGCCGAAGAAGTACACCAACTGGACTCCGATTGGCTCCACCACGCAAGATGGCACTACGGGCAAGTTCACACAGTGCTTCGAGGGCACGGTGCACGGCGACGGCTACACCATCAGCGGCCTGAACAACTCGCTCTTCCAGAGCCTCTGCGGCGAGGTTTATAACCTCGGCGTAACGGGTACGTTCAGCGGCGCCGGTATTGTGGAAACCGGTACGGGCTACTTGGAGAACTGCTGGATCAACACCACAGGCACACCTGCCGCAGACGTCAAGCCGCTCTTCAACACCCCGGCACGAAACACCACCATGGAGGACGGCAAATACGACGGCAAGCTCGTGCAGGTAGTAAACAGCTACTATCCCACCGAGAACGGTTACAGCTTCACGCCCGACGCCACGCACGGAGTGGCCACCGAGAAGCCTATGCAGTCGTTCTACAATGGCGAGGTGACCTACGACCTCAACGGCTTCTACCTCCAGAAGCGCTTCTACGACCACAACGATGCCACGGGCTACGCTTACAAGTATCTCGACACCCGCGACCTCGACGGCACTGGCAAGCCCAAGGTGAAGGACGAGGCCTATGCAGTGACCAATGCCTTCGACTACGAATACGTCTCCAAGCGCTACTCCAATGTAGACTTCACGTTCGCCGGCGGTTCGGTTCCGACGTCCGACAACATCCGTCTGGTGGAAGACATGGACAACCAGAGCTCCTATTACAGTCCGCTCTGGCCCGACGACTACCTGTTCTTCGGACAGCACCTGACGTATGGTTACGTAGATGGTCGTTCGCATCAGGACTTCCCATCCAATATTACTAAGGATGGCGATCGTCTGCAGCCCGACGGAACGCGGAGCAACCGTGTATATCGTGCTCCGGCTTACTTCCAGAGCAAGTCGATGAATATGGCATACTACAACCCATTTGCCATCTTCGCGGATCACAAGAAGAACGACGCGAACACGCTCGTTCACCACAACATGACCGCCGTCGACTTCACCGGCTCCAACGGTGACTTGGCAGGTGGCTACAAGCAGGGCCTGCAAGCCGACGGACTCTTCTTCCCGCCGATGCTCGACAACGACGGACTCACGGCAATCCGCAACGAAGGAATTACCAAGAACTGGCTCGTCTATACGCCCGCGGCCATCGACGGTCAGCCCAATGCGGCCGACAGCAAGACCAACGACGTGGTGCTCGACTATCTGCAAGAGTATGACTTTGCTTCGCAGGTGACCAATGCCACCTATCGCAGCGTGGCTGCTCAGGACGAAGAGAATCAGATAATCCACGGACACGCCGTGGTGAAGACCGGAACCGACAGCTTCTCTTCTCCCGCCGACCGCGACCACTTCCTGGTGGATAAGCAGGACTTCAATGCACCGATTGCTTACTCCATCGCCAGTGGACACCGTATGTGGTATCAGCGTCGCCCCGATACGTATGTAGATCGCCGCAAGGGATGGGAAGGCATCAGCCTGCCGTTCTCTGCCGAACTCGTCAGCACCAACCAGAAGGGCGAAATCACGCACTTCTACGAGACCGACGACGCCTTCCAGAAGAGCAAGAACGGTACGGACACCAAGCTGGGTCACGAATACTGGCTCCGCGAGTTCAAAGAGGGTGGTGCAGTGTCCTCGACAGACAACGACATCTTCGAGGCCAACTTCGGCTATCCTACCAGTGCACCCAGCGGATTCCCCGCCAGCCTGACGGATAAGTCGTACACCAACACGTTCCTCTGGGATTACTACTACAGAAAATCCTCTGCAGCACGTCCGGACAAGAACGGCGACCTCTACCAGCAGCAATACTACGCTGCGGCTCGCACCTACGAGGACTACGCTTACGCCGCCGCTGCCAAGCCATACATCATCGGCTTCCCCGGCACGACGTATTACGAGTTCGACCTCAGTGGTGGCTGGCAGGCTGCCAACTCTGCCGACGAAATTGACCAGCTGGGTAAGCAGGTCATCACCTTCGCTTCGCCCATCGCCGCAAGCATTGCTGTCAGCGATGACGAAACTGCTGCAGGCAAGGTTACAGCAGACGGCTACGTATTCACGCCCAACTACATGACGAAGGATGTGGATGCCGGTGCCTATATGCTCAACGCCGAGGGTAGCAGCTACGAGGTGACTGCTGCCGCTACGGCCGGTGTGCCCTTCCGTCCATACTTCACCAAAGCGCCCGGCGGCGTCAAGGAGTTCCGTGGAGCACGCTCCATTGCTTTCAATCAGGTACGTGGCTCGCTTGGCAACGACGAAGGTCCGTCGGAACCCGACGACAGCCTGGATGGCGAACTGAAGATTACGTCTAAGCATTCTCGTATCATCGTCAAGTCTGGCCTCAACGAGGAAACCACGGTGCGCATCGTCAATGTGGGCGGTAGCGTCATCAACTCCTTCACCATCCAGCCCGGCGAAGTCGTGGAGACACACGTGGCAGCCGGCGTATATCTGGTGAACCAGACAAAGATAGCCGTGAAGTAAGAAAAATGGAATATAAGCATCCGACACAACACCGTATGCCCCGACGCGCTATAGCCCACAACTATAGCGCACTCGGGGCCTTCCCGTTGGCCCTCCAGCATCAGAAACAATATAACCAATACGCTATATGATCCAGAATATGATATATTTCATGAAGAAAGGTTTTCATTTAATGGTTAAAGATACATCCCTATCCCTCCTTCGCACCCTAATGGTAGCGTTACTATTGCTGAATGGGAGCGTAGCGTGGGCTGCGGATTATGTGATAGCTTACACTAATAATGGCACCACATACTATGTGGGGATGAATGGGACTACCCTACAAGCAAAGACAGAGCTTGATGCGACATGTGTATGGACGTGTATTAATCAAAATAACAATACTGCTAATACGCTTTCCACGACAACTGGTAATAATTATAGAAGACGACTTAGAAATAAAGACAACACCAATTATTTCTTGAATGCATCAGTCACGCGATCAGGGAATTGGTGGTACACATATACCTGGAATATTTCTGCTAGTACGACTGCTTCAGCATATTGGTATGGAGCGGATGGAAGTAGTTTGTATCATTATGACAACTCTTATGACCAAGGAAATGGTTACTTGCATAATTCTGGAAATACAGTGACGATTAGCACTAGTACCACAAATGCCTTTATACCATATTCAGTCACCACGACTTCTGTTGCAGCCACCCTCACCAATGTCACCCTCTCTGGCGACGAGATACTTTCAACGACTGGGGGACATGACTATTCTGCAAGCGGTACCTATACCTCTGCTTCTACCAACTATCATTTCAACAATGCCGACCATTTTATTCCAGCTCGAACCACAGAGACCATTACTCCGACTTGTACATGGACGGTGTCTGGTACAGGAGCATCTTATGTCAGCATTGATAGCAACACGGGTACGGTTACGGTGAACAGCATTCCGACAGATGGTGATAAGACCATCACGTTACGCTGCGTCCCTTCCTATAACGGCACGACGGGTACGGCTGTCACCAAGACCATCACCCTGAAAGCCGTCTGC
Organism: uncultured Bacteroidales bacterium; assembly: GCA_902787575.1. Lineage (GTDB taxonomy): Bacteria > Bacteroidota > Bacteroidia > Bacteroidales > Bacteroidaceae > Physcousia. The sequence goes on along the minus strand of CADAGX010000001.1, from coordinate 7,517 downwards.
GCCACACCCACTTTCAGCTTCAACAATACGAACAATCAGGTGACCCTGTCCACCACGACAGCGGGAGCCACCATCTACTATACCACAAATGGTTCTACACCCACTACGTCAAGCAATGTCTATACCGGTCCCTTCGAGCAGAGCAGTGCTGCAACCATCAAAGCCATTGCCGTGAAAGATGGTGTTACTGATTCCGAAGTGGGCGTCTTTAATGTAGAGAAGTTAGCGACGCCTCATGCGGAATACAGCGGTGGCAGGGTGACTTTCAGTAGCGGTGATGATGGTGTGACCTTCTATTACAACTATTATAATGTGGATCAAAATGAAACCGATCCAGGAACACCTACCTCAAGTAGCAGTTCATGGACAACAGGCAGCACAGGTGTAAGCATACCGGCTGACCGTCTTATTCAGGTAATCACCATGAAGGCACCGACAGCTACGACCGGCTACATTAATTCCAACGTTTATCGTCGTCGAGCTAATACCACTGACATGAGTGAACGTAATTACGTATTCATGTATGATGACGGAACAACGGTTCACTTCATGGCAAACAATGGTGGAACCATTGCTGATGCCACGACATTTAACCCATCTTCTGTCATTTGGGAAGGTCTTCCTTTTGCCAATCCAGATGAGAGTCTCAAGTCTATAGGTTTGTATTACGAGCCATTTATCCGTTTCCGTAACAATGGACGGTACTTGGCAGTATGGCCGAAAGGATGTGAAGAAGAATTTGCAGGAACCTGGAGCGACAATCTGTCTCTTACATTTGCACCCGTTGACTCCATGTATTTCTTCTCTCGAGGTGTGAATGGCAGAGGTACTCTTATTAATGCCTCATACTATTTCAGCGAAAGTTGTCTTGTACCAATGCCCCCAAATAATTATCCATTCTGGTTTATCACCTTTGGTTACAACACTACCACCAACAGATGGGAACGAAATAACACGAAAGGTGCAGGTTATGGATATGAAAACGACTTCTTTACCGTGACCTATCCCGTCGAAGAGCTTGGTGGCGGCAACTATCTACTCAATGTCGTCTATCCCGCCAACTATGAGACGCAGAAAGAAGAGGTGAACAAAGGTCAGTCGGTGACTATCAATGCCAGCATCACAGGGCCTGACGGCACGGGCACGGGTACTTACGGACTGCCTTACTATCGTGTGGGTAATGAGGTGAAGTTCTTCTACTACTATGCCAACAGCAGCACCCCTATGACCTCCGAGCCTACACCCAGCAACGATATCCGCATCACCTACGAGTTGCTGAACGGCACGGACTACCTCGAAGTAGATGATGCTACGCACACTTATGCGTTGGTGAAAGACCCGGGCCGTGACCTCTATGTTACCGTCCGTGTGACAGCCACTCCGTATATTGATGGTGTGGAACAACCTGATGGCGTACAGGTGAAGGACTACCAGTTCCATATCCTCACGTCGCCTCCCTTCCCCGCACCTGTCATCAGCCGCGTCGAGGGAACCAACAACTACCAGATGGAGTGCTCGGCATCGAATGCCATCATCGAATATAAGATTGACGGTGCAGCCGCCTGCGCTGCGTGTGGTGACATTGAGAGCAGCACCCATCCGGGCTGGTGCGTCTATGACGGTCCTATCACCATCACCACACCTGGTACCATCATCACCGCTCGCAGCTATCGTGCCAGCGACAATTCGCTGTCCGACCCTGTCGATTACAAGGTGGGCGGCGCAATGCTGCTGCCCCCGACCATCACCATCTCCAACGGAGGTAGTGTGACGCTGGCGGCGAATCCCGACAATGCTTCCATCGAAGGTTACACAGGCACTGAGACCTTCTATTATACCACCGACGGCAGTGAACCCGATCCCGACAACGTCGGTGCGGTCACCAAGCAATATACGGGAGCCTTCACCGTTACCAACGGTCAGGAGATTAAGGCCGTGGCCACGCTGACAGGCTTCACCAACTCAGCCATTTCGCATGACACCTATAAGGTGGCATCGGGAACTTCCAGCTACGGCGTGGTGACCCTCAACGACTACGAGGATCACAACTGGAGCTACTATCAGGCCTCTGCCGACCTGCCCACAGGCTATCCCGACCAGATGCACTCGCCCTATCCCCGCAACGTGCAGATCACCTACTATGGTTATGGTGAGGATAACTTGAGCACGGCCAATGCCGCTGCTCCTGCTGCCAGCACCTTTACAGAGACCACGACGCCTGCCGACGTGAAGGTGGGCATCGGCGAAGAAGGTCACACCTTCTTATATTATAAGACGCTGGAGCGTGATGCCAACGGCCGCTACCCCTACGAGCTGATACCGAATCCCTTCTACGTTCGTCCTGCCGTGACCACCTATTCCGGAACGAAAACGCTGCGACTGGTCATGAACGATGCCGGCGGCGACGGCTGGGCCAGTCACCTGCAAGTCAACTTCAGTGATGGCAGTGCCACGAAGAACTACCAGTTGGAATCGGGCAGCACGAAGACGGAAACGTTCACGGTCAATAGTGGTGTCACCGTCACCCTGTCGTGGGTTGTCGGCGGCGGTAAGAACAATGAATGTTCGTTCACGCTGAGCTATGACGGCGGTTCGACCATCTACGAGTCTGGTCTCGATCCCCAAAGCGGCAACCTGAAGGTCTTCAAGGTGGAAGGCACCTATACTGTCAGCTCCTACACAGGCTTCTACAAGTGGCGCATCAAGTCCATTACTGACGGTGCTATCTATACTGCTTCTACCGGCGGCACGGCTCTCGCAGTAAACGATATGGTGGATGCCGAGACCACGTACTACTTCCAGCCTTCGGATGCTGGCGAGACGAACGCCAACAATGCCACCTCGATGAAGGTGGAACTGGAAGCCATGTGGGCAAGGGCTGAAATCTATAACAACGGATTCTCCAACGGCTACAACTCAGTAGAACGTAACTTCTACATCACCTCTGGCGGTAGTTCGACATCACTCACCTCAAATTTAGGTGCTCCCTGTACGTACACCTCTTTCTATCCTAATGGTACGACCAACGGCACGACTTCGGCAACGCTTGCAGACCGAAAGACAAATCGCGCCAACTTCACGCCAACCTATGCTTCTAAGATAGAATATATTAATCTGAACAGGTATCAGAATGGTGATGGGATCAATGCTTATGGCATGAACCTGACCATCGGCCGTGGCGTGGATGTAACCTCTTCTACAAAAATTCCTGTCGTTGGTTCTGCCTCACGAGTAGCCATGAACCAGCGCTTGAGAATAGAGAGCGGTCAATATACCACCTTTACCAGCTATACTACGAATAATCCTACTTCCATTACGCGTCACTGGGTGGTTCTAGGTAGCGATTACGACAGAGCAAAAGGAGACAATAGTAAGCTGACCTTCTCTGGACGCTTCTTAACTGCTGAAGGACGAAACCTTGGATTGTCTTCTACTGGTGAGATGGCCCGTGTCTGGTCAAAGAGCGGTAGTTTCATGACAGGTGTAGCAGTGAGTAATGCTGCCGCAGAGAACAGTTATTATATTGGTGTGACCAACACACACAATAATGGTCATCGCTATCTTGAAATAGAAGGCGGAGAGTGGTATGCCAACATCGCAGGAGGCATGGGAGAGAACCATACCGCTACAGCCCCTGGCTTTACGTTCCGTATGAGAGGTGGCATTATTCGAGGCTCGGTCTATGGCGCTGCGGCTTTTGCTGGTGCTGGCGGTACACGTAAGTACATCATTACTGGCGGCACCATCAGAGGTTGGGTCGCTGGCGGTGCCAATGGTACGCAATCTGATGGCGGTCTATTGGATGGTGCCACGCATATTTATGTTGGTGGAAATGCCAGGATTGACAGTAATGGTTCGAACGCAGTCATCAACCGTGGTGTCGGCGGTAACGTCTTTGGCGCAGGTTGTGGATACAACGGGACTAGTAACTCTGGTCAGATTTCTCTAGGCACGAATGTGGCTATTGCCGACAATGCTTACGTAGAACGCGGTGTATATGGTGGCGGTGCTTACGGCTTTACCGAAGCCACATCGAACATTTATATCTTAGGCGGTACGGTCGATGGCAAGGTCGGTGGTGTGAACGGTACTACCTATTCAGCTAACATCACCGGCGGCGTCTTTGGCGGTGCTTGTCAGAACCGTGGTGGTACCGTTAATATCTACATGACCGGCGGTCAGGTCAATGGTGGCCTCTATGGTGGTAGTAACGCCACAGGTAATATCGCTAACGACGTCACCATGTATATCAACGGTGGTCAGGTGGGTGCCGATGCAGAACATATCGGTTATGTCCATGGCGGCGGCTTGGGTAATGCTACCCGAGTGCTGGGTTCTGTGAACATGACCATCGGCGAGAGCGTGGGAGCCACGAAGCACGTCACCATCTATGGCGATGTCTATGGCGGCTCGGCACAGGGACGCACCAATGGAAACAACAGCCGCACAGCTGATGCCGAGACTAACGTGACGATGAATGCAGGTAAGATTCACGGCTCGCTCTACGGCGGCGGTCTCGGCACAAACGATTATGCGGCCCATGTCTATGGCCCCGTACAGGTGACGGTGAACGGTGGTGGTATTCATGCTACGCATCAGGACGGCTCGGGTGCAGTCTATGGCTGCAACAACGTGAACGGTGCTCCGCAGTCGACGGTGTATGTAGATATCTATGGCACCGACGCTCCTGCCGACGGCCGCGAATATGCGCTTGACGCTGTCTATGGTGGCGGCAACAAGGCCACATACGCCGGCACGCCTGTGGTGAAAATCCACAACTGTGACAACCGCATCGAATATGTCTATGGCGGCGGTAACGCAGCCAATGTGAACGGCACGAATGTCACCATCTATGGCGGTAACGTCATCGGTACCGTCTTCGGTGGCGGCAACGGCTCGGTATCGGCAGCTAACGTGAACGGTAACGTCGTTCTCGGTATCTATGGCGGCACCATCCGTCAGGTATTCGGTGGAAACAATGCATCTGGTGATATCACAGGTTCTATCGCAATCAATATCGATAAGAAAGGCGACGAAGACCCCAAGGGTTCCTCTTCTGCCTGCGACATGAGAATTGGCGAGGTCTATGGCGGTGGTAACATGGCTAACAGTAAGGCTGGTTCGATTACGATTGGTTGCACGGGCGACTATGACGATACTCAGGTGCTGTCAGCCACCAATCGCATCGGCTATGAGTTGGAAGGCATCGGCGATGTCTATGGCGGAGCCAACAAGGCAGACATCGATGGCAACATTCGCCTCGACATCACGGGCGGTGTCATCAACCGTGTGTTCGGTGCTAATAATAACAGCGGCAGCATCGATGGCACTATCACCATCAATGTGAATAAGAATAAGACCTGCGGCTGGTACGTCGGCGATGTATTCGGCGGCGGCAACCAGGCCGCCTATACGGCTCCAACAGGCAACAAGGACTACCCGCGTATCAACCTGACAAACGGCGACATATCGGGCGATGTCTATGGCGGCGGCTACGGTGACCCGGTAGATAAGACAAAGGGTACAGTGGACGGCAACCCGCGCATCTACATCATCGGTTCTACGGTGAAGGGCAACGTCTTTGGCGGTGGTAGCATGGCGAACCTGAAGGGTGGTGTGGATATCGAAGTTACCGGCGGCGGTGTGGAAGGCGATGTCTACGGCGGCGGTGCTTTGGCCAATACCAATACAGAGGGCGGCAACACCGTGATAAATCTCTTGGGCGGCAGTGTACACAATGTCTTCGGTGGCGGTTTGGGCAACGAGGAGACGGCGGCCTTGGTGGGCGGCAACGTCACGGTAACGCTTAACGGCAGTGTCGTCACGGGTAACATCTTCGGTTGCAACAACATCAACGGAACGCCGCTCGGACACGTCAAGGTGTGGGTGAAGAAAACCGTAGGTTGGACAGGCCATGATGTGTCAGCAGGTAAGGCTGATGACTCCATTGCGAAGACCGATCAGGTTTATGAGGTGGCTGCTGTCTATGGCGGTGGTAATATGGCCGCTTATGAGCCCACCAATGCTTCAACCGAATACACGGAGGTTCTTATTGACGGTTGCGACCTGACCAGCATCGGCTATGTCTATGGTGGCGGTAACGCAGCTTCTGTGCCGGCTACGCAGGTGACGGTGAACGGTACGTATGAGATCGGCAATGTATTCGGCGGTGGTAACGGTAAGGATGACCTTCCCAACGGGGATCCGAATCCTGGTGCAGACGTTGGCTATTTGGCTGGTGGAACACCATACGGTGCAGGAACATCAAAGGTTGTCATCAATGGTGGTACCGTACACAAGGCCTTCGGTGGCTCTAACACGCTGGGTAACGTGCGTACAAGCGCCACTGTGAACCTTGATGAGGTTGGCAGTTGTCCTCTGGAGATTGATGAGGTCTATGGCGGTGGCAACGAAGCTTATATGGCCGGCGGCGGCAACATCGTGCTGGGCTGTATCTCTTATCTGAGAGAAATATACGGCGGTGCGAAAAATGCAAATGTGGGAAGCGATGTGTCACTGACCATCACCAGTGGACACTTCGATCGCGTCTTCGGTGGCAACAACATAGGCGGTGACATCAATGGTTCCATCACGGTGAATATCGAGGAGACGGGCTGTAACCCCATCACCATCGGCGAGCTGTATGGGTGCGGAAATAACGCTGCCTACTCAACGCCCTCGGGCAAGAGCGACCCGACTGTCAATATCAAGTCGTTTACGAGCATCGGTCGCGTCTTCGGCGGTGGCTTAGGTACAAGTGCCACCGTGACGGGTAATCCGATGGTTAAAATCAATGAGATAGTGGGCGCAAGAGCAACTACTGCTTCCTCTTATGCCGGCACCACTCGCACCATGCCAGACGGCACGACGGTCGCTCTGCCGACACACGAGTCGGGCAAGATTGGTGCCATCGGTACGGTCTTCGGCGGTGGAAATGCTGCAGAGGTAAGAGGCAACACGAATGTGCATATTGGCACGGACAGTACAATCAGCTATGTGTCGGGCAGCGACCACGCTGAAAAGTCTGTAGTGGGCGCTGATATTCGCGGTAATGTCTTTGGCGGAGGAAACGAAGCCGCTGTTACTGGCAATACGGATGTCGCCATAGGCAAGTGAACCGATATCACATGCAATGAAAAGCCCCGCTCTAAGCTGGCCAAAGACCTCTACATTGTAAACGGCAAGAAAGTACTATTTAAGTAATCTCACACGCGACGCGTCGCAACGCTTCATGCGACGTGTCGCAACGCTTCACACGACGTGTCGCATCAACTCATGCGACGCGTCGCATTTTTTATGCCACTGCGAGGCGGGAAAATCGCTACGTGATGCATTTAGAGCGGGGCTTGGCATCTCTTTACGCGCACGCGTATGCGATATTTATATAGGTATATAAGGTATTCCCTTCCGTCCCTTGAAAAAAAAGTTTGAAAAAAGTTGCAGAAAGATTTGGCCAGATGGAAAAGTTGGCGTACCTTTGCACCCGCAAACGAGGAACGGAGGTTCCTCCCGCACCC